>JBJXDY010000087.1:0-44787 GCA_046154965.1 Dongiaceae bacterium | reverse complement strand
AGAAGCGCACCATCGACGACACTTGGCGCCACATCGGCCACCTCGTCCAAAACATCGAACCCGACGAATGCGCCAACTACTTCACCAACACAGGCTACGCTTCCGTCAATACGTGAAACGCTCTAGCATGTCTTTTCGGCATCAGGGCAATGACTTACGGGTCATTGCGACGACTTGGAAGTCTGAAAAGACGCGGGATGCGGCGCACGAGAAAGCGCCGTTGACCTGCGACGCCGGTAGTAACCGCCGGTCGGGTGCCGCTACTTCCCGCTGCGGAAAGGATGGGCGGGATAGACGCCGAGGATTTTCACCTCGCGGGAGAAGAAGCTGAGCTCCTCCAGCGCCAGGCGTACGGAGCGTTGATCGGGATGGCCCTCGATATCGGCGTAGAACTGCGCCACAGTGAAGCGTTCGTCCAGGATGTAGCTCTCCAGCTTCACGATGTTGACGCCGTTGGTGGCGAAGCCGCCGAGCGCCTTGTAGAGCGCCGCCGGCACGCTGCGCACGCGGAAGACGAAGCTGGTTATGATCTGTCCGGCAGCGGGATCCGGATCCAGCGGCTCCCGGCGCATGATGACAAAGCGGGTGGTGTTGTGCTTGCCGTCGGCGATGTCGCCGCGCAGCGACACCAAGCCGTAGATCCGGCCCGCCAATTCCGAGGCGATGGCGGCCTGCGTTACGTCGCCGGCCTTGGCCACGTCGGCCGCGGCGCCGGCGGTGTCGGCATGGACGATCGCCTTCAGGCCGAGCTCGTTAATGATCTTGCGGCATTGCGGCAGAGCATGCACATGGCTGTGCACGGTCTTGATCGTCTGCAGCGTGGCACCCTTGGGCGCCAGCAGATGATGCACCACCCGCTGGAAATGCTCGCCAATGATATGCAGGCCGGATTCCGGCATCAGATGATGGACATCAGCAACTCGGCCGGCCAGGGAATTGTCGATCGCAATCATCGCCAGCGCGGCGCGGCCCTCGCGGGCGGCGTTAAACGTCTCCTCGAAGGTGTCGCAGGGCAGCGTCGCCATATCGGGATAGGCGGTGCGGCAGGCGAGATCGCCATAGGCGCCGGACGCGCCCTGGAAGGCGATGCAGTTTGCGGGATCGGTGGCGGCGGACGCGACGGCCATGGCTTTCGGTTTTGCGGCTGACGATGTCAGTTCGATGTCGGGTTTTTGCCCGCCAGGATGGCGCGGGCGCGCTCAAGATCGGCCGGAGTATCGACACCGAGCGGAACCAAGTCAACGAGTGCCGCGTCGATGCGCATGTCTGCGTCAAGCGCGCGCAATTGCTCTAGCCGTTCGCGCTTTTCCAGCGGCGCCGGCGGCAGGGCGACAAAGCGTTCCAGGGCGGCGCGGCGATAGGCATAAATACCGATATGATGGTAATGCGGCCCGTCGCCTGACGGCACGGGCAGGCGGCTGAAGTAGAGCGCGCGGCCGACCGGGGGATTGCGCGCCATCATCACTTCATCGAACGCCACCGCCGCCTTCACCACATTGGGATTGTCCCGCTCGGCATCGCTAGTGATGCGAGTAACCACGGTGCCGATATCGACTGCTGGATCGGCCAGCGCCACGAGGGCCGCGAGGAGTGCGCCGGGCGCCATGGTCGGCAGATCGCCCTGCATGTTCACCACGGCATCATGCCGCCCCTGGGGATCGGCGGCCTGCAGCGCCTCGGCGATACGGTCGGAGCCGGAAGGGTGCTCAGGCCGGGTGAGGATGGCGGTGCCGCCGGTGGCGCGGACGGCGTCGGCGATTTCCAGCTCGGCGCAGGCCACCAGGACCGGGCCGATGTCTGCCTCCGCCGCCCGGCGCCAGACATGGACGATCATCGGCTGGCCGCCGATATCGGCCAGCGGCTTGCGCGGCAGCCGCACCGAAGCGAGCCGCGACGGGATGATCACGATCGGGTTCGCGACCGGCCGGCGCGACGGGCCGGCATTGGCTGCTTTGGCGGCGGTGGAGGTCACTTGATTTCAATCCTCGGCAACATCGGCGGCATGGAAAATCGACCTTCCGAGTCAGAGGGTTGCGACAAATTGCCGCGCGAGATCGGCCAATTGTAACTTAGCCTGCGCTGGCATATGGGAAAACTACCAATCGGTGGCGGGGTCCATTGGACAGCGCGCAGCCAAGTCATTACATTCCGCGCCCGCCGATGGGCGGCCTGTTCGAAGGGCGCCTGATGGCGTGATTCTATGGCGCCCAAGGGGGTTGCGGATGTCGTCACTCGAGACCAACAAGATCGTCGGCGCCGTGCTGGTCGCCGGCTTGGCCCTGCTCGTTACACAAATTGTGGCCGACAAACTGGTCGAACCCCAAGCGTTCCAAGCCGCCGTCGTGACGGTGCCCGAGGGCGATGCCGGCGGAGCGTCGGAACCGGCGGCGCCGGCGGCATTGGAGCCGGTGAGCGGCCTGCTCGCGGCGGCGGATCCGGCCAAGGGCGCAGACGTTTTCAAGAAATGCTCGGCCTGCCATGCCGCCGCCAAGGGCGAACCCGCCAAGGTCGGACCCAACCTCTGGAACATCGTCGGCGCCAAGCACGGCCATATGGAAGGCTTCGCCTATTCGGACGCCATCAAGGCGCTGGCGGACAAGGAATGGACCTATGAGGAGCTGAACGCATTCCTGGCCTCGCCCAAGACCCATATTCCCGGCACCAAGATGACATTCGCCGGCCTGAAAAAGGTGGAGGACCGCGCCGCCGTCATCGCCTATCTGCGCGGACAGGCGGATTCGCCGGCGCCGCTGCCCGACCAGGCGGCGATCGATGCCGCCACCGCGGCGGCAGCGCCGGCGGCCACCAGCGAAGCGGCGGCTGAACCGGCGGCGGCGACCGATGCGGCCGCGGCGCCGGCCGGACCTGCTGCAACCGAGACAGCGCCGGCGGAGCCCGCGGCCGCTGATGCAACCCAGACCGCGGCCGCACCGGCGGGCGGCGGCGATCTCGCGGCCTTGCTGGCGGCGGCCGATCCGGCGCAGGGCCAGACGGTCGCCAAGAAATGTGCCGCCTGCCACAATTTCGAGAAAGGCGGCCCCAACAAGGTCGGGCCCAATCTCTGGGCTATCGTCGGCGCCAAGCACGCCCACAAGGAAGACTACGCCTATTCCGAAATCATCAAGAGCATGGCCGACAAGGAATGGAGCTATGCGGAGCTGGACGCCTTCCTGGCGGCGCCCAAGACCTATGCGCCGGGCACCAAGATGACCTTCGTCGGCATTAAGAAGCCGGAGGACCGCGCGGCCCTCATCGCCTATCTGCGCAGCCTGAGCGACAGCCCGAAGCCGCTGCCATAACCCGCCACGTTTTGTCAGGCCCTCACCCGGAGTTTCATATTCCGGATGAGGGCCTGAGTTGTTTCAAGGTCCCCTTGCGATGACTTCGACTGCAAAACCGATCGACGAAAAGTTGCTGCGCTTCGCCAGCCAACTGGCTGACGCCAGCGGCGCCATCATCAAAAAATACTTCCGGCGGAAATTCGATGTCGAGCTGAAGGCCGACGCCAGCCCGGTCAGCACGGCAGACCGCGCCGCCGAAGCGGAGATCCGCCGCCTGATCGGCGAGCACTATCCCGCCCACGGCGTTATCGGCGAGGAGTATGGCGCCGACAAGCCGGAGGCAGAGTTCGTTTGGGTGCTCGACCCTATCGACGGCACGAAATCCTTCATCACCGGCCGGCCGCTGTTCGGCACGCTGATCGCCCTGATGCGCGAGGGGCGACCGGCGGCGGGCATTATCGACCATCCCGCCGTGGGCGAGCGGTGGGTCGGCGGCACCGGCCATCCCACCACTCATGACGGCAAGCCGGTGCGGACGCGCAGCTGTGGCGAGCTTTCGCTGGCGGCGATGTTCGCCAGCTCGCCCTACTATTATTTCGGCGATGCCGTCGCGCCATTTGATCGCGTGCGCACGAAAGCGCGGCAGATCCTATTCAGCAGCGACTGCTATGCCTATGGTCTTATCGCCAGCGGCTTCGCCGACCTGATGGTGGATGCGAAGATGTCGATCTATGACTATCTGGCGGCGGTGCCGGTGATCGAAGGCGCCGGCGGCGTGATGACCGACTGGCTCGGCCAGCCGATGACTCTGAAATCCGGCGACCGCGTGCTGGCCGCCGGCGATCCGCGTCTGCATGAAATGGTGATGCGGATTCTGAACGGCTGAAAGCCGAATGCGCCCTGAACGGCGCGTTCTCACGTGGAAGCAAAGATCAGAGCTTCTCCAGAATCTAGAAGATCGAGTTGATGACCCGCTTGGTCCAATCAATCGCGCGGTTCGCGGCGCGGCCGGTCGCATCCACGGCGGTCTCAACCGCGGAGCCCGTCGCCTCGGCGGCGCTATCCACCGCCGTGCCTGTAGCTTGGGCGGCGGTCTCCACAGCTTCGCCGGTCGCGCGGCCGGCATTTGCCACGGTCGTGCCCACCGTGCTCGCGGTCTGGCCGACGGCGTTGCTCGTGCTCTCGGCGGTCCGAGTCGCCCAGCCGCCGCCATGGGCCTGGGCTTGGCTGGCCGCCGCAATGAACGTCAGCGACAGGGCGAGAACGCCGAACGCTAGGCGCTTGGGCCGCTTAATGACATGCTTTTCCATGGATAATCCTTTCATCCGCTGAAAAGGCCGTAGCTGCAGATGGCACTGCCGCGCCGCCATTTCAATCCGCGCCCCGAAGGGCATTTAGGAGCGGTTTATGGCGACTTTGTGGCGTTTGCCGGTGGCGAAGTCCTTAACGCCGCGCCTGCATGGTCGGAACAACCAAACGATCGATCCAGTTCCGAACTTCGCAGTGGCGGATATCCTCATTCATGACGTCCTCGTCGATGCCCAGCAGCCAGGCGATGTCCTTGCGGCTGGGATCCTGGTGCAAAGCCTCCAGGAGATTGACAAAGCTCTCCGCCGCCGGACGATCACGGAAGAAACCGAGCTTGATCAGCTTGTCGATGCGGCAATAGGTCAGCCGCGCCATCTCGTGCAAATTGTATTCCGGATGGTATTGCAGCCCCCAGAACACGCCGCCCTTGTGGGTGACCGCCACCGCCTGAATATGGGTGAACGCATTGGCCGCCAAGTGGATGGAGCCGGGCGGCAAGTGGGTGATCTCGTCCACATGGCTGATGAAGGCGTCGAATACGCCGGCCTTGCCGAAATAGAGCGGATGGCCGCGGCCGTCGGGCGTCAACTGGATCTTGCGGGCAATGCCCATCTCGCGGCCGCGGGGATTGGCGCGGACGATGCCGCCGGCGGCAGCCACCGCGATCTGTGCCGCCCAGCAGCTGCCGAAGCTGGGCACGCGCGCTTCGAAGGCGGCCTGGGCCAGCTCGATTTGCGGACCGACGCGGGGATCTTCCTCGTAGATGGTCAGGCTGCAGCCGGTCCAGGCGATGCCGTCATACTGCGCCAGCGCCGCGCCTTTGGGCAGGCTGACGCCGGGATCAGCCGGATGGATTACCTCGCATACCGCGCCGGGACAGCATTTGCGCAGCATGGCGACGTAGAGGTCGCCCGCCGGCGAGGCGCCGCCGGCCTGCAGCTCCGTGCGCGCTTCCTTGTTATAGCCATCCACCACCAGAAAACGCGGGCCGCCAGCCATGGGAAAGTAACTCCTCGGATGCGAAAACGGCGGCTAATCTAGCGGCTGGATAAAGGATCGGCAAAGCCGGGACCGCACATGACTCTACGCACCCTGACCACGCCACGGCTGCTGCTGCGGGAGCGGCGTCTCCAAGATATCCCCGCCTATCTGGAGATGGATGGAGATGCCGAAGTCATGCGCTATGTCGGGGATGGCACGGTGCTCGATCCCGTGGCGCACGCCGTACGCTTGAGCCAGCGCATCGCCGCCGGCAATGGCAATGGCCTGTGGGTGTGGAGCGTATTCGAGCGAGAGCGGCCCGATGAGTTTCTGGGCTGCGCGCTGCTGAGCCCGGAGCCGATGCTGAACCGCATCGAGCTGGCCTACCGGTTCAAGCGGCCGGTCTGGGGCCGTGGCGTCGCCACGGAAGCAGGGCGCGCCTGCCTGGATTTTGGCTTCGGCGATTGCGGATTGCTGGAGATCGTGGCCCTGGCCTATCCGGAAAACCTGCCGTCGCAGCGTGTGCTGGCGAAACTGGGATTCAAGGCGACAGGGCATCACCAGGCCTATGGACGGACTCTGCTGCTTCTGCGCCTTACAGCAGAGCAGCACCGCGCGCAACGCATGCCACAGAATTCCTAATCCTGCGCATCAGAATTCTTTGATTGGTGTCTGCTGGCCGAGTCCCTACCTCACCTCCATCGTTTCCCATTGCGCCGTCAGATCAATTAGTTACGGCGCCGAAACTAACTTCCGAGGGGCATGACCGTGACCAAGCATCAAGCACCGCTTTCCGCCACCAGTCTTCTTCAGCCGCTGCAAGTGGGCGAACTGCATTTGCCGAGCCGCGTCGTCATGGCGCCGATGACGCGCAATCGCGCCGACGCCGATGACGCGCCCCACGCGCTGAACGTCGAGTACTACCGGCAGCGGGCCGGCGCCGGGCTGATCATCGCCGAAGCTTCGCAAGTATCGCCCCAGGGTAAAGGCTATCCGCGCACGCCCGGCATTTATAGCGAGAAGCAAGTCGCCGGCTGGCGCAACGTCGCCGACGCCGTGCATGGCGCGGGCGGTAGAATCTTCCTGCAGCTCTGGCATGTCGGACGCATATCCCACCCGGTGACGCAGCAGGGCGGCGCATTGCCGGTCGCGCCCTCGGCCATCGCGCCGAACGGCCAGGCGGTGACCGACAGCGGCCTCAAGGACTTCGTCACGCCGCGCGCATTGGAGACGGCGGAGATTACCGGCATCGTCGAGCAGTTCCGCAAAGGGGCCGCGAACGCCAAGGCGGCCGGCTTCGACGGCGTGGAGATTCATGGCGCCAATGGCTATCTGATCGACCAGTTCCTGCGCGACGGCACCAACAAGCGTACTGACAGCTACGGCGGCTCGCTGGAAAAGCGCGCGCGCTTCCTGCGCGAGGTGACCGAAGCAGTAGCCGGAGTCTGGGGCGGGGATCGCGTCGGCGTGCGGCTTTCGCCGCTCGGCGATTTCAACAGCATGAGCGACAGCGATCCCGCGAAAACTTTCGGCTACGCGGCGGAAGTGCTGGGCCGCTATGGTCTGGCCTATCTGCATATTGTCGAGGGCGGCCATGAGAGCGGCGAAGGGATGCTCGATTGGGCGGAACTGAAACGGCGCTTCGGCGGAGTCTATATCGCCAATGGCGGCTATGACCGCGAAAGCGCGATCGCCGTGCTGGCGAGCGGGCGAGCCGATCTGGTGTCATTCGCCACACCCTATATCGCCAATCCCGACCTGGCCGAGCGCTTCCGGCTCGGCGCGCCCTTGGCGCAGTCGGACCGCGCGACCTTCTATGGCGGCGACGCCCGCGGCTATACGGACTACCCTAAGCTGTGGCCGTAGGCGGTATGATCGCCATCACAGTAGTGTCAGGCGAAACAGTAGTGTCAGGCGAAGCGTTGCATGGCTGAAAAGGCAATTTCAGCCTGGACTTAAACTTTCGGGGCGGATTGAACCCTGTCCCGCACTTCCTCGACCAACAAGGCGCACGATTAGCGGCGCCCGCCGGCGTCCAAGCCAGTCGAGGAGGAAGCGATGCTTCACAATCAGTTCCGCGACCGATCACAGTCGGCAGAACGTTCAACCCGCCCAGGCGGCCAACACAGTGTCAGGAAACAGGGCTGTCTCTTGCAGGCCGCTGCGATACTTACAACGCTGCTGTCCAGTGCGCCATCTCTTGCGGACGACGTCGATATCATTCTCACAGGCGTGATCCCGGACGAGATAGCGGTCTTGAGCAACGGCAGCGAGTACACCGGTATCTCGGGCTCGGGGCTGGGCAACATCGTTGGCACCGCCAGCGTCGAGCTAGACGCCGAGACCGCGGGCCGCGTCAAGAGTTGGTCGGTATGGCTGGTGCTTCACAACGGCGCGGAACGACTGTCCCTCTCCGAGTATGCTGTCGGTAAATCCTATCCCCTGGGGGACCGACCGAAGCGCGTCGACCGGACCGAGCAGATCGTGGTCCCGCAGGCTGCCTATCGGCAATGGATCGTGTCCCAATGCAACTCCCTGGCCCAGGACCTTCGCAACGCCGGCCAGGGCAACACGGCGATCTTTAGCAAAGATCGAAACCTCAAAATATCGGTCGGTGCTCACTCCAACTATGACCTAACCGGCGCAGGCTCAGGCAACATCATCGTTGAAGGAGGAGCGTCCCACTCCCAGTCATCCATAGACGTTACCTGCAAGAAGTGGGGCGGGATCACGGCGCCCGTAGCCGCGGGCGGGCTGACCACGGGTTTGGTGTCCGCGCAGCTCACGGTGATCGAGACCTTCGGTCCCTCGGGTGTGTGCATGCTCAAGCTTTCGGGCGTTCTGGAAACAGCGAGCGCCAATACCGAAGTGCGCTATCGCTATGAAGATGATCGGGGCCAGAAAAGCAACGTGTACACCGCCACCACCGATCACTCGAAAACGGCTTTCTTCTATCAGCAATACAATCTCGCCAACAATCCCGACGGCGGCGAAACGGGCAAGGTCCGCGTCGTCGGCGTCAATCATGGCTTTGCGTCTCCCTGGAAGCCCTATTCGATGAAATGCGTAGAGCCGGGCGCCACCAACTTGACGGCCGCGTTGCCGCCAACCCTGTCGCTGTCTGCCGCTGCGATTCCAGGCAACTCTGTGATGATCGGCGGCCAGATCTGCCCCAAGCAGGTTCGACTCGCGGGCAAGGTCAAGGGCAACGGCCACTTCCATGGCTCTGCCGTGTTCTTCGGGCCGTCCTTTTTGTCTGCGCCCCAATCCTATGAGGTCGAGAACGACAGCACCGACTGGGTGTTTGCCATCTATGACATGAACTGGGGACACGACATCAATCAGCTTGCGGTTCCCGACACGAACGACGAGCCGATGCACCAGACCGTCAGGTTCAGCTTCAACATCAACGGAAGCGATACGCCCGACACTCTGATTCCGCTCAACGATCCGCCGGTTGCGTCGGTTCAGCAGAAGCCGTTCAAGTTCGCCTGCCAATGGCCGAAAGTCACGCCGGGCATCCAGGGCGGCAGCGGCCTCACCACCCAGCTGCCGGCGCCGCCCGCGCAGCAGCAGACGGGTCAGGCTCTCGCCGTGAGTCCCCAAGTTGCAGCGCTTCCCTTCTCCATCCAGGCGCCGCGCGGCGTCGTGCAGCGGGGCGTCATCCGTCTGCAGGGCGTGACCGACAAGAAAGCCAAGTTCGTCCTGTCGTGGTCCGCGCTCAAGAATGGCGCCTATCGTCCCATGCAGGTGCAGGGATTGCCAAAGACGATGACGGGCGCCACCGCCAAGTTCGACCTCAAGACCTTGAGCGCGGCGGCCGCCTGGCGGCTCCAGGTTTGCCCGCAAGGCGCGGCAAGCGAGAGTACCTGCCGCCAAACCGACTTCAAGGCGCCGGCGCTTCAGAATTGAACCACGCGTTAGCCCACCGCCGCGGTCCGCGCCCCGAACCGCCGGCGGGTGCCCGATTCCTAGAGCCGCTCGTCGAGGCGGTCCACGTTGTAGAGATCGGGAAACAGGCGAATCCACAGCAACACCACCAGCAGCGTGCCGATGCCGCCCAGGAGTGCCGCAGGCACCGTGCCGATGAGCCAGGCAACGAAACCCGATTCGAACATGCCGAGTTCATTGGACGCGCCGATAAACACCATCTCGACGGCGGTGACGCGGCCGCGCATATGGTCGGGCGTCGCCAGCGGCACCACGGTGCTGCGCACGAAGACGCTGACGAGATCGGCCGCACCGAGGATCGTCAGCGCGGCGAGGGACAAAGCGAAGCTTGTCGACACGGCAAACACAATCGTTGCCAGGCCAAAGATGGCGACCGACAGATACAGTACCCGCCCGACACCACGCTGCAGCGGAAAGTAGGCCAGCGTGACGGCCATGACGATGGCGCCCACCGCCGGCGCCAGGCGCAGCGCGCCGAGGCCGATGACTCCCACGTCCAGGATATCCTTGGCGAAGATGGGCAAGAGCGCGGTGACGCCGCCAAGCAGCACGGCGAACAGGTCCAGGCTGATGGCGCCGAGCAGCAGCGGCTTGCGCCGGATGAGCAGGATGCCCGCCACCAAGCTGCTCCAATCGCTACTTTCCGCCGGCGCCGCCACGGGCCGTGGCCGCATGAAGAACATCAACAGCACCGAGGCAGCCAACAGCAGGGCGGAGACGCCGTAGACCGACACCGGCACCAGCGCGTAGAGCAAGCCGCCCAGAGCCGGCCCGACCACGAAAGACGCCTGAAAGCCCGAAGAGCGCCAGGCCACGGCATTGGCCAGGTCCTTGACCGGCACCAGGTCCGGCAGCATCGCCCGGCCGGCCGGCGCGCCGAAGGCGCGGGTGACGCCCATGGCCAGCGCCAGTAAATAGAACGGCCAGACCTCGGTGGCGCCGTCGAAGGTAATGTTCAGCAGCGCCAGCGCCATTAACGCCCGGGCGCCGTCGCTGATCTGGATCACTCGGCGGCGCTCGAACCGGTCGGCGGCATGGCCCGATAGCAGCACCAGCAGCGGCACCGGCAGGAACTCCGCCAGGCCGATCAGGCCGAGATCCAGCGGATTGCCGCTGATCTCGTAAACCTGCCAGCCGACCGCCACGGCCATCATCTGCACCGGCACCAGCTGGCAGAGCTGGGCGAACCAGTAGATGGTGAATTCGCGGTGGCCGAAGGCAGCGAAACCGCCGCTCGGACCCGATTCAGAGGTGGCAGGATCACTCATTTCGTCTGCACGTCCTCGAAGCGGTCGACATTGCGCAGCACCGGGAACATGCGGCCCCACAGCAGCGTCACGGCAAGGGTCAGGGCACCGCCGGCCACCACGGCGGCGACCGGCCCCAGGAGGGCGGCGGCGCTGCCGGCCACCGTGCCGCCAAGTTCATTTGAACCGCTGATGAAGACCGCCTCCACGGCGATCACCCGCCCCCGGAGCGCATCGGGAGTCGCCAGCGGCACCAGCGTGCCCCGCACATACACGCTCACCATGTCGGCGGCGCCCATGATGAAAACCGCGAATGCGGACAGCCAATAACTTTGGGAGAAGCCGAAGACGATGGCGGCGACCCCGAATACTCCCACGGCCACGAACAGCCGCCGGCCCACCTTGTGGCGCAATGGCAGTTGGGTCAGCACCGCCGCCGACGCCACGCCGCCCACCGCCTGGAACGTGCGGAGCAGGCCGCCCCAGTCCGACCCCACATGGAGGATGTCCTTTGCGAAGACCGGGATCAGCGCCGTGGCGCCGGAGAACAACACGGCGAAGAGATCCAGCGAGATCGCGCCCAGCAGCAGCTTATTGCGACGAATCAGCGTTAGGCCGGCCAGGACTGCCGCCAGATTCCCACCGGAGGAATCGCTGGCGGCAAATGGCTCGATGGCTCGTCCACGCATCAGGAATGTGGCGGCCAGCGCGGCAATCAGCAGCGCTGCGGTGGTGCCGAAGGCATAGCCGGCGCCGAAGGAGTAAAGCAGTCCGCCGAGGCCCGGACCGATCACCACCGCGCTCTGCCAGGTGGCAGAGGACCAGGCGACACCGCCGGGCAGGTCGTCCTTTGGCAGCAGGCTCGGCATGATGGCGCGAGCTGCCGGATTGGCGATGGCGCGGGCCATGCCGAAGATGAAAGCGATCGCGAGGATCGCCGCGACGGACATCATATCCAGCGCGGAAAGGAGTACCAATGCGGCCGCCGCCGCCAGCTCGAACGTCACGCCCAGGAGGATGATGCGCCGGCGGTCATAGCGGTCCGCCCAGTGGCCGGAGGGCAGCGCCAGCAGGACCGTCGGCAGGAACTCGACGAAATAGACCATGCCCAACTTGAGCGTGCTGCCGGTCACATCATAGACCAGCCAAGCCAAGGCTATCGTTTGCACCTGCATGGCGATCGTCCAGAGGAAGCTGGACGTCACATAGTAAGCGAAATCCCGGTGGCGGAGCGCGGCCAGGCTTAAGCCAGCCATGGAGAATCCTTAAGGGCGGCGGCTGTCAGCCGGCCAGCCTGTCGATGATGGCCGGAAGGTCGGCGTGCCGCTCGCAGATGGCGTTGGCGGAGGTATGGCCCTTGTCGGCGGCGCGGGTGGCGGTGAACAGCACCGCCTTCATGCCCAGGGCCTGGGGGCCCTTTACGTCGTTGTGGTCGCGGTCGCCGATATGGACGATCTCCGGCAGGGTGACGCCCATCTGCCGCGCCGCATCCTCGAACATG
This sequence comes from Dongiaceae bacterium, assembly GCA_046154965.1. Lineage (GTDB taxonomy): Bacteria > Pseudomonadota > Alphaproteobacteria > Dongiales > Dongiaceae > DATKFM01. The sequence continues at coordinate 32,518 of JBJXDY010000087.1, read as the reverse complement.
GAGCGGTGGGGCTTGGAGTGGCCGACAATGTCCGAGAATACGAAGCCGTCGAAATGGCGGGCGAGATCGTAGCTCTCCAGCAGCTGCTTCAGGCAGCGGCCGGGCGAGACGATGGCATCGGAGACGATGCAGGTTTTGTAGCGGCCGTGGAGGGCAGCCAGCGCCTCGGCGATGCCGGGAATGAGGTCCGGCCGGATCTGGACCTCCATATCCTCATGGGCGGTGACCACGCGGGTGAACTCGGCCTCCGGCAGGGTGCGGCCCAGGCCCTTGAGGATCACCTGGAGCCGCTCCCGGATGGTCCAGGTGACATGCTGGTCGTGCCAGACATGGTTGAAGGCGGCGTCGCCCACGTTGTAGGCCAGGGTGACCTCGGCCTCGGCGATCGGCGCCTGGCGGTTCAGCGCCTCCCAAAGCAGGTGCCGGCGCTCGGCCTTCTTGGAGCGCAGACCCTGGGCCTTGCGCTTGGGCTCGTCGGAATCGTCATGGACGATGGTATCCCATAGGTCGAAGGTGATGGCTCTGATCCTGGCCAAGATGGTCCTCTAAAGGGGCTGGGAGGGGCATGGGAGCGGCACACCATGGGATCCAATTGCCGTGGCCCCTGTGGCGTCAAATGGACCCTAGCAAGGGGTCCGGAACCCCGCAACGGCGCGGCCCGCAAGGCCGGCATGCCAGCGGCTCATGACGGGATTGAGCCGGCTTGGAGACCGGCGCCGCCGGGGCCTGCCCCAGCTTTGCCTTGATGCGCGGGTAAATCCCCGCCAAATGGAGGCGGGATGAGGGCAGGCAGGACCAGGTTGGGGCCGGAGAGCATGAGACAACGTTCCCTGGGGATTTCAAAGCGGCCTGGACAGTTCTGCCCAGAGGTCTGGCGCCCACCCACGGCAGCGCAACCGGCTGACGGCCCTATCCGTATGATCTAATATGTGATTCACCGGCCCTGGAGACCCGCCTGTGCTCGCCGCCTCGCCGAGACCACAACGACCAAGGGAGTGCCCATGCTGACCCGCCGCTTGTTGCTCAAATCCTCCCTCGCCGCCAGCGCGCTCACGGGCCTGTTGCCGCGGCAGATGCGGGCGCAGGAAGTCGTGCAGAAAGTGCATGCGCTTTCGCTCTTGGGCGATCCGAAGTACGGGCCCGATTTCCAGCAGTTGAGCTATGTGAATCCCGATGCGCCCAAGGGCGGTACGCTCCGGATGCACGTGGTCGGCACGTTCGACAGCTTCCATCCTTTCATTGTCAAAGGCGACGCGGGTCCAAGCTCGACAATCGAGTCACTGATGACGTCGACGTCGGATGATCCCAACGCCGAGTACGGCTTGATTTCCGAGACTGTGGAGTTTCCGGAAGACCGTTCCTGGGTAATCTTCAATTTGCGTTCCCAGGCCAAATGGCACGACGGCACGCCCATCACCGCGGATGACGTGATCTTCTCATTCCAAACTCTGAAGGAAAAAGGCCTGCCGCGCTATCGCTACTACTACGGCAATGTGACCAGCGCCGAGAAGCTCGAAGAGCTGAAAGTCAAGTTCAGCTTCAATACAAAAGAGAATCGGGAGTTGCCGCAGATCATGGGCCAGTTGCCGATCCTGCCCAAGCACTACTGGGAAGGCCGCGACTTCGAAAAGCCGACGCTGGAGGCGCCGTTGGGCAGCGGCGAGTACAAGCTCGAGACCTACGAACCCGGCCGCTCCGTCACGTTGAAGCGGGTGCCGGACTATTGGGGCGCGGATCTTCCGATCAACCGGGGACAGAATAATTGGGACACTGTGATTTATGAGTACTACAAGGATAGCGACATCGCCTTAGAGGCGTTCAAGGCAGGCGAGTACGATTTCCGCTCTGAGAATTCCGCAAAGAACTGGGCGACGGGCTACGATGTCCCGGCGTTCCATCAGGGACGCTTCAAGAAAGACGAAATTCCTAACAAACTGCCGGCAGGCATGCAGGGGTACGCCTTCAATCTTCGCCGCGATCTGTTCAAGGATCGCCGCATCCGCGAAGGGCTAGGCTATGCATTTGATTTCGAGTGGAGTAACAAGACGCTTTTCTATGGCCAGTATGTTCGCGCCAACAGCTACTTTTTCAATTCCGAACTCGCGGCCAGCGGTCTGCCGAGCGGTGAAGAATTGGAAATCTTGGAAAGATTCCGCGGCCGGGTTCCCGACGAAGTGTTCACGACGGAGTTTACGTTGCCCGTAACAGACGGCTCGGGAAACAATCGCGCCAATCTACGCAAAGGTGCCGAGATACTTAAGGGCGCCGGCTGGGAGATCAAAGACGGCACTTTGACCGAGACCGCGACCGGCCGGAAGATGGAATTCGAGATACTGCTCGATCAACCCAGCCACGAGCGGGTTGCAACGCCCTTCTCGCAAAATTTGAAGCGCTTGGGCGTGAACGCCAGAGTCCGTGTTGTCGATCCCGCGCAGTATCAGAATCGAATGGAAAGTTTCGATTTTGATATGACTGTCGACGTGTGGGGCCAAAGCTTTTCTCCAGGCAACGAGCAACGGGAGTTCTGGGGCACGGCCGCTGCGGATCAACCGGGCAGCCCGAATACGATCGGCATCAAGGATTCGGCCATCGATGAATTGATCGAATTGCTTATCGCGGCGCCAACCCGCGAAAGCCTCGTCGCACGGACCCGGGCGCTCGATCGTGTCTTGCTCTGGAGTTTCTATCTGATTCCGCAGCAGCGCAGCAAATTTTTCTGGGTCGCCTACTGGGACAAGTTTGGCCGACCAGCGACAACGCCGGAATTCGGCGTCGGCTTCGAAAGCTGGTGGATCGATCCGGCCAAGGCGGCGACTCTCAAGCAGCAAAGTTCGAACTAGTCTTCGATGCTCGCCTACATCATCCGGCGGCTGCTTCTGATGATACCGACTCTGTTCGGTATCATGCTGCTCAATTTTGCATTTGCCCAGATCATGCCAGGCGGGCCCATTGAACAGCTCATCGCGCAGCTGAGCGGCGATGCGTCGGTGACCGAGCGCTTCACCGGCGGCGGCAGCGAAACTCTGGAAGGATCGAGTTCGCAAGCCGGAGGCGTCACTGAATCGGATGTGACAAGCCGCTATCGTGGGGCGCGTGGCCTCGACCCCGCCTTCATCAAAGAGCTTGAACGCGAGTTTGGCTTCGATAAGCCCGCCTATGAGCGCTTCTACATCATGGTCAAGAAGTATCTGGTTTTCGACTTTGGCGAGAGTTTCTTCAAAGGCCGGCCGGTTGTCGATGTCGTATTGGAGAAGATGCCGGTATCGATCTCCATCGGGCTGTGGACGACGCTCATCGGCTACCTGGTCTGCATCCCGCTGGGCATCGCGAAGGCGGTCCGCGACGGTTCGCGCTTTGACATGTGGACAACGACGATCATCACGGCCGGCAGTGCGATACCTTCCTTCCTCTTCGCGGTTCTGTTGATTGTCCTGTTCGCCGGCGGGCGCTTCTTCGACTGGTTTCCCCTTCGCGGCCTCACTTCCGCGAATTGGGAGGAACTAAACTGGATCCAGAAGGTTGGTGACTATTTCTGGCACCTCACGCTGCCGTTGCTTGCCATGGTCATTGGCAGCTTTGCGTCGATGACCATGCTGGTAAAAAATTCCTTCATCGATCAGCTGCGATCACTCTATGTCTCCACGGCGCGAGCCAAGGGTTTGAGCGAACGCCGCGTTCTCTACGGTCATGTGTTCCGCAACGCGATGCTCATCGTCATTGCCGGATTCCCAAGCGCAATCGTCGGGATTTTCTTTGGCAGCGCGTTCCTGATTGAAACGATCTTCTCGCTCGACGGCCTAGGGCTTCTCAGCTACGAGGCGGCACTCAAGCGCGACTTCCCGATTATGTTTGGCACCCTGTACTTCTTCACGCTGCTCGGCTTGGTCATGAATCTGATAGGCGATCTGACTTATACCGTGGTCGATCCCCGTATCGATTTCGAGAAGCGCGGGACATAGGGGCGGTGAGGATTCAGGGCCTTCGAACCTTCCTTGCGTCGCCCCTCAACCGGCGGCGATGGCAGAACTTTCGCCGGAATCGGCGGGGTTATTGGTCATTTGTGATTTTCATGATTCTTTTCCTCGGCAGCCTGCCTGCCGAGTTCATCGCCAATGACAAGCCCATTCTGGTCAGCCATGGAGGTGCGTGGTACTTCCCGGTTGTCAAAGCATATCCGGAAACCACGTTTGGCGGCGATTTCGAAACCGAAGCGGATTATCGCGACCCCTATGTAGCGGAATTGATCGAAAAGGATGGATACATTCTATGGCCGCTGATTCCGTATGCGTACCGTACGACCGTCACCGACCTTCCAGGTCCCGCTCCTTCGCCGCCATCGCTGCAGAACTGGCTCGGCACCGATGATCAGGCGCGGGACGTGGTTGCCCGCGTGGTCTACGGGTTTCGCATCTCCGTGCTCTTTGGCCTGATCCTGACTGTCTTTTCGACAATCATTGGTGTTATCGCAGGTGCCATTCAGGGCTATTTCGGGGGCTGGGTCGATCTGCTGTTCCAGCGGTTTCTCGAGATCTGGTCCTCGATGCCCGCACTCTATATCTTGATCATTCTTGCCAGCGTTATCGTGCCGAGTTTCTGGTGGCTTTTGGGAATAATGCTGCTGCTGTCCTGGACTTGGCCGATCGGCTTAGTTCGCGCGGAGTTTCTCCGGGCGCGGAATTTTGAGTATGTCCGGGCGGCGAAGGCACTGGGCGTTGCGGATGCCGTCATCATGTTTCGGCATCTTCTGCCGAATGCCATGGTGTCCACACTCACTTTCCTGCCATTTACGCTCGCTGGATCGTTGACTGTGCTGACCAGTCTTGATTTTCTGGGCCTCGGCTTGCCGCCCGGCTCGCCGTCCCTCGGAGATCTTCTGTTGCAAGGCAAGAACAATCTGCAGTCGCCCTGGCTGGGCTTCACCGCCTTTGCCGTCACCGGCCTCATGCTCGTCCTCCTCATCTTCATCGGCGAAGCCGTGCGCGATGCCTTCGATCCAAGAAAAACCTACGTCAAATGAAGCGCAGATGACCGAACCCCTCCTCCAAGTCCGCGATCTCCATGTCTCGTTCGGCCGCGGCGCCAATGAGGTCAAGGCCGTGCGCGGGATCTCCTTCGAGGTTGCCAAGGGCGAGACCTTGGCCGTGGTCGGCGAGAGCGGTTCCGGCAAGTCGGTGACGGCGCTGGCGATCATGCAGCTGCTGCCTTACCCGCTGGCGCACCATCCCGGCGGCAGCATCCGCTTCCGCGGCCAAGAACTGGTCGGCGCCAGCGAAGATTCCATGCGCAAGATCCGCGGCAACGACATTGCCATGGTATTCCAGGAGCCGATGACCTCGCTCAATCCGCTGCACACCATCGAGAAGCAGGTCAATGAGGTTTTGATCCTGCACAAGGGCATGAGCCGCGGCGAAGCGCGGGTGCGAACCCTGGAGCTGCTGCGGCTGGTGGGCATCGCCGATGCGGAAAAACGCCTGCCGGCCTATCCCCACGAGCTGTCCGGCGGGCAGCGGCAGCGGGTGATGATCGCCATGGCGCTGGCCAACGATCCCGACCTGCTGATCGCCGACGAGCCGACGACAGCGCTGGACGTGACGATCCAGGCGCAGATCCTGAAACTGATGCGGGAGCTGCAGGCCAAGCTGGGCATGGCCATGCTGCTGATCAGCCACGACCTCAATATCGTGCGCAAGCAGGCACAGCGGGTCTGCGTGATGACCGACGGCAAGATCGTCGAGCAAGGCCCGGTGGCCGAGGTCTTCAGCCGGCCGCAGCATGAATACACTCGCAAGCTGTTGGCCGCCGAGCCCAAGGGACGGCCCGCCGCCGCGGCGGCGGACGCGCCCATGGTCATGACGGGCGACGATGTCAAAGTCTGGTTCCCGATCAAGGCCGGCGTGCTGCGCCACACCGTCGATCATGTGAAGGCCGTGGACGGCGTCTCGATCCATGTGCGCGAGGGACATACCGTCGGCGTGGTCGGCGAGAGCGGCTCGGGCAAGACGACGCTGGGGCTGGCGCTGCTGCGGCTGATCGAGAGCAAGGGCGCCATCGCCTTCGACGGCAAGAAGATCGACGGGCTGCGCTCGGGCGAGATGCGGCCGCTGCGGCGGCAGATGCAGATCGTGTTCCAGGACCCTTATGGTTCTCTTTCGCCGCGGCTGTCCGTAGGACAAATCGTCGCCGAAGGACTCAAGGTGCATAATCTCGGCGGCACCGAAGAGGAACGGGAGGATATGATCGTCGGCGCGCTCAAGGAGGTCGGCCTCGATCCGGAGACCCGCGACCGCTATCCCCATGAATTCTCCGGCGGCCAGCGGCAGCGCATCGCTATCGCCCGCGCCATGATCCTGAAGCCTCGCTTCGTCGTGCTGGATGAGCCGACGTCGGCGCTGGACATGTCGGTGCAGGCGCAGATCGTCGACCTGCTGCGCGATCTCCAGGTAAAGAATCGGCTCGCTTACATGTTCATCAGCCACGATCTGCGCGTCGTACGCGCGCTGGCCGACGAGGTCATCGTGCTGAGGGGCGGCAAGGTGATGGAGCAAGGGCCGGCGGAGCAGATCTTCAAGCGGCCGCAACACGCCTATACCCAGGCGCTGATGGCCGCCGCCTTCAATCTGGAAGCTGTCGAGACCGGCGTGGTCAAGACCTAGAGCCGACGCGCGCCGTGATTGTCCTCTATAACTGCCCGGGCATGATGTCGGAGGACGCGCCGCAATGGCGCGCGTTGCTGACGCGGCTGGTGCCGGGACTCGACTTCCGCGTCTGGCCCGATATCGGCCGTCCGGAGGAGATCGAGTTCATCCTCGCCTGGAAGCATAAGCCAGGCGACCTCAAGCGCTATCCCAACGCCAAGGCGATCTTCTGGCTCGGCGCCGGAGTCGATCATCTGGTGACGGATCCTGATCTGCCGCGGCAGGTGCCAATCGTGCGGTTGGTGGATGACGGCCTGACCTGCAGCATGACCGAGTATGTGGTGCAGCATGTGCTGCATTACCACCGCCGCCAGGACGAGTTCGACGAACAGCAGCGGCGCCGGGAGTGGAACCAGCTGGTCTATCCCTTGGCGCGTCATCGCAAGATCGGGATGCTGGGCCTCGGTGTGCTCGGCAGCGACGCGGCGGAGAAGCTGCTGATCTTCGGCTTCGATGTGGCGTCCTGGAGCCGCTCGCCGAAATCGCTGCCGGGCGTGCAGAGTTTTCATGGCGAGAGCGGCTTCCTGCCCTTCCTGAAGCGGACGGAGATTCTGGTTTGCATCCTGCCGCTGACGCCCGGGACCACCGGCATCATCGATGCGCGCACGCTGGCGGCGCTGCCCAAGGGTGCGTTTGTCATCAATGCCGCCCGCGGCGGCCATGTGGTGGATGCCGACCTGATCGCAGCCCTGGATTCCGGTCACATTGCCGGCGCCACGCTCGACGTCTTCCATGAGGAGCCGCTACCGCCGCAGCATCCTTACTGGACGCATCCAAGAGTCCGCGTAACGCCCCACGTGGCCGGGCAAACCTTTGCCGAAACCGCGGCTGCCGGAGTGATCGAGGGCATGCAGGCGATCTCAGCGGGAAAGCCGCCGAAGAATCTGGTCGACCTCGCCAGGGGCTATTGAAGCAATGTCGGCCGGCCCGGCGCTTACGGGGGACAGGTCTGGTAGGGCCGGCACAAGACCAGGATGATTGAACCCGGCGCCGGCTTTGGCTTCTTGGCCTGAACGGGGCTTGCGGGCGAACTCTTGTCGGCGGCGTGTGCCCCATCGGCCATGGAAACGATGGCCAGCATTGCGGCGAGACCGCCGATGGCAATCACAGTGCGCAGGATTTTCATCTGAACCTCCTTGAGCCTCGACGGCAGGTCACAACGACGCGCCGTCCTCGCTATCGATGTCGCCGTGGCGGCGATCAAGGTTCAAAGAAAATCTGAAAGATTCCACCCGGGCAGGACCCGGATTCCGCAAGGCCGCGGCGTCAGGCGTCCTGGCGCTTGAAACTCCACAGGGACGCCGGCGGGAAATTGCCGAACGTGATGCCGAGGCGGCGGCCTGCCAGCCCGAGCCGCCGCGCCTGCAGCGGCGAGAACAGCGAATAGGTGTATTGCAGATAGCGCCCGCCGGCGCCAAGAGCGCCGAGGAAAGCGTCGAACAGCTGCTGTTGCGTCGAGGCCGACAACACGGCCATGGGTATGCCATTGATCACGGTTCCGACCGAGCCGCGCCAGGATGGCGGCAGCAACTCAGGCAGCCGCGCCGCATCGCCGCTGACGACCCGGACATCCGGGAACTGGCGCCGCAGATAATCGGCGAGTTCCTCGTCGATCTCCACGACGATCAGGCGATCCGGCGCCAGTCCGGCCTCCAGCAGGGCGCGCGTAATGACGCCGGTCCCGCCGCCGATCTCCACCACCTTGGTCCGCGTCAGATCGGGTATGTGGCGCGCCACAAGACGGCCGAGGGAAGCCGATGACGGCAGGGGCGAGAAGAGCTGCAGCGGATGCGCCAGGGCGCGGCGGAAGAACAGCCAGCGGCCGCTGACTTCCCGACGTGCCGCCAGGATTTCTTGCCACACATTTGTCATCTGCTCTTTCCCTTCGCTGCTGCGCCGGCCGCCACCTTTTCGACGATCAGGGCGTAGACAGCCCTGAGGCCCATCGCCTCCCCGCCTTTCGGCCGGCCGGGGCGGTTCGCCAGATTCCAGGCCATGAGATCGATATGGACCCAGGGAATGCCCGATTCAACAAATTCCTGCAGGAAAAGCGCTGCCGTGATCGCACCGCCATAGCCGCCTTCGGACACGTTATTGATATCGGCGACCGGGCTTTCGAGTTGGCTGCGATAGCCCTTGTGCAGCGGCATCCGCCAGAGCGGATCGTCCTGCGCGAGGCCATGGCGGAGCAGCGCGTCGGCTGTCGCATCGTCATTGCTGAACATCGCCGGCAGGTCGGTGCCCAGCGCCACCCGCGCCGCGCCCGTCAGGGTCGCGAAATCGATCATCAGGGCAGGCTTCTCCGTCGAGGCTTCGGCCAGCGCATCGCTCAGAATCAACCGGCCTTCGGCATCGGTGTTCCCCACTTCGACGGTGAGGCCCTTGCGGGTCTGCAGCACATCCAGCGGCCGGAACGCATTGCCGGAGACACTGTTCTCCACCGCCGGCACCAGCACCCGCAGGCGCAACGGCAGCCGCTCCGCCATGATCATCTGCGCCAGCGCCAGCACATGAGCGCCGCCGCCCATGTCTTTTTTCATCAGCAGCATGCCGTTGGCGGGCTTCAGGTCCAGGCCGCCGCTGTCGAAGCAGACGCCCTTGCCGATCAGCGCGATCAGCGGACCGCTGCTGCCCCAGCGGATGTCGATCAGCCGCGGCGGGCGGCTGCTGGCGCGGCCGACGGCATGGATCGACGGATAATTTTGCTGCAGCAGTTGATCGCCGACGATAGTGCTGAACTTGGCGCCGCCGGCGCGAGCGACGGCCTTGGCCGCATCTGCCAGCTCCTCCGGCCCCATATCCCCGGCCGGCGTATTGATGAGATCGCGCACCAGGAATATGCCATCAGCGGTGCGGGCCACGGTGCCGCGGTCGGCCAATTTCGGCCATACCAGATGCGGGCGCTTGCGATTGGATTTCTTGTAGCGGGTGAATCTATAACCCGCCAGCACCCAGCCCAGGGCCGCGCGCGTCGCGGCATCGGGCGAGAGCTCGGCATCGATGCGATAGACACCTTCCGGCAATGCCTGGCGCAGCGCGGCATAGGACCAGATATCGCGCTCGCCCTCGATCCCCAGGAGAATGATACTGGGCTTGCCGCTCTTGTCAGGCAGCCAGATCACCGATCCCGGTTTGCCGCGGAAATCGCCGAGCGCCAGCCATTTCTTCGCGCCCGCGCCGATCCGCGCCGGATTCGTTGTCAGGAATCGCGGCAGATCTTTCGCGGTCACGGGGTACACGCGGACCGCTGCCGGGCCGCCGCGATCTACGAAATGAACACGCACGCTTTCGCGAACTCCCCTTAACTGCTATCGGCAGAGATCCGGTCGGCAAATGCGCCGGACATTCTATCGGCCGATGATCTGTGCTTCCCCTTGTTGGCAGCATGACCGGAAAATGACAGAAAGCAAAGTGCAAAGCGAGACGCGGCGTAGCCATGCGGCCCGAGTGTCTGGTAGCTTGGCGGGCTTAGCGCATCGCCGAAACTTCGAACAAGGAACATCATGAGCGAGTCGACGCTCTATATCGGAAACAAGAACTACTCCTCCTGGTCGTTGCGGCCATGGCTCGCCTTGAAGCAGGCGGGTGCGGAATTCGAGGAAGTGGTGATACCGCTGGACCGGCCGGAGACGATGGGCGTGCTGCAACGCCACGCGCCGTCGCAGCGGGTACCTGTATTGACGCGCGGTGCATTGACCGTTTGGGAGTCGCTGTCGATCTGCGAGTACGCAGCGGAATTGTTTCCGGCCGCCCGGTTATGGCCGCAGGATCGGGAGCTCCGCGCGGTGGCACGCTCGGTTGCCAATGAAATGCATGCGGGCTTCGCCGCGCTGCGGAATTGGCTGCCCATGGATATTCGCAGCCGCTTCAAGATGGCGGGCCGCACGGAGAAGGCGGCCGGCGACATCGCCCGCGTGACCCGAATCTGGCAGGACTGCCGGAAGAAGTTTGGCGTTTCGGGCGCCAACGGGCCGGGGCCGTTTCTGTTCGGCGGCTTCACCATCGCCGATGCGATGTTCGCGCCCGTCACCACGCGTTTCGTGACCTATGGCGTGCCGCTGGACAGCGTTTGTGCTGCCTATGTCGAGGCCGTCACGGCCCTGCCGGCCATGCAATCGTGGATTGCCGCCGCCAAGGTCGAGCCCTGGACAATCATCTACGATGTCAACAAGTGACATCGGCGGCATCGCCGCGGAAGACGAGCCCGAGCGCAGGATTAGCCGCCGTGCAGCCGGCTATCGGCAACTGATCGGGCCAACGCTGCTTTGGCTGGCGATGGCAGTGCCGGCGCTGCTGGCCCGGCCGCCGCTGGTTTCCGTGGAGTCACCGATGCACGCAGCGCTGTGGTGGCTCTGGCAGGATCAGGAGAGCGTCTCCTATCTGCCGGCGACGCCCGGAGAACTGCCGCCGCTGTTCACAACCCTGGTGCTGATGGCTTGGCGTGTGTTTGGCGTCGAGGATTTCTGGGCCCGCCTGCTGCCCGGACTGTTTCTACTGGGGTCTATTTGGGCGACGCGGCCCCTGGCGCGACTAATCTGGGGCGATGACGGGGATGTTCCCCGATATGCGCCATTCATTCTCGCCGGCAGCGGCGGCATCGCGGCCTATGCCGCCATGACGCTGCCCGAACTCTGCTTCTTGCCCTTCCACGTGCTGGCGCTTTGCGGCTTGGCGCTTGCCTGGCGCGAAGGGAAGCGGCACGGCTGGATTGCCGCCGGCGGCGCCATCGGACTGGGCATCGCGGCCGCCGGACCGATCGCGCTGCTGGCGTTCCTGCCGATCGCCGTTTTCTTGCCGTGGATCGCGCCAAGCCCATGGACGGCGCGGCGAGGCCGGTGGTTTGCCGGCTGCGCCCTGGCGCTGGCGATCACCGCCACCATCGTCGCGGTCATCTATGTTTTTGTTGTCGGCGACAGCGGCTTTCGCCAGAGCTGGCTGTGGCATCTTCCGGCTTACACGCCGATCGATCGGGTGGGCGTCGCGCGGCCGTTCTATTGGTATGCTATCATCCTGCCGCTGGCACTCTATCCCTGGCTCTGGTGGCGGGTGCTATGGCGCGCCGCCCGGCGGGGGCGCGCACTGTTCGATCAGCCTGCGGGCCGCTTTTGTCTGCTCGCTGCCGCCAGCGGCGCCATCGTGGGAATCGCCAGCGGTTCGCCATCTTATGGCGTCCTGCCCGTGCTGCCGCCCCTGGCGGCGCTTGCCGCGCGGATTCTGGCAACCCATGCCGGCCGGGCGAAAGACTTCCATGCCGCCATTCCCGGCCTGACCGCCTTGTTCGTGTGCCTGTTCTTCTTTCTGCTGAACATCGTGCCGGTGGCGCACCTCAACGCGCTCTGGCAGGACCTGTTCGCCGAGGACCTGCCGCTTTGGCTTGGCGGTATCAGCCTGGGGCCGGGCATGCTGCTGCTGCTCGGCAGCTATGTCCTGACTTTGCTGACCTTGCAGAGCCTGCAGGCCCGACTATTGCAGGTGGCGCTGCTGCCGGTGCTGTTGTCGGCAGCGGTCAATTTGGAGTTCAAGACCACCCTGCACAGCTACTTCGATCTGCAGCCGATTGCTGGTCAGATCCGCCAATTGGAAGAGCGCGGTGTACCAGTAGCGATTGCCGGCGGGTATGACGGTGCCTTCGATTTCGCCGGCCGCCTGCTGCGGCCGCCCGCAGTGCTGCAGGATCGGGCCGCGGCTTTCGCCTGGGCGGAGGCAAATCCGCAGGGAGTCGTTATCACTTTCTTCCAGGGCGGCATTCTGCGGCTGCCGAAGCGGCCGCTATTCCTGGGAAATGCGGACGAATATCGCGTCGCCGTATGGCCGGCGGAAACGGTCGTGGATACCAGAGGCGAGGTGTTGGCGCCGCGCTTTTGACCAACGGCCGTCTACCAGGTCCGTACCGGCCCCACATCCACATGGACGAAGTTGGGTTTCGGATAGTAGCCGACGCCGCCGCGCCGGAGCGCGAGAGCCGCCTTTCGCAATTGCCGGAGATCCCGGTCCGGCAGCCGGATATCGATGGCCATGCCGCGCAGATGGAAGCTCTTGCGGGCCACGCCGCGGCTCTCCGATGCAAGCTGTCCATTGGTCGCCGGCGAGCGATAGCCCGATATCACCTCGAAGGGCGCCTTGCTGCGCATCTTCAGCTTGAGATCGTGCAGCAGATCCACCAATTGCGGATCGATGGGGTGCATGTCGCCGGTGCGGAAATCCCGCAGATTCCAATCGATCTCCGCCAGAGCTTCGGGAATATAGCTCCCGTTGACCCAGTATGTGGATTTCAGATTCTCGCCGGTATGCAGATTGGCAAGACTGATTGAGCGCTTGCCCCCGGTGTTCGTTGCCGCCAGCGACGCCGACGGCAGGAAAAGGCAAAGCGCCCCCAGTCCCAACCGCAACGCCGCACGCCGATCGATGGTCGACTTGCCGACCGTCCGCTGATTCATGGCCCCTCCTGAATCCGCGGGCACTTGCGAAAATCGTTCGCTTGGCCCCTGACAAAATTCCGCCGCAATTCCAAATATGAAAGCGCGGCAACCTTAACGGATGGTGAACGCTATCGAAAATTTCGCGTCTGAAACGGCGCTGGGATGATTTTTTTTGATGGTTAACGCTTTGCAGACCTAAAGACCGGGAAGAGGACCGTCAAGCAAGAATCTTGGGGCCATCGTCCAATGTGAGGGCATCGCCCTGTGGATAATCATTGCCACAAATGAAAATGGGGCGCCGTCGCGCCCCATTTCCCACAAACGATGGACTGCAGGATTTAGGCGGCCATCGATTGAGACTTTTGCGACCAGTTGCCGTTGACGAACATGTTGCCGAGCGCGTCGAGCACCAGTTCGGGGCTGAAGGTCGTGGGAATGCCCAGATATTTGCAAGCTGCGATGACCTGATCGACGACGAAGCGCGGTTGATAGCAGGCAAGTTGGAAGCCGTTGTTGGTCTGCAACTCTTCGATGACGATCGACGGCACATCATCAGGCAGCTCCACGCCGCGCTGCTGCGCGATCAGGCGGAAGATGCGGCGATACTCTTCGCGGGTCGGCGCCTTGATCTCCAGCTTGTAGGGGATACGACGGAGGAAGGCGGGATCCATCAGATCCGAGGGCTCGAGGTTGGTCGAGAAGATGACGATCTCGTCGAACGGGATCATGAAGGTCTTGCCGGTATGCAGCTTCATGAAGTCGACGCGGCTTTCCAGCGGCACGATCCAGCGGTTGAGCAGCTGGGCCGGGCTGACAAGCTGACGGCCGAAGTCGTCGATCAGGAAGGTGCCGCCCAGCGCCTTGATATGCAGCGGCGCTTCATAGTACTTAGCAACGGGATCGTAGCGCAGATCCAGCATTTCCAGCGTCAATTCGCCGCCGGTGATCACCACTGGCCGCTTGCAGGCGACGTAGCGGCGATCGAGCGATTCCTTGCGGATCGAGTTGGATTCGTCTTCCTGCGAATTGGTCTGCACCGGCTTGTGCAGCGCGGGATCGAACACCTTAATGATCTGGCCGTCCACTTCGATGGCCTGGGGCACATAGATGATGTCGCCATAGATGGCGCTGACGCGCTCGGCAATCGAGGTCTTGCCGTTGCCCGGCGGACCGTAGAGCAGAACGGCGCGGCCGGAGTTCACGGCCGGACCGATGCGGCGCAGGAATGTGTCGTTGACAACGAGGTCGCTGAATTTCTGCGACAGCGTATCGCGGTCGATACGCTCGTTGGTGATCTTCTGCCCTTGCACCCTGTCCTGGAACTCGGCGAGAGGAATCGGCGCCACGCCGGAGTAGCTGCATTGCTCCAGCGCCTCCACGGCCCAGCGGCGGCCCGTGTCGGTCAGGCCGTAGCGCAGTTCCATGACAGCCTTGCCGGCATTGCCCAGCGCTTCGACGAGCTTGCGGGCGGTCGCCATTTGAATAAGTTCGCGGATCACATGCCCGGAAAGCCCGAGATCCTCGGCCAGGTCGGACGGCAGCTCGCGGCTGCCGACATACATGTCCTTTATCATCAGCTTCATGAGTTCCACGCCGTCGATACCTGTGCCGTCGATGGTGCGCGGCGCTTCCGGCGCATCATGCAGGACGGCTTCCAGCGTTTCATGGCTAACGGCCCGCATGGCGACGAGGATGTCGCCCAGGCGCCCGCCGGCGCGCGATTGGTACTCAACGGCGCGCTGCACGTCCTTTTGCGATACAAGGCCGCGCGCGATCAGAATGTCACCTAGCCGCACCTTCGCTACTCCTCGTCAACGGGTTAACGATGCCGCCGGAAAATCAGCAGCTTTGCGAAGAGCATGCGCGCGAGGCGCTTAAAGTCGGGTTAATTATTGCTTTCGGAATTGCCGTATTTTGTGCTGAAGGCGAGGGAATCGTAATGTTTCATTGAGCATCTTGCGGAAAATTGGTTAATGCCGCCGCGGTCGGGCGGCATCAGGGCAGGGCATTGCGGATCATGTATTCGGCGATCTCCTTCGGCTTGAGCTTGGCCGATGCCTGCAGATCCGGTTCGCCGGCCAGGGCGCGCTGGACCAGCTTGGCCGAGGCGACATTCTGCACCTTGATGCGGAACAGGCCGCGGGCACCGCGGATCTTGGGGTAGTAGTTGGGATCGACTTCCTTTTCCTTGCCGGCAAGGCGGGCGATCAGCGCCGCTTCGTCCTCATCGCCGGCGGCCTGCTTCTTGATCAGCACCCAGTCGCTAACTCCGCCATAGGCATCCGCGTTCATCGCCTCGATGGCCGCCTCGGCCGTATCCTCGCCGACGCCGATCTTGAAGATGTTCTTGCTCAGGCCGACATCGCCAGCCCATTCCTGGACGGTCTTGCTGCTGGCCACGAATATTGTCGGCATCCGGCGGTCCCTCGCTGTACGATCCGGCGTCTGCCTCCGGATGTTGCTATGTCGCAAGTCCTCAAATCCCGTTGGCAGCAAACCTTAGGAGACCCACAAAAACAAGACCCAGGCGGCGATTGCCGATGTTCACTGCGGTCTTGCAACCAGCCGTTTCGCCGCCGCTGGGGCGAATATCTTGTTGATGGCCGACTACAACCAGTCACTCGATGTACCGGAAGCCATCCGGCGAATCCGCAGCTTGGCCGAGTTCGACCTGCATTGGATCGAGGAGCCGGTGAAGGCCGAGGATCTTGCGGGCCAGGCCGCCGTCCGGGCTGGCACCGGCGTGGCGGTTCAAACGGGGGAGAACTGGTGGTTCCCGGACGGGATGGCGGCGGCATTGGCCGCCGGCGCCAGCGATCACGCGATGCCGGATGTCATGAAGATCGGCGGTGTGATCGGATGGATGCAGGCCCCCGCTCTCGCGGCAGTCCGCAACATCCCGGTCTCCAGCCACATTTTCGTGGAAGCCAGCGCGCATCTCCTGGCCGTGACGCCAACTCCACACATGATCGAGTATCTGGATAAGGCCGGCGCCATAGTCGCAAAGCCCATCGCGCTGATGGACGATACAATCACCGCCCAGGGGCCGGGCCTTGGCATCGACATCGATGAATCCGCCCTGGCCCGGTACAGGACCTAGGCAGCGAGGCGCTTAGATTCGTCCCGTTAGCAGCAGTACCACAACAATGATCAGCACGACGGAGATCAGGCCGCCGGGCGCATAACCCCAGCCTCTGCTATACGGCCAAGCGGGAACTGCCCCCAGCAGAAGAAGGACTAGGACAACTAGAAGAATGGTGCCGAGCATGTCGCGCCTCCGTGTATTGGTCTGGCGGATCAATGCGCCGCCAAGAGATTGGTTCCCGAGCAGCGCCGCTAGTGGCCGACACTAACCTGAAAAACGACACGGACCGCCGCGGGAACTTTGGGCAGGTTCCCGGGCGGTCCGCGCTTCATCCGTGTCCCTGCCCGTCGATCGGACCTGATGGCCGGGCCAACTCGGGAGCCGGACGACGCTCCAACTCACGCTTACTCAGAGCTGGCAGTCGTTAGTTGCGGAAGATATCCGCATTATGGTTGCGGAACTCGTTGACCTGGCGCTCCGCCTCTTCCTTGGCGATGCCGTAGCGCTTCTGCACGCTGCCGACGAGCTGGTCGCGGTTACCCTCGAGCACCGTGAAATCATCGTCAGTGAGTTTGCCCCACTGCTCCTTGACCTTGCCCTTGAAGATCTTCCAGTTGCCGGAAGCTTGTTCCTGATTCATGACGATCTCCTCATCTGAACTATTGTTATCAATCAATGCGTCCCGCCAGTATGGACGGCACGGGGAAAAGAACCCCGGCGCTTTGGCTAGGGTTCCGGTTCGTGGGACGATCAGCCTGCGTCCTTCTTTCGCAGGACCGCAGGGTCCTCCCCGCGCGACTTGCTCTTGCCGGCTTGTTCCGCGCGTTCCAGCTCGGCACGCTGCGGGCCATCGAGCGCCTGCTTTGCGCGTTTCGCCTGTTTCTCGACCTGGCCGGACCGGGCAAACTCCTTGGTGGCACGGTTGTAGACACGGGCGGCTGTGCGATTGCCCTCGCCCTCGTTGCGTTGCTCCTCTGCCATCGACCTTCCTCCGTTTCGTTGCATTGCTCGTTGCAAACCGACGCCGAACGGAAAAGGCGGCAGCCCTTCCCGTTCGGCGTCAGCCCGCAACAACGCGTTACCGGCGCTGCTGGTCGCGGACCGTCTCAGCGCTTCGATTTTCACCGCCCGTGCGTTCGGGATCGCCGCGCCCAGGATTGCTCTCGTCCTTGGGGCGGGTCTGGTTCACGTCCGGGTTCTCGCGGTGTTTCGGCGACGGCTTATCCGGGCCGGCATCCTTGCCGCCGTTATTCTTATTGCCGGCATAGATGTCCGGCGCCTTGCCGGGAAAATCATCGGGGCGAGGATCCGGCGTGCCTGCCGGATTCTTGTCCTCAGGATAGCCCGGCAGCTTCTCTTTGCCGCCGGTATCGGCGGGATTCTTGTTCTGCATTGTCAAACTCCTTCAGGTTGTATCGCCGGCTCAACCGGCATCGCTGGGTCGCCCGAATATCGGACCCTGCCGAGTAAATGCCCGGCGCCGAAGGATGGTTCCGTGGCGCGCGGGATTAGCCCCAGATCAGCCAGATGATCACCAGCACGGACAGCGGTACGCCGAGCAGCCAGGCAATGAGATATCGCATTTGTACGTCTCCGCATTTCAGTTGTGGCGTGAAACAACCGTTTGCCGACCGAACAGTTCCACATCGCAGTGCCTTGTGACTCGCATGAAATTTCGGTCATTCACCAACGAGTTGGGAACTGTTGCGACCGGCAGCCGTTTCTCTCACAGCTACGGGTCAGCGTGGGTGATCCACGGGGCCGTGGAAACTCAACTTTATCGAAGACCGGAGAGTGAACATGAACAAGTATCTTTCGACCACTGCGATCGCCGCTGTCCTCGGCATCGGCTTGCTGACCGCGCCAGTACCCTTCGTCCCCCTTGATGCAGCCGCGGCCACGGCGGAAGCCGCCGCGGTCGACTCGCAGAAGCTGATCGGCCAGAACATCGTCAACGCAAGCGGCGAAACCGTCGGCGAAGTGGAGAGCGTCGTCATCGACGGCAACGGTAACGTGAAGTACATCATTGCCGGCGTCGGCGGGTTTCTCGGCCTGGGCGAGAAGCATGTCGCCCTGCTGTGGGACGAGCTGACGATCACAGGGAACGGCGATCAGGTGATGGCGAACGTGACCAAGGGTCAGCTGGAAGCATTGCCCGAGCATCGGTTCCCGGCGAGCGCCAAGCCGGGCATGGTCTATTCCTACGACGACGACGTGGCGGTGAACCCCTATATCGCCGAGCGCACCCCGCCAGCGCCATCCGCTTCCACGACGGAGCAGGCCGCAGACCCGACCACGGCAGCCGCGCCGCAGACCACGCCGCCTGAGGCCGCGATCGAGCCGGCCGCCGGGATCCCGGGGATGCGCGCCAGCGAGATCATCGGCGCGAGCGTGAACGCACCCGACGGCACGAACATCGGCGAGATCAGCGAAGTCATCGTGCAGTCCAACGGCAGCATCAACGGGGTGGTCGTCGATGTCAGCGGCTTCCTGGGGATGGGCGAAAAGCCGGTCCTGCTGGGCTGGAACGATCTCAGCTTCGCCGGCAACGCCGATGACGTTGTCGTATCGACGGCGCTGAGCAAGGAGCAGCTCAGCAGCCTGCCGGCCTACAAGACGATGTAAAGCGCAATCTGCGCCGTGGAGCCAGGCGGCAGGTCGCCCGGCTCCACGGTGTCAGAGCGCGAACTCAGGACGACGGTGATCCCATGGCAAAACAATTCACATTGATGCCCCTGCCCTACAACAGCTCAGCGCTGCGGCCGGTGATCTCCGCCCGCGCTGTCGAACTGCATCATGGCAGGCATCACAAAGGTTATGTGGACAAGCTGAACGAGTTGGTGACGGACACGCCCTACGCCCATATGACGCTCGAGGCCATCATCCAGAAATCCGCCGGCGACGAGTCGGCAAAGAAGATCTTCAACAATGCCGGTCAGGTCTGGAATCACGATTTCTTCTGGCATTCCATGGTGCCCGGCGGCGGCAAGCCGGACAAGCAGCTGCGTTCGCAGATCGAGAGCGATTTCGGTTCGCTCGACCAGTTCTGCGAAACCTTCGTCAAGACCGGTGTCGAGCATTTCGGCAGCGGCTGGGTATGGCTTAGCGCCGCGAATGACGGCGGGCTCAAGATCGTCGCAACTCACGATGCCAAGTCACCGCCGGCAGATGGCCACCGGGCGCTGATGTGCTGCGACCTCTGGGAGCATGCTTACTATCTCGACTACCAGAACGACCGGGAAGGCTTCCTGCACGACTTCCTCGGCAAACTGGCCAATTGGGACTTCGCCGCGCAGCAGCACGCGACTCCCGCCGCCGCCGAATAGCGCCTGCCTATGACAGCCGCGCCAGGGCGTCGGCGAGCTGGCGGGTGTTGTAAGGCTTGGCCAGAAAGACGAACCTGACCTTCTGCGGATCGAGATCGACGGCTTTCGGACTGTGACCGGAAGCGAAAATCACCCGCAAACCCGCGCGTTTCTTGCTCGCTTCCGTCACCAGGGCGACGCCGTTCATGTCCGGCAACGCGATGTCGACAATCAGCATGTTGATCGACGGATTCTCGGCCAGAAGGGCCAACGCATCCCCGCCGCACGCCGCTTCCTGCACGCTATGGCCGAGGTCCTGCAGCATGCCGGCGGTGGACATGCGAATCAGCGAATCGTCATCGACGAGCAGTATGGAAAACCCGTTCACGATCGATCCCTCCTTGCCGGAACCATCGCGCTGCCGATCGGCGTGGCGCTTCTCCTCCAGCACAGTGCGCAGTTTTTGGCTGAGTTCCGGCTCCCGATAGGGCTTGCTGAGGAGATGCACGCCTTCGTCCAGCCGCCCGTGATGGATAATGGCGTTCTCGGTATAGCCCGATGTGAAAAGCACCGCGAGGGACGGCAAGAGCTCCTGAGCGCGGTTCGCCAGCACACGGCCGCTGACCGCGCCGGACATGACGACATCGGTGAACAGCAGATCCACCTTGGTGCCGTTCTGCAGCATCTCCAGGGCCTGTTCGCCGTCCTTGGCCTCGAGCACTTGGTAGCCGAGGCTGCGCGTCATCTCGGAGACGGCGCGGCGCACATCCTCGTCATCCTCAACCAGCAGGATGCGCTCGTTGCCGCCGGCCCCCGGTGCGTCATCAGACATTGCGACCGCTTCCTCCGGCCGCCGAGAGCGCGGCAGATAGACCTTGATCGTCGTACCATGGCCGACCTCACTGTAGATCTTGGCATGACCGCTGGATTGCTTGACGAAGCCATAGACCATGCTGAGGCCCAGCCCGGTCCCCTTACCTTCCGGCTTGGTGGTGAAGAAAGGCTCGAACGCCCGCGCCGCCACATCCGCCGGCATGCCGAAGCCGGTATCGGTCACGGCCAGCATGACATACTGGCCAGGCGTCACTTCGTCATGCCGGCGGGCATAGTCCTCATCGAGCACCGCGTTCGCCAGCTCGATGGTCAACTTGCCGCCGCCGGGCATTGAATCCCGCGCATTGACAGAAAGATTCAGGATCGCGTTCTCCACTTGGTTGACATCGACGAAGGTGTTCCACAACCCGGCATCGACGATGGTCTCGATCTCGATGGTCTCTCCCAACGTCCGGTGCAAGAGGTCGCCCATGGCGCGGACGCGGCGGCCAAGATTGATCACCACCGGCTCCAGCGGCTGACGGCGGGCGAAAGCCAGGAGTTGCCGCGTCAACTGCGCGCCTCGCCCGGCGGCGATGCTGGCATGTTCGATGTTGGCGGCTAGTTGCGCCGGGTTGTCCTTGTGCCGCGCCATGAGGTCCAGACTGCTCGCGATCACCTGCAGCAGATTGTTGAAGTCATGGGCGATCCCACCGGTGAGATGGCCGATGGCCTCCATTTTCTGCGCCTGGCGCGCGACCTGCTCGGTCTGCAGCCGTTCGGTGATATCGGAGCAGGTCATGACGATGCTGCCGGTCTGAGTGCGTTTGTGGGAGCATTCCAGCTCGCGGCCGCCGATGCGCAGCCGCTGCTTGAGCTTGGACATCTGCGCCAGCCCCGCCATCCCCGCATCCTCCGCGCCGAGGTCGAACATGCGGTCTGACCGGCTGCGGTCGAACTCCAGGAATTCGCCGAATTGCCGGCCAACCCGCGGGAAATCGTCGGGGTAGCCGGCGAAGCTGAAGAATCGCGGATTCCATGTCAGCAGCCCCTTGACCGGATCGAAGGCGGCGACGCCCTCGCGCGTGTTATCCAGCGTGGTCTGCAGCAGGCTCGCCTGTTCCCGCAATTCCTCTTGCGCATTCCGCAGGCGATTGAAGTTGCGGCCGAGAGCAATGCCGCCCACGATGGCTACCAACAGGCCCAGCGCCGCCGCCAGCAGCGCCGCCAGCCGTGCCCGATCCACGCTGCTGTTGACAATCGCACGGTTGTACAGGACTTCCCGATCCATCTGCTCGATCAGATTGTCGATTTCCGCGCGGATCCTATCCATCGCACGTTTGCCGACATCGGTGAGTATCCGCTGGCGAGCCGCCTCAAAGCCCTGGGTCTTGGCGATTTCCAGCGAGTAACGGATCTCATAGAGCCTGGCGTCGATCGCACCCTGGAGTGCCGCAAGATTCCGCAGCACGGCAGATCTGTCCTCGGCAAGAGTTTGCAATTTCAGCAGTAGCGGCTGAACCTTGTCGAGGCTGGCCAGATAGGGATCGAGGTAGGCAGAATCTTGGGCCAGGAGATAGCCGAGATGCCCGGTTTCGGCATCCTGCAGTTCCGAAAACAGCTGCCGGAGCGTTTGCAGCACCAGGCTGTCTTTCAAGAATTGCGCCCTGTCTACCTGCAATTGAGAGAATGCCGCGTAGGTGAAGTAGGTGCTGGCCGCCAGCAGCACAAAAACCACTGCCACCGCGGCAAAGAACCAGTTCTTCGCTTTTTGAAACCGTTTCACTGCAGGCCCCCGCCTTTCTACGGATTACGCCATTATTGTCCTGCTTGCCGGTCGCTAGGCGGCGGCTTCCCCGGCCCCGAAGGACCCAAGGCGAATCTCACCAGAACCGACGAACCCGGCCGCCCCAAGGTCTTGATCTCCGCCCTCAATTGGCTGGCAAAGCCGCGCACCAGCGAAAATCCCAGGGTGGTCGGTTGCGCGGAGAAAATATCCGGGCCGCCCTCGGATGGCGATGAAAGCCCTATCCCGTCATCGGACACGATCAGCTCAGCCACCCCATCGGCGGCGACGGTCAGCCGAACCGTTACCGTGCCTGGCCGATTCACCGGAAATGCATGCTTGAGGGAGTTCGTCACCAGCTCCGTCACCAGCAAGGCCAGAGGCACGGCTTGCTCGATGCCCACTTCCACGGGCGCCACATCCACCGACAAGGCGATGCGCGTGCGCGATACGCCGGAGCTCACCTGGAGAAGCTGGCATAGTTCTCCCAGCAAAGCCTTGGCATTGAGCGACTGATGCTCGGGCTTCTCATACAGATGCCGATGGACCAGGGCCAGCGCTTGCACGCGGATACGCACCTCCTGCAGGGACTGCTTGGCCGGCTCGCTCTGCAGGCCGCGGGAATAGAGATTGAGCAGGCTGGTGACCGTCTGCAGGTTATTCTTCACCCGGTGATGAATCTCCCGCAGCAGAAGCTCCTTCTGCTCCAGCGCAGCCTTCAGCTCGTTCTGCCGGGCATCGAGCCGTGCCGCCATCTCCGCCAGCGTGTCGCCGAGCTGCTTGATCTCAGCCGGCGCGCCGTCGAGGTCCGCACGGGCCGACAGATTGCCCTTGCCGAGCGCCGATGTAGTTATAAAGAGCCGATTCGTCCACCGCGTAACCAGCAGCCTTGTGCCGATCCAGGCCGCCAGCACGCCCGATATCCAAATCGCCGTCACCAGCAGGATTTGCGCCGCCAGATCGCGATCGATCCAACCGAAACCGCCCGTCTTTGGCACGCCGACCAGCATGAACAGGCTGCCATTCTCCAGCGCGGAAACCGCATAGACGCGGGCGATGCCGTCCTTCGCCGACGACTGGAACGTCGCACCATCGCCTGACCGCGCCGCCGCGATTTCGGCCGCAGAGGGCAAACCGCTGTCGCCGAGGCCGGCCGGCACCGTCGCCCCATGCAACATGAGGCCGTTGCGGTCCAGCAGATAGATCACGCCATCGGTTGGCAGGGTGAGGCACTGCTCGCCGGAACCGAGCGTGTCGAGGCGGATCGCCAGCGCCAGGACCGCCTTTACCTGATCCGTGCCGGCCATCACCGGCTGCGCCAGCACCAGCATCGGAGTCGGCGGCTCCGCACCCATCACGTAGCCGCTCAGATATCTGCTTTTGGCCGCGACCGCCTGCTGGAAATAGGTCTCCTGGCCGGCATCGAAGCCGCGGCGGTCGGCATCATTGGCGCAGACCGCCATGCCCTGCCGGTCAAGCACGACCAGCGACGCATAGGCAGGATAGGGGCGGATCGCCTGCGCCAGAGTCGGCGCGCAGCGGCTTTCATCCACCGCGCCCGCGCTGGCGAACACATCCCTGCTGACCGAGAGATCGAGCAGCAGGTTGGTCGAATTCTCGATCAGCGCCAACTGGTAGGTGGAGGCCAGGGCGGCGAAACTGCGGACCGAATCCCGCAGCCGCTCGGCATGAGCGTTCGATGCTTCGAAAGCCGCGACAATCCCCATCAGCGTCGGGGGCAATGCAACCAATGCAAACACCAGCATCAATCGATGCTTGAGCAGCCTCACAATGCCCTCGAGTTCCGCTAAGCGGAGCGCCGCTCCAGACTACCCTCGCTGGCATTCGAGAGCGCCTGTGAGATCGTTGCCTTCAGGGTATCGGGCTCGAACGGCTTGGTGACCAGATAGGTCGGCTCCGGCCGTTCGCCGGTCAATAGCCGCTCGGGAAAGGCTGTCACGAAGATCACGGGCACGGACATGGCCTGCAGGATCTTGCTGACGGCATCGATGCCCGAGCCGCCGGCGCCGAGATTGATATCGGCCAACACCAGGCCGGGCTTCTTCGTCTTGGCCAGCGCCACCGCCTCCCGCTCGCTGCCGGCGATGCCCACCACGCTATGGCCAAGCTCGCGGACGATCGAGGCGATATCGATGGCGATGACGGATTCGTCCTCGATCACCAGCACCGAGGTGGCGAGCTGCCGGTTGACTTCCGACCAGGCCTTCTCCAGGAGGGCGGCCGCCTCGGCCGGTGCGATGCGCATGACGCTGGCGGCGGCCTCTACCGGAAATCCTTCCAGCGTGGTCAGCAGCAGCACTTGACGTTCCCGCGGCGGCAGGGCTTCAAGCCGGGCAACGATGGAACGGCCGGAGGGGACCGTTGGAACCGGTTCGACCTTGGCGATCGGCAGCCAGATATCGTGGAACAGACGATAGAGTTGAACGCGCATATCGGAATCGGCGCTGATGCGGTGCGGCTCCTCCACCAGCACCTCCAGGCAGACGCGGATGTATTCGTCGCCTCGCGCTTGCGAGCCGCCGAGCGCCCGCGCATAGCGGCGCAGGTACGGCAATCGAACAGCAATTTCGTGAGCCAGGTCTGCCATGAAGATCTCCCACCGACCGTCGTTTTGAACAAATAGGGAACGAGGCGAAATATTTTTTCGCCTTCAATAGGAACACTTGCCGGAAAAACGAGTTCCCAATCACAGGCGATTTGTTTGGCCAGTCGCCGGCGGTACCGTTGCGTTCGCGGGCGCGACAGTCGCATATCGGCCATCGCAAAGGAAACAGGGAACAGACACCTTGGGCGCGGGGTTTAGCTTGCACGCGATCGGATCATCAGGATCTCACGCATGCTGCAAGTTTCGGTGCGGGAGATCGTGGCAATGAGTGAGAGCAAGAAAGTGATTGGCGCCTCAGAGAATTCGACGGGCGATTCGACTCCGAAGCTGCAGCAGCCGGCCAACGGCGCTGTCGATTTCGGAACACCGGCGCAATTGGACCGTTGGTTCGACTTGCAGTTGATGCAGATGTACTCGGAAGTCGTGAGCGAGCCCCTGCCCAGGGAATTTCTCGAGCTTCTCGACAAGCTCCGTGAGAAGAAGAGCAAGAGTCAGTAATCCGGCGTCGCCCGGATTCGCAATCTGAGACATTCACAAGAAAAAGGTCAGAGGATGGCGCAACTCCAGAGAGCCAGCGACATGCCGGAATTCCAGGCGGCATTGGTTGAGGTGCTGCCCCATCTGCGCGCCTTCGCCCGGTCTCTGACCCGGCGGCGCGAACAGGCGGACGATCTGGTGAACGACGCGGTGGTGCGCGCCTTGTCGGCGGCCGAGCAGTTCCAGCCGGGCACGAATTTCAAGGCCTGGATGTTCACCATCCTGCGCAATCTGTTCTACAACGAGGGCCGCAAGAACCGGCCCGTGGTGCCGCTGGACGACGCCGAGGCGATCGTGCAGTCGGTGCCCGCCACCCAGCAGGCAGCCTTGGAGTTCTGCGATTTCCGCCGTGCCTTCTGGCAGCTCAGCGACGATCACCGCGAAGTGCTGATCCTCGTCGGCGCCAGCGGTCTCAGCTACGAAGAAGCGGCGGCGGTCTGCAACTGTGCCGTCGGCACGATTAAAAGCCGGGTGTCCCGCGCGCGCGGCGAATTGGTGCAGTTGCTTTCGGGCGACGGCTTAAAGATTCCGAGATCCGAATCCGCCCCGATCGCCGGCCTCGATGCCGGACATGTCTTGGAGTCCGAATCACTGACGAAGCGCGCGGCCCTCAAGGACGCGGTCTAAGGTTCCCGCCGCTGGCCATCGCGCCAGCCGCGATTTTCGGCCGTGTATTCCTTATCTATCTGGTTTTGCCGCACTGCCGTTTAGTCGCGCCTCGATGAAACCCAGAACGACCAGCGTGACCAGCGCATAGGACAAGACAATCGCGGCGATCCCGTAGTAACCGCCGCCGCATGCCAACCCGGTGGCACCGGCGACCCAGATACTGGTGCCGGTGGTCAACCCCTTCACATCGCCGCGGCTTTGGATGATGGTGCCGGCGCCCAGGAAGGCGACGCCGGCGATCACGCCTTCGATCACCCGCGCCGGATCGGCCTTTGAATTCGACGTAACCGCTAGGCTGGCATGGAAGAGTTCGTTGGTCAGGATGGTGAATGTTGCAGCCGCCAGCGCCACCAGCATGTGGGTCCGCAGCCCGGCGGGCTTTCGACGCCATTCGCGTTCGATGCCAAGCGCCATGCCGAACAGGGCGGCAACGCCCAGGCGAACAGCTGCCTGCGTCAGGGGAAGCTCGCCCTCCATCTGTGCCGCGCTAGATTTGCATGGGTTTCAGACGCACTCGAAGACGGCGAAGTTTTCGTCGCCGCTGCCTTCGTCGACATTCTTCAGCCGCACCGCCTTGCCGAACCGCTCATTGCAATAGTCGGCCGCGCGGGAGGAAACTTCGTCGAACTGGCTGCCATAGGTGTCGCCGAAGTACTTATAGGTCACAGTCGGATTGCTGGAGTCGACCCGCTCGGGCTGCGCCGACGAGCAGGCCGCAAGGATTAGAACCGCCGGGAAAACCGCAAGAACGCGCATGATGTCACCTTAAGAAACTACGGCGCCGTGCGATAGCCGGCGCATCGGGATATGGGTACAACAACCCGGCCGAAAGTCTGTTCCGCGGCCGGTGATTGCATGGCCAGGCGGCAAAGAAAATGAGAGGCGGCCGGGCAGGCCGCCTCTCGGCAGGAAACCGCCACTGGCCATGGCATCGGCGGGGGGTCGTACCAGCGGCGTATCGGATCAATGCAGGCGCCGGCAAAAAGTTCCCGCTCCGAGTTTCGAGCCGGCTTACTTCGCGATCTGGCCGCCGGCCTTGGCGGTGCCGCCGGCTTCTTTCGATAGCGCGGGATCGACGCGCTCAAAGGCGCTGAGGATGCGCCGCACGTGGCGCAGAGTCTCCGCCACCTGGCCCTGATTGGCGGTGTCGTCGGTCATGTTCTCCTCCGACGCCACCATCATCTGCCGGAGATCGAACTCCCACTGCTTTAACAGCGCGGTCTTCTGATCGAAGTCGAGATCCCCGTCGGCGGCGATGCCTTCGGGATTGCCGAAGTGGCCGGGGATATCCCTCTGAATCTCGCGGAAACGAGCTGCTTCCATGCTACACCTCCTTTATGGGTTGAACGGCAAATCAGCGGCCGAGGAATTCGCCCACGGGCGTCAGCGGCGACACATGATCGCAAAAGATCTTGAACACGGCCAACAGCGGCACCGAGATCAGGATTCCGACCACGCCCCACAGCCAGCCGCAAAACATCAGGGAGATGAACACGGCGACCGGATTCAGCAATAGCCGGCGCGCCAGGATCATCGGCGTGATGAACTGCCCCTCCAATGTGCAGAGTCCCAGCACCACCAGCGGCGGCAGCAGGGCGGTCTGCCAGTCCGGAAAACTCATGAAGGACACCAGGGCGACGATACCCAGGCAGACAGCAGGCCCGACGAAGGGCACGAAATTGAAGATTCCCACCATCGCGCCCCACAGCCAGGGCGACGGCACGCCGATCAAGCTCAGGGCGCCGGCGACGACAATGCCGAGGACGCCATTGATGATCGTGATCGTGAACAGATAGTGCGAGACATCGCTCTGCACCTGATGGGCGATTTCCACCGCCTGTTTCTTGTCGCGAAAGGTCGGCAGGGCAGCGACAAGCTTGCGCAGGAACAGGTCGCCCGATGCCAGCAGGAAGTAGAGCAGCACCAGCATGGTGCCGATGCTGGTCATCAGCGAGGCTGTCTCCGAGAGCAGGACTGTCCCTACACTCTGGTCATTGGTCACAACCGATTGCGGGTCGGGAGCCGCCGGATCGGACGCCGGCGTCGCGATTTCGGAAAGCTGGTAGATCGACCGTCCAGCCTGCTGGATGTACTCGATTGGCTCTTTGATATGCCGCAGATGACTGCGTAGGACGAAGAGCCGCTCGGGGATCTTGGTGACCCATTCGGTCGCCGGCGCCGACAGCGCATAAGTCCCATAGGCGACGCCGAGAGCCAGCATGGTCAGCACAATCGCGGCGCCGATGGTCTCGTGAATTCGAATCCGCGCGAGCATTTGCACCAGCGGCGCCAGCACCAGCTTTAGCAGGATAGCAACCAGGATCGGCAGGATGAGAATCCGGGCTACATACAACGTGTAGCAGGCGAGCATCAGACAGATCGCCAGCAACAGGAACGTATGCAGTCGGGAGGTCGAAACGTCCGGCGTAGCCGCAACGGCCGCTTCGGCTTCAAGCGCCAAGCCTGCGTCCGGCATCGAACTGTCCCCCATCCTACGGTTTTTGTCGTCGGTGCGGACTGTCAGGTCGCGATCAGCGAACGCAGCATCCACGCCATCTGTTCATGGGCCTTGAGCCGGTCTGTCAGCATGTCCGCCGTCACTTGGTCATTGAATTCGTCGGCGATCGATGCAGTTTCACGGAAGGTCCGGCAGATCTCCTCATGGTCGTTGGTCAACTGCCGGATCGCCTCTTCGGCTTTGGCGATGCCCGGGCTCTCCTTGATGGCGCTCAGCGCGATGAACTCGCCCAGCGTCGCCGGCGCCGGATAGCCGAGGGCGCGGATGCGCTCGGCCAATTCGTCGACAGCATCCGCCAGATTTTCATACTGCTCTTCGGTCAGCTTATGCAGGCCGTAGAACAGCGGTCCGACTACGTTCCAGTGAAAGCCCTGGGTCTTTACATATAGCACATAGGTCTCAGCGAGAGCGCGCGACAGCCCGAGCGCGAGCTTCTTCCGATCTTGCCGCTTGATCCCGGTGTAGATGTCGGTGACCTCGGCTTTCTGCTGCATCAATTCGCTCTTGGTCATGACGGACTCCTCGAAACAACTTCTATCGCCGCCTAGCGGCGATAACTAATCCTGCGACGAAAGCGCCAATGGTCAGCATGCCGGCATTGCGCGAAAGCGCCGCACCGATATCCTCGCCGAGAGCGGCGGCGATATCGACGCTCGCAGCCGCAGCCGGCCGTGCTCTGTCAATGCGGCTGGGCGTGAAAGGTTGCCGCGCGATCAACAAGGCGATTAGCGCCAGCACCACCAGCGCCCCGCCACAGATCAGCTTTGCCGTCAGGGGATCGAAGCGGAACGCGAGCGCATCGTGAAGCGCGACCATCAAGAAGACCACGCCGCCGACGGCCAGCAAGCCGGCGATGAAACAGAGCGCCAACTGGATCATCCCACGCCGCAACCGGCGCTTGGCGTCGGTGGCGCTTTGCTGCACCGCTGCCGTCACCAGCAGCGTGCGAAGCAGCGAGAGCATGTCGCGCCTCAGCGGCGCAGCAGCATGCCGACGACCACGCCCAGCCCCAGCGCCAGCAGCACGCTCTGGATTGGATGCTCCTCGACGCTCGCCTGTAGCGACTCCGCGGCTTCCTGCGCGCTGGTCTGCGCGCGTTTGCCGGCCTTGCGCACGCGCTCGGCAGCGCCGTCGATTCCATCCCGCATCGCATCCGCCATGCCGCGGGCTTCGCGGGAGGCGACATTCTTCACGGTCTGCGAAAGCGATGCGACATCTTCGCGCAACCTGACGAAATCGGCCTCCAGGGTCGCGTAATCCTTTTCGCCCGCGCTCTTTCCGTTGCTCATGATTGTCTCCTCCGCCGATTGCTGCATTGTTTGAATGATCTCCGACAGAAAACGCTCTGCGGGGCTGCCCCCTGGACTTCAGCCACAGAAGAGTTCCGTTACGGTGTCTGGTGAGATGAACCGCGCTCCCGAGAGAAAGTTCCTTGATCTCGCTCAATCTGCGGCTTGGAACCACAGAGCGTGTGGCGGCATTCAGTCGCGCAGTGAAGCCATCATCCTAGGAGCAAGCCCGATGTCACAATTCATCTATCGCGTTGCCTTCTTCGCGCTGTTGCTGGCGCCTATCGGCCTCGGCGCCTGCAATACCGTCAAAGGCGTCGGCAAGGACGTCGAGAACGCCGGCGATGCGATCGAAGATACCGCCGACGACGCGCAGGAAGAGTTCAACGATTGATGTACTGAGGGCGCAACGCGCGGTGGCGATTTACCACCACGCTAGGCAAGCCGCTCGGTGACGCGATCTCGGTTCTGGCGGAGGGGGCGTCCGTCTAACTGGCGTTTCATGCGGTTCCATGGCGTCCAAAAATGCTGATAAATAAAAGGTTTCGCGTTTCAGGCTGTCCCTTGCAATCCCATCTTGTCCCGCTTATATGTGGGGTAGGTTGTGGGAGGCGAGCCGCTTCCCGGGAAGGGAATCGATCCCATGAAGCCCGCCGGCAGACATCCCGTAAATGCCCTCACAGCCGCCGCGGTTAAGGCGCAGAAAGCGCCTGGCCGCTACGCCGATGGTAATGGGCTCTACCTGGAGGTCGAGCCCACGGGCTCAAAACGGTGGACCCTGCGCACCGTCGTTCATGGCCGGCGCCGGGACATCGGGTTGGGCAGCGCTCAGCTTGTACCCTTAGCCGAAGCGCGCGACCTCGCCAGGGAGATGCGGAAGCTGGCCCGCCAGGGCGGCGATCCGTTGGCGGAACGCCGTAGAGCAACAGCCACCATCCCAACCTTCGAGGAAGCGACCAAGCGCGTTCATGCCGACCGGCAAGAGGGCTGGACAAACGAGAAGCATCGGGCGCAGTTCTTGAATACGCTCACCACTTACGCCTTCCCCGTGATCGGCAGCCGCCGCGTGTCGGAGATCGGAACGCCTGACGTGCTAAAGGTGCTGGCGCCGATCTGGACAACGAAGCCGGAAACCGCCCGCCGCCTCCGGCAGCGCATCCGGACCGTCCTGGATTGGGCGACTGCCAGCGGCTACCGGCAGGGTGAAAACCCGGTTGAAGGTGTCGGCAAAGGGCTGCCGCGCCAGAATGACCGCGCACAACATCACCGGGCCATGCTGGCCGTTGAGCTTCCCGGCTTTCTTAAGGCCCTGGACGCGAGTCCTGCGGGCTTGCCGGCCCGTCTGGCGCTGGAACTGCTGATCCTGACGGCAGCCCGGACCAGCGAAGTCCTCGACGCGACCTGGAGCGAATTCGATCTGAAAACGGGTTTATGGACCATCGCGGCAGAGCGGATGAAAGGCGGCCGGCCGCATCGTGTGCCGCTGCCGCCTCGGGCTTTGGAAGTCCTGGCCGATGCGCGCGAGCTGTCCGGCGGAGACACGAACGCGTTTGTGTTTCCAGGCCGGAAGCGCGGCACCGCCATGTCGCAGATGACATTACTCCAGATGATGCGCCGCATGGGACGGAAGGAAGTAGTACACGGCTTCCGCTCCTGCTTCCGCGACTGGGCAGCCGAACGGACGCCATTCGCGCGCGAAGTTGCCGAAGCGGCGCTAGCCCACGTTATCAAGGACAAGTCGGAGAAGGCATACGCGCGGACGGATCACTTGGAGAAACGCCGCGATCTGATGGAAGCCTGGGCGGCATGGTGTCGTCCTGCAGGCGGCAATGTCGTACAGATGAAATCGGCGCTTTAGAGAGGCAACCTATGCGTAGCCCGACGCCAGTGAAGGACGCTGTCGATAAATGGCGGCGAGAACAACATAGGTTCCGCTTCGGGGTGATCAAATTCCCCGCACAAGAGCGCGCGACACGGGAAACCGATTTTTACCGTGCCGATCTTTGCAATAGGATCGCCTGCTTCGAGGCCTACGCAAGCCGAGCGAACTGGACCGCGCCAAATGCACCGCACACAGTGGTTCTGAACGACGCTCCCAATGAATTTCTCCCTCCCGAAATATTCAATTGGTTCATCTTGACCCTGAGCGAACTTGCCGCCGGTACATTGCCGGAGGGATTCGAACGGCTACGGGCGCGGAGCGGCGCGCCGACCAACGCTTGGATTATTTCCCGATGCAAGAAAGTAGCCGTAGCCTATGTCCGGGAAATGACTTTCTCGGAGATAGGCCGCGTTATTGACTCGAAGCCGAAGGAAACAGTAATGACTGCCTTCAAGATTGACCGTCGCACTGTTGGCCGGTGGCTAAATGGTCACCGGGAAATTTTGGGCGTCGAAAACGTGTTTCCGGGCACGGGATCATCCAACGAACGTATTGCCATCGTCACCAGAGCGATGAATTCCTGCGCTCAATCCTACTGGAAATTATCGAGGTCGAAATCGTAGGAACTGGGCGCGAGAACCCGGTTCAAACGCACGGTGTGCCTAACTCCTTAAATCGCCATCTTGTCCCTTAGCGGTTCACGTCATACCGCGTCCAACAAGGGACACCGAGATGAGCAATACCAACGATCGTTTCGTCGCCGATGATGAAGCCGGCCAGCTGACCAGCCTAAGCCGGTCGCAACGGCATCGTATGACGACTGCCGGGCAATTCCCGCGCAAGCGTCAAATCACTCCGGGTCGCTCGGCATATCTACTTTCAGAGATTAACGCC
>JBJXDY010000086.1:0-3628 GCA_046154965.1 Dongiaceae bacterium | reverse complement strand
AAGGTCTTCTGGATGATGTTGAGCGGTTGCGGCGGCGGCTTCGGCGCGTTGGGCGGGATCGCCTCCGGCGCCATGGCCGCGCCTTCAGGAGACTTGGCCTGCGGCTCCCTGGCCGTGATCTCCATGGCGATGCCGTTGAGCGAAAGATTGCGCCGCTGCGTTTTCGCATCCGGCTCTGGCGCTGGGCCTTCGGTAGCGCCGGCCGGCGGCGCCGGCTTGGCCGCGGCGTCGCGGGCCTGCTGGATCTCGAACTGATAATCGAACACCGCCTTGCCGAGCGCCGCCGTCGACTGCAGTCCGGGCACTTCGAGCAGCGCGCCATTGGGGCGGCCGAGTTCCGCCTTGACGAAGCCGCGCGGATCGGAGGCCGCGTTGAGGAAATCGCCGGAGGCCCCGCCGCGCGCGCCGAATCCAAAGCGATTGAGCGCGACCAGGGCTGCTTGCGAATCGCGGGCCATCGGAATTCCCTTTCGCGGACGTCTAATGGCAAATTATAACGTGCTTCGGCGTGAACCCGGGGTTAAATCTCCGTCACGGTACGGTCCCAAAGATGAACAGCCGGTCAGAAAATCCGCCTGCGCGCCGCGTCATCTGCGAGCGTTGCGGCACCGCGTTCGGCTGCAGCCTGTCCGGCCCGTGCTGGTGCGGCGAGGAATCCTTCCGTCTGCCGATGCAGGACGGCGGCGATTGCCTGTGTCCGGATTGCCTGCGCAAGGCGGCCGATCGCGCTGCGGCGTCGGCATCGACATAATCGGCCTACGGATCGCCGCACGGTTCCTTTGATCTGCAACAAGGCGGCTTTCCGGCGCGACGGTAGGCTTGCATTTGTCGCCCTGAGATCGGCGGCGCCCATGCAAGGCGAGATTGCGATGAACACCCTGACCAAACTGGCGCTCGGCGTGATGGGACGATTGCACCCGCTTCCCGCGCAGGGTGATGCTGTACCGAAAATCGTGCTGCCCGCGCCCGAAAAATCGGGCGGCATGCCACTGATGGAAGCGATCGCGCAGCGCCGCTCCGGCCGCGATTTCGCGCGCATGGAACTGCCGCTGCCGCTGCTGTCCGCTCTGCTGTGGGCCGCCGACGGCGTCAATCGGCCGGACGGCGGGCGCACCGCGCCATCGGCGATCAATGCGCAGGAGATCGACGTCTACGTCGCGCTGCCCTCGGGGGCCTATCGCTACGACGCCGCCGCCAACGCGCTGCTGCTCGTCGCCGGCACGGACGTGCGGCGCGTGACCGGCTATCAGGACTTCGTCGACGAGGCGCCGCTGGACCTGGTGTTCGTCGCCGACCACAGCCGGATGAAACTGATTCCGGCCGCAAGCCGCGAAGGCTTCGCCTTTGCCGCGGCCGGCGCGATTTGCCAGAACGTCTATCTGTTCGCCGCCGGCAACGGCTTGGCTACCGTGATCCGCGCCTGGATCGATCGCGATGCGATCGCCAAGGCATTAGGGCTCGACCACGACCAGCAGGTGATGCTGTCGCAGACGGTGGGCTTTCCGAAAGGCTGACCTACACTGGGTATCGCGGCGACTTGCGCGCCATGCCGTCGAAGGCGTCGAGCCCGGCGGACGAAGCAGCCGGGACAGGAGGCGATCATCGAATCGAAACGCGCGGCCCGTAGCATCGGACCGCGCGCCATTTGCCGATGAGGTAGAGGCACCGGAAGGGCGTCTGCTTGCCAGCCCCTCCGGTGTCGTTGGCGCGATCAGTACCGGGATTTTCCCGAGCCGCCGAAGCGATAGTTGATGCGGGCCGTGACCAGGTCGACGTCCTGACCGATGCTGTGGGTAGAGGCGACGCCCGCCGGAGCGGCGGCGAACGCCAGCGTGTCGCGATCGAGGAAGATATGGTTGTATTCGACGCCGAACGACCAGTTCGGTGAGAAGCCGAATTCCACGCCGGCGCCGACGGTGGCACCCCAGCGGGTGTCGCTCGTCGAGTTGAACAGCACGTTGGTGCCGGTGAAGGTGTGGGAATAGCGGTTGTCTACCAGCGCCGCGCCGCCCTTCGCATACAGCAGGACATTGTTCCAGGCGTAGCCGATCTGGCCGGTGAACAGCCCGAATGCCTCCACGCGCGAGTTGATGGAGACGGCCCCGCCGCCGGGGGTTAACGACACCCGCCCGCCATCCAGATCGGCCCAGTTGCCTTGGGCTTCAAGACCGAACACGAACGCGTTGCTCTGCCAGCGATAGCCGATCTGGCCACCCGCGACGGCGCCGTCGGCGTCGTAGCAGCCTTGGTTACCCGCGAGCGGCGCGCCGCCGAGGCTGACAAAATCCCAGCAGTTACGCGTCGTGCCGTAGCCGGCGTTGCCGCCGATGTAGAAGCCGCTCCAGTCGTAGACCGTGGCGATCACAGGCGGCGCCTTCGTGTAGGGGCGGGCTGCCAGATCGGCCGCCGAGGCGGGAGCCGCCATCACCGCCGTCGCCAGGACGACGGAGAGCGAGAGTAACGATACGTTCTTCATCTTCAATCTCCGGGTGAATTCGTTTGAGGATCATACGCAGAGTCCTTGAATTCGCCTGTGCCCGCCGGGCCACAGCCGCATTCGGGGTTCGAAACGAGGGTTCCATCGCGGGGCGTCCGATGCGGTCGATCGCCCACGCGGAGGCCTGCTCACTCCGCCCGATTGCCGTAGCGAAGCTTTTCCCGCTCGAACGCAATGTAGTCTTTGACAAGTTTTTCCAGGCTCGCGGCGAGCACCTGCCGGCGGTCCGGAGAGTTCAAGCCGCGCTGCCCGGAAAGGGCATAGCCGGCAAGTTCTCTGCATTTTTCTTCGATGGGAATGGACATGACGATCGGCTGAACAGGGACAATGCCGTTAACGCAGGCGGATACCTGTCGGATCAATCGCCGCGCGGACAATTAAAGTCCCCCGGGGCAGGTGCGACAATGGAACTCACCCGCAAGGCGCTGGATGCCACAATCCGCCCTTCGCCGGGCCTGCCAGGCGGAAACGCCGCACAGGCCTGCCTATCCCGCCCTGCCGACGCCCCTACCGCACGACCGCCGCGGTCTGGCCGAACAACAGCTTGCGTTCTTCCTCGGTGCGGTTGACCGGCTGGCCGAAATTGGGATTGACCTCCTTCGCCAGCGCATAGGCGCGCATCGTCGCGGGCCGCGCCCCGATGGTCTCCAGCCAGCGCTTCAGATGCGGGAAATCGTCGATGTTCTGGTCCTGGTTCTTGTAGGGCACGATCCAGGGATAGCTGGCCATGTCGGCGATCGAATATTCGCCGGCGATGAACTCGCGGTCCGACAGCCGCTTGTTGAGGACGCCGTAGAGACGGTTGGTTTCGTTCACATAGCGGTCGATGGCATACTTTATCTTCTCAACCGCGTAGTTCCTGAAGTGATGGTTCTGCCCCGCCATCGGGCCGAGCCCGCCCATCTGCCAGAACGTCCACTGGATCGCGTCATAACGACCGTAGATATCTGACGGCAGGAATTTGCCGGTCTTCTCGGCGAGATACAGCAGCATCGCGCCGGATTCGAAGATCGAGATCGGCTTGCCGCCGCCCTTTGGTTCGTGATCGACCATCGCCGGGATGCGGTTGTTCGGCGCAATCGCCAGGAACTCCGGCTTGAACTGGTCACCCTTGCCGATGTTTACCGGAAA
>JBJXDY010000085.1:0-55842 GCA_046154965.1 Dongiaceae bacterium | reverse complement strand
GTCGGCACATTCTCAACGACGGGTAATATGTCGGGAATTCCATAGACCGCCGCGCTCGAAGAGAAAATGAAGTTCTCGACGCCGGCGTCCACACAGCTCTGAATCAGCGCATGACTCTTAACGGTATTGTTTTGGTAGTAATCGAGCGGCCTCATGGTTGACTCGGCGACGACAGCACTCCCCGCGAAATGCATCACCGCCTTGATCTGGTGCGAGGTTACGATCCGTCGGATCAACTCTTGATCCCCGATATCTCCGACCACTAGCGACACGTCTTCGGCTATCAAGCACTGTTGTCCCGTGGAAAGGTTGTCAAGGACAACGACTTCAAACTCGGCGTCCCGTAGCGCCAAGACCGCGTGGCTACCAATGTAGCCCGCGCCCCCCGTCACTAGCACAGTCTGTCGGCCCGTCATGCTAACACTACGTTGTTCAAGCCGCTGCATAGCGACGGTGCGATATCGGGTCGGCAAACACAACCGTTTGGCACCATCGCCACCAACTGCTCGGGCTCGGGCGCTGGAAGCTCGGAGTGACAAACCGCAAGTCCTTAGTTGATTCCGCGTCCACAGCGTTTGTGATTGACAATAGGCCGCAGGAAATCGCTGCTTTTGAACTCCGGCAAATTGACGCCCGAAAAGTGATACTCGCTGTAAGCACACTACAGAGTAGGCGCCTATCCTGTTCGATGGCGGCCATGTTCAATCGTCCATATCCAGGTGGTACTGTGTGATTGACGCAATCTGCCTGATCCATGTGCTCTGGTGATCATCTCGCCCTTCGCAGACCGGGCGCACTTCTGCCGCGCCGACGTCCATCGCCCCTGGCACGCGGCAGCGGAACGTGCCAGACGGACCCGGATCTGACGTGCCGGGAACAGTTATGTTGTTCTGGCAGCAGCTCCTGTCATTGAATTTCCAAGTGCAGGTTCGGTATAAGGGAGAGGGATTTCAATACCGCATGCGTGCATTCGACGATTTTGTTTCGGACTACGCACTGTGATGCCAAGCGCCGCACAGATCAAACTCTTACATATAGCCAGAATGCTGCTCGAAGGCCTGATACACAAGGATGACTTTATTGATCACGGCTAGCGCCAACGCTACTGTCAGCTGCGCCGCTCCTACGGCCACATACTAATGCAATGGGACGAGTCAGCCTGCTTCGACACCCAATAGATTTGCTCGAGCGAAAGGTCTGGATTTGACGCCAACGCATTTTAGTGGGTGCGGAACAGCG
Organism: Dongiaceae bacterium; assembly: GCA_046154965.1. GTDB lineage: Bacteria > Pseudomonadota > Alphaproteobacteria > Dongiales > Dongiaceae > DATKFM01. Next base: position 54,603 of record JBJXDY010000085.1, on the reverse strand, counting down.
CGGTATCAGACGGTTTTGATGACCAACTCGGAGCGGCGCTTGGCACCACCCACCTAACTACAACTTCAGCGGATGGACTGATCTTCTCCATCGCTGATCTAGGCCGCTGTTTCGAATAGCAATTTGAAATGGTTGCACGTCCCCGCAACCAGTAAAAACCCCAGCTAGGATAATACCTTAGCTGGGGTTTTGTTTTGCCCGAAGGCTAGAACAAAGCAGGATTCAATCGCGCGAATAAGGTGGAAAGTAAGGTTTCGCTTTCAGCTTCTGCACTCGCAGTTTGTCGAAGTACACTGAACCTGGGCCGGGTAACCCGAAATCGCGAGGGGCACGTGGGGGACATCAGCCGACAGAGGACGGGACAGCTTCTGCGAAAATTATTTGAGCGTCTGATGGCGCACCCCGAGGGATTGCGCGCAGGCACGGCGCTACAGCAGTTGGCGGATTCGGAGAAGCTATCAGAGTACGAGGCGGGAACCTATCCTTCAGGAGCGCGCAGGTTCGAAAAGATCATTCGCTTTGCGACTGTTGACTGCGTCAAAGCCGGTTGGATGACAAAACAGAAAGGAACCTGGTTCGTTACCGAATCTGGCATACAAGCGTACAAGAAATTTACCGACCCCGGGGACGTCCGTTGGTTTGGCGATTCTCCACTTCGAGAGCAAGCAGCGGTTGTTCGAGGCCGTGCTGACGCATCTGGCCGACGAGCAGCGCGCACTCTGGCAGAAACGCAATCTCGATGCCGCGCTGTCCAGTGCCGACCGGCTGATGACAATCATCGATTCCCGATTTCACAGCCGCATCTGCGACCGCAGGAAGCTGGCGATCTGGTTTGCCTTCTACAGCGATGCCAGTGCGCGCGACATCTACCGAAAAGGCATGTCCGATGTGGATGACGAACGACTCTACGCGACCGTAGCCATCCTGAAGGCGATGATCGACGAAGCCGGCTATGCCGGAATCGACCCGGAGGAAACGGCGCTTACCATGGAGGCGATGTACGATGGCCTCTGGCTGAACATGCTGCTCTACCCCAGCGACTTCAAGCGGTTGGACTGCCGAAGCAGGGCGCTGGAATTCATCGCGGCCATCCTGCCGCGGCACTTTCAGACGACAAAACACAGGGTCTGATCGCCCCGCGTTTCGCCGGCACAACGGAGTACAAGACCTATGCCACGCGACCCCCGCCACGACATCCTTTTCGAACCTGTCAGGATCGGCCCGGTCACGACAAAGAACCGCTTCTATCAGGTGCCGCATTGCACCGGCATGGGCTGGGTGCGGCCGCGCACGCTGGCTGAAATGCGGGGCATCAAGGCCGAGGGCGGCTGGGGCGTGGTCTGCACCGAGTACTGCTCGATCCATCCGGCCTCGGACGACCAGCTGCATATCTCGGCCACACTCTGGGATGACAGCGATATCCGCGCTCATCGTCTGATGACCGACAAGGTGCATGCCCATGGGGCGCTGGCGGGGGCCGAGTTGTGGTTCGGAGGCGCGCGCAGCGCTAACCTTGCGACGCGGCTGGTCTCCTTCGACGTGGCAAGCATGCCCAATGCCGTGGGCCACCCGTTCCAGACCCGCGCCATGGACAAGACGGACATACGCGACTTCCGTCGCTGGCATCGCAAGGCCGCGCTGCGTGCCCGCGATGCAGGCTTCGACATCGTCTATGTCTATGCCACACACGGCTACCTGATCGCTCATTTCCTCGACCCCGAGACCAACACCCGCGGCGACGAGTACGGCGGCAGCCTCGAGAACCGCACCCGTCTGCTGCGCGAGCTGATCGAAGAGACGAAAGAGGCCGTGGGCGACCGCTGCGCCGTGGCCGTGCGTTTTGCCGCCGACGAGAGGATCGGCGAGGATGGCGAACCCATCCTGGGCGAGCGGCGCGAGATGCTCGCCATGATGGCCGAGATGCCCGACCTCTGGGACATCAACATCGCCGACTATTCCTATGAGATGGGCGTCTCGCGCTTCGTCAAGGAAGGCGCGCTGGAGCCATACATGTCCTTCGTCCGCTCGGTCACGACGAAGCCCGTGGTGACGGTGGGCCGTTTCACCTCGCCCGACACGATGGTGCGGATGGTGAAATCCGGCACCACCGACCTGATCGGCGCGGCGCGGCCCTCGATCGCCGATCCTTTCATCCCGAGGAAGATCGAGGAAGGCCGCCCCGAGGACATTCGCGAATGCATCGGCTGCAATGTCTGTTATTCGGGAGACAGCCTGTCGGTGCCGATCCGCTGCACCCAGAACCCCACCATGGGCGAGGAATGGCGGCGCGGCTGGCACCCCGAGAAGATCTCGGCCAAGGGGTCGGACGGGCAGGTGCTGATCGTGGGCGCAGGGCCCGCGGGGCTGGAGGCGGCACGGGCGCTGGGCCTGCGCGGCTACAAGGTGGCGCTGGCCGAGGCCAGCCGCGTGCTGGGCGGCCGGGCGGTACGCGAGGCGGCGCTGCCGGGGATGCGCGAATACATCCGCGTGCGCGACTACCGCGAGCAGCAGCTTCTGAAGATGCCGAACGTCGAGATTTTCCGCGAAAGCCGCATGACGCCAGAGGACGTGATGGCCTTCGGGGCGCAACACGTCTGCATCGCGACCGGTGCGCGCTGGCGGCGCGACGTCTTCACCGGCAAGCGCTTCGATGTTATCGCCGATCCGCAGACGGAGGTGCTGACTCCCGACGGCATCATGGACGGCCTGTTGCCGACCGGTCCGACCGTGGTCTTTGACAGCGACGGCTATTACATGGGCGGAGTGATCGCCGAGCGCCTGCGCAGCGCAGGGCTGGAGGTCACGGTGGTCACACCGTACGACCGCGTCTCGCGCTGGGCCGAGAACACGGGCGAAGGCTGGCGAGTGCCAGCCCATCTGATGGAGCTGGGCATCCGGCTGATCACGGCGCATGGGCTTTCGTGGTTCGACGGCAAGGTCGCCACGATCGCCTGTGAACATTCGGGTCGGGAACAGGTGCTGCCCGCGACGGGCCTTGTTGTTGTGGGCCAGCGCGCGCCCGTCGACGACCTCTATGACGCACTCCGCTACGGCCCGGAGGGCACACACGCCTCGCTGCCCTTCACGCTGGCGCGGATCGGCGACTGCGAGGCCCCGGCGATCATCGCCGCGGCGACCTATGCCGGGCACCGCTATGCGCAGGACCTCGACCGGGCGGTCGATATCGACCTGCCGATCCGCCACGACAAGGTCGACGTGGGGCTTGTGGCCCCCGCGCATTGGGCGCAGGCGGCGGAATGACCGGGGGAGGCTGGCGCTGCCTGGGGATCGGATGCGCGAAGCGGAAGGTCCGCTGCGGCAGTCCGGCCAGCAACTGGGTCTCGGCGACAGCGCACGACAGGTATCGCCGGCGCGGCATCTTGTGTTCCATCGAGGAGGCTGGCGAGGTCGCGACCGCGGACGTAATCTCGCGGCTTTGAGGCGCCGGTCGCGCAAGTCGCTTGGAAGGCGGGCTCTCCTCCATCGTTGACTGTGCCGACAGCTCTTCGCTCCGGCAGGCACGAACGGAAGGTTTCGGGCGGCTGCCCAGACTCAGCGAATGTCGGCGATGGGTCAAAACCGGCGGTGACAATCGGTCATACTCGTTGTCCGCTTGGCCCCAGACAGCCGACACGCCGCACGATTATCAACACAAACGACAGCTTTTGTTCGGGAAAAATCCTAGAACCGCACGCCTCTGCTGCGCAGCCGCCCCGTATCGCGCCGCGCCCCCAGGAAGGACCGTATTCGATGCTGCCAATCTCAATCAACAGCTCCGAGCTATCTCTAGCCAGCAAGAAACTGAGGAATTGGAGGGCGGATCTCTGCCACCATTAAGAACTGCACTTGGTTGTGCTGTATGCCATCGCTCAACGCATTGAAGTTGCATTACTCCCTGGAGAAAGACCTTCAAAGCCTTCGCACCCATAGTGTTCTGCCACCAGCTGCTCGGCCCGCGCGACTCCAGGGCAGTCTGGAAAGGATCTTCATAACGCGGTTTTGAGCACGTCGATCTATCTGCGGCAAATCAATCAAGAGGCCATTGCGCATGACTTCAGTGATTGTGGTTTCATGCGTTTCCTTGAGAAACTCGGCGACTGGATCCTGCCAAACGTCTGCATCGTATCGCCCAGCTTGCTGCCTCTCTGCTTCTTCATACAATTCACTGTCTGAGATATGCCAACTGCGTTCTGCGTAGTATAGAACAGTCGCTTGCGCCCAAATCTGATCACGATCTTGCCGCTGTGCATCGAGATTGATGAAGCCAGTGCGAACAGGCCAGTAGCGACGGCCCCCGGTTTCATCCTTGAGGTAGACTTCCTTGTTGGTCGTGCCGATGAAAATACACTGGCGCGGCTGGTCGACCTCCCAACGTCCATATGGCGGCCGAAACCTGTCAACATGACGGGAAAGAAAGGCCTTTATTGTCGCATCATCAGCCCGAAAAAGTTGGTCCAACTCAGCAACCTCGACTATCCCCTTGCCGAGGAGGCGGGTCATCGCATCCTTTGTACTGATGTCCGGCAGATTGTCGCTAAAATGCTCATCGCCAGAGAGAATGCGAACTGCAGTAGATTTCCCAGTTCCCTGCGCACCCTCAAGGATCAGCATGCTATCGACTTTGCAGCCAGGCTGAAAGACGCGAGCTACCGCCGACTTGAGGACCATTGCGCTCACATCGGCCAAGTAACTACACGATGAATCTTCCGGGGAGACTCCAAGATAGTATGTGAGGAACGACGGAACTGCCCGCCAACATCTCCATCCTGATGTTGCCGCCCAAGTCCCCCGAGTTGAACCCGGTCGAGAACACCTAGCAGTTCATGCGCGACAACTGGCTCTCCAACCGCACCTTCACATCCGCAGGGGACATCCTCGATCATTGCTGCGACGCCTGGAACAAGCTCGTCGACCAGCCATGGCGCATCATGTCCATCGGATTGCGCGATTGGGCAAACGGGTTCTGATCAATGACGGTTCGTATTGGTCGTTTCATCAATGACTTAGCATCAGCCCGGGCTTAACGATGGTTTTAATGCCAGCTTAATAGCGCTTACGTCCTTCAGGCCCTAACCTCGACGGCGAACGAACCAAATCCTAAGCTGCTGCAGTATAGCAGCAAGGGACATGGGAGCCTCGGCCATTGCAACCGATTCCGGAGCAAGCTGACATTTCGGCGTTTCGTGAAACGGGAGTCCTCTTCCCCATCGAAGTCTTGTCGACTGCAGAGATCTCGACGGCGCTAGGCGCACTGCAGCTAATTGAGCTGGCCCCGGCAGCGATCCGCAAGAGCTTGCTGGCCCACAAGTCACATCTTGTCTCCAGAACGTTCAACGATCTTATCCGGCATCCCAAGATACTTCAAACGATTGAGCGGATCCTTGGCCCAAACATCCTGGTCTGGGGCAGCGACTTCTTCGTCAAGGAACCGGGAACACCAAACTTTGTAAGCTGGCATCAGGATGCGGCATATTGGGGTCTAACGCCGGATGACATCGTTACGGCCTGGGTCGCATTGACACCCAGCACAATTGCAAGCGGCTGCCTCGAGGTTATCCCGGGGACGCATATCGAGCCGGTCATGCCGCACACCAATACATTCGCTTCAGAGAATATGCTGAGCCGCGGACAGACAATCGAAGCTCGACCGCAAGCCTCGCAAGCCCTCTACGTTGAGCTGGCACCGGGCCAAATGTCTATTCATCATGTTAAGATTGCTCATGCGTCTGGACCGAATCAATCGGCTAGTCGACGGATCGGTTTCGCCATTCGCTATATCGCCGCCCATGTCCGGCAGATGCGCGACATTGTAGACTCAGCAACCTTGGTTCAAGGCCTGAATGTCCCTGGGAATTTCGCGTTGGAACCATCGCCCGCCGGTGAGCTCCTCCCTGCGGATATCGCATTTCATCAGGTCACATGGCGGACGGAGCAGCAAATCATCGCGGCATCTGACAAAGGGTGATACAATGGTGGCGCAGGCGAAAAGGATCGTTGGCGTCGAAGTGGAAACGCCGCATCTCCGGGTCGTCTGGTCGGATGGCAGCGCCTCGCGTTTTCATTCGATATGGCTGCAGGAGAACTCTTCGATTGCCATCGAGCCAAACACAGGGCAGAGAGAGCACGAGGCCTTCGAGTATCCGCTTGATCTTGCCGTGACTTCGGCCGAGCTTGGCGCCACCTTCGTCCACATGACTTTCTCAAACGGGACAACCAGTGCCGTGGAGTTGACCGTATTGGAGTCTTCGATTGCGGAATGCTCAGGCTTCCGATCAATCGAAATGACCCCGCAGCCTTGGGTTGCCGTGACGGAAATTCCGGAGCCTTTCCACTTTGATGATTTTGCGGCGTCTTCCGCTTCCAGGCTGGAAGCACTCAGACGGCTCGTGCGATTCGGTTTTGTCTTCATTGACAACGTGCCTGCCATCGATGGCGGCCTCGCTCAGGTGATCGACAGGATTGGGCCGATCAAGCAGACCAATTTCGGTCGGATCGAGGATGTGAAGGTCGCGCTGAATCCCACCGATCTCACCTTGACCGCACGCGGAATCGAGATGCACACCGACAATCCGTATCGTTCGCCAACGCCAGGATACACCGTGCTTCATTGCCTCCAGAACGACGTCCAAGGCGGCGAATCCTCTCTGGTTGACGGATTGATGGCGGTTTCGCGGCTGCACTCGGAGTCGCCCGAACTCTTGTCGGCGATCAGCAAGACGAGTCCGAGGTTCCGTTACGAAGACAGCGACACTATCCTGGAGTTCTCGGGCCCTCTGGTGGAGTGGGATGCCAATGGCGCCCTTCGGCAGGTTCGCTTTAGCAACCGTACGGAATATGTTCCTGCCCTGCCGGTGGAGGAACTGCATCAGTACTATGCCGGCCGCCAGCGATTTGCCGCCATGCTGCGGAGTGCCGATTTGATGAAGCAGTTCCGATTCGTGCCCGGCCTGCTCCTGATCATGGACAACTATCGATGCCTGCACGGCCGCATGCCCTACGAGGCCAATTCCGGGACCCGTCATCTGCAGCTCTGCTTCCTGGATCGCGACGTGGTGGCAAGCCGGCTGCGCGTCTTGAGCCGAGATCACGCACTTCTGCCCCATCTCCAAGGACCTGCAACGACCCGCGCCGGCGGAAGGGTCGACGGCACTTCTTAACCCACTCGTTAATCGAAGTGTTATGCGCCGGTTAATTGCTTTGCCTGTGGCGTGATGGCTTCCTGACCCCCACGCGGGAGGCGAGCTTGGCCACCCGGCTAGGCGCCCACACCATTCGGCACTGGAAGACTCTGTGTATGCTGGAAGTTCAGAGAAACCCACTATTGCTGACCGATTTGGCGACGCCGCGATTGTTGCTGGACGTCGTCCGGATGTCGCGCAATATCGCCAGACTGCGCGCCCATCTTGACGCTCTCGGTGTTCCGCTTCGGCCGCATTTGAAGACGGTCAAGTCGATCCGGGCCGCACATCGGGTCATGATAAGACCAGAGGGGCCGGCCGCCGTCTCCACACTGCTTGAAGCCGAGCAATTCGGCGCGGCCGGCGTGCGCGACATCCTCTATGCGGTCGGGGCGACGCCGAACAAGCTCGCGCGCATTGCGGCGATCCGCAGCCGCGGAATCAACCTGTCGATCGTCATTGACAGCGTTGCTGCGGCCGAAGCCGTAGCGGCAAAGTCTCGCGAGATCGGCGCCGGAATTCCGACGCTGATCGAGATCGACTGCGACGGCCACCGCGCCGGCGTCTCGAGTGACGATCTCGCACAGCTTGTCGCCATCGGCGGCGCCCTGCATCGCGGCGGCGCGGAGCTACGTGGGATCATGACTCATGCGGGAGAGTCCTATAGCTGTGTCGGCGCCGCGGCCATCGAAGCGATGGCGGAGCAGGAACGAGCCGGCGCCGTGGCTTGCGCTCAGGCGCTGCGCCAAGCCGGATTGCCGGCTCCGGTCGTCAGCGTCGGATCCACGCCGACGGCGTTCTTCGCTCGGAACCTGGAGGGTGTGACGGAAGTCCGCGCCGGGGTCTTTCCGTTCTTCGATCTGTTCATGACGGGGCTCGGCGTGTGCAATCGCGACGACGTGGCGTTGAGCGTGCTGACCACCGTCATCGGCCATCAACGCGAAAGGGGCTGGATTCTCGTGGACGCAGGCTGGATGGCATTGTCGCGCGATCGCGGTACGGCGAAGCAGGTGGTGGATCAGGGCTACGGTCTGGCATGCGATCTCGCAGGCCGACATTATCCCGATCTTGTTATGGTCGATGCGCATCAAGAACAGGGTGTGCTGGCAATCCGCCCCGGCAGCTCCGCCGAATTGCCGGACCTGGCCGTAGGGGATATGCTGCGCATCCTGCCAAATCATGCGTGCGCGACCGGCGCGCAACATGAGGAATATGTCGTGGTCGAGTCCGATTCCGATCAGGTGCGCGCTATCTGGCCTCGGTTCCGTGGCTGGTAGAACATATCGCGGAACGCTCGAACTTGTTTCCACGTCAAGCCAAAGAGTCAGCAGCGAATGCCGAACGTGCCAATCCAACTTGACGATCCGAGCCTCTGGCGCTGCGACGCCTTCATCGACGGGGGCTGGGTTTCGGCCCGGAGCGACCAACGATTCTCGGTCGAGGACCCAGCAACGGGCAAGATTATTGCCAGAGTCGCGGATCTGGGCGCCGCCGATGTACAGCTCGCCGTCGATGCAGCCGCCACGGCCTTTGACACATGGCGAGCGACCAGCGCTCAGGACCGGGCGGCGTGCCTCTTTCGCTGGGTCGATGAAATCAGGCGCAATCGCGAGGATCTGGCGCGCATCCTATCGCTGGAAGTCGGACGCTCGATGCTCGAATCGCGCAACGAAATCGACTACGGCGTCACCTTCGTGCAGTGGTTCGCGGAAGAAGCACGCCGCGTCTATGGCGACACAATCCCCTCGCCGCTCCCGGATCGGCGATTCCTCGTCCTAAAAGAACCGATCGGAGTCGTCGCCGCCATCACGCCATGGAATGCGCCGCATTCCATGGTGGCGCGCAAGTGCTCGCCAGCCTTGGCGGTCGGCTGTCCGGTAGTGCTGAAGCCTGCCGAACAGACCCCGCTTTCCGCCCTTGCGCTGGGTGTGCTGGCGGAACGCGCTGGATTTCCGAAGGGCGTGCTGAATATCGTTACCACGCTGGACCCGGTTCCGGCCGCCAATGTACTGACCGCGAGCGAGGCCGTGCGAAAGGTCTCATTTACCGGGTCGACCGAGGTTGGCCGCATCTTGGCGCGTGACTGCGCGGCGACGCTGAAGAAGTTGTCCCTGGAACTTGGCGGCAATGCGCCGTTCATCGTCTTCGATGACGGCGACGTTGACGCGGCGATCGAAGGGGCGATGCAAGCGAAGTTCCGCGTGATCGGACAGAATTGCGTCGGTGCCAACCGCTTCTATATCCATGAGGCGCTGAAGGACCGCTTTGTCACCGGCTTCCGCGACAGAATGGCTGCATTGCGTATCGGTCCGCCGACCGAAGAGGCAGCACAGGTCGGGCCCGTTATCGACGATGCAGCGGTGGCGAAACTCACCCGACTGGTGAGTGACGCGATCAACAAGGGTTCGAAGTTGCTACTCGGCGGCGGCGTTCATCCGGCTGGCAAATGCTTCTTCGCTCCGACTCTGCTGACCGAGGTGGACCCGTCGATGGCCATTGTGCACGAGGAGATATTCGGACCCGTTGCCACTGTTCAATCATTTGCTGATGAGGAGGCGGCGATTTGCGCTGCCAATGCCACGCCTTATGGCCTCGCGGCCTACTTCTACACCAAGGACCTGCGCCGCGCTTGGCGGGTGGCGGAACGAATCGAAGTCGGCATGGTCGGTATCAACGTTGGCATGATGTCGTCGGCGGTGGCGCCGTTCGGCGGCATCAAGCAGTCCGGTCACGGCCGCGAGGGGTCGAGATACGGGATCGAGGAATTCCTCGAGCTGAAATATGTCTGTGTGGGCGGCCTCTAGACATGGGCAGCGTCGACGAGCGCGGCCGGATAGCCGGCGCCTGGGCGTCGCACATGCCCAAGCTTGCCGCATTGTGCCGTGACATCCCTCGACATTCGGAGCACGGATTCAACGTCGCGCATGCGACGGACCTCGTGCCGGAAGGTCCGGCCCCTTTTGGACGTCGCGGGCGATCGAGGCCCGGCGTCCATGTTCCGCTCGGCGGAGAGCGCCGCCCGAGGCTGGTTAGCCCTCGCCGGCAGCTTTGCGAACAAATGTTGCCGACCGGTTTCGGAGATTGAATCGCCCTCTGCAGTCAACCGCTTGCGCCAGGAGCTCTCTCATGAACGCCGCCGAACCGAAGCTATGCTTCTCCCGCGAAGAATTCCGTGCGCGGCTGGAGAAGAGCTGGGCCTCGATGCAGCGTCACGGCCTCGACCTGCTGATCGTGTCAGACCCAGCCAACATGGCCTGGATCACCGGCTATGACGGTTGGTCGTTCTATGTTCACCAATGCGTGCTGGTGCCGCTAGGTGAGGAGCCGATCTGGTTCGGTCGCATGCAGGACGTGCAGGGCGCCTATCGCCGAACCTATCTGCCCCATGATCGCGTCGTGGGCTATCAGGATCACTATGTCCAGTCGATTGATCGCCATCCGATGGACTGTTTGGCCGCGGTGATCGGTGAACGTGGCTATGCCAAAGGCGCAATAGGCATGGAGTTCGACAACTATTTCTGCAGTGCAGCGGCCCACCTGTCACTGGAAAAGCATCTGCCGAACGCGATCATCACGGATGCGACGTATCTCGTCAATTGGCTTCGCGTCGTGAAGTCGCCGGCCGAAATCGGGTATATGCGCAGCGCCGCGCGCATTATCGAAGGCGTGTTCGAGCGCGTGCGTACTGTGATGAAGCCAGGCATGCGTCAGTGCGATCTGGTGGCGGAAATCTACGACGCCGCGATCCGCGGCAAGGGCGAGCATTGGGGCGACTACACCGCCATCGTGCCGCTGATCGGGGCTGGGCCAGAAGCCGCCGCGCCGCATCTGACCTGGACTGACGAAGCGCTGCGGGCAAATGAGGGGATATTCCTGGAGCTGGCTGGCGCGCATCGCCGATACCATTGCCCGATGTCGCGCACCTTCTACATCGGCAAGCCGGATCAGAAGTTCCGCGATACCGAGAAGGCAGTGCGCGAAGGGCTCGAAGCCGGCCTGGAGAAGGCCAAACCCGGCAATACCTGCGAGGATATCGCCGTTGCGTTCTACACTGCGATCGAACACCGTGGCCTCAAGAAGGAAAGCCGGACCGGTTATTCGATTGGCCTTTCCTATCCGCCGGATTGGGGCGAACATACGATGAGCCTGCGACGCGGCGACCATACCGAGCTACGTCCGGGCATGGCCATCCATTTCATGCCTGGCTTGCATTTCGGCGACTGGGGATTCCAGATCACGGAAAGCATCCTGATCACACCAAACGGGCACGAGTGCCTGGCGAACGTGCCGCGCGAGATCTTGGTGATCGACTAGACCTGTACGAAGGAGTAGCCGTCATGTCGACCGTGTTGGAGAGCGTGGGAACAGCCCAGAAGGTGCGGCATTTCGATGCGAAGATGGATGGCGGATTCAAGGGCAAGCCTGTCATCGGCCTGATCACGCTTTCGACCGACTGCGTTACCGAGCATGAATTGCGGCTGATGGCGCCGGCGGATCGGATTGTCACCTCGGCGACCCGGATCAAGACGCATAATCCGCTGACCGTCGCCATCCTGCGCGAGCATGTCGGCGAGATCAGCAATGCCGTTCGCCTGTTCGACCCGGTCGAAACCGTCAATGTCTTCGCCTATGCCTGCACGTCAGGTTCTGCCGTGAACTCGCTCGATACACTGTATCGGGGCGTGCGCGAGGCCGGTTCGCAAGCGCCGATCACCGCACCGATACCCGGCGCCCTGGCGGCGTTCAAGGCGCTTGGCGTCCGCCGCATCGCGATGATGACTCCCTACCCTGACGAAGTGACGCTGTTCATGGCCGACCATCTGGCGAAGAACGGCGTGGAGGCGGTGTCTCTGGGCTCGTTCCATTTCGATATCGACTACGAGATGGCGGGAATTTCGCCGCAAACCATCACCGACTCGGCCTCGGCGCTGGACGATTCCAGAGCGGAAGCGATCTTTCTGCCCTGCACGGGCCTTCGCGCCTCAGGCGCGATCGAACCGCTGGAGCAGCGGTTGGGCAAGCCGGTCGTGACCGCGCACCAGGCGATGCTGTGGCATGCCCTCAAACTCGCTGGTTACGACATCAAGCTACCGCGCTGTGGGCGCCTGTTCGAGGCCTGAGGATGACCCTTACGGTTGCCCTTTGCGGCCTGGGCGCGATCGGCATGGAGGTCGCGCGCGGCCTGGATTCCGGGATCGACGGCTTGACGCTGATCGCCGTCGCCGCCCGTGACCGGGAAGCAGCGCACCGTCGGGTGGCCACGCTCAATACGCCGCCCGCGGTGGTCATGCTGCCCGAACTCGCGGCCGCCGACATAGTCGTGGAGGCGGCCCCGGCCGCGATCTTCGCCGAGGTCGCCGAGCCGGCAATCGATGCCGGCCGTATCTTCATGCCGGCTTCGGTGGGCGCTCTGCTGAGCCGCATGGATTTGATCGATCGGGCCCGCCGCTCCGGCGCGCGGATCCTGCCGCCGACGGGCGCCCTGCTCGGCCTTGATGCCGTGCGCGCGGCGGCGGAGGGCGAGGTCAACAGCGTGACCTTGGAAAGCCGGAAGCCGCCGCTCGGCTACGCCGGCGCGCCCTGGGTCGTGGAGCGCAACATTGACCTGAAAGCCGTGACCGAGCCGACCTGCATTTTCGACGGCAGCGCGCTGTCAGCCGTGACCGGATTCCCCGCCAATGCCAATGTTGCTGCGGCCCTAGCGCTGGCCGGCATCGGCGCCGAGCGCACGCGAGTGAAGCTGTGGGCCGACCCAACGATCCAGCGCAATGTGCACATGGTCAGCGTGGATTCGGCGGTGGCGCGCTTCACCATGACGATCGAGGGCGTGCCCTCCCCGGCCAATCCCCGCAGCAGCCGGCTGACCCCGCTTTCCATCCTCGCCAGTCTGCGGGGCCTGGTTTCAACTCTCAAAAGCGGCAGCTAGCACACTCTTGAGGTCAAGCGGTCGATTCACTTGGGTGCACGCGGCCATATGGAGTACGGCGCGCGACTCAAGATCCGGTGGACCAGCGGGGCAAAAGCCTCAAGCGGCTTTGGCGTGAAGCTTGCGTCGAAGGCGGTTTGATCATAGCGCTCGCAGAAATCCGCACAGGCCTGGAAATGTGGATGGCCGCGGTATCGTTCGCGTTCATTCGGATCCCGACCGTAGTACTGGAAGAAGTAGATGCCTTGGAAGATGTCGTGATGCGCGACGACCCAATGGGTGCGATCCGTCACATAGGGGCGCAAAACGGCCGCAGCGAAATTCCCGTGATTCTCGGGCGCCAGATCGTCCCCAATATCGTGGACCAGCGCCGCCACCACCATTTCCTCGTCCTCGCCAGCCTCCTGTGCGAACGTCGCGGTCTGAAGCGAGTGAACGAGCCGGTTGACGGGAAATCCAAACGCATGGTCGTCCAGCTTCGCCAGGGTGCGTAGCACGCGCTCTGGCACGCCGGCGACGTGCTGCCTGTCATAGCTGGCGATCAGCGCGTAATCCTCCGCTGTCGCCTCGGCCATGGTCTTGAAGTTTGCTTGACGATCCATTGGCTGCTTCCCCGGATTAAAACTTCGCGGCGCTCTAGTTCCGGTAATCTGGCTCTTCGACGTCAAGCCGTCGCTTGAGGGCTGCAAAGTGCAGACCCACCTGATAGACGTCGGCCGCCATCTGTCGGCGCGTCCCAGCCACGACCTCGGGCGACACCACGCGCAATCTGCGGCCGGTGGACATGGCCAATATCTGGCCCTGACAGGCCCGTTCCAGATAGTAGAGGTCATTGAACGCCTCGGCGACGCTGGGACCCACCACCGTTACGCCATGATTGGCCATGAACAGAACCCGCTTTTCGCCCATGGCGCGGGCGATACGATCGCCTTCTTCCGCCCCCTTGACCAGGCCGCCGTATGCCGGATCGTAGGCGATGCGGTCATGGAAGAAGATCGCGTTCTGGCCCGCCATTTCCAGCGTCATATCCTCCAGCCAGGTCAGGGCGGTGGCGTATGGCATATGGCTGTGGAGCACGCACGCCCCCGCTGGATGCGCAATATGGATCCGGGAGTGGATCCAGAAGGCACTGGCCTCGACATCCCCGTGGCCTTCCAATTTCTCGCCGCGCTCGTTCACCAGGACGAGATCGCTCGCGCGGATCTCCCGCCAGTGCAGGCCGTAGGGATTCACCAGGAACCGGCGATCACCTTGGTCATGACCGGGTATCATGATGCTGAAATGGTTGCAGATGCCCTCGTTCAATCCAAAGCGCACGGCGAGCCGGATCGCGGCCGCCAGATCGATGCGATGCTGCTGCATGAGATTGTGCCCCACGCCAGCGGCTTTCGGGCGGCTTGCCATCGCTATCTCCTCGAATTGTCGGCAGCGAGCTCGAGCGCAGGTTTCGGGCCGATCTTGAGCACTGCGTTGAGGAAAGCGCGAGTACGCGGCTCGACCGGCGACACCAATACGCGGTCGGGGGGGCCCTGTTCGACGATGCGCCCGCCCTCGAAGAAGCAGACGCGGTCCGCGATTTCCCGCGCGAAGCCCATTTCGTGGGTCACGAGAATCATGGTGAGATCGTGCTCGCGGGCCAGCTCGCGTATGACCTGCAGCACTTCGCCCACCAGTTCCGGATCCAGCGCCGACGTCACTTCGTCGAACAGCATCAGTTTGGGACGCATCGCCAGCGCCCGTGCTATCGCCACGCGCTGCTGCTGCCCGCCGGATAGGCGGGCCGGATAGCTGTCGACCTTGTCAGACAGTCCGACTTTGGCCAGCAACTCAGCTGCCCGACGCTCCGACTCCGCGCGCGATAGTCCCAACACCCGGCGCGGCGCCAGCGCGACGTTCTGCAGCGCCGTCATGTGTGGAAACAGATTGAACATCTGAAAAACCATTCCGACCTGGTCGCGCATCTTCTGCAGATGTGCACGATCTGCGGGCTTTCGCTGGCCGCCCACGATCCGATGCCAGAGCGGTTGCCCGTCGATCTCGACCGACCCGCCGTCAATATTCTCCAGAGTCATCAGGATTCGCAGCAGGGTCGACTTGCCCGAGCCGCTTGGGCCGACGAAGACGAGTTTTTCACCGCGCGCGACCTCGAGCGACAGCTCGTTCAACACCGTTGTCGCACCGAAGGCCTTGGTGACGCGATCGAATCGCACCATCGGCCGCGGGAGCGGGGTAGCGGTCATCGCGCCCACCTGCCAAGACGCCGTTCCAGCTGTTGGACCAGGGCAGCGGCACCTAGGCTTAGGGCAAGGAATATCGCCCCGACGATCGTATAGGGTTCGGTGTAGCGGAAGGTCTCAGAACCGATCAGCTTGGCGACGGAGAGCATTTCATGGACCGAAATGACAAATAGAATTGGGGTCTCCTTGAACATCCCAATGAGATAGTTTCCGAGCGCCGGTGCGATTGGTCGAAGCGCTTGCGGCAAGACAATGTCCCGGAACCGGTCGAAGCGACCGAAATTCAAGGCGATTGCCGCTTCCCGCTGCCCTTGTGCGACGGACTCGAATCCAGCGCGATAGACCTCAGACAGATAGCAACCATAGTGCAGCCCAAGGGCAAGCACCCCGGTCTGCCAAGCGGTCATCGTAATGCCCCAGTTTGGCAGAACATAATACAGAAAATAGACCTGGACCAGCAGGGGGGTGGAGCGGACCCCCTCAACGAAGCCGATGACGAGCCAGGCGATCGGCCCACCACGCGGACGACAAGCCAGGAGGAGACCGACAGTCATCGCGACTGCGAAGCCCGCAAGCGTTGCTGCAAGGGTGATCCATGCCGCGCCGAGGATGCGCGGCAAAATCGACAACGCGAAGTCGGTATCCCAGATCACTATCGAAGTACCCTTCGATCGACACTCCTGGACACCCAGTGCTCAAGGCCTCGAAACAAGAGGGTCAAGCAGAGTGCCAGGCCCAGATACATCAACATCGTCAGGCTGAATATCTCGGCCGGCCTGTACGTGCGGCTGTAGATCTGATAGCCCGCGTACGTGAGGTCGGTAACCGAAACCAAGGACACCAGAGCGGTTCCTTTCAACACTTCGATCGAGAGGTTTCCGAACGGCGGCAACATGGTGCGAATTGCCTGCGGCAGCACGACATCGAGCAGGGTGGCGATCGGCCGCAGGTTCAACGCGGCCGCCGCCTCCCACTGGCCCCGTGGGAAGCTCTGCAACGTGCCTCGCACGATTTCCGACCCATATGCTCCGCCATTCAGGCCCAGCGCAACAATGCCGGCAAGAATCGGCGGCAGCTGCAGACCAAATCGCGGCAAGACGAAATAGAGCCAAAAGAGTTGGACTACGAGCGATGTGCCACGGAAGACCTCAACATAAATGCGCGCACCCCAACGGACGGGCCACCACGGCGATAGCCGCGCCAGCCCGGCTAGGAACGCCAACACCACCGACAGCAGGATGGCGCCCGCCCCCACTTCGATCGTCCGGACCAGCCCAACGGCCAGCAACCCGAGGTGATCGAAGTACGAGGGCAGGCTCATGAAAATCCAAGGTCAGGCCTCATCGACCTGATCGCATCCTGTTACTTTCCAGCACAGAGTTCCTCGACGGTCTTCGGCGGTGAGGGTGGATTCTCAGCGCTGGTGATGCCGAAGGGCGCAAACAACGCCGCCTGCTCCGGGCTGCCCAGGAAATCCACAAGCACCTTGTTGAATGCATCGCGGAGATCTGTATCCTCCTTGCGGAACACCTCGCCCTGGTAGAACTTCATCAATTGACCATCGATGACCAAGTCCTCAAACGGCAGGGCCCGCTCCAGGCCGCCATCAGGGCCCAACTCCGTCAGCATTGCCTGAATGCTGACCGGAGCCAGGGCGAAAGCATCGATGCGATCTGCTTTCAACCCAGCGAGCATCGCGGCCGGGTCGGGGAAGTTGACAATGCGGCTCTCCGGCATGCCGACTGACTTCAACCAGTTGCCTTCCTCGGCGCCTTGAATAACGCCAACGCGCGCATCGGCGCTCTTCACCGCATCTCCGTAGCCATGGATGTTCTTGGGATTACCGGCCTTCACCATCATGGCGGAACCGATGCCGACCGATGGATTGTCGAACGTCACCAACGGACAGCGTTTCGGTCGTACCGCCATGCCGCTGGCGATGAGGTCAATTTGATTGGCCTGCAGAGCCGGGATCAGGCTGTCCCAGGCCATGTCGATCGCCTCGATTTCGTTTATGCCGATCTTCTTCAGTATCGCGCGCGCATTTTCAATTGCGAATCCCGTGGCTTTGCCGCTCTCATCGACATAGGCGTAGGGCTTCTCGCTGTTGAAACCGATCCGAAGCTTGCCTTCGCGCAAGCCGCGTTCGAGCGTCGTCTCGGCCATCGCTGAAGCGGCGGTGACGGCCAGCGAGGCGACAGCCAGAATCGCAAAATGAAGATATCGCCGTGAGCAAATAAGCATCTTGAGCCTCCCTCGAGCGTTGATGCATGAGCGTTTTCGCTTAGGTTCTCCGACAAGTGGATACTCGGAGCTTCCACAATGCAATTCACATGAAGTAACTTGCTAGTTAATATGTCCCTTAAGATGTAGCGACAGCCTCGCTTATCTAGGAGACCGCAAATAGGCGATTACTAGGCTGAAAGTCCGACTGAGCGCCGCAGGCGATGGAGCCAACAGACAGATGGTCTCAACCGAGGATCTTCGCTTCTTTGTCGTCCTGGCGGCCTCGAACTCGCTGTCCGCCGCCGCCCGATCTCTTGATGTGACACCGCCGGCCGTCACCCAGCGACTTCGACTCATGGAGGAAAAGCTTGGCGTCAGATTGCTCTACCGCACCCGCGGCAGGATGGTGTTAACCGATGAGGGCCGTGCCTTGGCCGAGCGGGGGCGCGATATCCTGGATGAATTGGGCAACCTCACCGATACCCTCGGAGCGCGCCGCGGGACGGTATCGGGCAATTTGCACATAGTCGCACCGTTCGGGTTCGGCCGGCGCTATGTGGCTCCATTGGTGGCGAAATTTCGGGCCGCGTATCCGGATGTGAGCATCAACCTCAGGCTTTCAGACCGGCCCGGGCATGAACGCGAGGACGCCTGCGATCTGGTTATCCATATCGGCCAACTTCGCGATTCGGCTCTGTTGGCCAGACGCATTGCGCCCAACGAGCGATTTCTCTGCGCTTCGCCAGCCTACATCGCAAGGCGCGGCGCACCCGAGCGACCCGAGGACCTTCGCCATTATGATTGCATCGTCCTGCGGGAAAACATGGAAGATGTGACCAAGATCAAGTTTACGGCGGAGGGGAGTCGTAGTTCGGTCCAAGTACGGATCGCGAGCGCACTTTCCAGCAACGACGGCGATGTAATCCGTACCTGGGCCGTCGCTGGATTGGGATTGATCATTCGCTCTGAATGGGACGTAGCCGAAGACCTCAAGGCAGGGCGGTTGGTCAGGGTGTTGGAGCACTGGCGCCTGCCGTCGGCGGACGTCTATGCTCTGTTTGAGGGCCGCCAAGGGCGCTCCGCGCGTGCCGGCCGCTTTCTCGATTCGCTCCGAGAGTCGTTGTCGCCGGTTCCCTGGCGCCTCTGATCGAGTCTGCCTTCGAAAGTACCCCGTGCCGAGTTGGTGAGGGTCTGGCGAGACTGCAGACACTCGGTCAGTCGAGCCTGACAAAGCAATGCTGCGCCTCCATCGCGATCAACGAACGGGTGCGCGTTCGATAACCGCTGCATTAACTTTGCTGTCAATGCAGGATTAATTGCAACCGGCGAAGTAGCCTGCCTATTCTGAGCGATTAGAGATCAATACAGCAGCAAGCTGGGCAAGGCGGTGAAGATGAACGGTTCCGATCTTATCGCGTCCATCCTTCGCAAAGAGGGGGTGGAGTTCATGCCCGCGTTTCCGTACAGCGACCTTATCGAAGCAGCGGCCAAACAGGGAATCAGGCCTATCATCGTGCGGCAAGAACGTCATGCTCTCCATGTTGCCGATGGCTATGCGCGAACGATGGCCGGTCGCAAGATTTGCTGTACCGCAGTCCAGCATGGACCCGGCTCGGAGAACGCGGTCGGCGCTGTCGCGCAGTGTTATGCGGACAGCGTTCCCGTGCTGCACATACCCGGCGGTTATGCTCGAGAAAGCCAGGGCGTTGCGCCCAATTTCAGTGCTGCGCGCAACATGCAGTTCATCAACAAATGGTGCGAGACGGTTCCGCTTTCAGGGCGCATCCCGCAGATGCTGCAGCACGCGTTCGCGTTGCTCCGAAACGGAAAGCCGGGGCCGGTGACGTTGGAAGTGCCAATCGATATCATGGAGGAGGAGATCGACCCCAGCTTGGCGGCGCAATACAAGGTGCAGCGCCGCTCAACGCCGACGGCCGATCTCCGGGATATCGAGGAACTTACCGACGCCATCCATGGCGCAAAAGCACCGGTCATCGTAGCAGGTCAAGGCATACTCTATGCGGAGGCGTGCAGCGAGCTGCTTGAGCTGGCAGAGCTAACGCAAATCCCGGTAATGTCTACGTTGAATGGAAAGGGTTGCTTTCCAGAAAACCATGCCTTGGCCCTCGGCTGCGCGGGATACTCCCGCCCCGATCAAGTCATCCATTTTCTCGACAAGGCCGATCTTATCATTGGGCTTGGTACGAGCTTTACGAGGTCGGACTACATCACGCCCTTCCCGGTCAAAGGCAGGAAATTTGCCCAGCTCACCAATTGGGATGGCGACATCTCCAAGGACTACCCCGTCGACTTCGGCGTCATTGGCGATGCAAAGCTCTCGATCGCCGCAATCATCGACGCGGTCAAGGATCGTCTTGGCCCAAACGGACGCAAAGCCAACCACGATGTCGCGTCAGAAGTCGCCGCTGTTAGAGCTGCCTTCATGGCCAAGTGGATGCCGTTCCTGACATCGGACGAAGAGCCGATCTCGCCCTACCGCGTCGTATGGGACTTGATGCAGGCGGTGGATCGCCGCAAGACCGTCGTAACTCATGATGCTGGCACGCCACGAGACCAGGTTACGGCCTTCTATGAGACAATTGTTCCCCATGGTTACATTGGTTGGGGTAAGACCACGCAATTGGGGATGGGGCTGGGCCTCATGCACGGCGCCAAGTTGGCGCGCCCCGACTGGAACTGCATAAACATTATGGGCGATGCAGCGTTCGGTATGACCGGAACGGATTTTGAGACCGGTGTGCGCAACCGGATTGGAGTGACTACAATCGTCCTCAAGAACTCCGTGATGGGCGGCTACACGAAACACCATCCTGAAGCAGCCAAGAAATACTCGATTGAAAAGCTAGGGGGCGACTACGCCGCAATGGCAAGAGCGATGGGGGGCCACAGCGAGACCGTCCACAAGCCAAGCGACATCAAGGCGGCGCTTGGCCGAGCCTTGGCTCAAAATTCCAAGGGTGCGCCAGCGCTGATCGAGGTTATGACTCGAGAAGAGGTTCGCATCCCCAATCTCCTTCCAAAGATGTAACAGCCCGTCGGTCGATGCGCCGCTCTCGCCCACATGAATGCTGATCGAAAGTACCCCACGGTCAGGTCGCTGGAGCCCGCGGCCAAACGGCGGGTGCCACGATTCGCCTTTGAATACCTGGTGGGGGGGATTGGCGACGAAGTAGGCCTTCGACGCGATCGCCAAGCACTCGATGCTGTCAAACTTCGGCCAAGATACCTCACTGACTGCAGGCCCGCCCTCGGCTGCACCTTGCTGGGCCGGACTTACGACCTGCCAATAGGTATCTCGCCGATGGGTCTAAGCGGGCTCATTTGGCCGAGATCCGCCAACATTCTCGCTTTGGCCGCGAAACGCCACAATATCCCCTTCGCTCTGAGCATGTTTGCGACGACCAGTTTGGAGGAAATTGGCCAACTCGCACCAGGCCATGTCTGGTTTCAACTTTATGTTCCCAACGATCGGGCGATTGAACACGACCTCATCGCTCGTGCACGGCACTTAGGTTACGAAATCCTCGTTGTCACGATCGACGTTCCAACCGCGACGCGGCGCGAGCGCGACATAAAAAACGGCCTTTCGGTCCCCCCGCGACTTGAATTTGGCACGGTGCTTCAAATCCTGCGGCGCCCTGTTTGGGCGCTTCACACGCTTCAGACTGGAATTCCGGAGTTTGAGAACATCAAACCCTACCTCCCCCGAAAGCTGACCCTGGCCGAGCTTGGCAAATATGTCTCTGAGATTGCGGAAGGTCATGTCTCCGTGGAGCGCCTGAAATCGATTCGCGAGCGTTGGCCAGGAAAGCTGGTCGTTAAGGGCATTCTAGACCCGGCAGATGCTTTGGCTTGCAAGGCGACTGGCGTCGACGCCGTTATCGTTTCGAACCATGGCGGTCGGCAGCTCGACGCGGCGCCGGCGGCAATTGAGGTCTTGGCCGATGTGAAGAACGCCGTCGGAGCAAGTATGCCAGTCCTGTTAGATGGTGGCATCAGGTCCGGCCTCGACGTCGCGCGAGCGTTGGCTTCCGGCGCGGATTTCGTCTTTCTGGCTCGAGCTTTCATGTTCGGCATCGCCGCCCTGGGTCGAGATGGCGGTGACCATGTCATCTCGATACTGAGAGAGGAGCTTCGTTCTACAATGGGGCAACTCGGCTGCCAGGAGCTCACAGCACTACCTAGCTTCATCTGGAAGGGTGGTCCATCGCACGATGTCGCGGGCATCTGACCAGTCTCTAACTGTATTCCGGCGCTGAACCGGAACCCCACCCGCAAGCCACATACAGTATTGATTTAGTAGTCGAAAGTGCCAACTAGGTGGGGTCCCGATCGGCGCCGATAGGGACCCCCTCTGATTTAAAGATTTGTGCGCGCGATCACAGTGGTGGGCAGCAATCGAACAGGGTCCCGGTTCAGTGCTGAAAAACACCCACGCCACTCTATCCGAGTGAAAACAAAAATGGAACGATGATCGGCAGTAGGGGGAAGACTCCCCCTCGCTTCAGCCCGTTAAGCGGTCTTCCCCTACCCCCTCTGCGGGAGTGCCCGCAACGCCCCATAGGCCGCCGCTCCGGGGCCTGCGCTACGCTAACCTGTGCGGCGGCTAAGGACAGCCCTGCGGGCTGAGGGTTGATCCTGTTCTTCGCGCTTCACGCGGAACCTCTCTGGCCAACTTGTGCCGACCCCGCCGGGCTTGCCCAAGGTCGCCGTCCGGCCTGCCCGCGGACGGGGCTACGAAATAGGCGGTCTATGTTGAGATCGGAGAAAGCCATATTTCAGATATGGCTTGGCGCCGTTTTCGTGAAGTCCGGCGGCGACGATTTACGTCCGGCCTCGTGTCGCTGCTTTCAGATCCTCGTGATCGAAGGCGCTAGCCATGCGTTCAACCTTATCCGAGGTAATGCCGAAGCGGGCCGCGACATCGCGCCAACCCGCGACCGCCGATCCGACCTCCGTCGCTATCGCGTGGGCATCTTTCTCCACCATGCCGAACATCGGCGCAATCTGTAAGGCCGTGTCGAAGGACGCTGTTCCATCGATTTCGTCGATCGCCAGGGCATGAATCCGCGGCTTCACGTCAGTCGGCATCGGATTGAGATCGTAGGCGGGCGCGAGCCGCCAGCCATTCGGATCACGAAGGAAGCCGTGATTGCGCAGATGGTCGTCGGTGTTGGAAACCAGCATGTTGAACACGATCCGGCGCCAGAGCTGGCGCAGATCCTCGTTCACCTGCGATCCTTCGCGGCGCAGGAACTCGGCGATCTCGAGATAGCTACGTGTCTCGTTGTCGGAAGCATCGAGAGCGGTGAGCGCCGACATGTAAGGGATACGCTGACCTTCGCGCCGGTCGAAGCGCCGGGCCATGAGGACCGGCTTCTTCAATACGTGCTGCAGCCGCCATGGCGAAACCTCCACCCCAGCGGCCTCGGCGAGCGCCATGGTCGCCGCCTCCCAGCGTGTCACCGGCCACTCGTCGTCCTTGCGCGGGAACTTGGCGATCAGCAGGTGACCGACCTTGTCGCGCACCGAAGCTTTCGGCCGCGCGCCGCCGAGCGACGTGCCGGGGGCGAGGATCAGTTGCAGATCCTCGTCGGTCTCCTTGTCGTCGATGATGCGGTTGGTCGCCGACAGCAGGCGGGGAGGTCGACGACAGGTGGAACGCGCTTACCGGTCGAGGTAAGGAAGTCGCCGCCGCCCGCGTCCTTGAATCGAAGTGCGCCGAGCCGGGTTTCATCGTCGACGAGGATCAGGAAGTCGACGGCCAGCAGCGTTCTCGGCTGACGGCCTTCCGCGTGGGCGCGTCGGCGTTCATTGCGGCGCAGGAGGGTCTGTCCCCATCGGTCCGGCGCCGGATCCGTGAAGGCGTTGAACAAGGGACGATCGGTGTGGAACTGCCCGCGTGCGGGAGGGAGGACGGGATCGAGGCCGAAGGCATCGCGGCGCGCGAGCCAGGATGGATCATATTCGAAGAACGCCGTTTCTTTGGCCCCGCGCGTGCGCGCCCAGAGCCGGCCAACGGAAACGGTCTCTCGGCCCAAGTCCATGAAGACGAGAAGTTCATGTTCCATGGTCGGCACCCGACGGCTTCGGTCGCGCCGTGCGGATGCGGCGGGGCAGGCGCTCTTCTTCGAGGCTCAACCCAATCTGATCGCTCGCGGCGTCCGCCAGGTCTCCCAGTCGGTCCGCCATTCCGAGAACGAAGAGGACGGAGGCGTAGATGCCCATCGACACGCCGGAATCGCCCTTCTCGGCCCGGGCTAGCGTATTGCGGCTGATAAAGGCGCGTTCGGCCATGAGCGCCATGGACAGTCGTCGCCGACGACGTGCAGCGGAGATGTCTTGGCCGAGCTTTTTCAGCGCGCGGCGCACGCCCATTGGCAGGGCTGGTTGGGACCGTGAGGATTTCATGGCTCAAAACAAGGGCATTATTGGAGATAACGCTCAATATACGGTGCAGATTGCGCCTTGTAAAGGCAATAACACCCTACCGCTCCATACTATGAGCGGTATGATATGTAACGCACAATATATGAAGCATTATAGGGCGGTCCGTTGGCTCGGCGCGGTTAGGTCTCCACCGTCTTATTCGGCAGGAACGCGTTGATCCGCCTCTCGCACTATCCGCTTTGGGCACTTTCCCGTAGCACGGCTTCTCGCACTCCGCATCGCTTTCCGCTTTCTCCCGAGCATCGCAGCGCCGATCGTGTCCGACACGCGCCCAGCGGCAGACTTCACGGGATCGTTTGCCAGATGCGCATACCGTGCCGTGGTCTGTACCTGAGTATGCCCAAGCAGCTTGCCGATCATCGGCAGACCTTCCCCCAAGGCGAGGGCGCCGCTGGCATAGGAATGCCGAAGATCATGAATGCGCACGTCATCGAAACCAGCTTTGGCCCGGATGCGCCGCCACGGGTGCTGCAGGTCGGTGAGCCGGCTGCCCTCCTTCCTGCCGGTGACGACGTACGGGTTGTCCTCCAGCTTCTCGATGCCTTTAAGCACGTCGGCCGCCGTCGTATCTCGAATCAGGCGGACGTCGCCTCCTTCATAGTACGCGATGCCCCAGCCGTCCTTGTGCGGACCCGAAAGGCCGCCGTGCCGGGAGAACGCCTCGAGAGAAAGATCGACCGTCGCGGGGAAGTCACTCGACAGCGCGAACAGTTCGCACATTTACTGTCCCTCCGGGCCAGCCGCTAGCTGTGGCTTGAAGATAGCATCCTGATGGTTTGCTGCCGGACCGACCGCTGGCCCGGCGTCGGGGCAAAATCCACATGGCCCTTCGCTGAGATTCAAGGCAGCCCGTCGATCAAGGTACGCCAGATCTTGACGAGCCTGTCTCGTCGGAATAGTTAGTAACCTATCACTCATTATAAGATGTGGCGTGCGAACCAGAGAATCCGCCGAGGTCCGGAAATCGGAGATCATAGAGGCGGCACTTCGTCTGGCTGGTAAAGTGGGTCCCGACCGCCTCACGACGGCGGCGGTTGCGCTGGCCGTAGGCCTCACGCAGCCGGGCGTCTTTCGGCATTTCCCGAAAAAGCAGGACTTGTGGGACGCGGTCGCCGATCACATCAGCAGGAGAATGGAAGCAGGCTGGGCCGAAGCCACCCGGCGTGACGGTATTCCGATGGACCGTCTCCGCTCTCTCGTCGCCGCGCAATTGCGCCTGATCCAGTCCACGCCGGCGATCCCCGCGATCCTGTTTTCCCGGGAACGGCATGCTGAAAACGCGGCTCTCCGAAAGGTGATGTTCGGCCTCATGAGCCGCTTTCACGGCCTGGTCGCCCAATCCATCATCGAAGCGCGCGACGCCGGAGAGCTTGGTGATGATCTCGATCCTGCCGATGCCGCTTTCCTCGTCATCGGTTTGATCCAAGGGCTTGCCCTGCGGTGGTCTCTGAGCGGGCGGGCATTTGGCTTGGTTGAAGAAGGAGGCCGCCTCCTGGAGCTTCAGTTACGCGGCTTTATGCACTCGCCGGTGAAGCCGACAAAACAAAGGAGGCTTGCGTGACACGACGCCTGCTCCGTTATCTTCTCGCGGTCATCGCCTTGGCAGCGGTCACAGCCGCCGTTGTCCTGTTTCTCTACATCCGTCCAGTTTCCGTGACGGTCGTCGCGCCCGAGCGGAACGTGCCCGTGCGCGTCTTCGGTCTCGGCACGGTGGAAGCACGCATCGTCTCGAAGATTGGCTTCGAGATCGGCGGGGCGATCGTCGAATTGAGAGCCGATCATGGCGACCGCGTGAAAAAAGGCGATGTCCTTGCGCGGCTTCATGCCGCCGCTCAGGAGGCCAAGGTTGTCCGGGCGACGGCCATCGTCTTGAGTGCCGAGGCAGGCCTCAGGAAGTCGGACGCCAATATCGAGAAGGCGCGCGCCGTCCTCGCTCAGAAGCAGGCCACCAATCGGCGCAAGCAGCAGCTGGTTGGTCGCAATGTTGTCTCCGAGCAAACGGCCGAGGAGGCGCAGCGCGACGAGGACGTCGCCAAGGCGGACCTCACCGTGGCGCTCACCGAGACGGAGGTTGCGAAAGCCTTTCTGGCCGATGCACGAGCACAGCTCCAAGTGGAGGAAGCACTCCTCGCGCAATACGTGCTGACCGCGCCTTTCGATGCCATGGTCATCGAGCGGCACAAGGAACTCGGCACGGTCATCAAAGCCGGTGACTCTATCTTCACCTTGGTTGCACCCGAGACGATCTGGGGGCTCGCTTATATCGATGAATCGCGCGCTGGGCCCATCGTGGAAGGTCAAGCGGCCGTTGTGCGCCTGAGATCTCTGCCACAGCAGCGTTTCGAGGCGAAGGTGGTCCGCATCGGCATCGAAAGCGACCGCGTCAACGAGGAACGGCGTGTCTACGTCAAATGCCAACATTGCCCACCGCAGTTCTATCTCGGCGAGCAGGCCGAAGTACTGATCACCGTGGCCAATCTCGATGAGGCCATCCTTGTGCCCGAGGCGGCCGTCCAAGGTTTCGATGGGACGAAGGGAATGGCTTGGACGGTCGAGAACGGGCAACTGGAACGCCGCGTGCTCACCTTCCGATACCGCACCGAGGACGCGCGGCTCGAGGTCGTGGGCGGTCTGCCCGACAAGGCTCAGGTCGTCGCCGCGCTCGGCCCGGGATTTCGCGAAGGCCGCTCGGTCCGCGTCATCGCGGAGGCCAGCAAATGAACCTTGCCTACCGCGACGTCCGCCACAATCTTGGCCGCTTTCTGCTGACCTGCGTCGGCCTCGGCCTGCTGCTCGGCGTGGTGCTGGCGATGATCGGCATTTACCGCGGCCTCGTCGTCGACGCGCTCACCATCGCGCGCGCACCGGGGATCGATCTCTGGGTCGTTGAATCAGGCATGCGCGGGCCATTCGCCGAGTCGTCCCGTATTCCTGGCGATACGCGCGAGGCGATCGCCCGCCTGGGCGGTGTCGTCGCGGCCGGCAGCATCACGTATCAGACGGTAGAGGCCCAGTATCAGGCCAGGAAGCTGCGCCTCTACGTGATCGGCTACGAGCCTGGTCGGCCTGGCGGCCCCCCATACCTCGTCGCCGGACGCGGTATCGTGCGCAGCCACTACGAGCTCGTGGCCGACCGCAGCACGGGGCTCGTGCTTGGCGACCGCATTCCGCTCGGACGCAACACCTTCACCGTCGTCGGCTTGACCGAGCATCAGGTCAATTCCGGCGGCGATCCGGCAGTCTACATCACGCTGCTCGACGCCCAGAAGCTGCAGTTCGACCTGGCACCACCCGCCTACCGGGTGCAGCTCGCGCGTGGGACAGGCGGGACCAGCCGAGACACTGTGAATGCGGTGGTGGCGCGGCTGCTGCCGAACGTGACGCCGGACAGCGTCGCGGAAGCGGTCCGGCGCTGGAAGCATCTCGCCGCCATCACGCAGGAGGGGCAGGAGGCCATTCTGACGCAATCTCTCGTCGATCGAGCGCGCCGTCAGATTGGTCTCTTTACATCGCTGCTGCTCGTCGTCTCGGCGGTAATCATCGCGCTGATCATCTACACAATGACAATGGAAAAGCTCAAGCAGATCGCGACCTTGAAGCTCATCGGCGCGCCCGATCGGACCATCATCGGGATGATCGTGCAGCAGGCGCTGGCGCTCGGCTTCATCGGCTTCGCAACCGGCGCGACGCTGATCTTGACCGTCAAGGATTACTTCCCTCGCCGCGTTGTGCTCGAGCCGGACAATGTGCTCGTGCTGGCGGGCATTGTTTTTGTGGTCTGCCTTCTGTCGAGCGGCCTCGGCGTGCGCGCGGCCTTGCGCGTCGATCCCGCCACTGCGCTCGGAGGCTAGCCATGGCCGAGCCTCAGGCGCACGAGCCGCTGGTCAGCCTGCTCAGGGTCTCGAAGCACTTTGGCGAGGGCGAGACGCGTGTCGATGCGCTCAGGGACGTGTCGCTCGATGTCTTTCCCGGTCAGGTGGTGGCGCTGCTCGGACCATCGGGTTCCGGTAAGACCACGCTGCTCAACGCCATTGGCTGCATTCTCGAACCGTCAAGCGGCCAGATGCAGCTCGATGGTGATGTCGTCTATGATGGCAGGTGGCTCCGTTCCGACTTACGGAAACTCCGACTCGACAAGATCGGTTTCATCTTCCAGTTTCACAATCTCCTGCCGTTTCTCGATGCCACCGACAATGTCGCCGTCGTGCTAAGTCTCGCCGGCTTCAGCGGCGGAGCCGCGCGCCAGCGGGCCGTCAATCTTCTTGAGTATCTCGAAGTCGGCAACCGTAAGGGCGCTCTTCCCGCCAAACTCTCAGGTGGCGAGGCGCAGCGCGTGGCCATCGCGCGCGCACTAGCCAACCGGCCGCGCATCATTCTCGCGGATGAGCCGACCGCGGCACTCGATTCGAAGCGTGCGGGCATCGTCATGGACCTCCTGCGAAAGCTTGCAGTGGAACAGGACGCCGCCATCATTGCCGTCACGCACGACGAGAAGATCTTCGACCGATTCGATCGCATATTTCACCTGCGGGATGGTCGTCTCGACGGGAATGGCACGTAGGGTGCTGTCACACTTTGTTGCCGATCCGCTATTTCAGAGCCTGGGCGCGGGCAACGACCTCTGGAAGCAGGCGTTTGGCAGCGACTTCGTGCGCCATATCGGCGCCGACGGATTGCATTCGCTCAACCGCTATTTCCAGCAGCGGCACCTTTTGGCTCACAAGGACGGTATCGTCGATGCCGACTATATCCAGAGGTGTGCCGATTCGTCGTACAAGGCCGGACAAAGTGTTATGCTGAAAGAAACAGCCGTGCGGGAATGCCTAGCTCTCAGAGGCTGTTTGAAATTGGTTTGAGCGGATCGGTTCGGCGTGATTCGAACTCGGGATGTGGACACCCGAGAGCCGTGGCCGGATGGCCAGCATCGCCCGCAAGACCAAGCGCTACCCCAGTGATCTGACCGATGAGAAATGGGCCGCGATCGCGCCGCTGCTGCCGCGCTCGAAGAAAGGCCGCAAGCGCGAGACCGACCTGCGCGAGGTGGTGAACGCCATCCGCTACATGGTCCGCTCCGGCTGCGAGCGGCGCATGCTGCCGGTCCACTTCCCGCCGTGGCAGACGGTGTACTGGTGGTTCCGCCGCTTCGTGCGCCAGTTGCTGTTCCGCACCATCCACGACCTGGCGACGATGGTCGACCGCGAGCGCGGCTGCGAGGCTAGCCCCACGGCTGGCGTGGTCGACAGCCAGACGGTCAAGGCGCCGGCTGCGGGCGGCTACGACGCGGCGAAGAAGACGGTCGGGCGCAAGCGCCATGTCGCCGTCGATACTGACGGCCGGCTGCTGATGGTCAACCTGACCACGGCGGACATCGCCGACAGTACGGGGGCGGAGCCGATCCTGGCGGCGATCCGCAAACGCTGGCCGTGGGTCAAGCATCTCTTCGCCAACGGCGCCTATGGATTTCCGGCATAGAACGGAGCGAGTGCAGAGGCCAATTAGGGGCCGCTAGAGAGCCAGCTGCTTCGCAGCTCCGGCTACACAAGGTCGGTCGCGCTGGACAGAAAGTCCATCTATGCCAGGCGCTTAGCGAACGAATTCGCACTGCCGGATAGAAATAGGATAAGCAGTCGGAGCTGGCTCAAAAACTTCTTGGTAGGTGTTGCGCAGGAGCGTAAGGGGATGCTTATGCTGCGGCCTGGAAGAGCAATTTGAGATGGTTGCGGGCCCCCGCAACCATCTCAAATTGCGAGACCGAGTCTCGCACCTGGCCGGAGCGCAAGTTGAGATGGTTGCCCGTCCCCGCAACCAAATCAACTTGCCCTCGGCCCGCCTCTCCGGCGGGCCGTATGCTTTTCTGCTCGGCTGCTCGCCGAAGTCTTCCGGTTTGCAATGGAACTGCAGCGCCCGGCCTGCGTCATGACATGTCTGCCGGGAGCTGAAGGGCGCGTTGCGACGGCACGACTTCCGACCGCGAGCGCGAGCACGACGGCGACCAGAGTCGCCGCGACGGCAAACGTGATCTGCATGCCGGCGGCAATGGCCTCGGGACACGCCGTCGAGATGTCGATCGCCGTCGATGCCAGTGCGAACACGGCACCGATGACGGATGCACCGGTGATGAGTCCGAGATTACGCGACAGGCTAAGCATGCCGGAGATAACGCCCCGCTGCTCGGGATGGAGTTCCATCATGCCGGCCGTGTTGTTGGCGGCCTGGAAAACCTTGTAACCGGGCGTCAAGACGGCAATGGCAGCAGTGTTGCCTGCAACGCCACGCATCGCCGGAAGCACCCATAGCCTATGGAGCTAGTAAACCGGCCGCCATTGCGATGAGTCCAATGGTGACCATGAACGGCGCGCCCAAACGGGCGACAAGAGTGAACTAACATGCAAACCGGACCACTTAGCTAGGGCAGATCAATTGCACGCTTTGCAACTGTATAATGTACGATATATCTTCCAGTTGGATAAGCCGGACTAGGTAATGGGCTAGGCGGGACTGCATTGGATCTCATCCGTAAGTCCATCGATTTGGCGCTGCGAGATCGCGCCCGGCGGGTGATCCCCAACGGCATGTGGGGACACATGAACGCGGCCCGCCTGCCGGCGGCCTATCCGCAATTCTTCTCGCGCGCCGATGGTTGCCGCCTGTGGGACGTGGACGGGAACGAATATCTCGATTTCATATGCGCCTATGGTCCGGTGGTCCTCGGC
The DNA here is from genome assembly GCA_046154965.1 of Dongiaceae bacterium. Lineage (GTDB taxonomy): Bacteria > Pseudomonadota > Alphaproteobacteria > Dongiales > Dongiaceae > DATKFM01. The sequence continues at coordinate 23,852 of JBJXDY010000085.1, read as the reverse complement.
TACAACGATGCCGACGTGAATCGCGCTGCCGATGAACAGCGGGCGCAGGGCGATGTGTTCAATGGCCCCAGCGCGCGTCTGGTCGAACTGGCGGAACTGATGGTGGAAACCGTCGTCCACGCTGATTGGGCGATGTTCCAGAAGAATGGCACGGACGCGACCACGGCCTGCGCCATGATCGCCCGCGAGGCGACCGGCAAGCGCAAGCTGCTCCTCGCCACCGGCGCCTATCATGGCGCTGTTCCCTGGTGCAATCCCTACCCGAACGGTGCCACCGCCGAAGATCGCGCGCATCTGATCCGTTACGACTACAATGACGTCGGAAACCTCGAGCGCGCCGCGGCGGAAGCCGGCGACGATTTGGCCGGAATCTTCGTCTCCGCCTTCAAGCACGATTTGGGCAAAGCGCATCAGGCGCCAAGCCAGCCCTTCGCCACCGCTGCGCGGCAAATCTGCGACAAGACCGGCGCCGCCTTGATCGTCGACGATGTGCGCGCCGGATTCCGCCTGCATATGGGCGGCAGCTGGGAGCTGGTGGGCGTGAGGCCGGATCTTTCCGCCTGGTCGAAAGCGATCGCCAACGGCTATGCGCTGGGAGCCGTCACCGGTAACGACAGATTCCGCGAGGCGGCCGGGCGTGTCTTCGTGACCGGCTCCTTCTGGTGCGGTGCAGTCTCCATGGCGGCGGCGCTGGCTTCGATCCGCAAGATGAAAGATATCGGCGCCGTGGATATCATGCAGTGCATGGGCCGGCGCTTGCGCGACGGGATCGCGACGCAGGCCAAAGCCCATGGCGTGGCGCTTCAACAGAGCGGCCCGGCGCAGATGCCGGTGCTCCTGTTCGACGATGACGAGGATCGCCGGAAGGGCTGGCTCTTCTGCACGGAGGCCCTGAAGCGCGGCGTCTACCTGCATGCGACACATACGATGTTCCTTAGCGCCGCTCATACTGCCGCAGATATCGACCGGACGCTCGAGGCAACCGACGCGGCCTTGGCCGAAGTCGCCCGCCAGTTTGGATAGGCCGCGGATGACGGCGCTGCTTGCATCCTTTCAAGAACCGCAGCTTGCCGGATTGAATCTCGAGCAGGTCGATGGCCGAAACCGCACCGACCGTGTCTACCGACAGATGCGCGACCGCCTGATGCGCGGTATCTTCAGACCGCATCAGCGCCTGCGAATCAAGGAACTATCCCAGGCCTTCGGCACCAGCGAGACGCCAGTGCGTGAGGCGATCTTTCAGCTGATCCGCGACGGTGCGGTTGAGGCGAAGACCCATTCCTACTTCCGCGTCCGCAAGTTGTCGGTGGCTGAGTATCTGGAGCTGCGCGAGATCCGCCTGCTGCTGGAGCCGCAGGCGGCCCGGCGTGCGCTGGAGAATGTGACGGATGCGGAGGTCGGCCTGCTCGAACGAATCCACAGGAAGCTGATCGCGGCGGAGCAGGCGCGCGACTATGAGACCGCGGTCAGGGCCAATTTCGATTTTCATTTCCGGCTCTATCGGCAGTCACGGATGCCCGCGCTGATCGCCATCCTGGAGAATCTATGGATTCAGCACGGGCCGATGCTGAATCATCTGTATCCCGAAGGTCACCCGTCCTACGACCGCAATCATCAGCATCGCAACATTTTAAAGGCGCTGTGGCAACGGGACGGTATCGCTCTCTGTCGCGCGGTGCAGGAAGATATGGTCGAAGGCGGCCGTAAGTTCGTGGCGCATCTGCAAGAATTGGAGCGGCGCGAGGCGGAGGGTGATCAATGAATGTCATTGCCGGCAAGCGCGGTCATAACGTCTCGCGCGCCCATCTGACCGACCGCGCGATGTTCGTGCGGCTGGAGACCCTGCGCTTGGCGCGCATCTGCGGCGCCGGCCACTATTCCTCGACCTTTTCCGCGGCCGAGCTGTTCGCGGCGCTCTACTATGCGCACCTAAGGCTTGATCCGAAGGACTCCACCTGGCCGGATCGCGACCGCTTTGTGCTGAGCAAGGGTCACGCGGCGATCGGGCTCTATCCGATCCTTGCCGATCTCGGCTATTACCCGCCGAGCGAACTCGACAATTTCACCCGCCTCGGCAGCCCGTTCGGCGACCATCCGAACATGAAGAGCATTCCGGGGATCGATTTCTCCTCGGGTTCGCTTGGTCACGGTCTCTCGGTAGCGGTCGGCATGGCGCTGGCGGCACGGGTGCAGAAGCGCAGCTTCCGCGTCTATTGCATGCTCGGCGACGGCGAATTGGCCGAAGGCCAGATCTGGGAAGCGGCCATGGCCGCTAGTCACTACAAGCTGCAGGGCCTGGTGGCCATCGTCGATCGCAACCAGCTCTGCATCGACGGCCAGACAGAGGCGGTGATGGGTGTCGAGCCCATTCACGAGCGCTTTGCCGCTTTCGGCTGGGATACGCAGCGCATCGACGGCCATGATTTCGAGGCCATCCTCGGCGCTCTGGGCAAGCTGCCGCCGGCCGGCAGCGGCCGGCCGCAACTCATCGTTGCCGACACGATCAAGGGCCGCGGCGTCCAGCGCATGGAGCTGTCGCTGCAATGGCATGTCGCCAACTTGGCCGGCGAAGACTACGACGATGCCGTCGCAGAGATCCGCGCCGGTCTGCAGCCCCGCGCCCCTTCGGAGAAGAAGAATGGCAAATCAGCGCGCTAAGCAGCGGAAGCCTGAGAACACGCAAGGCCAGGACGCAATCTTCCGCGGCACGTCGGGCGGCGATGCGAAGCTCCGCGACGAGGCTTTCAAGGATCAGCGCTCTGTCCGCGGCACGCCGAACGCGGCGCTCCCCGCCTTCGTCCTGGGCGAGGAGCTGGCGGATCTCGCCGACCGCGATCCGCGGATCGTGGTGCTGACGGCTGATCTGGCCAATGCCAACCGCACCGCCGACTTCCGGGCCCGTCATCCCGACCGTTTCTTCAATCTCGGCATCGCCGAAAAGAACATGATGACGGTGGCGGCCGGCATGGCGTCCTGCGGCATGGTGGCCTATGCGGCGACCTTCGCCTCATTCTGCGTCATCCTGGGCGCCGAGCAGGCAAAGACGGATTGCGCCTATCCCGCCATGAAGGTGCGCCTGGTCGGCCATCATTCCGGCATGTCGATGGGTTTCTACGGCACCAGCCACCACGCGCTGGAAGACTTGGCGATCGCCCGCACCATCGCCGACATGACCGTGGTCTGCGCCACCGACGCCAATCACCTGCGCGCGATCCTGCGCGCTTCGACAGATCATCCGGGCGCCATGTATATCCGCCTCGGCCGCGGCCGCGATCCGCAGGTCTATCCGGAGGTGCCGCGGGATTTCCGCATCGGCAAGGCCGCGATGCTGCGCAAGGGCAAGGACTTGGCCCTGATCGCCTGCGGCTCGATGCTGCGTGCCACGCTGGACGCCGCCGATCTGCTGTCGAAGCAGGGTATTGAGGCTCGGGTTATCGACATGCATACGATCAAGCCGCTGGACGCCGCCGCCATCCGCAAGGCAGCGCGCGAGACGGCGGCCATCATGACCGTCGAAGAGCACAACATTACCGGCGGCCTGGGCAGCGCGGTCATCGAAGTGCTGGTGGGCGAAAAGCGCGTGCCGTTCCTGCGCCACGGCATCCCCGACGAATTCGTTCCGGTCGGGCCGCCGGCCGCGCTTTATGCGCATTACAAGCTCGACGCCGCCGGCATCGCCCGGAAGGCAAGGTCGTTCCTCGCCGCCGCCAGACGAGGCTGAACACCCGTCGCCGGTTTCAGACCGCCGCCATTGCACTCCGAATCGCGGCGATGAGCGTTTCATCGTTCGGCACCTTGACTGTCTCGGCATTGTGACGGTGGTGGGCGAGGAAGACATGCGCACGCTACAGCGTACGACGCCTGATGATGTGCTCTGGCAGGTGCCGGGTGTCAAACTCTTCAGCGGTCCGCGCCGCACCGGTCAGGTGCCGAGCATCCTCGGCCGCATCACCAAGCGCGATTCCGGCGACATCCATCTCGGCGACGGCACGACGCTGGAGAGCAGCGACGACGACATCATCGGCGCGCTGGGCAAAGTCGATTATCAATTCGCCGAATTCCACCGCATCGAAGCCCGCTATCTGCGCCTCGACAACACCGCCGAGGAACCCAACAACGGCCAGAGCGCCGGCGGTAGGGACAGCGTCGAGAGGGATTATCGAGGGCGAAACCTGGCGGCGATCCCTGAGACTGCTCCGGCGATCGAACCGCCGCCACCCGCCGTGGCGCCGGGAACTGTGCCGGAGATGACAGAGGCCGAGGAGCCGGAGCCACCCACGACGGCGATATCCGTGGTAATGCTCTTTTCGAGTAAAGCGCGGCCGACTTCGGAGTGACAATTGCGCCATCTCAATCCCGGCGACTCGGCGGAGATTTGCGCATGGCCGGGAACCGCGATGCGAGCTGCAAGCCCGGTCGGCTGCTTTGTCTTTCGCATTTCTCGCCCGTTGACGAGATTTGACCGCGATCATGAGTTGATCACGCGCTATTGCACCGAGGCGCCGCGTCCACCGCGATCCCGCGTCTTGGCCAGCGAGAACAGGACGCCGCCGGTCAGCAGCAAGACGGTGACGCCGAGCGAGATCGCAGGGTCTACCTTCCCGAAAATCTGGTTCCAGAATATCTTCGCGCCAATGAAGATCAGCACCAGCGAGAGCGCGTACTTCAGGTACTCGAAGCGATGGACCATCGCCGCGAGCGCGAAGTACAGCGCGCGGAGACCCAGTATGGCGAAGATGTTGCTGGTGTAAACGATGTATGGATCGGTGGTGATGGCGAAGATTGCCGGAACGCTGTCGACAGCAAAAACCAAGTCGGCGAATTCGATGGTGATCAGCGCTAGAAACAGGGGCGTCGCGTACCAGCGCCGGCGCGCCGGTGTCGTCGCATCCGGCAAACGGACCCAGAACCGATCGCCATGCAAACGGTCTGTGACGTTGAGATGCTTTCTCATCAGCCGGACGAGCGGATTTTCGGCGCTTACAGCGGGGCCGGCATGGCCCGATACGAGCAGCATCTTGATGCCGGTGAACAGCAGGAACGCGCCGAAGAGATAGAGGACCCAGGAGAACTGGCTGACCAGCGCGGTGCCGAGGCCGATCATGATGGCGCGAAGCACGATCACGCCGATGATGCCCCAGACCAGCACCCGGTGCTGGTAAAGCCGGGGGACCGCAAAATAGGTGAAAATGAGCGAGATGACGAAGACGTTGTCGAGCGCAAGGCTCTTCTCGACGAAGAATCCGGTCAGATAGTCCATCCCGGCGCTGTCGCCCATCGTCGACCAGATCCAGGCGCCGAATGTGAGGGCAACGGCAACATAGCCGCCGCTGAGCCAAAGACTCTCCACGACTCCGATCTCGTGCTGCTTGCGGTGCAGCACGCCGAGATCGAAGACCAGAAGAGCTAGAACGATCGTCAGGAAGGCGAGCCACATCCAAGCGGGCTTGCCCAGAAAATCGACGGCCAGGAACCACAGAACAGGGTCTATCGGAACCTCCAAATGCAGATGCGCCCGTCAGCGCAAGAGCAGGTGAGTAATCCGACATCGCGGCCGACGACTCGGCCGCCAGAGGGGCCCGGACCCAGATACCACCATCAAATGGGACGCGGGCTTGCCGGAGTCAAGTTCGACCCGGCGGTTCGGCATGCGGAAAACATCCCGCGCACGAGACCTCACGTTAGGGCTTGAAAGACACTTGGCGGATCACATATCCGACTGGTCCGGATCCGGGCCCCTCTGGCGGCGATCTTTAGCCGCGATGTCGGATCCTTCACCTGCTCCCGAATTCCGTGTCGGGCTCTTGGAGGATACGATGCATTTGACATCCCCTAAGACTCATCTCGCGATACTAGCGCTTGGCGCGCCTTCTTGCCCTTCATGGCGCATTGATCGCGGAACGATCCGCCGGAATCGAGGTGAAATCGCCCGATCGGCCGTTTCAACTCTGGGCGCGCCAGCATAATCCAGGCTCAGCGAGCCGGCATTTCCCATGGCCGGCGGGGAACGCGCCGTGCCCGGCACTTACCCCCAACGATTGTGAGGAGAGGCATATGCCATCGCGAAAGCATACAATGAAACAGGCCATCGACGAATTCCTGCATGAGATCAGCGATGCGGATACCGAGCTGCTTCTCGAGAGCGTCATGGCTGGCTGCGCAATCGTCGCATATGCCGACGGCGGCGTTGCGGCGGAGGAACGAAAACGCATGATGAGTCTAATTCATCGCTTCGAGCCTTTTCATGTATTCGCTCGCGCAACCTTGGCCGACTCGTTCGAGAGGGCAACCTTTGCCTTCGAGGGCGACCGGCATGCAGGGGAGCGAAACGCGCTGCAGGTCGTCGGACGGCTACGGAAGCGCCGAAGGCACGCCGTGATGCTGCTGAAGACCTGCCAAGCGATCGCCTCGGCGGACGGGTTCGTCGACCCGCGGGAATGGCATGCTCTGGTCAGAATCTGCAGATCCCTCGATCTGGATCCGGCTGACTACGAACTGCTCGACGATCCCCGCCCTAGTCGGCAGGCCGCCTCGTGAGCGCCGCTTCCATAACTTCCGATGATTTTCCCTTAGGATAGCCAAGACTGTTGGCGCCGCCACGACATGTCCGACCTGACGATGCAAACGATGGAGGTCCCCTTGTTCGACCCAAAGCAATTGCTAGAAGCGTTTCTCGGCCGCAGACAACAGCCCGCTGAACATCAAACGGCAATTGGCGGCTTGAGCGGCGTAGAAGATCTCCGGGGCGGCATTGATCGGCAGAAGGCCGAGACCTTTGCGGCGGGCGCCGCCACGGGCGGGCTGATCGGCCTGCTGCTCGACTCGAAGAGAGCCAAAAAGATCGGCGGCGAAGTGCTGGGTAGCGGGGGTGCCGCTGTGTTGGGCGGCCTCGCCGACAAGGAATGGCAGAACCATCAGATCAAGCAGGCCGCGCCGGCCGGCGTTCTCGCGGCTCGGGTGCCCGCATCCGCCGCGTCCGCATGCCCCGGCCCGGCGCCAGTCCTGCCGGCTCCGGCGGAAAGCGCCGTCGATCCCAGCCAAGGCACCGCGGCAGACAGGCGGCACTTCGCCCTCGCCTTGATGTGCTCGAACAAACCTGCCTCGCGGCCCTGGCCGCCAAACTCAAGCTGCCGGCTGATCCATCTGCGCGGTTGGAAGGAGTAGTCGCCACCGTTCCACGGGTTGCGGCGGGTTGAACGAACGCATGCCGCCCCAGTTTATCGGGCCGACCCAAGCAGCATCGAAGACGAGGGCCGGCGCTTCCCCGGTTGGACATCTGATCATTTATCAAATGGGCATCCCAGTTTGATGCGAGGTTGGCCGGAGGCGCGCTTGCGCCCGCGGTCGAAAGATCGCGGCTTGAACGATGGCGAATAACCATGGAACCACTTGAGCAATACTTGCCCTATGCGTTGCGGCAGTTCGAAACCGACGTCATCGTCCCGTTGCATGCACTCGGAATAGATGCGTCATTCACGACCTCGTCGTTAGCTAAACTCACAACGGTCATCGTCGTCACGCTGTTCTTTTGGCTTGCCATGCGAAAGGGCTCGATGGTTCCTGGCCGCTTGCAGGCGAGCGCGGAGATGATCTACGCGTTCGTCGCGGACACGGTCACAAGGGTGGCGGGGCCGGAAGCGAAACCGTCCATTCCGTTCATTTTCACACTGTTCATCTTTATCTGGTTTGGAACGCTGATCGGACTGACACCGGTCAAGGATACCTTCACCAGTCATCTTGTGGTGATGCTCGCGCTTTCCACAACTGTCTTCGTCTACGTGAATGTTGTCGCGTTCCGCAAACACGGGATGGGGTTCTTTCGTTACTTTCTTCCGGCCGACATCCCGCTGTTCGTCGCGCCGATCTTCGTTCTGGTGGAGACGGTCTCGTATCTCTTTCGCCCGATTACGCTCGGATTTCGGGTGTTCGCGAATATCGTGGCCGGGCACATCATGCTCAAGCTCTTCGCGGATATCTGCACGATGATGGTGGGTGCGCTCGGTCCCGTGGGCGCCATCGCCTCCATCGCACCGGTTCTGATGATCGCGATCCTCTATGCCTTCGAGATCATGATCGTCAGCATTCAATCCTACATCTTCATGCTTATCACATCGATGTATCTGCGCGATGCGTTGCATAAGCATTGATCAGGACCTGCAACCTAAAAATGAACATGGAGCAACACGATGAGCGATAACTCAGTCAAACTTCTGGCGACCGCACTCGCCCTACTACCGATGTTCGCGGTCGCTTTGGCGCTTGGCAGGATCTTCAGCGAATGGTTGGCCAGCGTCGCACGCAATTCCGCCGCCAGTGAAAAAATGCAGCAAGTCGGCTACGTGGCTTTTGCCCTCACCGAAGCCATCGCCCTTTTCGCTTTGATCGTCGCCTTCATCATTCTGTTCGTCGGCTAGATGCGCATGCTACTTGCCGGGCGCCATCGCGATGCTCCACGGTGGCGGCCCCGGCCGTAATCGCTCCCGCGATTAAGCCGCCGCCCGCGGCGCCGACCCCATGCGCCGGTGCCCGAGGCGATGCAGGACCTGTCGATCGAGTTCGTGGCGCCCGTCCAATTCGTGCTGCGTTAAGGACTGGCGCGCCCGCCCTTGACCCGCAAGGCGCGGCGATTAGCCTTGCGCCCACCGGCACGAAGTGCCGTCAGTAGCGCTACAGGGTGGGAGAACAGATGCGCCAGGCCGAAACCGCCATCCTCTCCACCAGTTTCCGCTATTTCCTCGCCGTCGCCGACAGCGGCTCGATCCGCGCCGCGGCGAAGGAGCTGAACATCGCCTCATCGGCGGTCAGCCGCCAGATCGGTATGCTGGAACAGATCCTGGGCATCCAGCTCTTCGATCGCATCGGCCGCGGGCTGAAACTCTCGGACGCCGGCGGCCTGCTGTTACGGAACATCCGCGCCGCATTGTCAGGCTATGGCGACGTGGTCACGGCGCTGGATGCGCTGAAAGGGCTGACGCGCGGCCGGATCAAGGTCGCGACCGTCGAAAGCATCTCGGTCGGCCTGCTGCCGGACCTGCTCACGGCCTTCTGGCAGAAGCTGCCGGATCTCGAGATCTCGGCCACCGTCACCGGTGCGGAAGCCGTGACCCGGCAGGTCCAGGAGGGTTATGCCGATATCGGCTTCACCTTCAATCCTCGAGGCATGGAGGGCCTGACCGTGGTCTATGAGCGGTCCTTCAGCATCGGCGCCCTCATGTCGCCCTCCCACCCGTTGTCAAAGCGTAAGACCGTCTCGGTCAAGGATTGCATGCAGTATCCCCTGGCCTTGCCGGCGCGCGGCCTCAGCCTGCGGGCCGCCCTGGAGCGGGTGCTGTCGCGCCACGCGGCCGGGAAACCGCCGCGCCTGCAGAGCAACTCCCTGCGGCTGACAGCCACCCTGGCGCGGCGGGGGCGTTGCGTTGCCTTCCAAACCTCGGTCGGCATCGAAGCGGAGCTGAAGCGCAAGACCCTGGCGCTGATCCCCCTCAGCGACCGCGAGATTCCCGCCAACCGTTTCGTCGTCGTGTGCGAGACGGGCCGGACCGCCAATCCGGCGCTGACCGCCTTCGTCGAATTCGCCCGCGCCCATCTGCAGGAATTGCCCGAATAACCTGCTGATCTGTTGCCCTAGGGGCATCGAATCGTGCGCATAACTCTTCTTTTTCGACCATTGGGGGTGTGACAAAATCCCGGACGAAGGCCGGCAATGACCGGCCGCGGGAGCAATGATGGGCCGACTGACCACACATGTCCTCGATCAGGCAGCGGGCAAGCCGGCCGCCGGACTTCGCATCGAAGTCTGGCGGCTCGACGGCGCTCAGCACCTGCTCAAGACCGTGACGACCAATGCCGACGGCCGCTGCGCGGCGCCGCTTCTCGAAGGCGATGTGCTGACCGCCGGCCGCTATGAGTTGCGCTTCCATGCCGGCGACTATCTGCGGTCCTCTGGGGTGAAGCTGCCCGACCCGGCGTTCCTTGACGTGATCCCGATCCGGTTCGGTATTGCCGATCCCGGCGTCCACTATCACGTGCCGTTGCTGCTCTCGCCCTACGGCTATTCGACCTACAGGGGGAGCTGATGGCCGTCAGGCGTTCCATCCGCTTCCTGCGCCGGGGTAAGGTGGTCCAGCTGACCGACGTGCCGCCCATGGCCACGCTGCTGGACTATCTGCGGCTGGAGGAACGCGCCTGCGGCACCAAGGAAGGTTGCGGCGAGGGCGATTGCGGCGCCTGCACGGTGGCGCTGGGCTGTCTGCGCGATGGCCGCGTGGTCTATGAGCCGGTCAACAGCTGCATCCAGCTCCTGGGCATGGTGGATGCCAAGGAGGTGGTCGCGGTCGACGATCTCCATGTCCTCGAGGGCGGGCTGCATCCGGTGCAGCGGGCGATGGTGGCGACCCATGGCTCGCAATGCGGCTTCTGCACGCCGGGTTTCGTCATGAGCCTGTTCGCGCTCTATCACGCCAATGGCGCGCCTGATCGGGGTCAAGTGAACGACGCGATCGCCGGCAATCTCTGCCGCTGCACCGGTTACCGGCCTATCGTCGAGGCCGGATTGAAGGCTTGCGCCGGAACAGCCCGCGATTCCTACGCTGCCGCCGCGGCCAAGACTGCAAAATCCCTGCACAAGCTGGCCGACGGCAAGGATCTGTTCATCGGCAACGACAAATCATTCTTCGCCGCACCCGCCAGCGCCGACAGCCTGGCGAAACTCTATGCCGCCCATCCCGACGCGGTGCTGGTGGCCGGTGCTACCGATGTCGGCCTCTGGATCACTAAGCAATTGCGCAGCCTGCCGAAGATCATCCATCTCGGCCGAACCGCCGATCTTGGCGGTGTCACCGACGACGGCGCCGCGATCACCATCGGCGCCGCCGTCACCTACGAGGCAGCCGCTGAGTCGCTGACCGCCATCGACGCCGATCTCGGCGAGCTGCTGCGGCGCCTGGGCTCGAAGCAGGTGCGGACCGCCGGCACCGTCTGCGGCAACATCGCCAACGGCTCGCCCATCGGCGACACGCCGCCGGCGCTGATCGTGCTGGGAGCTACGGTGGAGCTGCGCTCGGTTGGTGGTACACGCCGGCTGCCGCTGGAGAAGTTCTTCATCGCCTATGGCAGACAGGACCGCCAAGCGGGCGAGTTCGTCGCGTCGGTGACGGTGCCCAAGCTGCGGTCGAACCAGGCCTTCCGCGCCTTCAAGATCTCCAAGCGCTTCGACCAGGACATCTCGGCGCTCCTGGGCGCGTTCTGCCTGACGCTGGAGGGCAACCGGATTGCCGAGGCCCGTATCGCCTTTGGCGGCATGGCGCCGACGCCGAAGCGCGCGCTGCGCTCGGAGGCCGCATTCAGGGACGCCGACCTGACCCGTCCCTCCACCTGGGATGCGGCCATCGCCGCCCTCGACCAGGATTTCAAGCCGATCGACGACCATCGGGCGTCGGCGGCCTATCGCCAGGCGACCGCCAGGGCACTGCTAACCAAGGCGCTCCACGAGATCGCCGGCGCACCCAGCAAGTCCACCCGGATCACCGGCCAGCGGGAGGTGCTCCATGCCGCCACCGCTTGAGACCCAGGGCATGCCGCGGTCTGCCACGCCGGCCACCACATGGGTGAGCGGCGAGGCCATCGCCCATGACAGTGCGGAGCGCCATGTTCAGGGCGTCGCCGTCTATATCGACGACATGCCGGAACCCGCCGGCACGGTCCATGTGGTGCCTGGCTATGCCGCCGCCACCCGCGGCCGCATCGTGAAGCTGGAACTGGAGGCGGTCCGCGCCGCCGACGGTGTTATTGCCGTGCTGACCGTGGACGACATCCCGGGCATCAACGATTGCAGCCCGGCCAAGGGCGACGATCCCATCCTGGCGCCTGGCCGCATCGACTTCCACGGCCAGGTCGTGTTCGCGGTGGTCGGCGCCTCCCGCGACCAGGCCCGCCGCGCTATCAGGCACGCGGTCATCGAGGTGGAAGCGGAGAAGCCGGCGATCACCGTCGAGGACGCCGTCGCCGCCGACATGGATGTCCTGCCGCCCTATCAGTTCCTGCGCGGCGATGTCGCCGCCGCCTTGACCGGCTCACCGCGCCTGTTCGGTGAATCCTTCCGCATCGGCGGCCAGGAGCATTTCTACCTGGAAGGCCAGGTGGCGCTGGCGGTGCCCCAGGAGGCCGGCGGGATGCTGGTTTATTCCTCTACCCAGCACCCGTCCGAGGTCCAGCATTGCGTCGCCAAGATGCTGGCGGTGCCCGACGCCGCCGTGGTCTGCGAATGCCGCCGCATGGGCGGCGGCTTCGGCGGCAAGGAGTCCCAGGCCGCGCAATGGGCGGCGCTGGCTGCGCTGGCCGCCCGCATGACCGGCCGCGCCGCCAAAATGCGGCTGGACCGGGACGACGACATGATCATGACCGGCAAGCGCCATGATTTCCGCGTGGACTACAACGCGGGATTCGAAACCGACGGCACGCTCCGTGCGGTCGAGGTGAATTTCCTCTCCCGCTGCGGCATCTCCGCCGACCTCTCCCTCGGCGTGAACGACCGCACCATGTTCCATGCCGACAATGCCTATTTTTATCCGGCCGTGCGCATCCATTCGCGGCGCTTGAAGACCAATACGGTGTCGAATACTGCCTTCCGCGGCTTCGGCGGCCCCCAGGGCATGCTGTTCGCCGAGCGGATGATGGACGCCATTGCCATCCGGCTGGGCCTCGATCCCCTGGATGTGCGCAAGCGCAATTTTTACGCCGAGGGCCGCGATATCAGCCCCTATGGCCAGCAGATCGAAGACAATATCATTCGCGAGCTGGTGGCCGAGTTGGAACTCACCAGCGAATATCGCCGCCGCCGCCGCGAGATCGGCGCCTTCAACCAGCAGAGCCGCTTCCTGAAGAAGGGCCTGTCGCTGGCTCCCGTGAAGTTCGGCATCTCCTTCACCCTGACCCACCTCAACCAGGCGGGCGCCCTGGTCCATGTTTATACCGACGGCTCCGTGCATCTGAACCATGGCGGCACCGAGATGGGGCAGGGCCTCTATGTGAAGGTGGCCCAAGTGGTGGCAGACGTGTTCGGCATTGGCCTCGACCGGGTGAAGATCACCGCCACCACCACGGACAAGGTGCCGAACACCTCGCCCACTGCCGCGTCCTCCGGTTCGGACCTCAACGGCATGGCCGCCAGGATTGCCGCCGAAACCATCCGCGGCCGGCTGGTGGATTTTGCCGCCGCCGCCTTCGGCACGCCGAAGGACCAGATCCGCTTCGAGCGCGGCCAGGTGATGATCGGCAGCACCGTGCTGGCCTTCGCCGAGCTGGTGAAGCGCGCCTATCTGGCCCGGGTCTCGCTCTCGTCAACAGGCTACTACGCCACGCCGCGCATCGAATGGGACCGGGAGAAGGTGAAGGGACGGCCGTTCTTCTACTTCGCCTACGGCGCCGCCTGCGCCGAAGTCACCATCGACACCCTGACCGGCGAAATGCGGGTGGACCGGGTGGATATCCTCCACGATGTCGGCCGCTCCCTGAATCCGGCCGTGGATATCGGCCAGATCGAAGGCGCCTTCGTCCAGGGCATGGGCTGGCTGACCACCGAGGAACTGGTGTTCGACGGCCAGGGCCGGCTGCGCACCCATGCGCCGTCGACCTACAAGATCCCCACGGCATCGGACGTGCCGGCCGATTTCCGCGTCGCACTCTACAGATCCGCGGGCAACCGCGAGGACACGGTCTTCCGCTCCAAGGCCGTGGGCGAACCGCCGCTGATGCTGGGCATCGCGGTCTTCTCCGCTATCACCGACGCTATCGCCAGTCTCAAACCGGGAACCGTGCCGCCGCTGGATGCGCCGGCCACGCCGGAAGCCATAATGCACGCGGTCAACGCGCTGAAAGGGCAGGAATAACATGCGTGTATGGACCCACATTGCCGAGGCCCTGGTCGCCCATGGACGCTGCGCCATGGTCACCGTTGCCGCCACCGACGGCTCGACGCCGCGGGAAGCCGGCGCGCGGATGGTGGTGCTGCCCGATGGCGGCTTCCACGGCACCATCGGCGGCGGCACCATGGAGTGGCGCGCCCTGGCCGAGGCACAGCGGGCGCTGCAGTCCGGCGGCGCCCGTGCCCGCTGGATCCGCCAGTCCCTCGGGCCGGAGCTCGGCCAATGCTGCGGCGGCCGGGTGGCCCTGCTGGTCGAGGTCATCGACGGGCAATCGCTGGTCCAGGTGCGGGATTTTGCGGCGCTGGAGGCCGGCGGCGGCTTCTCCTGCTGCGCCCAGTATGTCGATGGCCGGGTTTACCGGGAACGGCTGGAGCCCGATGGCGCGCCACCGGAGCCCACCCATATCGCTGGCGACGGCGCCATCATCGAACATTTCGGCGAACCCCGCCGCCCGATATTGCTGTTCGGTGCTGGCCATGTCGGACGGGCGCTGGTGCTGGCCCTGGCGCCGCTGCCGCTGCAGGTGACCTGGGTCGATGTGCGCCCCGAAGCCTTTCCCGCGCGCCTGCCGGCAAACACCTACAGCGTCATCTCGGCCTCGCCTGCGAGCGAAGTCGCCGTGGCGCCAGGCGGCAGCTTCGTGCTGATCATGACCCACAGCCACGCGCTGGACCTGGATATCGCCCATGCCGCCCTGGCGGACGGGCGCTTCCCCTATGTCGGCCTGATCGGCAGCGGCACCAAGCGGGCACGGTTCGTCAAGCGGCTCCGCGAGGCGGGTCTGCCCGAGGACCGGATCGCGTCCCTGGTGTGCCCCATCGGGATTTCCGGCATCGGCGGCAAGGCGCCGTCTGTCATTGCCGCGGCCACGGCGGCCGAATTGCTGCAGCGCGACGAATCGTTGCGTGCGGCCCTGGCGCCTGCTGGTATCCTCGGTCAGACGGCATAGCGGCAGGCAGAGGGCGCAAAGTCAGTCATGGGCCGGGAGTTGGAACCGCGGGAACCCGCACGGGCTGATGGCGCTGGCGGGCCGGCCTATCTCCTGGAGGCCCTGGGCATTTGCAAGGATTTTGGCGCGTTGCGGGCCAACGACCATGTCGACCTCCGGCTGGCGCCTGGCGAGATCCATGCGCTTCTGGGCGAAAACGGCGCCGGCAAGTCCACCCTGGTAAAGATCATCTATGGCTCGCTGCAGCCCAGCTCGGGCGAGCTGCGCTGGCTGGGCCGGCCGGTCGCCATCGCCAATCCGGCCGCCGCGCGCCGCCTGGGCATCGGCATGGTGTTCCAGCATTTCTCCCTGTTCGAGGCGCTGACGGTGGCCGAGAACATCGCTTTGGCCTTGTCAGGCAAGCTGGACATGGCGGGGTTGTCGGCCCGCATATCCCGGGTTTCCGTCGATTACGGCCTGCCGCTGAAGCCGACGGCCACCGTGGCCGACCTCTCGGTCGGCGAGAGGCAGCGGATCGAGATCGTGCGCTGCCTGCTGCAGGAACCGCGGCTGCTGATCATGGATGAGCCGACGGCGGTGCTGACGCCTCAGGAAGCGGACCAGCTCTTCCTCACGCTGCAACGCCTGGCGAGCGAGGGCTGCGCGGTTCTCTACATCAGCCATCGGCTGGAGGAGGTGAAACGCCTCTGCCACAACGCCACCATCCTGCGCCATGGCAAGGTGGTGGCGCGGGTAGATCCCCAGCAGGAAACGGCAGCCAGCCTGGCGCGGCTCATGGTCGGCGCCGACATCCACGCGGTGAAATCTGGCGCCGACTTGCTGGGCGGCCTGCCGCGGCTGCGGCTGGACGGCCTCAATCAGGGGTCCGACGGCCCTTTCGGCGTGGCGCTCCACAATCTCCGCCTGGATGTGCGCGGCGGCGAAGTGGTGTGCATTGCCGGCGTCGCCGGCAACGGCCAGTCGGAACTGTTCGAGGCGGTCTCCGGCGAACGCCGGAACGCCGACATGGCGGCCATCCAGATCGATGGCGCACCCGCTGGCCATCTGGGTGTCACCGAGCGCCGCAAGCGCGGCGCCGCCTTCGTGCCGGAAGAGCGCCTGGGTCATGGCGCCGTTCCGGCGTTTGCCTTGTCGGACAATGTCCTGCTGACGCGCCATTCGGCTGACGACGCCCTGGTGCGCAAGGGCTTCCTGGATCGCGGCAAGGCGCTGTCGATCGGCGACCGGGTGGCGGCGGATTATGACGTGCGCCGCGGCCGTCCCGATCCGGAAGCTCGCGCTCTATCTGGCGGCAACCTGCAGAAATTCGTGGTCGGCCGCGAGCTCGACCGCAAACCGGCGGTGCTGGTTGTCAACCAGCCGACCTGGGGTGTGGATGCCGGCGCCGCCGCCGTCATCCGCCAAGCGCTGATCGATCTCGCCCGCGCCGGTTCGGCGGTCCTGGTGATCAGCCAGGACCTGGACGAGATATTCGAGATCGCCGACCGCATCGCCGTGATTTCCCGCGGCCATCTGTCGGAAGCCCAGCCGGCGGCGGAGATGACCATGGAGAAAATCGGCCTGCTGATGGGCGGCGCGGGCGAAGCGCCGGCCGCCGGCGCCAAACCGGTCCGGGAGGCGACCCATGCGGCTCGTGCTTGAAAAGCGGAGCGAGCATTCGCGGCTGATGACGGTGATGTCGCCGGTGCTGGCGATCGCGCTCACGCTCGTCGCTGGCGCGATCATCTTCGCGCTGCTTGGGCTCAATCCTTTGGAGGCGCTGTATGTCTACTTCGTCGAACCGCTCACGACGTTATGGTCCATCGAGCAGCTTCTGGTAAAGGCGGCGCCGCTGGTGCTGATCGGCATCGGACTTTCGGTCTGCTATCTGGCGAATGTCTGGAACATCGGCGCCGAGGGCCAGCTGACCGCGGGCGCCATCTTCGGCGGCCTCATTCCCGTGCTGCTGACCGGTTGGCAATCGCCGATGGCGCTGGCCTGCATGCTGTTGCTAGGCATCGTCGGCGGCATGCTCTACGGCCTGATTCCGGCGCTGCTGAAGGTCAAATTCGGCGCCAACGAGATTCTCACCAGCCTGATGCTGGTCTATGTCGCGCAACTGCTGCTGGACTGGCTGGTGCGCGGCCCCTGGCGCGATCCTATGGGCTTCAACTTCCCGAAAACGGTGACCTTCGAGGGCTGGCAGCTGCTGCCGACCATCGGACCGACGATCCATATCGGCGTTCTGTTCGCCGTGCTCGCCGCGCTAATTCTGGCCCTGGTGATGGGCCGCACGCTCAAGGGTTTTGAGATCCGCGTGCTCGGCAATGCGCCGCGGGCGGGTCGCTTCGCCGGTTTCTCCCGCGACCGCATCGTCATCTTCTGCTTCCTGCTGTCAGGCGGACTCGCAGGCCTCGCCGGCATCTGCGAAGCGGCGAGCACGGTCGGCCAGCTGCAGCCGACGATCTCTCCGGGTTACGGTTTCACCGCGATCATCATCGCCTTCCTCGGCCGGCTCAATCCCATCGGCGTCCTCTTCGCCGGCATTCTCCTGGCGATCAGCTATCTCGGCGGCGAATCGGCGCAGGTGACGCTCGGCGTCTCCGACAAAATCGCCAAGGTGTTCCAGGGCATTCTGCTGTTCTTCATCCTGGCTTGCGATACCCTCATTCTGTATCGCGTGAAATTGCAGCGTACCGTCGCTGTTCACACGGCCGCGGCGGAGTAGCGCCCATGCTCGAACTCCAGGCGATCATCCTCACCATCATCACCGCTTCGACGCCGTTCCTGCTGGCGGCCATCGGCGAACTGGTGGTGGAGCGCTCGGGCGTGCTCAATCTTGGCGTCGAAGGCATGATGGTGATGGGCGCCGTCTGCGGCTTCGGCGCCGCCTTCGTCACGGGATCGCCCTATGTCGGAATCCTCGCGGCGATTGCGGCGGGAGCGGCGCTGTCGGCGTTGTTCGGCTTTCTGACATTGACCTTGGTGGCCAACCAGGTGGCTACCGGACTCGCCTTGACGCTGCTTGGGCTGGGTCTTTCGGGAATCATCGGCGAGTCCTTCGTCGGCCTGCCTGGCGTGAAACTCGGCGCGATCTACGTTCCCGTGCTGACTGATATCCCGTTCATCGGCCGCATCCTCTTCGGTCAGGATATCCTGGTCTATCTGTCCATTCTGCTCACCGCTGGCGTCGCCTATGTGCTGTTCAGGACCAAGACCGGCCTGATCATCCGCGCGGTCGGCAACAGCCACCAGTCGGCCCATGCGCTGGGCTACAACGTGATTTCCGTGCGCTATGCCTGCGTGCTGTTCGGCGGCGGCTGCTCGGGCTTGGCCGGCGGCTTTCTCTCGCTGGCCTATACGCCGCAATGGATCGAGAACATGACCGGCGGCCGCGGCTGGATCGCGCTGGCGCTGGTGGTCTTCGCCTCCTGGCTGCCCTGGCGGGCGGCAATCGGCGCCTATCTTTTCGGCACCGTCTGGATACTCAATCTCTATATCCAGCCGCTGGGACTGCCGATCCCGTCGCAGCTTTTGACATCGCTGCCCTACATCGTCACCATCCTGGCCTTGGTTATCATTTCCGCCAATCGTATGCTGACGCGTCTGAATACCCCGGCTTGCCTGGGTCAGCCCTTCGTGCCTGATCGCTAGCCGGAAAGCGCCGCGCCCGTGGCAGCCCGGGCAGTACGGCCAAGCAACATCGGCTGCAGGTTTCCAAATGCAGGGAAGGAGCGTTCTATGAGAAAAATCTGGGGTCTGGCCTTGGCGCTCGCGCTGGCGCTGGCGGCCGGCGGCGCCATGGCTCAAGACAAGATCAAGGCCGGCTGGATCTATGTCGGCCCGATCGGCGATCACGGCTGGTCCTATCAGCACGACCAAGGACGCCTTCGCGTCGAACAGGAGCTGGGCGATAAGGTCGAGACGATCTTCGTCGAGAACGTCGCCGAGGGTCCGGATGCCGAGCGCGCCATCGAGCGCTTGGCGCGGGATGGCGCCAAGATCATCTTCACCACCTCGTTCGGTTTCATGGAAGCGACGCTGAAAGTCGCCCAGAAGTATCCCGACGTGAAGTTCGAGCATGCCACCGGCTACAAGAGCGCCGACAACCTGGCCGTTTACAACGCGCGTTTCCATGAAGGCCGCTATGTCATCGGCCAGATTGCCGCGAGAATGTCGAAGTCAGGCGTTGCCGGCTATATCGTGTCGTTCCCGATTCCGGAAGTGGTGTCGGGCATCAACGCCTTCATGCTCGGCGCGCAGTCGGTCAATCCGGACTTCAAGGTCAAGATCGTCTGGGTGAATTCCTGGTACGATCCTGGCAAGGAAGCCGACGCCGCGAAAGTGCTGTTCAGCCAGGGCGCCGACATCATCGTCCAGCATACCGATTCCACGGCGCCGCTGCAGATCGCCGAGGAACAGGGCAAAGTCGGCTTCGGCCAGGCATCGGACATGATCAAGTTCGCGCCGAAGGCGCAGCTCACCGCCATCGTCGATGACTGGTCCGGCTACTACGTGCAGCGGGTCAAGGCCGTGCTCGACGGCACTTGGACCACGGCGAACACCTGGGGCGGCATCGATTCCGGCATGGTCGGCATCGCGCCCTTCACCAACATGCCTGAAGACGTGGTGAAGATGGCGGCGGAAACCACCGAGAAGATCCGCGGCGGCCAGCTCAATCCGTTCACCGGCCCGATCACCAAGCAGGACGGCACGGTGGTGGGCGAAGCCGGCAAGCCGCTGCCCGACGGCGATATCCTCTCCATGAACTGGTATGTGAAGGGCATTGACGATCAACTGCCGCAATAGCCCGATCCACAGCATCGGCGGAGCGCGTTCCCAAGCGCTCCGCCGCAATGCCTTCCTTGCCAAGATAATGCCGCCGCAGAGCCGGCTCTGCAGCTTGTATCTCTCATGAGCGCCTTCATTCTCGATTGGCTCAATCTTGCGATCCGCTGGTCGCATCTCATCGCCGGCATCGGCTGGATCGGCACGTCGTTCTATTTCATCGCCCTGGATCTCAGCCTGAAGAAGCGGGCGCGGATGAACGAGGGCGTCTCCGGCACCGCCTGGGAAGTTCATGGCGGCGGTTTCTATCATGTCGAGAAATACCTGACGGCGCCGAAATCGCTGCCCGACGATCTGCTCTGGTACAAATGGGAAGCCTACCTCACCTGGGTCACCGGCTTCCTGCTGATGATCGTCCAGTACTACTGGAACGCCACGGCC
The DNA here is from genome assembly GCA_046154965.1 of Dongiaceae bacterium. Taxonomy (GTDB): domain Bacteria; phylum Pseudomonadota; class Alphaproteobacteria; order Dongiales; family Dongiaceae; genus DATKFM01. Next base: position 3,773 of record JBJXDY010000085.1, on the reverse strand, counting down.
TATCTGATCGATCCCGCCGTCGCCGATCTGACGCCGATGTTGGCGGTGGTGCTGTCGGTGATCAGCCTGCTGGTGGGATGGTTCGTCTATGACGGACTCTGCCGTTCGACCTTCGGACAAAACCCTACGGCGTTGGCCATTGCCGTTTTCATCCTCATTGTCGCCGCGGCATTCGCCTATGGCCATGTCTATTCGGGCCGGGGCGCGCTGCTCCATGTCGGCGCTCTCATCGGCACGATGATGGCGACCAATGTCTTCGGCGTGATCATCCCCAATCAGAAGCGCATTACGGCGGCGCTGCTGTGCGGCGAGGCGCCCGATCCGCGCCTGGGGGCCATCGGCAAGCAGCGCTCGGTGCACAACACCTATCTGACATTGCCGGTGCTGCTGCTGATGGTCAGCGCCCATTACCCCATGCTGACGGGACATCCCCAGGCCTGGCTGCTGGTTGCGCTGATCCTGGTGGCCGGCGCGGCGATCCGGCATTTCCTGCTGCGGCACGAGGCGGGCGATCCCCTGTCGAAGATCGGCTGGACTTTGCCCGTCATAGCCATGGCGCTGTTGATGGCCATCATCCTCACCGCGCCGCGCAGCGATGCCGAAGCGCCGGCATTGCAAGTCAGCGACGAGCGCGTGATCGAGATCACCCAGACCCACTGCGCCATGTGCCATTCGGTGCATCCGGCCGATGAGGCTTTCGTCCATGCGCCCAAGAATGTCGCCTTCGATTCCCTGGCGGAGCTGCGCCGCTACGCCCCGCTGATCCTGGAGCAGACCGTGCGATCCAACGCCATGCCCCTGGGCAACCGGACGGGCATGACCGCGGAAGAGCGGCGCGAACTCGGCGCTTGGTTGTCGCAGCCCTGACGGAGCGCCGGACAATGTCGACTCCGCCGCCGATGGGCATTGACGAGGTCAATCACCTGGATGCCACCAGTTTTGTCGTCCTGTTCGGCGATGTGGCCGAACATTCGCCCTGGGTGGCGGAAAGTGCTGCTCATGCGCGGCCCTACGCGAGCCGCGACGCAATGATCCATGCTTTTGTCGATGCCGTCATGCGGGCGCCGCGGGCCGATCAGCTTGCCTTGATCCGCGCCCATCCCGATCTGGCGGGCCGCGCCGCGGTTGCCGGTGAATTGACTCATGACTCCAAGCGGGAGCAGGCGGGGGTAGGTCTCGATAGCCTAACGGCCGAAGAATTCGCGCGCTTCTCCGATCTCAACAGCCATTACCGGCAGCAGAACGGCTTCCCCTTCATCTTCGCCGTGAAGGGAGCGACCAAGCAGCAGATTCTCGCCGCCTTCGAACAGCGGGTGAAGAACAACCATGCCACGGAGTTCGCGATCGCGCTGACTCAAGTCTGCCGCATCTTTCACTTCCGCATCGAAGGACGCGTGAAGGGATGATCGCGGCGCCACCAAGCGAGCCGCGTGTTCTGCGAGGGGCGATTCTGAGTTTCCGCGCCGATCCCCACGACGTGCCGGCAAAGGACGCCTTTGTCTTTCATCGGAAGGGCGCGGTCGCCCTGGATGGCGCGGGCCGCATCGCCTGGGCGGGAGACGCCGCCGATCTGCCGCCGGCCCATCGCGCCCTGCCTGTCGACGATTATGGTGACAAGCTGATCCTGCCGGGTTTCATCGACGCCCATATCCATTTCCCGCAGTACCGTATGCTGGCCGCTCCCGGTGCGGACTTGCTGGAATGGCTGAACCGATTCACGTTCGCCGAGGAATCGCGCTATGGCGATGCGGCTCACGCCGCCGCCGCCGCCGCAGTCTTTCTCGATCGCCTGTTCAGTCACGGCACGACAACCGCGGCCGCCTATTGCTCGGTCCATGCGGCATCGGCGGAAGCGCTGTTCGCCGCCGCGGAGAAGCGCTCGATGGCGCTGATTACCGGCAAGACGCTGATGGACCGCAACGCACCGGATGCGGTGCGCGATGACGTTGCCTCCGGAACCCGCGACAGCGAGTCCCTGATCAACAAGTGGCACGGTCGCGGCCGCCTGCGCTATGCCGTGACGCCGCGCTTCGCCATTACCTCCACCGAGGCGCAGCTCCAGGCCGCCGGCGACCTCTGTCGGTCCCATCCCGGCGTCTACTTGCAAACCCATCTCTCCGAAAGCGCGGGCGAGATTGAGATGGTGAGATCGCTGTATCCGAGTGCGCGCGACTACACGGATGTCTATGACCGCTGCGGTCTCCTGGGCCGCCGCAGCCTGTTCGGCCATGGCATTCATTTGTCGGAGCGGGAATGCGCGCGGCTCAGCGAGACCGGCTCCGTGGTCGTGCATTGCCCGACTTCCAACACCTTTCTAGGTTCCGGCCTGTTCGATATCGGCCTTCTGCGTGATCCGCGCCGGCCGGTGCGCCTGGCGGTGGCCAGCGATGTCGGCGGCGGACTCAGCTACTCGATGCTGGCAACGCTGGGCGAGGCCCACAAGGTGGCGCAACTCAAGGGCCGGAGTCTGCCGGCGATCGATGCGCTATATCTCGCGACGCGCGGCAATGCGCATGCGCTCGATCTGGATAAGGAGATCGGCAGCCTCGAGTCTGGCTTCTGGGCCGACATTGTGGTCCTCGATCCCCAGGCCACGCCGGTGCTGGCCAGCCGTCAGGATTTGTCCGAATCCCTTGAAGACATGCTGTTCGCCCTGATGATGCTGGGCGACGACCGCGCGGTTGCCGCGACCTATGTCGCTGGCTGCTGCGTCCACCGCCACGCGCCGGAGAAAGAGAGCCGCTGATGGCCGACAGCCCCTATCCCCGCAATCTCCGCGGCTATGGCGCGCGGACGCCCAATCCCCGTTGGCCCGGCGGCGCCCACATCGCCGTGCAGTTCGTGGTGAACTATGAGGAGGGTGGCGAGAACAACATCCTCCATGGCGACGGGGCGTCGGAGGCCTTCCTGTCGGAGATCGTCGGCGCACAACCCTGGCCCGGCCAGCGGCACATGAACATGGAGTCGATCTACGAGTATGGCGCCCGCGCCGGCTTCTGGCGGCTGCATCGCCTGTTCACCGACCGGAAGGTGCCGGTCACCGTCTATGGCGTGGCCACCGCGCTGATGCGCTCGCCCGATCAGGTGGCGGCGATGAAAGCCGCCGACTGGGAGATCGCCAGCCATGGTTTCAAATGGATCGAGTACAAGGATTTCACCGAAGCCGACGAGCGCCAGCATCTGCGCGAAGCCATCCGCATCCACACGGAAGTCACCGGCGCACGGCCGCTCGGCTGGTACACCGGCCGCTGCTCGGTGAACACGCGCCGGCTGGTGATGGAAGAGGGCGGGTTCCTCTACGACTCCGACGACTATTCCGACGACCTGCCGCACTGGATTGCCGGGCCGAAGGGGCCGCACCTGGTGATTCCCTACACCCTCGACGCCAACGACATGCGCTTCGCCACGTCCCAGGGCTTCAATTCCGGCGATCAGTTCTACAGCTATCTTAAGGATTCGTTCGACCTGCTCTATGCCGAGGGCAAGGCCGGCGCGCCGAAGATGATGTCGGTCGGCCTGCATTGCCGCCTTGCCGGCCGGCCGGGGCGGGCGGCGTCGTTGCAGCGCTTCGTCGATTACGTGCTGGAGCATGACAAGGTGTGGCTGCCGCGCCGCATCGAAATCGCGCGCCACTGGCATGAGAGTGTCCGGCCGGCGTAGCCGCTATCCAAATGCCAAACAAATTTTCATCCCCGCGAAAGCGGGGACCCAGAGTTTCAGGGTGCGGTGTTCAACGACCTTTGCATGCGCGCTCTGCAGCGCTGGGACCTCGC
>JBJXDY010000084.1:0-32062 GCA_046154965.1 Dongiaceae bacterium | reverse complement strand
CCCGGCCTGCATTTCATCATGCCGGTGTTCGACCGCATCGGCGCCAAGCTCAACATGATGGAGCAGGTGCTGGACGTGCCGACCCAGGAGGTCATCACCAAGGACAACGCCATGGTGAGCGTCGACGGCGTGGTGTTCTACCAGGTGCTGGACGCCGCCAAGTCGGCCTATGAGGTGAACGACCTGGAGCTGGCGGTCCTCAACCTGACGATGACCAACATCCGTACGGTCATGGGCTCCATGGACCTGGACGAGCTCTTGTCCCAGCGCGACAAGATCAACGCCCAGCTCTTGCACGTCGTCGATGAAGCGACCCATCCCTGGGGCATCAAGGTCACGCGCATCGAGATCAAGGACATCGCGCCGCCGAAGGACCTGGTGGATTCCATGGCCCGGCAGATGAAGGCGGAACGGGACAAGCGCGCCAACATCCTGGACGCCGAAGGCTACCGCCAGGCCGCCATCCTGAAGGCCGAAGGCGAGAAGCAGTCGGCGATCCTGGAAGCCGAAGGCCGCCGCGAGGCGGCGTTCCGCGATGCCGAGGCCCGCGAGCGCGCCGCCGAGGCCGAAGCAAAGGCGACGGCGATGGTGTCCGAAGCGATCGCCAAGGGCAATGTGCAGGCGGTCAATTACTTCGTGGCGCAGAAATATGTCGAAGCCCTGAAGGAAATCGCCAGCGCGCCGAACCAGAAGCTGATCCTGATGCCGCTGGAGGCCTCCGGCGTGATCGGCGCAATCGGCGGCATCGCCGAACTGGCGAAGCAGGCGATGGGCCCGGGCAGCGGCCCGAAAGCATAACGACGGAGCAAGGAGCACGTAGATGAGCGAGTATTTCGCAACCCTGCTGTTCTGGCATTGGTGGATCCTGGCGCTGGTGCTGATCATCATCGAGATGATGGCGCCAGGATTCTTCCTGATGTGGATCGGCGCCGCGGCGGCGGTCACCGGCCTGGTCACGATGATCGTGCCGGCGGTGCCCTGGCAGGCGCAGTTCGTTCTCTTCGGCGTGCTGGCAATCGCCTCGGTGGTGGGTGCCCGCTACTACATCAAGCGCAATCCGATCGAGACCACCGACTCCACGCTGAACAAGCGCGCAGCACAGTACATCGGCCGCACCTTCAGCCTGGAGGAGGCGATCGTGAACGGCACTGGCAAGGTGCGCGTCGGCGATTCCGTCTGGCGCGCCTTCGGCCCAGACCTGCCGGCCGGCGACCGGGTGAAAGTCACGGGCGTCGAGGGCGCGGCGCTGAAGGTGGAGAAGGCGTAGGGGCGCTGTCCTTCAGCAACAATAGTTGTCATGTTGGGGCGCGACGGCCGCGGGATTGCAACATGAGTTAGAACTTCACCCGCACTTTGTACTTCAGCGTGCTTGCCCCCTCTGCCGGCACATCCACGTTCCAGCCGGCCTGGAAAGCGTCGACCTTCTCGTGGGGGTGGCTTTCGCTTAGGATCTCCCACATGCCGGGGATGTTCTCGTCGACGCGGACGGTGACGGCTTCCTTCTTTGCGTTCTTGATCTCGATCTCGAAGGCGGCCTCGAAGACGCGGTCGCTGAGCTGTTCGAACTCGGTCTGCTTCGGCTGCGCGGTGACGTCGAAGGCCTGGCCCAGCGCCAGCTTCACCGTTTCGCCCTTGGGCGTATGGGCGATGCGGTCCTCGCCGACGAAGAGCGCCTGGCCGCTGCTGTCGTTCTTGTAGACGCGGACGATGCCCATGGGCAGAGGCATGCCCAGCTTATCCTGCTCCTTGTTGTCGAACATCAGCCGCACGGCGGCGTTGACCCGCGGCTGCTCGGCCATGGGATAGTTGTAGGCCTGGCTGATATTGACGAAGCGCAGTTCCTTGCGCACGGGGACGCCGCTGCCGGAGAGCAGCGCCACCTGCTTGGTCTGGTTATCGGCGATGGTGGTTGGGCGCTGCAGCGTATAGAGGTGATACTCGAACAGCGCCTCTTCGGCCATCGGCGGGGCAGCCGCATCGGCGCCGGCCATCGCCATCGTGCGCATCTCCTTTTCCATCATCGGCTGCACCTGGTTCACCTCGCCCGCAACAAGCTGCAGCTTGGCGTCGCGATAGAAGGTGCCGCTGGTATTGGTGAGCGTGACCCAGCCGCTGAGATCGAGGGTCTTTTCGTCGGCGGCGAGCTCGGCGACATAGTCGGCCTTCCAGGACAAGCCGCCGGTGAGATAGCTGAGTTCCACCAGCCGCAGCGCCGCGGACGGGCTGTCCACCGTCAGCACCAGGGTCGGCCGCGCCCGCAGTTCGGCGGGAATGCGGTCGAACACCACCCGGCCGGGATACTGGGTCTCGATGCGGTCGCCGATCCGCAGCACCAAGCCGCCGGCGACGCTGAGCACCTTGGCCTCTTCCGCAGTCTCCGCACCCGTTGCCGGATTGGTCTTGATCACAGTTACCGTCTGGCCGACGGATTTCTCCAGCAGCTTTTCATGGGTCAGCAGGTCGAACTCGAAATTCTGTTCCAAGAGGGTGAGCTTCTCGCCCTCGGCACTGAGCAGCGCCGTTTCCGGCCGCATCTGGCCGCTGACATCGATGAAGGCGATGTTGTTCAGCCCCTGGACCAGAGACGCGTTGCGCCGGTCCTTCACCAGCGCCAGGTTCTCGTTGTAGATGGTCACCGCGACCGCCGTCTGATCGTTGAAGGTCAGCCGCGCCTCTTGGGCGAAGGCCGGGCGGAGAAGCAGGCCCAGGCCCGTCGAGCTTGCGCCGAGGGCAGCCAGCATCAGGCCCGAGCTGCGGAGCGCGCGGCGGCGGGAGAGCATCGAATTCATGGATTGGACCTTTCTACAGTTTCACCAACGATTGCCGGAAAGCAGCCCCGTGGATGCCATCTTCCGCAGTGAATTCGGCAGAAATTGGGCGCCCGAAAGCTGCCCGGGCGGGCAAGCCCCTAGCGGCGGAACTGGCGCCGCGGCGCGGAGGGCGCAGCGGAGGCGCGCGTATCCTTGTGGCGGAAGATCACCCGGCCCTTGTCCAGGTCATAGGGCGTCATCTCGATGGTGACGCGGTCGCCGGCGAGGGTGCGGATGCGGTTCTTCTTCATCCGGCCGGCGGTGTAGGCGATGACGTCGTGGCCGTTCTCCAGCTTCACGCGGAAGCGGCCGTCGGGCAGCACTTCCGAGACTTCACCTTCAAATTGCAGCAGTTCTTCTTTTGCCATCGTTTCTCCTGTCGTTGGTTTAGCGCGGCGCGGGACCGGCGCCAACTCCCCTTCAGGGAGCAGCGCCGGCCAGGCGTTGCGTCAGGCGGCGCGCAGATTGGTCGCGGAAATGCGGCCCTTGCGATCGCGCTCATGGTCGTAGCTCACCTTCTGGCCTTCCTGCGGATTGCCCATCCCGGAACGCTCGACGGCGCTGACATGCATGAACACGTCCTGGCCGCCGTCTTCCGGCTTAATGAACCCGAAGCCCTTCTGGCTGTTGAACCACTTTACGGTACCGATAGGCATCTAAACTAGTCTCCTCATGGGGTGGTAAGTTGTACTTGTACTCGCAACGCTGCTTTGCCGGACCTGGAACTAGGCGGCGCGGCTGCGCTGTTGGTGGCGCGAACGGCCGCGCTGCGGCCGGCCGCGATAGGATGCCCCCTCGCGGGGTTTTCCTTGGCGGGGCTTGCCCTGATGACCGCGATGGTCGGGCGCCGCATTGTCCTGCTGCACGCCGCCGACGACGGGGATCTTCTGCTGGGTCAGCCGCTCGATATCACGCAGATAGGCGCGCTCGCTGCCGTCGCAGAGGGAAATGGCGATACCCGCCGCGCCCGCCCGCGCCGTGCGGCCGATGCGGTGCACGTAGCTTTCGGGTTCGTTGGGAATGTCGAAATTCACCACATGGCTGATGTCGGTGATGTCGATGCCGCGGGCGGCGATGTCGGTTGCCACCAGCACCCGGGCCTCGCCGCTGCGGAACAGTTCCAGCGCCCGCTGTCGCGCGCCCTGGGATTTATTGCCGTGGATCGCCTCGGCGACGATGCCGGCCTTTTCCAGATGCTCGGCGACGCGGTTGGCGCCATGCTTGGTGCGGGTGAAGACGATCACCCGCGCCATCGCCGGATCGGCCAGGAGGCGGGTGAGGAAACTGCGCTTGGATGGCGCATCCACCATGTAAACCTGCTGCTCGATGCGGTCGGCGGTGCGGGTCACCGGCGACACCTCGATGCGCACGGGCGAGCGCAGCAGTTCCGCCGCCAGGCGGGCGATTTCCCCGGGCATGGTGGCGGAGAACAGCAGCGACTGCCGCTCCTTTGGCATCATCGCCACGATCTTCCGCACGTCGCGGATGAAGCCCATGTCGAGCATGCGGTCGGCCTCGTCCAACACCAGATGGGTGACGCGATCCAGCCGGAGCTGGCCTTGCTGGATCAGATCCAACAGGCGCCCTGGCGTGGCGATAAGGAGATCGACGCCGCGCTGCACCGCCGCCATCTGCGGGCGGATGCCGACGCCGCCGTAAACGACGGCATGGCGCAAGCCCAGATGATGGCCATAAGCGCGGGCCCGTTCGCCGATTTGGGCTGCGAGTTCGCGGGTCGGCGCCAGCACCAGGGCACGGGTGCTGCGGGGTGCGGCGGCGCCGCGGGTTTCCGCCAGCTTCTGCAGGATCGGCAGCAGGAATGCCGCGGTCTTGCCGGTGCCGGTCTGGGCGATGCCCAGGATGTCCTTGCCGGTCAGCAGGACGGGGATCGCCTGGGTCTGGATCGGGGTGGGTGTGAGGTAGCTTTCAGCGTGCAAGGCACGGAGCAGCGCCTCGGCGATGCCGAGGTCGCGAAATGTACTATCAGTCAAGATATTGATGGTCCTTATTGCACCAGGATGCCGGCACCAGGTCATGAGTCATGACGGAAAGGCGCGGGCCGCATGGCAGCCTATCGCTGCTTCCCACGCGCACCGGGGGCAAACGAAGTTACGATTATTGTCTCGAGATGAAGCGCTTGTTCCGGATCAACCGATAAGCGCGTCGCGCGATCGCGAGAAATCAGATGTAGCGGAAACATGGCGATACCGCACTGCAATGTCAAGGCGAGATTAATGAAGAAACCGTTAACTGGCGGGACGGCAAGGACTATTCGGATGCGGGAAGGTCGTCAGGCGAATCCGTCCAGGGCGCCCGCGAAGACCAGTGGACGAGGCGCGAGGACTTTTCGCCGGGATCGCTGTCGAAGCTGCCGGCAGACACGATGACCGCGCGGCCGCTGCGGTTGAGATGGGGCAGCGGCGAACCGAAGCGGCGGCAGAAGCCGGTCGCGAAGCTCGCGGCTCCCGGCAGTTCAAATCGCTGCAGTTCGGCCTCGCCGCGAGTCCAGCGGAACGCTTCCGGCGCGACGAGCGCGTTGGCGGCGTGGGAGGCGCCGGACGCCTTGCAGCAGCGCGAGCAGTGGCAATGAAGGAAATGGGTGAAGGGTCCGCGGATTTCGTAGGCGACGGCGCCGCAAAGGCAGCTTCCGGTAATGATCATGACTCTCCTGCCGGTGAGTTCTGTTCTGGCGGCCGGCGATGCAACTCCATTAAGGGAAGTTACCGCCGGCGCGATATCGCCGGCAAATCTCCGCGCGGCAAGCCGTTCGTTAAAAGGGCCGTGCGCCAAGCTGGGTCTGACTGTCCAGTATCGCATGCGCTTGCGTATTATGATCGGACAGTTGCACGACTCCGTCGCGCCGCCCGCTTAACGAGCGATTAAGGATGGCGGCCGCAGAATCCCGGGTGATTTCTGGAGTGGCCAAACTAGGCATTTGTTCTTATACCGCGGCGAGGCAGAATGTCGAGACGCCGACCCATTTTCAGGCATGAGCGCAGACTGCTGCGGACGCTATGGCGCGCTGCCTTCCTGTCCATGGTGATGTTCGGACTGCTTATCGTCTTTACTTAGACCCGCCCGGATCTCAGTCGCCAACTTTCCGCCGTAATCCCACGCCCGCTTCGCATTGGCGCCGTTCGCCACAGTGGCTTGCCACCGTCGCATTCAATGACCAGCATAGGGATGTGACGCCCCCAAGAGATTCACGAGAGACGCGCGAGCCCGCACCCTCGCCCGCCGCCACCGGCGGCTGGCGCGGGCTGGTGCCGCGGCATGCGGGGCGCGCCTTCCAGCACCGCAATTACCGGCTGTTCTTTGCCGGGCAGCTGATGTCGCTGATGGGCACTTGGATCCAGACGGTGGCGCAATCCTGGCTGGTCTATCAGCTGACGGGATCGGCGGTGCTGCTGGCGACCGTGACTTTCGCCACCCAGATTCCCGTGCTGCTGCTGTCGCCCCTGGGCGGCATGGCGGCCGACCGCCGCGAAATGCGCCGGATGATCATGGCGACGCAGGGGATCTTGATGCTGCTGGCCTTCGCGCTGGCGGCGCTGACGCTCGGCGACGTGATCCAGGTCTGGCACATCCTGCTGCTGGCCACCGTCCAGGGCCTGGTCAACGCCTTCGACATGCCGGCGCGGCAGAGCTTCATCGTCGAGATGGTGGGCAAGGCCGACCTGCCCAACGCCATCGCGCTCAATTCCACCATGTTCAATTCGGCGCGCATGATCGGGCCGGCGGTGGGCGGATTGCTGGTGGCGCTGACCGGCGAAGGCTGGTGCTTCCTGATCAACGGGCTGAGCTTTCTCGGCGTGCTGACCGGATTGGCCTTCATGACCATAGCGCCCCGCCCGGTGGTGGCCGCCCATGGCAAGGGCGGCATCATCGAGGGTCTCGCCTTTGCGGCGCGGACTGAACCCTTCCGCTCGCTGCTGCTGCTGGTGGCTTTGCTCAGCCTGACCGGCATGTCCTTCACCGTGCTGCTGCCGCTATTCGCCGACCGGCTCCAGGGGGGGCCCGACGGCTATGGCCTGCTGATGGGCGCTGTGGGCATGGGCGCGCTGGCTGGCGCGATCCGCCTCGCGCTGCAGCACGACTCCTCCAAGCTGAACTTCCTCCCCGGGCTGGCGGCGGCGGGCATGGGCATCGGGCTGATCCTGCTGGGGCTGGCGCCCTCTTTCTGGACAGCCGCAGGGGCGCTGCTGGGAATCGGCTTTTGCCTGATCACCACGACAGCGGTCTGCAACACCCTGCTGCAGAGCCAGGTTCCCGACGGCCTGCGCGGGCGGGTGATGGCCTGCTACATGATGTGTTTCAACGGGCTGGCGCCCTTCGGTACCCTGGCCGCCGGCGCGCTGGCGCACCGCATCGGCGCCAGCGAGACGGTGATGATCGGCGGCGGCATCTGCTTTATCGGCGGCGCGCTGTTCCAGATGCGCCGGCGGCGGCTGTTCGGCGGCCAGGAAGGATCGGCGGCGTAGCCGGGGTTAAATTCGTCCAAGACCGGAACCGGCGGATCCTGTCATCCTTTCCCAAACAGCCATCGAAATCCGAGGAAGGAGTGAACCATGAACGACCTGTCGAAGACGGCCGCGGCGGCGGTGCAGGAGATGTATCCCTATCTCTGCGTCAAGGATGCCGGTGCGGCGATCGAGTTCTACAAACGGGCGTTCGGCGCGGAGGAGCTGTTCCGCCTGACCGAGCCCAGCGGGCGTATCGGCCATGCGGAAATGAAACTCGGTCCGGCAACGCTGATGCTGGCTGACGAATTTCCAGAGTACGGCATCCACGCGCCCCAGGGCGAGGCGCAGGGCATCCGCATCCATCTTCATGTCCGCAATGTGGATACCCTGACCCAACGCGCTTGCGACGCCGGCGCAAAACTGCTGATGAAACCGACCGACCAGTTCTATGGCGAGCGCAGCAGCCGGGTGCGCGATCCCTTCGGCCATGAATGGCTGCTGGGCCACAGCATCGAGGAAATGTCGCCCGCGGAGATGCAGCGGCGCTATACGGAGATGATGAAGGAGTAGACAGCCGCTACTTCTGCAGCTCCAGCAGAAAATCCAGATTCAGCGGCAGTTGCGTGCCCAGCCAGGCCGCGTAGTTGGCGTGGTCATCATAGTCATTGCCGCTCAGGGGATGGATCAGCACCGACAGCCCCTCGTGATTGAGCATCAGCCAGGGCACCAGGCGCGGGAGCTCCTCGACCGCGAACGCCACCTGGTACATCGACTGCGGATGCGGGCCGATGGGTTTGTCATGCCAGCGGCCGAGCTGGACGGTGAAGCTGTTGCCGAGCGACTCGCGAATGCGCTCCGCCGCCGCGCGGGTCGCCGGGGCGTAGTAGATGTGGGCGTGGTAGCCGGTGATGTCGGCGGGGTCGGGCATATGTGTGCTCCGGTGGCTATGCGAGCCCCTCGTCGCGGTCGCGCTTCGTAAGCTCCGGATCGCGCGTCTTGGGGTCGCCCCAGCCGCCGCCGCCGGCGCCGACCAGGCGCAGGACGTCGCCTTTGCGGAGCACTTCGCCAATGACCTTGCTTTTCAGGCGCTTCTCGTTCGGCTTGCCGGGATTGATTTGCATGGCCGCCCTGCCGCCGGGGCCGCCGCCGGCGAGGCCCCAGGGTGCGGTGTCGGCGCGCGTCTGCTGCACATAGCCGCCGATCACGCTGCGCTCGCTGAGATGCTCGTAATCCCTGATGATGCCGAGGCCGCCGCGATGCTGGCCCGCGCCGCCCGAGCCGGGCACCAGTTCCGAGCGCGTGACGCGGAAGGGCGAGAGCGTCTCCATCACCTCGGCCGACAGCAAGGCGCAGTTGCCGCCATGGGTATCCACCACATCCATGCCGTCGCCGCCCTCATGGCCGCCCATGCCGCCGCCGACGATGTCGGAGATGACGTAGTAGGGCTGGGCGCTGTTGGAGCCGTTGCGCTTTTCCGGGCGGTCGTCAAAGCCGCCGGCGCAGAAGGTGGGGAAGCTGACCTGGCAGCCGGCCGAGGCACGGTCAGGCGCCAGCGGCGCCATCGCCTTCAGCACACAGTCGGCCAGCGCCTGCTGGGTCAGATGGCGCACGGAGACGGCGGCAGGGCGACGGGGATTGAGCACCGTGCCTTCGGGCACGACCAGCTTCACCGGCCGGTTGCAGCCTTCGTTCTGGGCGATCTCCGGCGCCAGGATGCACTTCACGGCATAGTTCATCATCGACAGCGTCGAGGCCGCCGGGACGTTGAGCGCATTGTCCCGCTGATCCGAGGTGCCGGTGAAGTCTACGGTAAGCCCGTCGCCGGCGACTGTGACTGCCACCTTGATGCGAATGGGATCATCAGTGGTGACATCGTCCTCGATCAGCACCTCGGCCTCATGCCGGCCCTTGGGCAAGCCGACGAGCACGCGGCGCATGTAAGTCTCGGCGTAGTCGAGGCAGCTTTGGGTCAGGGCTGCCGCGCGGTCGGCGCCATATTGGCCCCAGAGCTCGGCGATGCGGCGCTCGCCCGTGCGGCAGCCGGCGATCTGGGCGCGGAGATCGCCCTGGCAGGAATAGGGATCGCGCACATTGGCGGCGACGATGTCGAAGATCGCCTGGTTCGGCCGCCCCTCCTGCAGCAGCTTCAGCGGCGGCAGGATCAGCCCTTCGGCGAAGATCTCGATATTGTCGGCGGCCTCGGTGCCCGGAATCTTGCCGCCGATATCGATGTGATGGGCGATGGTGGAGGTGACGGCGACGATCCTGTTCTCGAAATACACCGGGCTGAACAGCACGATGTCCATGGTATGGGTGCAGCCGCGGTAGGGATCGTTGCAGACCAGCACGTCGCCGGGTTTCCAGGTCTCCAGCGGTACCGCCTTGGTCACATGGCTGAGGGCGGTGGACATGATGCCCAGCTGCGCCGGAATGGTTTCCGCCTGGGCCATCATCTCGCCCGCGGGCGTGAACAGGCCGCAGGAGTAATCGTACATGTCCCAGATGATGGAGGAGAATGCGGCGCGGCGCAGCGCCATGGACATCTCCTCGGCGATGCCGACGAGCTGGCGCTGGAACACGTCGCGGGAGATGGGATCGATATTGGTGGGCATGGGCAATTGCACCTCAGATACCAAATCGGTGATCAAGAAGATTTCACCACAAAGTCACAAGGTGCACAAAGCGGCTGGTGGGCTTGAGGTCCGGTCGACGCACCGTGCCTTCGTGATCTTTGTGACTTTGTGGTGAAACCATTTTCCTCGCCTCCCTACACCTTCGCCCGGATGCGCAGCACGCCGCCACGATCGACCGTTGCGACCTGGTCTGGCAGCACCAGGATCGTCGAGTCCCGCTGTTCGGCGATGGCGGGGCCTGGGAGGATGTGGCCGCGGCGGAGGTCGTCACGGCGGTAGATGGGGGTTTCCATCCAGCCGTTCGCGCGATCCATATAGACGCGGCGGTGGGCGATGGGTTGGGGCGCTGTGGAAACCTCGGCGGGCTCAGCGGGCGCGGGCGGTTTCGGCACGCGGCCGAAGCCTTCGGCGCGGAGATTGACGAATTCCACGGGGACCGCGGCGTCGGCATGGCCGTAGGCCTTGTCGTGGGCGGCGTGGAAATCGGCGGCGAGTTTCGCCGCGTCCCACCAATCGCCGGCGGCGCCATTGGCGGGCGGGGCGGTCAGAGGAATGCTGAGGCGGTGGAACTGGCCGACGCAGCGCATGTCGGCGGCATAACGGAAATAGCGCCGATCGGCATTCACGCCATCGCGCTCCAGTTCCCCTTCGAGATCGGCGCGCAAGGCCTGCAGGCGCGTGGCGATATCCTTAGCCATCACGCCGGCCAGCGGCGCCTGCCAGGCGGCCTGGGCCGTGTGGCGAAGGTCGGTCATCAGCAGGCCCGAGGCGGCGAAGACGCCGGGATGGCGCGGCGCGATCACCTCGGCCATGCCGAGTTCCCGCGCCATATAGGCGGCGTACGCCGGGCCGGCGCCGCCGAAGGCCAGCAGCGAGAAGCCCCTGATGTCATGGCCGCGCTCCACCGAGAGGGTGCGGATGGCTTGAATCATGTTGGCGTTGGCGACGGCGATGATGCCGGAAGCCGCCTCTTCCAAGTTGAGGCCGAGTGGCTTTGCCACATTGCGTTCGACCGCCTCGCGCGCTTTCTCAGCGTCGAGCGGCAGGTCACCGCCGAGGAAAGCCTTGGGATCGAGTATGCCGAGCGCCACGCAGGCATCGGTGTTGGTGGCACTCGTGCCGCCGCGGCCATAACACGCCGGACCCGGCACAGCGCCCGCCGATTGCGGCCCGACTTTTAATGCGCCGCCGACATCGACCCAGGCGATGGAGCCGCCGCCGGCGGAGATGGTTTCGATGTCCAGCGTCGGCAGGCGCAGCGGCTGGCCGTCCAGTTCGCGGCCCAGAACCATGGTCGGAGAACCATCGATAATGACGGAGAAATCCGCTGAGGTGCCGCCCATGTCGAAGGTCACCATGTTGGCGACGCCGAGATCCCGCGCCAGCGCAGCGCCGGCGATGACGCCGCCCGCCGGGCCGGACAGCAGCATATGGGCGGGGTTGTCCCGGGCGGCGCGGGGCGTGGCAGCGCCGCCGTCGCTGCGCATCAGCCGCAGAGGTGCGCCGACGCCGATCTCGGTCAGGCGCTGCTCCACCATTCGCACATACCGGTCGATCACCGGCCCGACATAGGCGGCGACGGCGGTGGTGTTAGCGCGCGGATACTCCTCGATCTCCGGATTGACGCGGCTGGAGAGATAGATCGGCACCTCCGGAAGTCTTGCCCGAATTGCTGCTTCGATCATTCTTTCATGGCTGGGATTGAGATGGGCGAAGACCAGGCAGACGGCGACCGATTGCGGCTGGAGCCTGGCGATGGCATCGGCGACGCGCTCAGCTTCCGCCTTCGTCAGCGCCGTCACCACATTGCCGAAGGCATCGATGCGCTCGGCCGCTTCGACAGTGCGGGAGCGCGGTACGACGGCGGGCGGCTTCGCATCGGTCAAGGAGTAGAGATTGGGCCGCTGCTGATCGCCGATCACCAGGATATCGCGGAAGCCCGCCGTGGCGACGAAGGCAGCCTTGGCGCCGTTCCGGGTGAGAAATGCGTTGGTGCCGACGGTAAAGCCATGGACGAAGAGATCGATATCAGCGGGTTGCAGCCCCGCCTGTGCCGCGATGCGCTTGATGCCCTCGGCGATGCCGGCGGCCGAGCCGGTCGCCTCTGACGATACCTTGTCCAGATGCACGCGCCCGGCGCCGGTGGCGGGATCGACATCGACCAGCACCAGATCGGTGAATGTTCCGCCCACATCGGCCGCGAGATAGCGCATACTGGGGATCGTAGGTTAAAAGTCTGGGCAGGTCGAGCGTCAGGCGACCGCTTCCAGCCGGTCGGCGGCGGCGCGGTCATAGCCGATGCTGGCCTTGAACAGTTGCTGGCTGTAGGGGTGTGACGGCTCCTGGGCGCGCAGGCGCCCAGCGGTCAGTTCCTCGACAATGACGCCTTCGCGCATGACCGACAGCCGGTCGCACATATGGGCGACGACGGCGAGATTGTGGCTGACCAGCAGGAAGGTGAGATTGCGCTCGCGCCGGAGACGCATCAGCAGATTCAGGATCTCCGCCTGCACCGACACATCCAGCGCCGATGTGGGCTCGTCCAGCAGGAGAATGCGCGGCTCGAGGATCAGGGCGCGGGCAATTGCAACGCGCTGGCGCTGGCCGCCGGAGAGCTGGTGCGGATAGCGGAAGCGGAAGCTGGCATCGAGTCCGACATCCGATAGCGCGGCGGCGATGCGGCGGTTGATGTCGCCAAGGCCGTGAATCGCCACCGGCTCGGCCAGGGTGCGGTCCACGGTATGGCGCGGATGCAAGGAGCCGTAGGGATCCTGGAACACCATCTGCACCAGCTTGTGGAAGGCGCGGCCGCGCTTGGGCTGTTGGGGCCTGCCGGCGATCGTGACCGCGCCGGTCCAATTGCGCAGCAGACCGCTGAGCACCCGCAGGACCGTCGACTTCCCGGAACCGGATTCGCCGACCAAGCCGTAGGATTCGCCCTCGGCGACATGGAAGCGGACGCCGCGCACCGCGTGGACCGCCGCCGGGCCGCTGCCGAAGACCACGGCGAGATCGCTGACGTCGATCACGCCACGGGCTCCGCGCTCCAGGCGGGATCGCGGCGCAGCACCGGCAGATCGCCCGCCAGCCGGTCGATGCGCGGCAAGGAATCCAGCAGGCCGCGGGTATAGGGATGCTGCGCGTTGTGCAGATCGGCGGCGCGGCACGTTTCGACGATGCGGCCGGCATACATGATGAGCACGCGGTCGCAGAAGGACGCCACGAGATTGAGATCATGGCTGATGAAGATCAGCCCCATGCCGCGCCGGCTGACGAGATCGTCGATGATCGCCAGCACCTGCATCTGCACGGTAACGTCGAGAGCCGAGGTGGGCTCGTCGGCGATCAGCAGGTCGGGATCGCGGATCAACATCATGGCGATCATCGCCCGCTGGCCCATGCCGCCGGACAGCTCGTGGGGATATGCTCGATAGACGCGCTCGGGATCGCGGATACGCACGGCCGCCAGCATCTCCAGGCTGCGCTCGCGCGCCTGCGCCTTCGGCGCGCCGCTATTGGCGCGATAGGCCTCCGCGATCTGCCGGCCGATGGTCATCACGGGATTGAGGGAAAATTTCGGATCCTGCATTACCATAGAGATGCGCTTGCCGCGGATGCGGCGCATTTCCCGGCTGCCGGCGCGCAGCAGATCCGTGCCGTCGAAATCGAGCTTGCGCGCAGTGACTTCACCCGGCGGCGGCACCAGGCGCAGCACGGCGCGGCCAGTCATGGATTTGCCGGAACCGGATTCGCCGACGATGCCGAGTTTCTCCCGGCCGACATTGAAGCTGACCCCGCGCACAGCGTGGACGAGGCCCTGGCGCGTGGCGAAGCGCACATGCAGGTCCTCGACGGACAGCAGAGGTCCGCTGCCACTCATCGCTGTTTCGGGTCGAGCACGTCGCGCAACCCGTCTCCAAGCAAATTGAAACCGAGGCTGACGATGAAGATGGCGATGCCCGGCATGGTCGCCACCCACCATTGCTCGAGGATGAAATCGCGGCCGGCGGCCACCATGGCACCCCATTCCGGCAACGGCGGCTGGGCGCCAAGGCCGAGAAACCCCAGGCCGGCCGCCGTCAGGATAATGCCCGCCATGTCCAGCGTGACGCGGATGATCACCGAAGAGAGGCAGAGCGGCACGATATGCCGCAGGACGATGCGACCCGGCGACGCGCCCTGCAGCCGCGCGGCGGCAATGAAGTCGCTGCTCCGGAGCGCCAATGTCTCCGCCCGCGCCACTCGGGCGTAAGGCGGCCAGGAGGTGAGCGCGATGGCGATGACGGCGTTCTCGATGCCAGGGCCGAGGGCAGCGACGAAGGCCAGCGCCAGCACCAGCCGGGGAAAGGCCAGGAACACGTCGGTGATGCGCATCAGCACGGTATCGACGATCCCGCCGGCATAGCCGGCCACGGTGCCGATCAGCAGGCCGACTGGCGCGGCGAGAATCGCGACGAGCACGACGATAACAAGCGTGAGATGGGCGCCATGGACGACGCGGGTATAGATATCGCGCCCAAGCTGATCGGTGCCGAACCAGTTCTCGGCAGAAGGCGGCTTCAGCCGGTTCGCCAGATCCTGGCCGTAAGGCGTGCCGGGCGCCAGCAGCGGCGCCAGGATCACCAGCAGCAAGAGTGCGATGATAATTGCCAGGCCGGTCATGGCCAGGGGATTACCCCGGAGCTTGAGCCAGGCGATATAGGCATTGCCGCAGCGTGCCTGCCAGCGGGAACCGGGTGCCGCCGCCAACAACCAGGCGCGCAGTCCTTGGTCCGGGGCGGCACTGACGCTCATCGCGACCTCGGATCGAGAATTCGGTAAAGGAAATCGGACAGCAGATTGAGGCTGATGAAAGCCATGCCGACGACGAACGTGCCGCCGAGCACAGCATTCATGTCGGCATTGAACAGCGAGGTCGTGATATAGCTGCCGAGGCCGGGCCAGGCGAAAACTGTCTCCGTCAGCACCGCTCCCTCCAGCAGCGAAGCGTAGCTGAGGGCGATGACGGTGACCAAGGGCAACATGGCGTTGCCCAGGGCATGGCGCCAGACAACGCGGAACTCCGACAGGCCTTTCACCCGCGCCGCGGTCACATACTCCTGGCCCAACTGCTCGATCATGAAGCTGCGGGTCATGCGGCTGATGTAAGCGAGCGAATAATAGCCGAGGATCGACACCGGCAGACCCAGATGGCTGAGCGCGTTGAAGAAGATATCCCACTCCCGCGCCAGAGCGGCGTCGATCAGCATGATGCCGGTGACGGGATCGATGATGTCCTCGTAGAAGACATCCAGGCGGCCGGTGCCCGACGCCCACTCGAGCCATTTGTAGAACACCACGAGGCCCACGATGCCGAGCCAGAAAACCGGCACGGAATAGCCGACGAGCCCCAGCACGCGGATGATGTGATCGGGCCAGCGCCCCTGAAACTTGGCCGCCATCACGCCCATGGGCACGCCGATGAAGGCGCCCAGCAAGGTCGCCAATGTCGCCAGTTCGATGGTCGCGGGAAAGAAACGGATGATGTCATCGATGATCGGCTTCGAGGTGATCACGGATTTGCCGAAATCGCCCTGCAGCACTTTGGTCATGTAGAGCCAGAACTGATAGTAGAGCGGCTCGTCGAGAGCGAGTTCCTGGCGCACGCGCGCATAGACATCGGGCAGTGCCCGGTCGCCGACGATGGCCAGCACCGGATCGATCGGTATCACCCGCCCGATCAGGAACGTGATAAAGAGCAGGCCGAAGAAGGTCAGCAGGATCGAGAAAACCAGATTGATCGTTTTCGGCAACCATCCCCCGGCCCAGCGCAACTGAAACGCCGGCGCACCCGTCATCTCGCGGGATTGTGTCACGGAAGGATGCCTATGCCCGATAGCGTCAGGAGCCGGCGCCGCCCGATCGCATGCCCCCTGACCATGCGGACCTCACCCTCGGCGATGAGATGAGGCCCGCGATGTCATGGCGTCGCGGCCGAACTCTGCCGCGGCCCGCTTAGGACTTCGTCACCAGGCGATAGTAGATGATGTCAAAGGTGGGGCCGGAGACGTAGCCGCTCACATTGTTGCGCTTCGCCACCTGTTCCGTGCTCTGGAACATGACGATGAACGGCGAATCGTCCTGCAGCTTCTTCTGCAGGCCGAGATACATTTCCTTGCGCTTGTCCGCGTCGCGCTCTTTCACGGCGGCGTCGGTCTCGGCGGTGATTTCCGGAATGTCCCAGGAATTGCGCCAGGCCAGCGGCTTCGACTTGGCATCATCCGAGTTGTCCGGATTGCGGGCGAAGCTGTCGGCGTTGGAGTGCGGGTCCATATAATCCGGCGACCAGTAGAGCAGGACCATTTGATGGTTCCGCGCCCGGTACTTGGTGATCACCTGCTTCTGTTCGCCGGGGACGATAGTCACTTTCACACCGGCTTCGGCCATGGTCGCCTGGATCGACTGCGCCATGTCCGACGAAGGCGAGCTGTTGGAGGCGTCAAGTTCGATCTCGAAGCCATCGGGATAGCCGGCTTCGGCCAGCAGGGCCTTTGCCTTGGCGACGTCGAGCTTGAACGGCGTGTCGAGGAGCGAGGCATAGAAGCCCGACGGCCAGAAGGATTGATGCACCTTGAACTTGCCCTTCAGGAAGGTGTCGGCCATGCCCTGGTAATCCACCAGCCAGCGCAGCGCCTGACGGACTTTCGGATTCTTCAGATGCTCGTTCTTTTGGCTGAGGCCGAGATAGAAGATGTCCGCTTTCGGATAGGACTCGACGACCAGGTCGGTGTTGCCGGCGATGCCCTGAATCTGGTCCGCGGTAAGATTGCGGGCCATGTCGATGTCGCCCTTTTCCAGCATCAGGCGCTGGGCGGCCGCTTCCGGCACATGGCGGATGACGACGCGCTTGATCCCCGGAGCGCCATGGCGATCGTTCGGATTGGCTTCGAGCACGACCGTCTCGTTGGCCTTCCAGGACTTCAGCGAGAAGGGACCGGAGCCGGCGGAGTTGCTCTTCATCCACTCATAGCCGAGGTCACCATTGACTTCATGTTCGAGCACAACCTTCTTGTCGACGACAGAACCAACACCCGCCGACAGACAGTTCAGCACCAGAGTCGGCGCGAAGTCCTCGGGGATGGAGAGCTGTACGGTCAGCTCGTCGGTCGCCTTCACCAGGCTGTCCACATTGTCCTTGTTCCAGCCGAGCTGGGACAGGATGAAGGCCGGGGTCTTGTCCAGCTTGATGACCCGCTGCAGCGAGAAGGCTACGTCTTCTGCGGTCAGCGGATTGCCGGAATGGAATTTCTGGCCGGGGCGGATCTTCAGCGTGATGGTCTTGCCATCGTCGCTGACCGAATAGCTTTCGGCCACACCAGGCACCAGTTTCTCGGTATCCTCGGCCTCATAGATCATGATGCGGTCGTAGATCTGCGCGATCATCTCGCCGCCGGTAAACTCAAATACCTCGGCGGGATCGAGCGTGATGATGTCGTCGATCTGCTTGGCCTGGACGAATGTATCCTTCGGCGTCTCCGCCACCGCGGGCGTGACCGCGAAATTCGCCGCCAGCGCAAACGCGCCCGCGGTCAGCAAAGTAATCCGATTCATGGCGATCTCCCTGTCCGTCAGATTTTCGACGTTCGTTGGTTCTCTGGCCGATCCATTCCCGCGACCGGCCCACTATCGTTGTGACCGGCCCCTCGGGAGTCAAGCGGATATGCCGCCGTGATCCCTAGATTTGTCACTTGAAACAGTGTTTTGCGTCCCCGGGCGGTGTCACGGCGGTGACCACGGGGCGGGATATCCCGTCTATACCGGCCGCCGGGCCTTCAGGGCCTGGGCGATGGTGCCGTCGTCCAGATAGTCCAGCTCGCCGCCCACGGGGACGCCATGGGCGAGGCGGGTGATGGCGGCGCCGCTGCTTTCCAGCCGATCGGCGACATAATGGGCGGTGGTCTGGCCGTCGACCGTTGCGGCGATGGCGAGGATGACTTCCTTAATGCCGCCGGCGGCGATGCGCTTCTGCAGCCCGGCAATACTGAGCTGCTCGGGCCCCACGCCGTCGAGCGCCGAGAGCAGGCCGCCCAGCACGTGATAGCGGCCGCGGAAGGCCGCCGCCCGCTCCAGCGCCCAGAGATCGGCGACATCGGCGACGACGCAGAGGCTGGCGCCGTCGCGCCGGGGATCGGTACAGATGGCGCAGGGATCGCTGGTGTCGAGATTGCCGCAAGTTCCGCAGGTGCGGATGTTGGCGGCTGCCTCTTCCAGCGCCCGCGCCAGCGGCAGCATCAGCAGCTCGCGCTTCTTGAAGAGTTGCAGCGCTGCCCGGCGGGCCGAGCGCGGCCCAAGGCCCGGCAGCTTGGCCATCAGCTGGATCAGCCGTTCGATGTCGGAGAGCGTCATGCCGCCCGGGTCACAACGCCGGGGTTCAGAAGGGCAGCTTCATGCCTGCGGGCAATTGCAGGCCGCCGGTGACCTTCGCCATCTCTTCCTTGACGTGGCTGTCCACCCTGGCGCGGGCGTCGTTCACCGCCGCCAGGATCAGATCCTCCAGCATCTCCACTTCGCCGGCATTGACGATCTTCGGGTCGATCTTGATCTGCCGCATCACGCCCTTGCCGTTGAGCGTGACCGTGACCATGCCGCCGCCGGCAGAGCCCGTGACCTCGGCCGCGTCCAACTTGGCCTGCATCTCCTGCATCTTGGCCTGCATCTCCTGGGCCTGCTTCAGCATGTTGCCGAGATTCTTCATCCGTCGGTGTCTCCGTCACTGGGGGTGTCTGTGGGCAGATCCAGGCTGCGCACGGTTTCGATAGCGGCGCCGGGGAATACTTTCATTGCCGCCTGCACCAGGGGATGGGCCTCGATCGCCGCGCGCGCCTCGGCTTCGCCAGTCGCTTTCTGCTGCGCCAGCGTGGGATCGCCGGGATCCGACGAGACAGCGACCACCCAGCGGCGGCCGGTCCATTCGCCGAGCAGGGCGCCGAGACGGTTGGCGAGATTGGCGGGCGCCTGCGGTTCCGGCCGGATCTCCAGCCGGCCGGGCTCGAAGCGCACGAGATGCACATTATTGTGGAGCTGGGCATAAAGGATCGCCTCGCGCCTCTCCTGCAGCAGCGCGACGACCTCTTTGTAGCTTTTGGGATCGGGGGCGGGCGTTGCTGATGGCACAGCATCGGGAACGCCCGGCGCCGCCATCATCGCCGCACCGCCCTGAGCCATCGCGCGGGGACGATCGCCGCCCTCGCCGCGCGACGAGGCCAGCACCTGCGGCGATTTGGCCTGGGTCGGCTGTATCGATGGCCCTGCGTAGCCGCCGCTGCGCCCTGCCGGCGCCGGTGCGGCGGCGCCGGTGCCGCCGCCTTCCTGCAGCTGGTGGATGAGATCGGCCGGCGGCGGCAGGCTGGCCGCATGGGTCAAGCGGATCAGCACCATCTCAGCCGCTTGCAGCGCCTGCGGCGCCGAATGCACATCGCCCAAGCCCTTCAGCAGCATCTGCCAGCAGCGGGACAGCAAGGGGATCGACAGCTTTTCCGCCATCGCCGTGCCGCGGACTCGCTCCGCCTCCGGCACGCCGGGCGCCTCGGCGACGGCGGGCACCAGCTTTACCCGCGTGAGCCAATGGGTGAGATCGAGCAGGTCCTGCATCACGACCGACGGATCGGCGCCGGCGGCATACATGCCGCCGAGGAGATCGAGCGCGGCCTTGGCATCGCCCCGCATCAGGCTGTCGAAGAGATCGAAGATCTGCACCCGGTCGGCGAGGCCGAGCATGTCCCGCACATCGGCTTCGCCGATCTCGCCGGTGGCGCGGGCAATGGCCTGATCCAGCAGCGACAGCCCATCGCGCACCGAACCGTCGGCGGCGCGGGCGATCAGGCCGACCGCTCCTGGCGCGATCGTCACGCTTTCGGCAGCGGCGATCTTCAGGAAATGACGGGATAGGGTTTCGGTATCGACGCGGCGCAGATCGAAGCGCTGGCAGCGCGACAGAACAGTGACCGGCACCTTGCGGATCTCCGTCGTCGCGAAGATGAACTTCACATGCTCAGGCGGTTCCTCCAGCGTTTTCAGCAGCGCATTGAAGGCCGGCGTCGTCATCATGTGCACTTCGTCGATGATGTAGACCTTGTACCGCGCGATCACCGGTCGATAGCGCACGCCTTCAATCAGCTCGCGCACGTCATTGACGCCGCCGGCGCGGCTTGCCGCATCTAGTTCGATAACGTCAACATGCCGGTCCTCGGCGATGGCGATGCAGTTGTCGCATTGGCCGCAGGGCTGCGCCGTCGGGCCGCCTTTGCCGTCGGCACCGACGCAGTTCAGGGCGCGGGCGATGATCCGCGCCGTCGTCGTCTTGCCGACGCCGCGCACGCCCGTGAGCATGAAAGCGTGGGCCAGGCGCCCGGCGGCCATGGCATTGGTCAGGGTGCGCACCATCGCTTCCTGGCCGATGACATCGGTGAAATCCCGCGGCCGGTATTTGCGCGCGAGAACGCGATAGGGGGCGGCGGGTTCGGCGGCGGCCGGCATGGCGGGCAGGCGTCTCCTCACAGTTCCAGTCGCGCATCGCCGGGATGCGCAGATCGCCCGTTTACCGGGACTTGCCTAACAGCGATAGCGGGCGCGGCCCGTTGTTGCAGAGTTCTGATCCGTCTCAGGGAGTCGGAGGTGGGAGGCTGGCAAACGACCCGGGCGGAAACTCGTTACGGCTGCTTCCTTCCGGATCTGACCGGGTTGGCGAGGCGCCCGTCCGCCGCCAACCTCCCGGAGGCACTATATCAGTCCTCGCCTCGCCCAGGGCAACCCCTGTGAGCCGCCCGCGCGATCAGCGAATCGGCCGCCGTCAGCGCAGGACCATGACGATCGCGGAGCCGTCTTTACCTTCGAATTGCAGCTTTTCCAGCCGGCCGTCGGCCCCGTACCAGACTTCGCGCTTGATCTGGCCGCTGACCGAGAAATGTCGGGCTTCGATTTGCTTGCCCTGGACGGTGATCGTCTCGGTCCCCAGGTCCTTGACGGAAATCTGGCGGTTGCGGGCTTTGACCTGATCCAGCAGCTTGGTCTGCTTCATCGAGTCCGGATGCCAGAAGGTGGCGGGGATCATGCCCAGAGGGAATTCCTTGCCCTGACCGTTGTACTGACCCTTCAGTTTGCCATCGACAAGCCTGAGATCGACGACGCGCTTGTCGCCGTCATCGTCGGTGTTGGAGGTGAGGCGCACCAGTTCACCGCCCTTCCACTCCTCCTCGCTGCGATGGACGAAACGGTAGATGGTGATGCCCAGCAGAGACACTTTAATCTTGACCGAGGTCAGAACCAGGAGCTGATCGCCATTGCGCTGGAACTCGACAATCTGGCTGCCGATGCGGCTGCCATCGCGCATGACCGCATAAGTCAATTTTCCCGGCTGTGGAAATGCGGCCAGCTCGACGTGGTGCTCTGCAGGCGCCTTGCTCGGCGCGGCTGTCGTCGAGGCCGACTGCGCCAGCGCCGGTGACGCCGCGAAGCTCAGGATGACCGCAAGTAAAGCGATGATGCGCATGATGCCACTCCAGCTGTCGATCTGCCGGTCCCGGCGCCCCAAAAGGACCTCACAAGAGATAATGACCCTGGGAAATATAGCAAGAGTTACAATCGAAGCGCCCCTCCTTGCCGCCCTGCCAGATATTGGGCATCTTGCAGTCGGGGAACCCCTAAACCGCCATTTCATTCACCCGGCGTTCATCTTGCCGGCGAGCCTATGGAGGGTATGACGAGACGATGGATTGGATTCTGAATCCCGACATCTGGCTGAGTCTGCTGACCCTGACGGCGCTGGAAGTCGTCCTGGGCATCGACAACCTGGTGTTCATCGCCGTGCTGGTGGGCAAGCTGCCGAAGGAGCAGCGCCAGTACGCGCAGCGGCTCGGCATCATCATGGCGCTGATCCCGCGGCTGGTGTTGATCCTGGTCATCGCCTGGATCATCGGCCTGACCGAACCGCTGTTCACGCTGTTCAACCACGGCTTCTCCGGCAAGGACATGGTGCTGTTCGCCGGCGGGTTGTTCCTGCTTTACAAGGCGACCCACGAAATCCACGACAGCCTGGAGGGCGACGAGGGCCATTCTTCGGCCAAGGTGATGGCCAGCATGGCCGCCGTGATTACGCAGATCGCGCTGCTCAATCTGGTGTTCTCGATCGACTCCGTGGTGACCGCCATCGGCATGGCGAACGAGATCCCGGTCATGGCCGCCGCGATCATCATTTCCATGATCGTCATGATGGTGGCCGCAGGCCCGGTGTCGGGCTTCGTCGAGCGGCACCCGACGGTAAAGATGCTGGCGCTGTCGTTCCTGATCCTGATCGGCACGACGCTGATCGCCGACAGCTTCGGCGTGCATGTGCCGAAGGGATACATCTACGCCGCCATGGGTTTCTCGATTTTCGTCGAGGCGCTCAACATGGCACAACGCCGCCGTGCCAAGCCGGTGCATTTGCGCCAGGCCTATGCCGAGACGGCCGGCGGAGCGGCTGGAACTCAGGCGCTGCGGCAGTGATCCGCGGCCGCCACTGAGCAGGATAGCAACTGCGTGCCGGGAAACTCCGGCGCACGGCGGAACCTATCGGACGACGTCGTCGCCCCGGTTGCCGTGGCCGTCATACAGGCCGTACTTATCCGTCACACAACCGCCGAGCGTAATGGTGAGGACGAGGAAGGCGAGAATGACGCTGATCTTGAAGCGGTTCATGGTGGCAAATCTCCTAGCGAGCAAGCAGTTTTGCGCCCTGCCGTTCGGGAGCGCATCTGTCGGACTTTGTAATCCCGGCTTCTCAATAAGCCTGCAACGGTGTCTTTTCGGTTAACGGCGTGCGCCGCGGCGGCCGAAGCCAGGCCAGATGCATCAGTAATCAGTCCCGGCCCTTGCCCCCAGGGCCCTGGCCACGTCGATCATGTTCGCTCTCGCAGCATTCAGGGACCTGATCGCTTCGAGTTCGGCCTGAAGCTCCCAGAGAAGGTCGATGACGCTCCAGGATTCGGGTTCGAGCAGCGCTGCCGCCTCCGGCGTCTTGCTGAAGCCGCCGACGACATTCGGCGTTCTCCCAGTGGCCGCCGCCAGTTCCTCGTGTGTGGACCTGTCATTGGCGCCATTCGCCTCAAAGTCCGTTGCAAGCTTGACATCGTTCTCCGCATGCCGCCGAATTCTGTCGCGAAGCGCGCGTGCTTTCTGATGGCGCTTGAGGATTTCCTCGTCCAGGCGGTTAACCGCCGCCAAGTATAGCCGTCGCATCTCCTCGGACCCCGGAGCCAACTGCGGAGCAGTCCGTTGCTGCTTCACGCGCTCGTCCGACTTGCCCGCCGCTGTCGTTGGACTGAACCGGCAGGGCGGCAATTGCAAAAACGAGCAGCGCCGCGATGGCCGCGAGCTTCGTTCTAGTCATTGGCGATGCTCCCATCTCTCGGATTGGCCCTTCCCGGCGACGCCCGGTCCGGGGTCAATCGATCACCACGCCGCAGCCGCCTGCTTCGGCCTTCACGAAGGCGCGCGCTTCCTCCAGCCGCTTCAATATCGACGCTGCGCTCCGGAGTTGGCGGATGGCGTTGATCGCCTTGACGAGTTCCGGATCTGCTTTGCCCGCTTCTTCGAACGTCAGCGGGCCAGCGACCAAACCTCTCAATTTTGGGTTCGGTACGCTCTGCAAAGCCGCATCGGCGCTCTTGATCGTATCGTCATGGGTCTTGTCGTTGGTATGGTCCGCCGTGAAATCCGCGGCGAGCTTGTGGTCCAGGCCTTCGATCTCCTTGGCCTTGTCGGCGAGCAGCTGCTTATATCTCGCGATGTTCGCGTCGAGATGTCCGATCGCGCCTTTGTAAAAATCGCTCAAAGGGGCAGGGGCCGAGCCGCCAGATCCCGCGCCTTTCGGTGCCGAGCAGGTCCAGCCGTCGTCGATACTATCCAGAATACTTTCCGACGGGGGTGCCGGTTCCGGCGGCGGCGACTGCGCCGGCGGCGATTCCTGCGGCTGATCCCTGATCTTGATGTCCCTGCCGCCGCCGCCACCGCCGTCATCGGCCAGGGCCGGGGCGGCTGCCATCGCTATGGTCAAGATGACGGCGCCAAAGCACTTGGAAAACATGGGAAATCTCTCCTTTGTTTGCAACGGCTGGCGCCGGCCGGCCCCGCGGAAGACGCTCACGAACTTGTGCCAGAATCGCCATAGATGCTTATCGATTGAATAACCCAATCCGGGTACAATTCTTAACGTCGTGCTATTGGGGAGACCGGACTTGCTGGGGGACAGAGTCGATCAGGGTTCGCTGATCGCGCAAATCTATGAGGCGGCGACGGAACCGGAGTTGTGGGCGCCGATTCTGCGGACATTCGCCCGCGAGGTGAAGGGCCGGACCGGCGTCCTCTATCTATCCGACCTGAAGAGCGGCACCGCGCGCATGCTCAGCGCGCATGAACTGGATGCGTCGCGGCAGCCGGACTACGAATCCTACTACAACTCCATCGATGTCTTTCAACCGCGGGCGCTGAACATCCCGACCGGCCGGATGTGGAGCACGCACAAATTCATTACCGACGACGAATTGGTCCGCACGGAGTTCTACTGCGATTTCCTGCGGCATCTCTCGATCTTCTACGCGACCGGCGGCGTCGTGCTGAATGACCGCCGGACGGCCGCCATCTTCGGCCTGCAGCGTGCGCGGCGCGACGGCCCGTTCGACGAGACGACCGAAGCCTGGCTCGACGATTTCAGCCCGCATATTCGCCGGTCGATCGAGATCGGGCGCCGGATCGAGGAAGCCAAGGGCCTGGGCGCTTCGATCCTGGACGGATTTTCCAACTGGTCCGACGCCGTCCTGGCGGTGGATTCCGACGGCCGGATCCTCTTCGCCAACGATGCCGCCGAAAGGCTGCTGTCGGCGTTCGGACTTTCCCGAAAGGGCCGGCTTGTCGAAACGGCCCCCGGCGCATCACCGCTTGCCGAGGCGATCGCGGCGGCGGTCCACTGCGCCGAAGGGACTCCCGCTCCGGACGCGCCGGCAACCTGCCTGCTGGCTATCGGCGGAAAATTCCTGATCGCGAATGTGCTGCCGTTCCGCATGCCGGCCGAAATGCCGGGCGTCACGCGGCCGGCCGCGCTGGTGACCATCAAATCGCGCGACGCCGGCAAAGGGCTGCAGGCGCTTGCCCGCCGCCACCGCCTGACCGGTGCGGAGGAACGGCTGTGGCGCGATCTTCTGGCCGGCAAGGCGCTCAAGACCATCGCCGGCGAAACCGGCGTCAGCGTCGAGACGCTGCGCATCCATCTGAAGCATCTGTTCCAGAAGACCGGTGTCCACCGGCAATCAGAACTGGTGCGGCTGGGCCTGATCGGCGGCGACGAAATCGGCTGACCGGATCACCGCCGGCGGCGGCCGCTCACTCCGCAGATGCGCCATAGGCTTTTGCCGCCCCGGCAATATCCGCCCGCGCCGCCTCCAGAGCCGCGAGCGCTTCCGCTTCGGCCTGGAGCTTTGAAATCCAGACTGTAGCCTCTGACGCGCCGGGATCGAGATATCCCGAGGCCGCGACCGCTTGGCCGAGCTTTGTGCCGCGCGGACCCAATGCTTTCTCCGCGCTCTTGATCAAATCCTTCGCCGTCTTGTCGTCGGTCCGCTCATGCTGGAAAGCCCGTGCGATCCGATGGCCGATGCCGGCGAGTTCCTGCTCCAGATCGGCAATCGCGCGCCGTTTCGCCTCGATCGCGCGATCGAGACCGGCCACAACGCTGGTATAGAACTCCCGAGCCGCTGCCGCGGACAGTTCGCTTGGTGCCGGCCCCGACGTCGCGCCGGCCTGTTGTTCCTTTCGGATGAGTAACCCAATCGGAGTATGCGGGTCGGCGATTGTGCACCGCCGCGCTTCATGCCAGACATGGCCGGCATGAGCCCAGCCCCCGGGGAACGTCCCAACTATTATGCCGCCGTGCCGCTGGACCGGCGCACGGAACGGCGGCACGACCGCACCTGGATCGAAGAGCTGTTGCGGCGGGAGACGAGCCGCGTAATACCCGTGTGGCGCAGCCAGAATCTGATCGCCGGCATCGGCGTTGAGCCGCGTGCCGCCTGGTTGACCGTGGCGCAAGTCGAGACCTGGATCGGCGGAGCAGAGCCGGTCTTTCTCGGCCTCGCCGAGGATGTCGCGCATTTCGCCCTGGATCTCTCCCATCTCGAAGATCCGGCGTCAGCGGCGCGGACGGGCGCGGCCTTTACCGATCTGCGCAGCGTCGGCGCCGTCATGCCGCACGACGACGGCGCGCTTCTGGCCTATGCGCGCGGCCTGGCGCACTGGCATTCGCGGCACCGGTTCTGCGGCGTCTGCGGCCATGGCACGTTCAGCGAAGAGGCGGGGCATCAGCGCCGCTGCGGCAATGCCGCCTGCAACGCCGTGCATTTTCCGCGCACTGATCCCGCCGTCATCATGCTGGTGCATGACGGCGACCGCATCATCCTGGGCCGCCAGGCGCAATGGCCCGCGGGCATGCATTCCGTGCTTGCCGGTTTCGTCGAGCCGGGCGAGAGCCTGGAGGAAGCGGTGGCGCGGGAGGTGATGGAGGAAGTGGGCATCCCCGTCGCCGATGTGCGCTATCAATCCTCGCAACCCTGGCCGTTCCCCTCCTCGATCATGCTGGGGTTCATGGCGCGGGCGCTGACGACCGAGATCCGCCTGTCGCCGGACGAGATCGAAACCGCCGCCTGGTACAGCCGCGACGATCTCCGCCGCTCGCCGGAGAACGAGAGCTTCCGCCTGCCGCGCCGGGATTCCATAGCGCGGCGCCTGGTGGAGGACTGGCTGGCGGCGGGTTAGCTGCCGAGGACTACGTCGGCCCCCAGGGTAATCGCGTCCGTGGTAAGCAGGATCACCACCACGAGTTCGTAGCCGTTGCCGGCATCGCCGTCGGCATCGACGCGCACCTCTACATTGTCGCCATTGTCGAACGCCGCGACCCGCGACGCGCGGTCTTTGCCCGCGATCGCCAGCGAGTCGAGCAGCAGATCCAGATTGACCTGATCCTGACCGCCGGCAGCCGTGCCATCGAAGGCGGTCACGATATCGCCGGCGTCGATGACGTTTGTATAGAACAGGCGGTCGTTGCCCAGGCTGGCATCGATGTTGTCGGCGCCGGCGCCGCCGACGACGACATCGTTACCCGCGCCGCCATCGAGGCTGTCGGCGCCATCGCCGCCGAACAGCCGGTCGTTGCCGACACCGCCCAGCAATGTGTCTTCGCCGAGTACGCCGTTGAGGACGTTGTTGCCGCCGTTGCCGGTCATGACATTGGCAGCGCCGTTGCCGGTGCCGCTGATAGCCCCTTTACCCAGGAGTTGCATATCCTCCAGATCAGCGCCGAGAGTCAGAGAGATGACGGTCTGGACGGTCTCGGCGCCGCCGCTGTCGGCGATCTTGTCGCCCAGGCTGTTGACGATGTAGGTGTCGTTGCCGTCGCCGCCGGCCATGCTGTCATTGCCGGCGCCGCCATCGAGCGTGTCGTCGCCCTTGCCGCCGTTCAGCGTATCGTTGCCGCCGCCGCCGCGCAGCTTGTTGAGGCCGTCATTGCCGCCGATGAGATTGGCGATTGCGTTGCCGGTACCGTCGAGGTCGGCGATGCCGAGCAGTGCCAGCTGCTCCACATTGCCAATGAGCGTGTAGGAGACCTGGCTTTCGACAGTGTCGTAGCCGCCCTTGGCGCCGGCGATGCTTTCGATCGCCAATTCGCCGTCGCTGTCGACCCGGTAGAGATCGTTGCCCGCGCCGCCGGTCATTTGATCGACGCCAAGACCGCCATCGAGAGTGTTATCGAGGGCGTTGCCCACGAGGATGTTGCTCAACTCGTTGCCCGTGGCCGCGGTGGCTGCGCCTTTCGCGTCCAGGACCAGCCGCTCCTCATTGGCGCCGAGCACATAATCGACCTTGCTGAAAATGGTATCGATGCCGCCCTTCGAGCCGCCGTCCGACTCCACGACATCGTCGCCGGCAACGTCGATCGCATAGACATCGTTGCCGCCGCCGCCGATGAGCGTATCCTCGCCGGCGCCGCCGTCGAGCCGGTTGGCGGCGGCATTGCCGGTCAGAATATTGTCGAGAGCATTGCCGGTGCCGTTTAGCGCCGCTGCGCCCATCAGCTCGAGATTCTCGAGACCGACGCCCAGCAGGTAGGAGACCGTGCTCTTGACGCTGTCGATGTCGCTGGGGCTGCCGAAAGCCTCGCTGATGAAATCCTTGAAGTTATCCACGTAGTAGAGGTCGTTGCCGAGATCGCCTTCCATGCGGTCGATGCCGGCGCCTGCATTCAAGGTATCGTTGCCCTCGTTGCCGATCAGCCAGTCATTGCCGCCGCGGCCTTCGATCAGGTTGTCGCCGCTATTGCCGACGAGGAAATTGCGCCCGCCCGTTCCCGCTGCCGTCAGGGCTTCGGTCCCCGACAGCGCGACAATCTCGATGCCGGCGAACTTGGTGGTCATCAGGTCGACAGAGACGGAGACGACCACGGCATCGAAGCCGCCGCTGTCGACGAAGGCGTCGGCGAAACTGTCGAGAACATAGATGTCATCGCCGAGGCCGCCCACCATGCTGTCGAGCCCGGACTCGCCGTCGAGATAGTCGTTCCCCTTGCCGCCGATCAACGTGTCTTCGCCATCCCCGCCCCAGAGATCGTCGTTGCCACCCGAGCCATCGATGAAATCGGCGAAGGCGGATCCGACGATCTCATTGTCGACATTGTTGGCGATGAATTTGACCGCCGACGCATTGAAGAAACCGTAATTCTCGACGTTGAGTATCACACCGCTCAGCGCGACATCGGAAATGACGCTGTCATCGGTATCGAATTTCGTCTCGATGATGACGTCGCCGGCACCGCCATAGGTGTAGAGGTCATTGCCGAGACCGCCCGACATGGTGTCGTTGCCGGCGCCGCCATCCAGCACGTCATCGCCATGAAGCGCGGTCAGTTTGTCGTCACCGGAGCCGCCGATCAGAGTGTTGAAGCCGCCGCCCTTCAGGTCCAGCGTGTCGTTGCCCTCGCCGCCATACAGGAAAAGCGCTCCGCCCTCGCCGCCAAGACTGTCATCGCCGGCGCCGCCGTCCAGTGTCGCCGTACCGGCGCCGAGCAGCGTGTCATTGTCGGCCCCGCCGCTCATTTCGCCGCCGAAGACATTGCGCAGCAGGTCTGCGCCGTTCCCGCCGGTGAGCGTATCCATGCCGCCATGGCCGCCGCCATCCAAGGTGTCGGCGCCTTCGCCGCCGGCAAGCGAATCATCGCCAGCGCCTCCCAGCAGAATGTCGGCGGCGTCCGATCCCGTCAGCGTGTCGCCGAAGACCGAGCCCAAAACGCCTTCGATGTTCCGGTATGTATCCTTGCCCAGCCCGATGGACGTCAGATCGACTTCGGTGTCCTTATCCGATTGGACGAGCGCCAGGGCGACGCCGCCGCTGGGTCCTTCATTGTTCTCATCGATTCCGAAGCTGAGCAGGTCAACGCCATCGCCGCCGTCCTGCGTGTCATTGCCCAGACCGCCCTGGAGCGTGTCATTGCCCGCAGCACCTTCCAGAAGATCGGCGCCCGAAGAGCCAAAGAGCTTATTGTCGAGATCATTGCCCAGAATCTTGTTGTCGAGTTCGTTGCCTGTGCCTTGTTGGGCGGCACCGATCAGAATTAGCTGTTCTGTCTGAGCGTTCAGCCGGAAATTCGCCGACGTATAGACGGTGTCGTAACCCTGGTTGAAGTAGTCACCGATATTGTCGGTCGGATCATCGACATAGTAGACGTCGTCGCCTTCACCGCCATCCATAATGTCGTAACCGGCGCCGCCGTCCATCGTGTCATTGCCAGCACCGCCCATGAGAAAATCCATGCCGGCAAATCCGGTGAGAGCATTGTCGCCCTCATTTCCATCGAGCCTGTTGTTGAGGTCATTGCCGATGCCGTCGATGTCCGCCTTGCCGGTCAGCACCAGTTCCTCGACGTTGGCGCCGAGCTTGTAGGTTATCGAGCTGTAGACCTTGTCGTCGCCGACCTCCTTGCCTTCGACGACAGAGTCGGCGGCATTGTCGACATAGTACACGTCATGGCCGAAGCCGCCGATCATCGTATCGGCGCCGGCGCCGCCATCCAGCGTATCGAACCCGTCGCCGGTGGTGAGCTTGTCATTGCCCGCGCCGCCGATAAACAGGTTGTACGAATCGTTTCCGGTCAGGGTGTCGGCGAAGGAGGTGCCGATGGCGCCTTCCATGAGTTTGTATCTGTCGGTTCCCAGACCCGCGGCGGTCAGATCAATGGTCACATAGTCCTCACTGTCGGACAGCTTCAGCGAGATACTGTCGGTGCCGTCGGAAAGATCCATCAGGCTCGGACCTCCCGCGACCTCGCCGTTCAGCGTGTCGTCGCCCTTGCCGCCGCGCAGGGTGTCGGTACCGCCGCCGCCGGCCAGATAATCGGCATTCGATGAGCCGATGAGGAGATCGGACGAGATTGTGCCGATAACGCCTTCAATATTGCGATAGGTATCGACGCCGTAGCCGACGCTCGTGAGATCCAGTTCGGTGGCATCGGGCGATTGGACAAGAACGACCGTCACGCCGACAATCTGGCCGTCCGTCCTCAGATCGATGACGTCGAAGCCTTCACCGCCGTCCAAAACGTCATCGCCGGCGAAGCCGGCGAGCGTGTCATTCCCGGCGCCGCCCTCCAGCGTGTCGTTGTCATCGGTACCGGAGAGCGAATCATCGCCCTCAGTCCCCGCAAGCGTGATCGCCGCCGCGAGTTCCGGGATGTCATTGCTAACCCCGTTGTCGGTGCCACCAAACGTCGAAGTGGTCCCCATGCTGTATTCCTTCCCAGACACAACAGCGCCGATTAGTGTTCACAGTCAGGCGCTTGTTTTATTTGTCTCAAAGTGTAGTCGAATACAAAATTTCCCGCTAGAGCATTTTTCCTGAAGTGTGAATCTGCTGGGGATTCCCAGTCGGGATGAAGTGTGATTGAAGATGCTGACTGGGGTGGAGGCCAGCATCGATGTCATGAGCCTATTCTGTGGATCTTCGCGATCGGGTGGTTGCCTCGGTTGAAGGCGGTCGGAGCTGCCGGGAGACGGCGCGCTTGTTTGATGTGAGCGTCGCGAGCGTTGTGAAGTGGTCGCAGCGCAAGCGGCGGACGGGCAGCACGGCGGCCTCGCCGATGGGTTGGCGGAACCGGCCGCTGCGGCTGGCGGGTGAGCGAGCCTGGCTGCTGGAGCGCTTGGCGGTGCAGCCCGACTTGACGTTGCGGGCGATCCAAGGCGAGCTCTTGGACCGCGGCATGCGGGTGAGCCTGAAGGCGATCTGGCACTTCCTGCGGGTGGAACAGCTGACGTTCAAAAAAA
Source organism: Dongiaceae bacterium (assembly GCA_046154965.1). Lineage (GTDB taxonomy): Bacteria > Pseudomonadota > Alphaproteobacteria > Dongiales > Dongiaceae > DATKFM01. Next base: position 782 of record JBJXDY010000084.1, on the reverse strand, counting down.
AGCCTGCACGCCGCCGAGCAGGATCGGCCCGACGTGGCGCGACGGCGCGCGCGCTGGAAGAAGTATCAGGGCCGGATTGATCCCCGACGCCTGGTCTTCATCGACGAGACCTGGGCCAAGACCAACATGACGCGTCTGCACGGCCGCTGCCGCTGCGGCGACCGGCTGGTCGCCAAGGTCCCGCACGGGCGCTGGCATACACTTACCTTCCTGGCCGCCCTGCGCTGGGACCGGATCGAAGCACCTTGCGTGATCGATGGCCCGATCAACGGCCGCAGCTTCCTGGCCTATGTCGAGCAGTCCTCGTTCCCACCCTACAGCCCGGGGATGTTGTCGTTATGGACAACCTCGGCAGCCACAAGCGCCAGGCGATCCGGCGCGCCATCCGCGCGGTCGGCGCCAAGCTCCTGTTCCTCCCGCCCTATTCGCCCGACCTCAAATCCGATCGAACAGGTCTTCGCCAAGCTCAAGACCCTCCTGCGCAAGTTCGATGCGCGCACCATCGAGACCACCTGGCGCGGCATCGGCCAGCTCCTCGATGCCTTCACGCCACACGAATGCGCCAATTAACTCAAGAACTCGGGATACGCTTCAGAATGAAGGAAACATGCTCTAGAGCGTTTCACGGATTGAATGAATCGTAGGGGATTCCCCGGGGATCGGATTTGTGATTCAAGATGCTGGCTGGGAAGGAGGCCAGCAAGCGATGACCCGACCTCTTTCGAATGATCTTCGCGAGCGTGTGGTGGGAGCGGTTCTGGCCGGCGAGAGTTGCCGGCCGG
>JBJXDY010000083.1:0-22102 GCA_046154965.1 Dongiaceae bacterium | reverse complement strand
GGGTCCAGATCGTCGTTCAGTCTACGTCCCAGCAGACGCAAATCCGCGAATGGTGAAACCGGCGCCACCCCTCGCCGGTGCCATCCGCTGAACGCGGAGGTCACCTGCCTCGCCCCACTGCGTGGGGCGAGGCGACAATAGTAGCTCCATCCTTCAAGCTGGATTTTGGGCGGAATCTGCGCCCTTGAATGCGCCAGCGGATCCAATAGTTGCAGCGCGCAGAATCAAAAACGGCGGGCATTTCTGCCCACCGTTTTTGATTTCAGTCGCTTCCGGCGCCGGCGCTAGGCGCGGGCGAGATTGCAGAGGACGTGGTCGACCTGCGTTTCCTCGTTGCCCAGGGGCAGAGCCACGATCCGATAGGACGAGCTGCCCACCGTGTTCTGGAACGTCTCGATGTCCTGCACCGGCTTGCCGGCGGACACGGCCTCGCGGCCGATGGCGAGCATCCATTCGGTCAGCATGGGCGTGAAGGTGACTTCCTCGGCCGGCTCCGCCGTCGCGGCGGCGCCGGTCAGGCGCATGACCTGGGTGAAATTGACATTGCCGCCGCCGACCGCGCCGCAAGACAGCAGCATCGTGTTCGGCCACAGCTCGGCGATCTGCTTGGCGTCGAAATCGCCATAGGACGGGAAGCGGCGCCCGTTCTTGCGCTGCGCCCAGAAGCTGTAGAAATCGTTGCCCTGGCGGGCCTTCTCGGCGGCCTGCTGCTGCGCCGCCAAGGCGGCCTGCACGGCGCTGCCCGGCTGCGTCCGGCTCCCTTGGGCGCGGGCCGCGCGGGCGGCGATCGCTTCGAAGCGCGAGCGGCCGGCGCTGCTGCCGTTGCTTTCCTCGGCCGGGGCCGCTGGAGCGGCCTCCGCCGCCGTGTGAGCACCGTTGCCATTCGTGTATGCCGGGGCCGCCACGGGCTCCGGCTTCGGCGCTTCCGGCACCGGCGCGGGCGCCACAACCGGCGCGGGTTCGTTCCACAGCGGTGCGGCCGCGGCGGGTGCCGGTTCGGCGGCAGCGGTCTCAATCTGGCTGGCCAGGGCATCGTCCAGCGCCTGCGCCAGCAGGGCCTGAGACTGCTCCAGGGCCGCATCCATCGAATCGACGTCGGGAAGCGGCGACGCTTCCGCCGCCGGCGCCGGTTCAATCTCCGCGGCGATCTCCGCAACCGGGATCTCCGCAACTGGGGCCGCCGCAGTCGGAATTTCCGCAGCCGGTGCGGGAGCAGCCTCCCACATTGGCCCGGGCTCGGGCGCAGCCGCCGGTGTCGCCGTCACGGCCTCCGGCACATTGGCGTCATCGGCAGACTCCGCCGGCGCGACCCCTGGGGGCAGGTCTCCGGCTTCGGTGCCGCTGCGCGCTTCGGCAATCGACACGACGTTGGCGCTGGCAGTCGCTTGCGCCAGATCGTCGAAGCTCAGCGCTTTCTTGCGCGACTTGCCCTTGGCCGGCTTGTCCTTCGCGGCGGCGCCGCCCATTGCGTCCGCGGCCTTTCGGGGCCGCTTCTGCCTGGCGCCGTTAGTGCCCGGCTTGGGCGATTTCAACGTCATGTTCGCCAGGGACGCCGCCTGATTGGCGGGATCGCTGGGCTCGGTGTCGTTTGGCGTCTTATCTTCTATATTCATAACCAGTTAACCGCTTCCGATTTCCCCGATCAATCGGCACGCCCGGCCGATGCCTCAAGCATCGAGGGCGCGTCCTCTGCCTCCGCCTGAAAGGGTTGCCCCTCTCCGGCCGGCGGCAGAGCGTCCACAAACTCCGGCGCCACCTTCTTCACCAGACGATCGAAGGCGCGGGTCATCAACTCCTGCGCGCTCCAGTTCATCTTGAACGCCACCAGCTTCATGCGGAAGTGGCGCGGCGCATCCAGGCGCACGGAAATCTTCTTCTTGCTCGTCTCCGCAACCCGCTCGGCGGCCCAGTGGGGCACAACCGCCGGCATCGGCATGCGGACCACCTTCTTCGGCTGCATGAGCGGCGAACGCTCCAGCTTCGGCTGCAGGAGCGGCTGACGCTCCGGCAGTTCGGCGGCGGCGATTGTCTGCTGGGGAGTGGCGGCGTCGGTGACGGTCATATCCAGCGTCGGCCGGGCATCCATGACCGGCTCGCGTTGACCTTCGTCCTGGGGCTGCGGCATGGACGGCGCCGAGACGGCGCGGTTCAGCAATGCCGTCGCCGCGGAGCGACCTTTGACCGCCAGCAATCTGCCTGTCAGCGATGCAGCCCGCATGGACTACTTCGCTCCATGCCCTTCGCCGGCGGCCTGCATGGCGGCGGCGGATTTCGTGCCGGCCGGCGCCTGGCCGGTCGACATGCCCTGCGCGCGCGCAAGGTTCTTGAGACGGTTCTGCAGATACTGCCAGAGCTGCTCGCATTCCTGGCCGGAGCGGGAACCCTCTTCGAGTTCCATCACCGTGCGGCCGTCGATCATGCTGGCGGCGAAGTCGGTGCGGTTATGAATGACCGACGGCGCCAGCGTGCCATGCTGCGACAGCGCGATGACGGCTTCGGAGGTGATGCGGGCGCGCGGCGAAGCGGCGTTGACGACGAAGACCAGGGGCTTGCCCAGGCGTTCCACCAGCTCGACCGTGACGCCGACGGCGCGCAGGTCGTGCGGGCTCGGCCGCGTCGGCACGACGACCAGGTCGCACAGGCGGATCACTTCCGCGATGGTCGCGGTGATCGCCGGCGGCGTGTCGATGACGACGAGATTGATTCCCATGCCGCGCATGCGCGCCAAATCTTCCGACAGGCGCGCGATGGAGGTGTGCGCGAACAGCGGCGTGTCCGCTTCGCGCTCGTTCCACCAATCCGCCAAGCTGCCCTGGGGATCGGTATCGACCAGCGCCACCGGGCCGAAGCCCGCGCGCTCGGCCTGCACGGCGATATGTCCGGCCAGCGTTGTCTTGCCGGAACCGCCCTTCTGCGAAGCAAACGCCACAACTTGCATTTAACGACTCCTGGTGCGGCTCTCCAAGCCGCGGGAAAGACAGCCGAGATCGGACGACCGATCGGCTGGAAGACAGACGCGATTCCCTATCACGTCATTAAAAATCTTATAGAGAGCAATCCTTAATGAACCCTTACTGGCCTTGGGAATATCGTAAATAGCCCGTATTCTTCGCGCAAAACAAGGTGAGGAGAATATTATCGCCGCCGCATCCGGTAACATCGGAAGTCTTTATCAGCCGCTAATTCCCGGCGAATTGACTGGAATATTTACCTTGATGGCGATCCTAGGCGCGGCGTCCTGTCCCGGCCTGCACCATGGCCGAGAGGCTCTTCACCAGGCTGAGCTGCTGGCGCGGTTCGATCTTGAAGCGCAGGCCGACGCGGTCCTCCTCGCGGTGGCGCACTTCGGAGGTCAGATCATCGATCGATTCAAGCTTGAGGAAGACAACATCGCCGACCTTGAACGGCAGATTCGCCATGATCAGCGCCCCGCCGGCGGAGATGTCGTGCACGACGCAGTCATATTCCTTGTCGCCGAGCTTGATCTTGGCCGGCCGGTCATAGACGAAGCGCGGATATTTGCGCATCGCCTCCGGGCTCGACTGCTCGCCGCCATCGGACGCCGGGGCGGGCGCCGCTGCTAGCGAAGCGGCCGGTGCGGCGGCGGGCGCAGATTCCGCTGCGGCGGCCATGCCCGCTTGAAAGGCCGATGCCGGCGAAGACTCGCCCTTGCCGGCGGTCTTGCTCGAAAAGAGGTCGCCGGCCGGCTTGCCCGGTTCGCTAGCGGCGGGCGGCGGCGCAATATCGGCAGGCTTCGGTGCGGCGACGGCGGCGTCGCCCGCTTTCGGCAGGCGCTTGGCGAAGTATTCCCAGAGCTTCTGCACATTGCCCGACGGCGACAGCTCGCCGCTGATTTCCATCACCGTGCGGCCGTCCATCATGCTTTCGACGAAGGCGATGCTGCGCGGGATCGCCGCGGTCGCCACCGGACCGTGCTGGGCCAGCGTCATCACCACTTCCGGCGGCAATTCGGCATTGGCTTCAACGCCATTGATGACGAACACGAAGGGCTTGCCCGACAGCTGCACCAGTTCGACGATGGCGCTGGCCGCATCCAGATCATGGGCGCAAGGGCGCGCGGGAATGGCGATCAGATCCGCCACGACCAGGGCGGCCTCGATGGATTGGCCGAGGGCCGCCGGCGTATCGATGACCACGAGGTCGGTGCCGTCGGCCCGCAGACTCTCGATTTTCTGCAGCAGATCGGCTTGCGTCGCGCGGGCATACTTCACCGGCTGTTCGCCGCGCTGGGCGCACCAATCGGCCAGGCTCGCTTCGGGATCGATGTCGATCAGCGCGACATTGGCAATGCCGCCCTGCTGCGCCTGCACGGCCATATGGCCGGCGAGCGTCGTCTTTCCCGCGCCGCTTTTCTGCGAAGCAAATGCGAGCACACGCATAGGGTTAGGAACTCCGAGCTTCACCCATGGGGACAGTGGGACGGCCACGCGCGACCCTGTCCATCGTCAAGATTCCAAGCTCGACTATCGGTCTTAATGGTGAAATGTTCGTAAAAGCCCGGCCGGATGTTCATGAAATGTCAGCAAAAGCCCGGCCGGGGCCTTGGCGCTACTCACTATAGTCGAAGCGGAAGGCCGCGCCCTGGCGCTTGATGTGGCCGATGGACGGCGACGGGAAATGCGCCGTCAGCACGAGGTGCCGCGTTTCCGCCGCCCATTCCAGGAACCGCCGGCGGGACTGCCGCGCCAGCGCCGGATCCAGATCGCTGCCGGCATGCCAGTCCGGCTCGGCACATTGCACGGGGCTGTGCATGAGGTCGCCGATCATCACCGCCTCCTCGCCCCCTGAGCGCAGATGAACGCCATAGTGGCCCAGGGTGTGGCCGGGCAACGGATCGATCGAGACCTCATCGTCCAGCGCGAAGTCGCCGCCGATCAGCACCGCCCGCCCCGCCTCCACCACCGGCAAGACGCTCTCGTCGATGCACTCCTCATAAACTTCCGCCGAAGCCGTCTTGTTGAAGTTCCGGCAATAATCCACCTCGGCGCGGGACATGACATAGCGCGCCTTGGGAAAGGTCGGGACCCAGCGCCCGTCCACCAGCCGGGTATTCCAGCCGATGTGGTCGCCATGGAGATGGGTGCACATCACGTAGTCGATATCCGCGGGCGCCAGGCCGAGGGCGGCCAGGTCGCGCAGGAATGTAAGACCTTTCATCTTGTGCCAGGGCATATGCCAGCGCGTGGTCTTGTCCTCGCCCAGGCAGGCATCGATGAGGATGTTGTGATGCCGCGTGCGCACCACGTAAGTCTGGACCGGCAGGATGAACAGCCCGCTCGCGGGGTCCAGCGCCCGCGGTTCCAGCCATTGCCGATAGGGCGCCAGCGCCTCGGGCGTCGCGTTGGGGATGAGCTGCGTGGCCACGAACGCCGGCTCCTCGCGCTCGAGGATGCGCGCCAGCGAGATGTCCCCCAATCGCCGCGGTTTCATGGCAAGCAGTCTGGCATCGCGGTTGCGGAATTGGCAACTCCGCGCGGGCGATGGCAGGCTCAGCCGGTTCAACAGCTTTAGATTGTGTTTACGCTTGCCGTGCCAGAAAGTGGCACATAGCCGATTTCAAATTACAAAACGTGAGACCTTAGATGACCGACATTCCCGCGGCCCGGCCCCGTCCGAAGATCCCGGTCTGGCGCACGGCGTATGACGGCTACCGGCTCGGCATCGGCGCCATCTTCAGCAGCGGCGTGATGTTCCGGTTTTTCGTCTACGGCTTTCTGTCGCTGCTTATTGTCTTCGGCATTCTCATGTACGCCAACTTCAGGATGTCGGCGCTATTGGCCAGCACCGCCACTGGCGCAAACCAGAACCTCGTCATCGGCAGTAGTTTCTTGTTGGGGATGTTAGTCTATGCCGCGATCGCGGCAATCCAGACGCCGCTAGGTGTCGTAGTCCAAAGGTACATCCTGCTCGGTGATTTGCCTCAGCTTTCATACTTTGGTCATCTGAACGGCCGCAATGGCCTTCGATTTTTCCGGGTGTCCATCGCCGTCTACGTATACTTTTTCATAGGCGGTTCAGCGTATGTCCCCATCTTATATCTGGTCTACCACGTGAGTCCGTTCGAACCGACCGGGATGGCTGCCTTGCTTGCGACCACGCCGTCCGCCCTTGCGGTCATGATGATGATCTTCTTCATCTCGTACTTAGCTGCGAGCCTGCTGGCCGCCAGGACAACTTTCGCATTTCCGATTGCCGCTACGGATCGTCCCGGTCCTGCGCTACGACAAGGGTTCGCGGAAACCCGTGGCACAATGTGGCGATTGTTCTTTGTTTTCTTCCTTACATTTATTCCACCGGCCCTTGTCTACATGGTCGCCGCTACGGTCGCTGCGATAAGTATGGTCGGGCAAGCGCCAGCAGCAACTTCCCGCGACCTTGAGGCTTGGTTGGCGAGCTTGTTCCTGTCGCCGCAATTCATCGTCGCGGCCATCGTGGTCTGGATCGCGGTCATGCTGTCGTTCGTCGCGATGGCCGCTGCCGCGGCGCGGGCCTATCAGATCCGGATCGAGCGAGGCATGTCGGGCGTTGCCGAGATATTCTCTTGATGCGTTCGACGATCTAACTCATACGCACCCTTTCCAAGCGGAGTTCAGATGACCGACTCGACATTGAGTTTGTCACAGCCCAAGATTGCTGTCTTCCGCACGGTCTATGACGCCTATTGTCTTGGCATTGGCGCCATTGCCAGCAACGCGGCCATGTTACGCTTCTTTCTCTATTGCTCGGCGTTTTCGTTCCTCCAGTTTGCATTGCAACATGGCGCCGCCCTCTGGATTTACCTGAATTTGGAAGAAGGCAGGGCTGATGGCATACAGATTGCCATCAGCATCCTGTCATTTGCCGCTTTTGCGTTCGTGCAGACGCCCTTGGGTATTGCCATTCAGCGTTCAACTCTGTTAGGCGAGCAGCCGGATGTGACCTACCTTGCCAGCGTGATGAATCGGCGTGGTCGGCGATATCTTCTCGCCTCAATTTTGATTAGCGTGCCATTCTGTTTGGCGAACTTTGCCGAGCCCGTTGTGAATTTGGCGCTCTTTGGTGAGCCATTTATCAACAGCGACATGATCGTCGATCAAATCCCGCCTGACTATTATCTTGTAATCCTGCTGACAGCTATTTTTGGTGCCTATGCCGGAGCAAGCCTTATTGCCACGCGGGGAGCTTTCATTTTTCCCTCAATAGCGACAGATCGCCTAGCCTCATTCCACCAGGGTTTTGGTGAGACCCGCCATGCAACATTGCGGTTGCTTCTGATCTTGACTATTGCGTCCGTGCCCTTGGCGGTCATCGGTATTGCCGCTCTCGCCTACGCCATTGTTACAAGCATTTCGCCACTGTTTGAATCACTTTCGATTAGCAATGCTGCCGCGACAATTCCCTTTGATCAGGTGTTGCTGGGACTTGTGCAGTCACCAACGGTTATCATCGCCGGAGCGGTTGGCCTGGCGGCTTACATGCTTTGGCTCCTGATTTTGGCGGCTGGGACCGCGCGAGCCTATCAAATCAGCGTCGACCGCGGGCTCTCCGGCATCGCCGAAATTTTCTCTTAGGGCGTTCGATAGCTCAGCATATCGGCAGCGCCGCACTGGCAGCGGCCGGTTGCGCCAGCCGTCATCGGCGGTCACACATTCGAATCCGGAACCGCCGCCTTCTTCTTGGCGATGTATTCCAGCAGCGCCTCGTCGACGCCGGGATCGATCGGCGGCGCTTCATACTCGCTCAGCATCTTCTTCCACAGGGTATTGGCGCGCTTCAGCGCGTCCTGGGCGCCCTCGGCTTCCCACTGCTCGTAGCTGTTGTTGTCGGCGATGGTCGAGCGGTAGAACGCCGTCTCGAAATTGCGGTTGGTGTGGGCGCATTCCAGAAAATGCCTGTTGGCGCCGACGGCCCGCGCGCCCACTTCTCGGATGGCGTCCATCGCCTGGCCGTTCTCGCTGAGATCGATATTGCCGGCCAGCACCTGCATGATGCTGAGCTGGTCCGCGTCCATGACGAATTTCTCATAGCCCGACGCTAGGCCGCCTTCGAGCCAGCCCGCCGAATGCAGCACGAAATTGGTGCCGGCGAATAGCGTCGAGCTCAGAGTCTGCGCGCTTTCATAAGCCGCCTGGGCATCGGCGATCTTCGAGCCGCAGAGCGAGCCGCCGGTGCGGAAGGGAATGCCAAGCCGCCGCGCCAGCTGCCCGGCCGCCAGCGATACCAGCGACGGTTCCGGCGTGCCGAAAGTGGGCGCGCCCGATTGCATGGACATGGAACTGGCGAACACGCCGAAAAGGACAGGTGCCCCGGGCCGCACGAGTTGCGTCGTCGCAGCACCCGACAGCACTTCCGCCAGCACCTGCGCCAGCGTGCCCGCCACCGTCACCGGGCTCATGGCGCCCGACAGGATGAAGGGGGTGACGATGCAGGCCTGGTTGTTCCGCGCATAGACCTTCATCGCACCTAGCATGGTGCCGTCCCAGGTCATCGGCGAGTTGGCGTTGATCAGGCTGGTGATCACCGTGTTCTGCTGCAGGAACTCGGCGCCGAAGGCGATCTTGGCCAGCTCCACTGTGTCCTGCGCGCGTTCGGGATGGGTGACCGAACCCATGAAGGGCTTATCCGTATAGCGCAGATGGCTGTAGACCATATCGAGATGCCGCTTGTTGACAGGCAGGTCGACCGGCTCGCAGACCGTGCCGCCGGAGTGATGCATCGCCGGCGTCATATAGGCGAGCTTCACGAAATTGCGGAAATCCTCGATGTTGGCATAGCGGCGGCCCTCATCGAGGCTGCGGATGAAGGGCGGGCCATAGACCGGCGCGAACACCGTGTTCTTGCCGCCGATGGTGACGTTGCGCGCCGGATTGCGCGCATGCTGCACATATTCCCGCGGCGCGGTCTTCTGGATGATCGACTGCGGCAGGCCTTTCGGGAAATGGATGCGCGTGCCCCGCACATCGGCGCCGGCGTTCTTCCAGAGCTGCAGCGCCTCCTCGTCCTGCACGAATTCGATGCCGATCTCCTCGAGAATGATGTCGGCGTTGTTCTCGATGATCTGCAGCCCCTCCTCGTCCAGCACCTCCACCAGCGGCACTTTGCGCACGATGTTGTGAAGCTGCTCGATCTTCGGCCGGCTGCGGGCCGCGCGGCGCGCATCGGACCCGCCGCGGGCGCGGCGGCCGCTGGCGGGCGCCGCCGGCGTCGAAACCTCAGGAGATGCGTCGCTCATGTCCGCAACCATTTCTTCGAGTAAATGATTGGCGTGATTATGTTTTCGCCCAGCACTCGCAACTAGCGGTGCGGCGACGGCCGTTGGCCGCTTTGCGCCCTATCGCATCATAGCGGGCGCAGGCGGGGCCGTTCCGCCGGCGATCCGCGCCGAAATCCGCCGTTCAAAACCCGGCGGCACCCCTTTGTTGGCGTGATCCGCGGTCCGATGAATCTCAAAACTCGGAAAATCGCCGGGCATAGGGTTTCTGCCACAGTCGGCAGCATTGGAATCCGGTCCTTTATTGGTAGCTATTGGTAGCATCGACCTTTACCGTTTGAGTCAGCCATGCAAATGGGCTTACGGTTTGCATCCTGCGCGTCTGCTGGTGGATGCGCGGAAGGGAGCAACTGTACCGGCGGCCAAGCTGATCTCCGCGCGTTCCATCATGGAGCCGGTAGCCGGCGCCCTGGATACCGCCGGGGCCATCGCAGCGGACAGCAAGATAGAGGTCTTCGCCGCTGCCGTGCTGTCATCCGACAGAGCGGTGCCGGTGATCGACGGCGGCGGAACGCCCATCGGCGTGCTGCGCCGGGAACTTGTGCTCGGTGCGCTTTTCCCGGAACGGCAGCCATGACCACTGCCGTCGCAACGCGGGGAAAGTCCGCGATCGCCTGGAACCGCAATGCGATCTCCGCAGCGGCGGCCTTGGCGGCCATACTGGTTGGCGTCTCCGCCGCCACCGTCCTGCCCTGGCTCGATCGCTGGCCGGCGGAATGGAATCTGCCGCTGCGCCAGCTGATAACGGCGGGCACCAAATGGCTGGTCAACGATCTGGATTTCGGGCTTTTCCGGTTCCGCGACATCACCCGCGCTTTCACCTGGCTCTTGAGTTGGCCGCTCGCCTGGACCGAGGCGGCGCTATACAAGGGCTTTCCGTCGCTCGGAATCGCACAGCTGCCATGGCTGGCGGTGACCCTGGGCGTCGCCATACTGGCCTATTGGCTGAAGGGGCGCCGCCTCGCGGTCTTCTGCGCCGGATGCTGCCTCTATTTCACGCTGTTCAATCTCTGGCCCGACACCATGCGCACTCTGGCGCTGGTGATCGTCGCGGTGCCGTTCGCCGCAGTTACCGGACTGATCCTCGGCATCGCCGCGAACCGCAGCAGGAGAGTGGAGTCCATCGTCACGCCGATGTTCGACATCATGCAGGCGACGCCCCACATGGCCTACCTGGTGCCGGTGGTGGCGCTGTTCGGTCTTGGCCAGGTGCCGGGCATGATCGCCACCGCCATCTTCGCGATGCCGCCGATGGCGCGATGCGTCATCCTGGGGCTGCGCACCGTGCCGTCCGACATCGTCGAATCCGGGCGCATGTCCGGCTGTACCGGCCGCCAGCTGCTGTGGAAGGTGGAACTGCCGGCCGCGCACCAGGCGCTGATGCTCGGGCTCAATCAAGTGGTGATGCAGACGCTGGCCATGGCCGTGCTGGTCAGTCTGGTCGGCGTCTCCGGGCTCGGGGAGAAGCTGCTCTTTTCCCTGCAGCAACTCCGGCTCGGCAAGGCGCTGGAGCAAGGCCTTGCCATCGTGCTAATCGCCATCGTTCTCGATCGCCTCACCCAGGCCTACGCCTACCACAAGCCGGAGCGGGCCGAAGCTCGGGCGCCGTTCTGGCGGCGCCACAGATTTCTTGCCCTGTTCCTCGCCGCAACGGTCCTCAGCATCCTCGCCGCCATGCTACTGCCGGAGCTGCGCACGCTGCCCAAGGAGCTGACTGTCACCACCGCGCCCTGGTGGGACAGCGGCATCCGCTCGATGTCGAAAAACCTGTTCCAGTACATCAATGGGACGCGAGACTGGATAACCCTGTTCATCCTGATTCCCTTGCGCAATTTCTATTTGTCGATTCCCTGGGTCGTCGCGGTCGGGCTGGTGGGAGTGCTGGCGAGCCATTTCGGCGGCTGGCGCACGGCACTGCTCAGCACGGCCCTTCTCGTCCTCATGGTCGTTACCGGCTTCTGGGTGCCGCTGGTGATGACCGTCTATCTCGTGAGCTGTGCGGTCGCGATCTGCATATTGATCGGCATTCCGCTCGGCATCTGGTCGGCGCGCGACCCGAAGGTCGCCCGCCTCGTGCTTGCCGCCTGCGATACGCTGCAGACCTTTCCCTCCTTCATCTATTTGATCCCCGTGGTCATGCTCCTTCGGGTAGGCGATCTCGCCAATATCATCGCCATCCTCGCCTACGCCACCGTGCCCGCCATTCGCTTCACCTATCTCGGACTGAAACGGATCCCCGCGGTGACGATCGAGGCCGCCATCGCCGCCGGCTGCACCCGGCGGCAGCTCCTTACCAACGTGGAGATGCCGATGGCACTGCCGGAGGTCATGCTCGGCGTCAACCAGACGATCATGATGGCATTGGCGATGACGGCGATCACGGCGCTGATTGGCTCCCAGGATCTGGGCCAGGAGATCTACAAGGCGCGTCCGGACGTCGATATCGGCCGAGCCCTTCTTGCCGGCCTCGGCATCGCCTTTATCGGCATCATTGCCGACCGCATCATCGGCGCCTGGGCCAACAGGCGGAAGGCGGAACTGGGCCTGACGGCATGATCGGCGCAACCCTCCCGGTCATCATCGAATTGTGAAGAGCTGGTTGCCCTGCCGGGGCGCACGGGCTCAGAGTAGCTGTTGACCCGCGAAGCCATTCAATGCGATTCTACATTCGTTCCGCCGGTCGTTAGCGGCGGAGATGGTTCCTTGTGCCGGACGATGCCGCCTTCCTGGCGAAGTCCTTTTCGGCAAGGGCTTCCGGAACGGGTCGGCATCGCCCCGGCGCTCCAGCCCAGGGAGTGTCCGACAATGTCTATGCGCCCGCTCGTCACTCATTCGCTGACCGCCGCCGCCCTTCTGCTCGGACTGTCCTTGCCGCCGGGCGACGCCCAGGCCGCTTCGCAGATTCTCGGCATCGTCGCCAGCAACGGAACCGCCACGCCCTTGATCTGCGGCGGCGGGGAGTGCGGCGCGCATTTCAGCGCTTTCTGCCTCCAGGAAGCGCGCCCGGCACCGGTCGCGGGCCAGAGCTATATCCTGGCCGCCGGCAGCGGCATGATGCTGATCGCCACTTCGGCTTCGGGCCAGGCGACCCGCTTGCCGGCCGCCGACTACGTCAAGATCACCAGCCAAATCGGCTTCACGTCAGTGCATATCTCGGTGCCGCAATCCGTGATGACCGAATTGGGCGCCGCGACGCTGCAGATCGAGGTGGGCGCGAATGTCTCCGTGCTGCCGGCCGATGTGGCCGGCGATGTGCAGCCGCAAACGGCCGATGAGATCCGATACGCCACCACGGTCATGCGCGAGGTCGCCGCCAGGCGCTTCGACAGCCGCAACGCCTCCAGCGACGCCGCACGCATCGCCAGCGTGTTCATCAACGCCTTGCCGCTCAGCGGGCAGGAAAATGCGCAGACGCGGGGCGATCTCTGGATGGCCAAAGCGAACGAACCGGCATTGGCAAACGCCACGCCGGAGGGCCTGGCGCTGGCCGAGGACATGTATCGGGCCTGCCAGATCTCTGTCGAAGCCCGTTCCAGCTATTCCATGCGCTACTGCCTGGAACTGCGCCATGCCGATTTGCAGGCGACCAGCAACCATGCATTCTGGAAGGATACGGCCGCCTACTAAGCGCCGCGGAAAGGTAATCGAGCCATGACGATGTACGCGCGAACCTTGCTCGGAATTGCCGGCGCGGCCTGGCTGGCCGGCGGCAGCGTGCAGGCCGCGCCGCAGGTTCTCGGCATCGTCGCCAGCAACGGCTCGATCCCGCTGACCTGCGACTCCGCTGATTGCCGGGCTGATCTCAGCACCTTCTGCCTGCAGCAGCCGAGGGACAATCCGCAGCCCGGCCAGTCCTATATGCCGCCGGAGGGTGCTGATATCACGCTCACCGGCCGCAATGCGGCGGGTGAGACGGTGCGTCTGCCGGCGGCGTCCTATGTCGGTTTCACGACGGAGCGGGGATTCACCGCCGTCGAAGTCTCGCTGCCGGCGGAAAAGCTGGCCGCCCTCGGCCTGCAGGATCCGGCAATCGAGATCGGCGAGAAGGCGTCGCTGATCCCCGCCGTAACCGCAAGCGACGGCAATCCGCAGACGGCCGAAGAGATCGCCGTTGCCACCGGGATCTACCGCGACAAGGGCGCCGAGTTCTTTGACCAGGCCGGCGAGTCCGGCGATGCGATCCGTCTGGCCAACCGCATGATCAATGCGCTCCCGCCCCGCGGCCGCCGCCCCGGCGATTCCGACGGCCAGGTGCTGGAGGCCGCCATCGCGACGCCGGCCGGACAAGCGGCCGCACCCGGCGGCATCACGCTGGCGCGGCAGATGTACGGCATCTGCCGGGAGAAGGTCGACGTGACCCACCATGTCGCAAGCATGCGCGCCTGCCTGGAAGGCACCCATGACCGGCTGGTGGTGAACACCAACATCGATTACTGGAATTCGCTCGGCAGTTACTAGGAGAAGAACTCCATGCAGGACAAGCGAACGGGCTGGCTTGCGGCCGTTGCCGCCTTGGCGATCTCGGCAATCGCCGCGCCGGCCGGGGCCGCGCCGCAGGTACTGGGCATGATGGCGAGCAGCGATCCGATCCCCTTCACCTGCAATGACCGGGAGTGTTATGCGCTCGTCGGCTCATTCTGCCTCCAGCGCGACCGCGATGTGCCGGGCTTCGGCCAGCCCTACGAGCCGAACTTCAGGGACCGGCTGACTCTTTCGTTTACCGGCGCCGCCGGCGGGATCAACAGGATTTCAGCCGGCGACATCGCGTTGCGCATCCACAGCCACGCCACCTACACCATGGTGCGCGTCAGTCTGCCGCGATCGGAGCTCGAACGGCTGAACGCAACGGCGGCGGCGCTGCAGATCGAGCCAGGCATCTCGCTTATTCCGCTGGCGCTCGCCGGCGATCCGGATCCGCAGACGCCCGAAGAGATCGCGCTGGCTGCCGGCCCGATGCGCATTGCCGCCTCCCGCTTTCTCGACGGGCCGTCGGTCAACGCCGATACCGCGCGGCTCGTCGCCGCGCTGGTCAACGGATTGCCCGAGAGCCGGACGATCCATGACGACTATCTCGGCGCCTGGGATCGGGTGGTTACGGAATCGGTTCGCCAGAGAACCGATCCCGAGGTATTGGAGCGCGCTGAAGACTCATTCCGCGCTTGCGCTCGATACTACGGCGGCTCGCTGCGGCAATGTCTGCTTTCCCGTCACCAGCAGATGATGATCCCGGAAAATCGCGAATTCTGGGAAGACACCGGCGGGTACTAAGGATCACAACGGTCTTCGAACCTGGGCGCACAATTGTACACCGTAGAGTGCCGCCTCCGGGCTTGACCCGGCCATCCGCGATTGCAACGGATTGCGCTTGTCGCTGAATCGCGCCGCGAGGCCCGGCCGCGACTGCCTTACTGTTCTTGAAAGGGAAACGCTGCCATGTGGCCCGACCGCAGGATCATCGACCTCTTCGGCATCGAGCATCCGATCGTGCTGGCGCCGATGGCGGGGCCGAGCACGGCGGAGCTGGCGATTGCCGTGGCCGAAGCGGGCGGCCTCGGCTCCCTCGCCTGCGCCACCTCGAGCCCGGAGCAGATCCGCAAGGACCTGGGCATCATCCGCCAGCGGACCGCAAAGCCGCTCAACCTGAACTTCTTCACCCACAAGCCGCCGCTGCCCGACGCGGCCCGCGAGGCCAAGTGGAAAGCGCGGCTGGCGTCCTACTACGCCGAATTCGCCATCGATCCCACGAAGCCGGTGCCGTCGGTCAACCGCGAGCCCTTCGGCGACATCACCTGCGAAATCGTCGAGGAATTCAAGCCGGAGATCGTCAGCTTTCATTTCGGCCTGCCGGGGCAGCGGCTGCTGGATCGCGTCAAGGCCACCGGCGCCAAGGTGATGGCCTCCGCCACCACCGCGCGCGAGGCGCAATGGCTCGCCGATCACGGCTGCGATACGATCATCGCCCAGGGCAACGAGGCGGGCGGCCATCGCGGCATGTTCCTGACCGATGACATCGCCTCCCAGGCCGGAACCTTCGCGCTGCTGCCCCAGGTGGTCGACGCGGTGAAACTGCCGGTGATCGCCGCCGGCGGCATTACGGACGGACGCGGCATCGCCGCCGCCTTCGCCCTCGGCGCCGCGGCGGTACAGGTGGGCACCGCGTATCTGTTCTGCCCGGAAGCCAATGTGGCGCCGATGCACCGCGCCGCGCTCAAGAGCGCCCGCGACGACTCCACCGCGCTGACCAACCTCTTCACCGGCCGGCCGGCGCGCGGGATCATCAACCGCCTGATGCGCGAGGTCGGCCCTGTCTCGGCGGATGCGCCCGCCTTCCCCACCGCCGGCGGCGCGCTGGCGCCGCTGAAAGCCGCCGCCGAAGCCAGGGGATCGCCGGACTTCGGCTCGCTCTGGTCGGGCCAGGCGGCGTCCCTCGGCCGCGAAATGCCGGCGGCGGATCTCACCCGGCATCTGGCCCGCGAAGCGCTGGCGCGCCTGAAAGCGCTGAGCGGTTGAAAAATTCAGTCCCCTCTCCCCGCTTGCGGGGAGAGGGTTAGGGTGAGGGGCTGTGCTGATCCACTCACGCTTATGTAAGTCCGACTAAATCGAAAACTCTTCGCCGACCCCCTGACCCTACCCTCACCCCCACTTTCGTGGGGAGGAGGGGACAGTCCTTGGAGCTGAAATCCCGATTGAGACAGTTTCAATTCACCTGCACGAACACCGCGCGGCGGTTCTGCGCCCAGGCCGACTCGTCGCTGCCTTCGGCCGCCGGCCGCTCCTTGCCATAGCTGACCGTCTGCATCCGCGACAAGTCTACGCCGACCGCCGCCAGGTAGTTGGCCGCGGCCGTCGCGCGCCGTTCGCCCAGCGCCAGATTGTATTCGCGCGTCCCCCGTTCATCGCAATGGCCTTCGATCGTGACGCTCGTATTCGGATGCTTGACCAGCCAGGCGCCGATCTCGCCCAGCGTCGCCTGCGCATCGGGCCGTAGCTCCGCCGAATCGTAGTCAAAGAAGACCCGATCCGAAGACACGGCTGTCACCAGGACTCCATCGTCTGTCACCGCCGGCGTGTCGCTGCCGGTCTTGCTCGTCGTCGCATCCGGACTCGGACAGCCCGTCAGCGACAGCACCATCGCCAGCATCGCACCGGCGCTCAGCGCCTTGGTCGGCCAGGAAAGCTCATGGAACGAACTCATCGGGCACCCCTTTTGCTGCCACACGCATTGCCCGCTCCGGTTGCGGGTCCGGCCGATGACACGGCCGGGCCGCGTCGAATTTAGGGAGCGGACGAGGCGAAGAAGCGGCGCGGGGTCACAGTTTCGCCCCACGACTTACCGAATTGTGGCGGCGGCGCCGTTGCAGATCGCCGGGCGCCATACTACCGTTTCGAATTGTCGGGCATGATTTCATCGGCCGGCTGGAAAGGCACGGAATGACCAGGACTTTCGCGATTATCGCTGCGGCTACCCTGTCGCTGCCGCTCTTTGCCCCACCGGCCGCAGCGGAGGTCATAAGTATGGCCGGGAAGACGGTGACGATCGATCCGATCCCAGGCTACTGCCCGCTCGACATGAGCAGGACGGACGAGAGGCTGGCATTCAGTTTCGTCGAGGAGGTTGTCGCCGCCGACAGCCAGCTCCTCGCTTATTGGATGGATTGCACAGCCCTTGAGGCAATCCGCAAGAACGTCGGGCAAGGTCCCGGTCCCTATATTCTGGTGATGGCGTCCAAGAAGGGCGACCGGCTGTTCCGCAGCGGCCACTCGCGGCAGGAAGTTGTCGGGCAGGCCCGCGCGGAAATCGCCGCTGTGTATGGCCCACAGGAGTTCCCCGCCGCCGTCGACAGCCAGACACAGGCGCAACTGAACAGCACCATCGAGACGTTTGCCGCGACCTCGAAGGCAAATGGACAGGCCGGCGCGTCGAAATTCCTGGGCTTCATGGGCCGAGATGCCGAAAGCCTCTACTACGCCACCGCCCAGCAAAACTCCGTGAACAAGACGGCGCCCGTGCTGGCCGAAGTCACCGCCCTGACCAAGGTAAAGCAATTTGTCATCAGTGCGGTCGCCTACGACCACTATGTCAACGAGCAGACCTTCTTCACGCTCAAGGACAGAGCGCAAACTGCGGTGCAATCCCTTATTGCGGCAAATCCCTACGAAGAAGAATAGGTGTTTCAAACGCCTACCGATATCGATCCGCATTGAGCGGCAACTCCTGCTGTAGCATAACTGCGGCAGCCCACAGCCCGACAGCGATCTCATGCCCGCCGACACCACCGCCAAGCGCGGTCCGCCCTTCGATCCCCAACTCCTGATCCGCCAGGTCCTGGACATGGGCGCCGAGTTTCCCGGGCCGGCGGAGGACATACTTCTGTCCTGGATCCTGAGCCTGGACCGCGCTCTCGATCCCGCCGCCGCGGCGCTGCAGCTGATCGACGCCTACGGCCTCGACATCCCGGCGGAACACACGGCGACGCTTCGCCTGCGCGACCTCATCGAGCAAACCGCGCGATTCCCCGACGGCGCCGTGCAGGGCCAGCCCGGCTCCCGCCGCCGCGGCCGCCGCCGTCCAAACTAGCCCCCATCAGCCCAAAAGGCGGGTTTCCGACAGATGCCGTCGCGGGATTGCAAGCCCTTGATGGCGGGGGGAATATTTGTGCTGCAGAGCTGTTTGACCGGTCTTTCGAAGCTTGTGAAGATCGACAGCGGCGCGCGGACGAGCGATCGCAAGTAATACGCCGAAGCACGAAGCCCCCTCCTCCGCAAAGCGGGGAAGGGTAAGGGAGGGGGCAAAGGCGTAACTGGGAGTGGCCACTTCGAAATGCCGAGAGTGAAGTCAGCTATCCGCAATCGCGCCCGTCTGATGCGCGCGGAATCGACGCCGGCCGAAAGAAAACCGTGGCAAATCCTGCGTCGCAGGCAACTCTATGGTTGGCACTTCCGGCGACAGCATCCAATTCCGCCTTACTTTGCGGACTTCGCTTGTCTTGCCGCGCGCCTTGTCGTCGAAGCTGACGGCGGTCAACATGATCCCGATGGCCACGATCGTGTGCGTGACGCGAAAATCAGCGCAGTCGGATGGCGAATTCTCAGATTCGGGAACAAAGAGATTCTGCAGAATCCAGAAGGCGTGTATCAGGCGATACTGGGTGCGCTCGGTGCGCCGTCACCATCGCGCAGCCCCCTCCCAACCCTCCCCCGCTTCGCGGAGGAGGGGGAGCCTCCTGCGACGTGCGGCGCAACACTGCTGCATTCCGATTGAAATCAATCTTCAACGAAAACTCTCCAACTCAAATAACCGAGGTCCTAATCCATGAAATCCCACGCCCGTGTGGTCATTGTCGGCGGCGGTATTGTCGGCGTCAGCATCCTCTATCACCTCACCAAGAAGGGCTGGTCCGACGCGGTGCTGCTGGAGAAGATGGACCTCACCCACGGCTCCACCTGGCATGCCGCGGGCCTCTTGCCGCTGTTCAACATGAGCTATTCGATCGGGCAGCTGCATAAGTACAGCGTCGATCTCTACAAGTCGCTGGAGGCGGAGACCGGGCAGGCCGTCGGCTTCCATCCCACGGGCAATCTGCGCCTCGCCACCAACCGCGACCGCATGGACGAGTATCTGAAGTACTGCGGCACCGCGAACACCATCGGCGTGCCCTTCGAAATCATCACGCCTGCCCGCGTCAAGGAGCTCTGGCCGCTCTGCAACACCGACGGTATCGTCGGCGCGCTCTACCATCCCGATGACGGCCATGTGGCGCCCGCCGACGTGACCATGGCGCTGGCCAAGGGCGCACGCACCCGCGGCGGCGAGATCTATCGCCAGACCAAGGTCACGAACATCAAACAACTGCCCTCGGGCGAATGGGAAGTGCAGACCGACAAGGGCAACATCACCTGCGAGCATGTGGTGACCGCCACCGGCTCCTGGGCGCGGCAGACAGCGGCCATGGTCGGGCTCGACATTCCGGTCATCGCCGTGGAGCATCAGTACCTCGTCACCGAGCCCGCGCCGGAGCTGGAAGAGCGCAAGCGGCAGAACCTGCCGGAGCTCGCCGTGCTGCGCGAGAGCGACGCCTCCTACTATATGCGCGAGGAGCGCCAAGGCTACATCCTCGGCCCCTATGAGAAAGGCGCGCCCGCCTGGGCCGTCGACGGCGTACCCGATAGCTTCGGCCAGGAGCTGCTGCCGCCGGATATCGACCGCCTGGAGCCGCACATCAATGCCGCAATCAACCGCGTGCCCTCCTTCGGCAAGGTGGGCATCAAGGATTGCATCAACGGCCCGATCCCCTACACGCCCGACGGCAGCCCGCTGGTCGGTCCGGCCTGGGGCCTGAAGAATTTCTGGCTCGCCGAGGGCTTCAGCTTCGGCATCACCGCCGCCGGCGGCGCCGGGGATCTGCTATCGGATTGGATGGTCAATGGCGAGCCCGCCATCGATCCCTGGGATCTGGACCCCCGGCGCTTCGGTCCCTACGCCAACAAGCGCTACACCAAGATCAAGAACGAGGAGTGCTACGAGCACGTCTTCATCCATCACTATCCGCTGGAAGAGCGGCCAGGCGCGCGGCCGGCCAAGA
The DNA here is from genome assembly GCA_046154965.1 of Dongiaceae bacterium. Classification (GTDB taxonomy): domain Bacteria; phylum Pseudomonadota; class Alphaproteobacteria; order Dongiales; family Dongiaceae; genus DATKFM01. Next base: position 2,248 of record JBJXDY010000083.1, on the reverse strand, counting down.
CCGCGCCCTGCTATGACCGCATGAAGGCGCTGGGCGCCGTGTTCGGCCAGAAATACGGCTGGGAACGGCCGAACTGGTTCGCCCCCTCGAAGAGCAAGCAGAAGGACAAGTACAGCTTCCGCCGCACCAACTATTTCGAGCCGGTGCGCGAGGAATGCCGCGCCGTGCGCGAGCGCGTCGGCCTGCTGGACCTCACCGGCTTCTCGAAGTTCGAGATCTCCGGCAAGGGCGCGGAGGCCTTCCTCGACCGCATCGTCGCCAACCGCCTGCCGAAGAAGATCGGCCGCATTGCCCTGGCCCATGCGCTGACGCCCCAGGGCGGCGTGCGGTCGGAATTCACGATCTCGCGCCTCGGCGAGGACCGCTTCTATGTCGTCTCTGCCGCGGCGGCCGAGCGCCATGACGGCGACCTGCTCTGGCGCAACCTGCCGGCCGACAACAGTGTGCGCATCGACAACGTGACCCAGGCCAACGGCGTGCTGGTGGTCTCCGGCCCGAAGGCGCGCGATCTCATGAAGAAGATCACGGACACCGATCTCTCCAACGAGAGATTCCCCTGGCTCTCGGGCCAGGACATCACCATCGGCCACGCGCCGGTGCGGGCGCTGCGCGTCAACTTCGTCGGCGAACTGGGCTGGGAGCTGCACCACCCGCTCACCTATCAGAACGCGATCTTCGATGCGATCATGGAGGCGGGCAAAGAATTCGACATCAAGCCCTACGGCATCCGCGCCATGGACAGCTTGCGCATCGAGAAGAGCTACAAATACTGGCGCGGCGATCTCTTCACCGAGTATTCGGCGTGGGAGTCCGGCCTCGACCGCTTCGTCCATCTCAACAAGGGCGAGTTCATCGGCCGCGAGGCCCTGGTGCGCCAGCAGCAGCAGGGCGTGCCGCGCAAATTCGTCACCATCGAAGTGGACGCCAAGGAATCCGACCCCTGGGGCAACGAACCGCTGTTCATCGGCAAGAAGATGGTCGGCCGCACCACCTCGGGCGCCTATGGCTACGCGGTCGGCAAGAGCCTCGCGGTCGGCTATGTGAAGGCCGAAGCTGCGCAACCGGGCACCGAACTCAAGATCCTGATGCTCGGCAAGAAGCGCACCGCCCGCATCGTCGCGGACTCGCCGTGGGACCCGGAGAACGCGCGGTTGCGGGCGTAGATTATCCTGTACGGTTGTGCGGGCGTTTGTAGGGGCGGGTTTCAAACCCGCCCCTACGGTTTTCGGGCTCACAAATGCCCTACAGAATGTTGGATCAACCCAGAGCCAAAACCTGCTATTCTTTCCGCCACACTCAATGAGCGCTGCGCCAGCCGCCAAGCGCGCTGTCAGATGGAGGAAGCACCATGGGTCTTCTCGACGAATTCTTCACGGCCCCTGCCGGCGGCGCCGGCGGCGGCACGATCGACCAGATTGCGCGGCAGGTGGGCGGCAGCCCCGACCAGGTGCGCGCGGCCATGCGCCAGCTCACCCCGGCGGTCACCCGCGGGCTCCAGCGCCGGGCCGGCAGCCAGGACGGGCTTGGCGCGCTGCTGGAAATGCTGCAGAGCGGCGGCCATCAGCAGAATCTCGGCAATCCCTCGGCCTATGGCCAGCCCAGCGCCATCAATGCCGGCAACGATGTCCTCGGCCAGATCTTCGGCAGCAAGGAAGTCAGCCGCCAGGTCGCCGGCCGCGTCAGCGAGCAGTCCGGCCTCGGCCCCGATCTCCTGAAGAAACTCCTGCCGATCGTCGCCTCCCTTGTCATGGCCTCCCTGGCGAAGAACGCCACCGGCGGCTCTCAGGCGCAAGCGGGTAGCGGTTCAGGCGGCGTCGGCGACATCCTCGGCTCTGTCCTCGGCGGGCAGCAGGCAGCGCCCGGCGGCATGGGCGGTGGATCCGGCGGCGGACTGGGCGATCTGCTCGGCTCGGTCCTCGGCGGCGGCCAGGGTCAAGCGCAGGCTCCGGCCGGCGGCGGCATCGGCGGCATGCTCACCTCCATGCTCGGTGCCGACGGCGACGGCTCCGCCTTCGACGACATCCTCGGCATGGCGACGAAGAACATGCGCTAGCCGCAGCAGAGCACGGCATTGAATAATGTAGGGGCGGGTTTCAAACCCGCCCCTACTGACTCCAGGCGCGGCGCGCCGTCGCCTTGACATACTCGGCATCCTGCCGACTATGGCGCCCTCACCGCGCATTACCCCCAGGAGCATTCCATGAAAATCGTCGTCGTCGGCGCCACCGGAACCGTGGGCAAGGCCGTT
>JBJXDY010000082.1:0-63591 GCA_046154965.1 Dongiaceae bacterium | reverse complement strand
GAAGGCGTTCAACTTCCGTGTCGTCCATGGCGAGGTGATGCGCATCGGCTGCTATGACTCCGCCGATGGCGGCTATTTCCGCGCCCATCGCGACAACACCACGCCCTATACCGCGCACCGGCAGTTCGCCATGAGCGTGAACCTCAACACCGGCGAGTATGAGGGCGGCGATGTGCGTTTTCCCGAATATGGCCGCCAGCTCTATCGCCCAGGTACCGGCGGCGCCGTGGTTTTCTCCTGCTCGCTGCTCCATGAAGCGCTGCCGGTGACGAAAGGCCGGCGCTTTGGCCTGTTCACCTTCCTGTTCGATGAGGAAGGCCGCCGCGCCGAACAGCGCATGCGCCAGGAGCGCGGGCTCGAAGGGGCAAAGCGATAGGCTTCTACGCCCGGTTCATCCGGTTGTTCACCAGGTCCTGCACCACTGTAGGGTCGGCAAGCGTGCTGGTGTCGCCGAGATTGCCGTAGTCGTTCTCGGCGATCTTCCTGAGGATGCGGCGCATGATCTTGCCCGAGCGGGTCTTTGGCAGGCCCGGCGCCCATTGAATGAGATCCGGCTGGGCGATCGGGCCGATCTCCTTGCGCACCCACTGCACCAGCTCCTTGCGCAGGTCGTCCGATGGCTGCTGCCCAGACTTCAATGTCACATAGGCGTAGATGCCCTGTCCCTTGATGTCGTGGGGATAGCCGACCACGGCGGCTTCGGCCACCTTGGTATGGGCCACCAGGGCGCTCTCCACCTCGGCGGTGCCCATGCGGTGGCCGGAGACATTGATCACGTCATCGACGCGGCCGGTGATCCAGTAATAACCGTCCTTGTCCCGGCGGCAGCCGTCGCCGGTGAAGTACTTGCCGGGAAATGTCTTGAAGTAGGTGTCGATGAAGCGCTGGTGGTCGCCATAGACCGTGCGCATCTGCCCCGGCCAGGAATCGAGGATGCAGAGATTGCCCGAGGTCTCGCCTTCCTGCAGCTTGCCGTCGCCGTCGACGATGCCCGGCCTGATGCCGAAGAAAGGCAGCGTCGCCGAGCCCGGCTTTTGCGCGATGGCGCCGGGCAGCGGCGTGATCAGAATCCCGCCGGTCTCCGTCTGCCACCAGGTGTCGACGATCGGGCAGCGGCTGTCGCCCACCACCCGGTGGTACCAGAGCCAGGCTTCCGGATTGATCGGCTCGCCGACGCTGCCCAAGAGGCGCAGGGATTCCCGGCCGGTGCGCTTCACCGGCTCCTCGCCCTCGCGCATGAGCGCGCGGATCGCAGTGGGTGCGGTGTAGAAGATGTTGACCTTGTGCTTGTCCACCACCTGCCAGAAGCGGGAGGAATCCGGATAATTCGGCACGCCCTCGAACATCAGCGTCGTCGCGCCGTTCGCCAGCGGTCCATAGACGATGTAGCTGTGGCCGGTCACCCAGCCCACATCGGCCGTGCACCAGTAGATATCGCCGTCGTGATAGTCGAAAACATACTCATGGGTCATCGAGGCGTAGACCAGATAGCCGCCGGTGGTGTGCAGCACGCCCTTCGGCTTTCCCGTCGAGCCCGAGGTGTAGAGGATGAACAGCGGATCCTCGGCGCTGAGTTCCTCCGGCTTGCAGTCGCGGGAAACCTTGGCGCATTCCTCGTGATACCAGACGTCGCGGCCGGCGACCCAGCCGATCTGCCCGCCGGTGCGGCGTACGACGATGCAGGTTTTGACGGACGGGCAACGTTTCAGCGCTTCGTCGGTATTGGCCTTCAGCGGCACCTTCTTGCCGCCGCGCAGGCCTTCGTCGGCTGTGATCACGCAGTTGGAGTCGCAATCCTGGATTCGGCCCACCAGGCTCTCCGGCGAGAAGCCGCCGAACACCACGGAATGAATGGCGCCGATACGGGCGCAGGCCAGCATGGCATAGGCGGCTTCCGGGATCATCGGCATGTAGATGGTGACCCGGTCGCCCTTCTTGACGCCGTGGGCCTTCAGCACATTGGCCAGGCGGCAGACATTCTCATGCACCTCGGCGTAGCTGATATGCTTCTGCTCGGTTGGGCTGTCTCCCTCCCAGATGATCGCGGTCTGGTCGGCGCGAGTCGCCAAGTGGCGATCGATGCAATTGACGCTGGCGTTGAGCGTGCCGTCATAAAACCAGCGGATATGCACCTGGCCGCTGTAGTCGACGTCCTTCACCTTGCCGTAGGGCTTGATCCAGGCGATGCGGTGGCCCTGCTCGCGCCAGAAGCCCTCGGGGTCGGCGACCGACTGCTGGTACAGGCGGTTGTATTTGGCTTCATCGATCCAGGCGGCCTTCGCCGCTTCAGCGGAGACCGGAAACAAGCTGGTATCGCTCATGGCGGAAGCCCCTCCCTTCAGGCGCCGATCATTGTCGCGCTGGGGCCTTCGGCCCTCTGACGCCAGGGCGATATTGGCCAAATCAGCCAATCGAAACAAGCAGCCCGAGGAAGTCCCGGCCGTCTCCCGACTAAAGAAGGGAGCGCCGGAGAATTGTCAGTTGCGCTTGGCATCCGGTCCGCCAAGCCTGCCCGCTGTTACAGGCCCGAAGTTTGACAGGGGGTCAATCGCGATAAATTATGATTCGCGATTGGGGTAAGGCCGGTGGTTTTGGGCGCCGGCCGATCAAAAGAACAAACAAAATCGGGGGGCTCAAAGATGAGAAGGAAGTTACTGGCCAGCACCGCGCTGGCGGTGGCGTCCGTGGCTGCGACCGCCGCCCGGGCGGAAGATCCGGTCAAACTGGAGATCGGCGGCTATTACATCTCCGCGGCGGGCTTCAATGTCGGCGGCGACGACGATATCCGCGACCTCACCCGGCCCTATGTCTTCAAGCAGGATGTCGAAGTGCATTTCGACGGCTCGACCACCCTCGACAACGGCCTTACGGTCGGCGTCCATGTCGAGCTGGAGGGGCAGACCTCCGAAGACCAGATCGACCAAGTCTATGCCTATTTCAGCGGCGGCTGGGGCCAGGTCTTCTTCGGCGATACCTCCGAAGCCCTGGCGCAGATGTGTTACCTATCGCCCGACGGCGCCAACGGCATCTTCGGTCCCGACTCTCCCTGGTTCAATTTCTCCAATGCCGCGGCGGGCGGCGGCTATGCCGGCACCAACGGCACCTGCTTCGGCCTGGACGACAATTCGACGAAGATCGTCTATTTCAGCCCGACCTTCGGCGGCTTCAGCTTCGCCGCTTCGTTCGCGCCCGATGGCACCGAGGATACGCGGAACACGACAAGCGGCGCCGGCACGCGGTTCACCAACAACACCGGCCAGTTCTCCGACATCCTGTCCATCGCCGCGACCTTCAATCAGGACTTCAACGGTGTCACCTTCATCATGGGCGGCGGCGCCACCTGGAGCATGGACCGGGAAGCCGACTTGAACGGCGTCGACGACGCTTCCGATTACAATGGCTATGTCCAGGTCAGCTATGCCGGCTTCACCTTCGGCGGCGCCACCGAATGGCGCTACAATTTTGGCGCCGAAGGCGAGGATGCGCGCATCTTCTCCGCCGGCATCAGCTACGGCATCGATGCCTGGACCTTCGGTCTCGGCTGGTCACATGGCGACTACGAGCTTATCGATGGCGAAGACAATCTGGACGTCTATGCCCTGACCGCCGGCTACAAGCTGGGGCCGGGCATCACGCTCGCCGGGGTGCTGGAGTTCGACGATTATGATTCCGATTCCACCTCCTCGACATCGGATGCTTCATTCAGCTTCGGCATGGGCACCGAGATCGATTTCTGACCTAATCGGATTTATGGGATTGGGGCGGCAGATTGCGCCGCCCCATTGTGTTTGCAGACGCGGCGGCGTCGTCAGTTCGCCGCCGGCGCCGGACTCGCTGACGGCGCCGGGCCGATGCGATACCAATCCACATTGCGCGTCACATACATGACGGCGACCAGCGCCAGCAGCAGGCCGATGCTGCCTGACAGCAGCACGAAATCCTCCATCTGCAAGAGCACGAACATCCAGCCGTGGATCATCGTCAGCACCGCCGCGGCAACCAGCCCCACATTGCGCCGCACCGTGCGGCCGACATAGAGCGAGACCACGGCGATATCCAGAGCACTGGCGATGCCGTAGGCGAGATCGAAGCGGATCTGTTCGGACAGCGAGAGCACCAGCAGATAGAAGACGCAGATCGAGCCGCCCACCAGCAGATACTGCACCATATGGGCGCGCAGATCCGTCAGCAGCCCGACGACGAAGATGGTGGCGAAGGTAAGCCCGATCACCAGCAGGCCGTACTTCACGATGCGGTCGCTTTGCTGATAGACGTCGCCGGGCTGGGTGAGTTCGACGCCGATCGCCGAATCCAGGAGAATGGGCGACATATCGCTCGCCCGCCACTGGCTGGGATAGGGCCGCGAGATATAGGTCGTGTCCCAATGGGCGGTGAAACCGTCGCGGCCGATCGTGCGGGTTTGCGGCAGGACGGCGCCGATGAAACCGGGGTCGGGCCAGTCGCTTTTCACATGGATTGTCGTGGTGTTGCCCATGGGCAGGAATTGCAGTGCCCGGCTGCCATTGAGCGAAAGGTTGATCGTGAAGCCCTGGGCCTTCCCGGATTCAAGGCCGGGGGCGCGCGCCTGCGGGCCGTTGTCGAAGATCTTGAGACCTGCCGGTCCCGGCATTGGTTTCAGGGGGCGGTTCGCCAAGGTCATGTCCAGGCTGACGATGCCGCTGATGTCCGAGACAGCGAACAGCAGCAGCGCGGAATCCCATTTGATGTCGCCCGCGGGCACGCTCCATTCGCCGAAGCTGGCCGGCGCAAATGAGCCCGTGAGTTCCACCTTGCTGCTGTAGACCAGCACTTCATGCAGGCTGCGCCGCCGCAGTTCGCTATCCAGGCTGGCGCTGATGCCCAGTTTGTCGGGCAGGAAGAACGCCGACCGTTCGGTGACGGTTTCGCCGGTGCTGCCGTCGGCGCGAACATAGTTCGACCGCGTGACATAGGGGATCATCAACACCGGACCGCCGACGATCTGGGATTCGCCCCATTGGCCGGCGATCTGGTTTTCCACTTCATAGCGGCGGACGCTGCGTTCACTGACGAGGTCGCCGATCATGGTGAGCGGGATCAGCATGATCAGGATGAGGATGCCGAGCATGACCACGCGCTTCGAGATGTCGAAGCCGGGTATGCGGCTGAGTTGGGCGGCGATGGACGAGTCAGGAAAAGCGGCCATGATCCCCTGGGGTCTCCATTGGCTGAAGCCGCCGGAGACGGCGGCTTCAGGAGGCTGGCGGCGGACTATGGCCGATCTGGCGCGGGATTCCGTCTTTTACGCGGCGGCTGATGTCAGCCGGTGTAGTTGATCACGCCGCCGATCAGCGCCACCGGCACGGCCGCGAGGGAATCGCCGGCGCAGGGGCCGTCGACGCAATAGCCGTCCTCCGGCCGGAACAGCGCGCCATGGGTGCCACAGATGATGTGATACTTGTCCAGGGAGATGAATTTGTCCGGACCCCAATCCAGCGGCGAGCCGTTATGGGGGCAGGAATTCATATAAGCGCGTACCTGCGTGCCCTCGCGATGTACGAAGATGTCGCGCTTGCCCTCGGGCGTATCGACGGTGAAGCCGCGCGCCTGGCGATCGGGAATCTCTTCGGGGCGGCAAAGCGGCTGGGGCAACGTCAGGCTTTCACCAGATCGGCCGGCAGCGGATGTTTGGCGTTGAGCCCATTCCGCAGGCGGCTCATCAGCGCGTCGAATGCCGGAAGGCCGCGGAAGGGATCCAGCGAGCTGTCATGCCGCATCCATTCGATCAACGCTTGCATGCCGGCAGGAGAATCGGGAAGCGCCCGTCTCAGCCAGTCCATCGCGATTTCAGTCTTGCCCAGGGCGCCGAACGCACAAGCCAGGTTGTAGTTCGTCACCACATTGTCCGGTTCGATCGATATGGCGCGGTTGGCCCACTCTTCCGCAAGCGACTCGTTGCCGGCCTCGGCCTGTATGATAGCGCCGAAGGCCAGCGCACAGCCATTGTCAGGATGGGCGGAGACTTGCGCCTCGAGCCGCTCGATGCACTGCTGCGCCGCCGCCATGGCGTCTTCCGGCCGTCCCTGGGCCCTGTAGACATCGACAAGCAGGCCAAGCGCGCCAAAATCGTCGGCATTCAGCCGCGCCGCCTGTTCAAACAGCCGCGCCGCCTCGCCGTACCGGCCCTGGGTCATGTGGTGGCGGGCGGAGAAGAAATGAGCTTCAAAAGACCCAGGTCCCAAGGCAATGGCTTGCTCGAATGCGGCCGTCGCCCGCTCGCGCCGGCCGGCTGTGGCGTGCGCCAGCCCGATAGCGGCATGAGCCTCGGGCAGATCGGGCGCCAACTCCAGGGCGCGCGCGCTGTTTGCCGCGATAGTTTCGAACGAAGCATCCCGGATGCCCAGCAACAGCCGATAGCAATCCACGTTGGCCATCGCCGCATAGGCCAGGGCAAACCGCGGATCGAGTGCGATCGCCTTGGCAAACTGCTGGCGCGCAACCTCCAGGGCCCGCTTGGCCCACACTCCTTTAAGAAGGAACGACCGTCCTCTGAGATAGAATTGGTAAGCCTCCGCGCTCGCGGCCGGCGGACAAGCCGCGGCAGGGGGAACCGCAATCGACCCTTTTTCGACAAGCGGAGGCGGCACAACCTGATGGTCAGTGCCAGCCTGGAGTTCGGCCTGAAGAGACGCCTCCAGCGCCTGGTAATCCGCCCGGTCGCGGATCGGATCGACGGCCGTGTCGGCCCGCATCCAGGCGAGGAAGGTGCGGCGGCTGGCCGGCGATTTGGGAAAGCTGCGTCGCATCCAGTCCAGCGCGGTCTCCGGTTTGTTCAGGGCGATGAAGGTGCAGGCCAGGTTGTAGTTCGAAATTTCGTCGTCGGGCTGAATGGCGATGGCGCGGCGCGCCCATTCCTCGGCCCGTTCGGGATTGCCGGCTTCGGCCTGGAGCGTGGCGCCGAAGGCCAGGGCGCAGGCATTGTCGGGCTGATTGGCGATCTCCGCCTCCAGCCGCTCGACGCACCGATGGATCGCCGAATTCATCTCCTCTTCCTGGCCCAGGGCGCGGCACTCATCCACCAGCAGGCCGAGGGCGCGGAAGTCGCTGCGGTTCAATTCGGCGGCGCGCTCGAACAGCGGAATCGCTTTGGCGTGAAGGCCCTGCTCGCGGCAGTTGCGGGCGTGGAAGAAATGCGCCTCATAGAGATCCGGGCCGAGGCGGATCGCCTCCTCGAAGGCCAGGTTCGCCTCCGGGTAGCGGCCGGCGGCGTAGAGCGCCAGGCCCTTGGCCGCATGGGCCTCGGCCAGATCCGGATCCAGCTCGATGGCGCGGGCGGCGTGGGCGGCGATGACGTCATAGGTGGCGTTGGAAACGCCGAGCAGCAGGCGATAGCTGTCGCAATTGGCGATGCCGGCATGGGCCCGGGCATAGTTCGGATCGATCTCGATCGCCTTGGCGAACAGTTGCCGCGCCACCTCCAATGCCCGCTTGGCCCAAAGACCCTTGAGGAAAAAGGAGCGCCCCATGAGGTAGTATTGATAGGCCTCGGCGTTGTTGGCGGCCGCCTTGCTCGTTGCCGCCAGCTCCTGGGGCATCAGTTGGAGCTTCAGCGCCATCACGATATCGCGGAAAATCTCGTCCCGCAGGGCAAAGATGTCCGCCCAGCGGCGTTCATATTGCTCGGCCCAAACATGATGTCCGGTACGTCCGTCGCTGAGCTGCGCGGCGACGCGCATCCGATCGCCCAGGTGCAGGACGCTGCCGTCGAGGATGTAGCCGACCTGCAAATCCGCGGCCACCTGCCGGATGTTGGTGTCTCGCCCCTTGTACGGCAATGTGCTGTTGCCGGGCGCGACCGCCAGGGCGGAGATTTTCGAAAGATCGGCGATGATCTCTTCGGTCAGGCCGTCGGCGAATTGTTCCTGTTCGGGCGTGCCGCCGATGTCCGCAAAAGGCAGAACGGCGATCGTCGGCTGCACTTCCGCCGACAGCACAGTGTCGGTTGGCAGCAACCCCGCCATGCGCAAGCCTGCCGCAAGGTGATCGCGATCAGCCGGGGTCTTGTAGGGTTCTTTCTGCAGGAGATCGACGGCTGAGAAATCGGGCGCCGAGCGCAGCAGGTCCGCGACTGCCGATGTCGCGAAGTCGATCCGGCCTGCCAGTGCGTGACTTGCCGCCAGATAAGCCTTCACCCAGTGCGCCGGCTTGGCGGAGCGGCCGAAGGCCTCAACGGCGTCATCATAACGCCTGGCATTGAAATAAGCGGCGCCGAGCAGATGCCAGTACCAGACGGGATCGAAATACGGGTCGACGCGTTTCGCCTGCTCGAGCAGCTCGATCCCCTCGCCGGGCCGGCCGAAGTAACTGCAGGCGGAACCCATGGCGGCCAACTCGTCGGGGCTGTTGGGATTGAGGTCGTGCGCGCGCCGATAGTGCCGTTCGCTCAGCTCGAATGAGCGGCGGTGAAGCAGAATCCAGCCGAGTGTTTCCTGGCACTCGGAATCTTCCCCGTCGAGCGCAACCGCTTGCCGCGCATGCTCAAGGGCGGCGTCAAGCGCGGTCGTGAGTCCGGAATCGCCTCGATACCAGTCGCGCAGAAGCAGGATGGCCAGACCCGCATGGGTCCGCGCATAACCGGGATCCAGCAGCAGGGCCTGCTCATACAGACGGCGGCATTCCGCCTCGACAGCCGGATCGCCGATGTTCGCCATCCCGACTTGCGCGCGCAGCACGCATTCATAGGCCGCCAGATTCGCCGGCGGCTTTCGCTTGGCCAGCGCCGAGCCCATAGCCTGCACGCGGCCGGCAAGCGTCGCCGCAATCGTGCTGACAAGTTCGTCGGCGACGGCGAAGACATCCTCGGCGTTGCGGTCGAACCGCTCTGCCCACAGTTGGCAATTCTGCTCGGCATCGGTGAGCTGCGCGCTGAGCCGCAGGCAGGCGCCTTGGCGCCTGACGCTGCCGGTCACGATGTACCTGACCGAAAGCTCCCGCCGCACGCGCTGGAGATCCACCTCCGCGCCGCGATAGCGGAAAGAAGAATCCCTGGCCATGACCCGCAAGCCGCGAAACCGCGACAGGTCGGTGATGATGTCCTCGGTGAGGCCGTCACAGAAAAATCCCTGATCGGGATCGCTGCCGAGATTGACGAATGGCAGGACAGCGACGGCAGGCCCGGTCGCGACAGGAAATTCGCCTGCTACGGGCGTGCCCGCCGCACCGGCCCCGGGCCAGCCATTCGCCGCCGTGCGCTCGGGATCGGTGCGCAAATCCGCGACGAAGCGCACGCCGCGGCCATGCACCGTGCGGATGAAGCGCTGCTGTTCGCCATCGTCGCCGATGGCGCGCCGCGCCGATTTGATCCGGCTGGCCAGGGTGGAGTCCGAGACGATGCGCCCGCCCCAGACGTTTTCGATCAGGTCGCTCTTGGTGACGAGACGGTCGGGGTTGCTGGCGAGATAGAGCAGCAGCTCGAATACCTGAGGTTCGACCGCGCAGGGCTGTCCGCGCCGGCGCAACTCGAACGCCGCCACGTCGATTTCGCAATCGCTGAACTGGATATGCAAGGGATTGGCCTCTGCCATGCGCCGCGCCGCATTCGAACCAACGCCATTGTCTCAGGTCTATTCGCCTTTTCGCAAGTTGTCGCGCGAGAATCCATGTTTTCTACATGAAATCTTCGAACCCGCTTCAAGCGCGCCCGGTCCGGTATGCCTAGGTTGCAGCCGTGGCGGACAGGCTACCCGGAGTTGCCGGCGCGCCGGCACCGCGCCGACCGCCGTTTGCAACGGTTCGCAATTCGAATCAACGGCTTGGAGACAGATTGATGGGATCCGGCGCCACCCCGGGAGCAACCTTAACAACGCCTGCCGGCCGCGACGCCCAACCGGGCCTCATGCTGCGAACGCGCACGAATATTGCGCCGCCCCTGGCGACGGACCGCCCCGTCGACATCGAAGAAATCGCATTCTGGTTCGCGCCGGAGGGAGCCACGTCATGACGATCATCACGAAAGAACCGGCGCGCTGGCCGGCGATCATGCCGGCCCGGCTTGCCGATCTGCTTCAACGGTCGATGCCGCGGTGGCTGCTGACAGAAAAGCTGGCGGAGACAGCAAAAGCGGCACTGCGAATCGGTGCGGATGAATCCACCGGCGAACGGCGGCCCGGGACGCTGCCCTGGTGGGCGTCCCATCACCCGGCGCTCAGCTTCCGCGCGCGGCGCGCCGACCGGCCGGACAACGGCTGAATTCAACTCTTCGATCGCTGCGGCCGCATCCAGCCCGCTGCGTGAGTGGGGCGGCCGGTGCAAGCGGCCCGGCGGCTCTGTTCACCCAACGGAGGCGTACCTTCCTCCGTTGGCATCGAGCCGTTCAGGCCTTCACCCCGCCCATGGCGCATATCAGCTTCCAGGATTTCTCGTCGACCGGCACGACCGACAGGCGCGACTGCTTGACCAGCCCCAGATTGGCCAGCTTCGGTTCGGCTTTGATGGCGGCCAGGGTGACCGGTGTCTTCAGCGGCTGCTTCGGCTTGATATCCACCATGCCAAGCTTGCCGGTCTTGTCCTTCGGATCGGGATAAAAGACGCGCGCGATCTCGGCGATGCCCACCACCTGCGGCCCGGCGCCGGAGTGATAGAAGAAACTGAGATCGCCCTTCTTCATCGCCCGCAGATTGATCAGGGCCTGGGGATTCTTGACACCGCTCCAATCGGTAACGCCGTCCTTGTTGAGCTGCTCCCAGGAATAGGTCGCAGGCTCCGATTTGACGAGCCAATAGGCCAAAGCAACCTCCGTTTCAGGCTTTCGGATAGGTCTTGCGCCAAGCGGTGATGTTCACGGTCTGGAACAGCCCGGCCTTGCGATAGGGATCGCCGGACGAGAACTTCTCGGCAGCATCGCGATCAGGCAGATCCAGGATCAGCAGGCTGCCGATCATGGTCTGATGGTCGTCGGCCAGCAGCGGCCCGGCAAAGACGATCTTGTCCTCGAAGCCCGCGAGATAGGCGAGATGATCGGGACGCGCCGCCATGCGAACGGCGCCGCTGTTTGGCTTGTCCAGGCAATAGATGGCGAATGGCAAAGGATACTCCCTGGAGTCTGGATTGAGATGGCGATGGACTCGCCCGTAACATAGCATCGGCAATGGCGTTGGCCATGGCGAAGCAATTGGCGTGGGAAGCAGCATTCGATGTGGCCGTTTTCGCGGGGGCGTGTTGCGCGGCAGAAAGCCTATATCCGGGAGGCATTCGGCCCGTTTCTTTCCTCGGCTTTGATCGAACAGCTCGCCAGTCGCCCCGGCGACCTTCCGCTGATGCCGCTTGAGAACCGCAAGATCGTTTTCGCGCTATTGCAGATCCGCGACGATGACCCTGCGGCGTTGGCTGAGCGACTAGGGCGCGCCGTTGACGTCGCCGCAGAAGCTCAGGGAATGGTCGACATCATGGCGCCCTTTGTTGCGGTCATCTTCGGCGTTCCGCTGACCGACGAGCCCGGCAAACTGCGGAGTCTGCGTCAACGCATGATTGAAAACCTGCTTAACAACTGCGGCCGCGACATCCGCATCGTCTATGGCGAGGCAGATGGCCTCGCGGGCAATCTGGGCTCCGAGCGGCGATTCACCTACAGCGCCGCCATCCCCAGGCTTGGCGCGGCGTTTCAGCGCCTTATGACGCTTGAATTTGGCCTCGCATCCGAGGTGGCGTTGTAGCGGTCACGGAACATATTCCTTGAAAGCCGGCGGCCAATCCCCATCTCTGGGAGTCGCTCCCGGCTCTCGTTCGGGAGCCTCGATGTTGGACATCGTGAATTGGATCTAAGGGCCTGGCTGCGCGGGCGCCGGTAGATATGCCTGACATCATTCCTATAAGACGGTATACCGAAATCCTGTCAAGAATCAGCGCATCCCTCCACCGCGAAGCGGGGGAAGTGGCGCACCGCGCTAGCGGTGTGCCGGAGGGGGCAGGCGCCGAAAGTTGGATATTCGCCGCCAGTTGCCCGAAGGGGTTTGCCGGCGATCCTCGCTTGGCATGGGGTCGATCGCACGGATTGAGCCTTCTGCCGGACGTCCAGCGGCGTGTTGCCGCGGCACCGAGCCATGCCTCCTCCGGCCGATTCGCGGCCACCTCCCCCGCGCTCGCGCGCGGAGGAGGATGGACCCTCTGGCTTCAGACGGTCGCCTCTTCCTTGAACGGCCGGTTGAGCAGGCCGGCGATGGTCTGGCCGATGTCGGCGCCGCGGTTGACGATGGCATCGACGGCTTCGGCGATGGGCATTTCGATCTTCAGGCGGTGAGCGCGGGCGACTACGGCCCCGGCGCTGAACAGGCCCTCCGCCACGGTGCGCCGGCCGGCGAGAAAGTCGGCAAGCTTCTGGCCTTCGCCGAGCGCGATACCGAGGGAGAGATTGCGGGACTGGCGGCCGTTGCAGGTGAGCGTGAGATCGCCGAGGCCGGAAAGGCCCATGAGCGTGGCCGGCCGGGCGCCGAGCGCGAGGCCCAGGCGCATGATCTCCGCCAGGCCGCGGGTGAGCAGCGCGGCGCGGGCGTTGTCGCCCAGCTTGCGGCCGATGGCGATGCCGCAGGCGATGGCCAGCACGTTCTTAACCGCGCCGCCCACTTCCGCCCCAATGGGATCGGCGGAGAGGTAGGGCCGGAAGGCCGGCGTGCCCAGTGATCGCACGAGGTCGCGGCCGAGCGCGGGATCGGCCGTCGCAAGCGTGACGGCCGTCGGCAGGCCGCGTGCAACCTCCGCAGCAAATGTGGGACCAGACAACACGGCAACGGCTGCGCGCGGCAGCACCTCCGCCGCCACTTCCGTCATCAGCTTGCCGCTGCCCTGCTCGAAGCCTTTGCAGCAGAGTACCACCGGTACGCCATCGCGCAGATGCCCTGCCGCTCGCGCCGCGACATCCCGCAGATGCTGCGCCGGCGTCACCCAGAGGATGACGTCGGCGTCGCGCAGGGCCGCAAGATCGCCTGTGGCGCGGACCGCCGCATCCAGCGTTACATCAGGCAGATAGGTTCTGTTGGTATGGCTGCCGTTGATCTCAGCCACGATCTCTGGCGAGCGCGCCCAGATCGAAACCTCGCGCCCGGCGCGCCGTGCGACGGTCGCCAGCGCCGTGCCCCAGGCGCCGGCGCCGACGATGGCGATGCGCTGCAGCGCGGCCACTTACGCTTTCACGCCCGCGCCGATCGCCTTCGGCGCCGACGGGTCCAGCGGCCAGCGGGGGCGCGGGGCGAAGTCGAAGCCGTCGGTCAGGCCTTTCCTGAATCGCTCGACGCCGGCCCAGGCGATCATGGCGGCGTTGTCGGTGCAGAGCTTCGGCGGCGGCGCGATCAGCCGCAGGCCGGTTTCCGCGCAGAGCGACTTGAGCGACTGGCGGATCGCTGTATTCGCGGCCACGCCACCGGCGACCACCAGCGTGTTGATTTGCGGATGGCGCGCGCAGGCCAGTGCGATGGCGTTGCGGGTGCGGTCGGCGAGGCAGTCGGCGATGGCGGATTGCAGCGCGGCGGCGAGGTCGGCGCGGTCCTGCCCGCTAAGGTCGGCGGGTTCGTTCGCCAGTTCCAGCACCCGGTGCCGCAGCGCCGTCTTCAATCCGGAGAAGGAGAAGTCGCAGCCCTCGCGGCCCAGCATCGGCCGGGGCAGGTCGAAGCGCCTGGCATTGCCCGCCCGCGCCGCCTGTTCTACCGCCGGCCCGCCGGGGAATCCCAGCCCCAGCAGCTTGGCGCCCTTGTCGAACGCCTCGCCCGCCGCGTCGTCGACCGTGGTGCCCAATCGGCGATAAAGGCCCACATCCTCGACGATCAGGAGCTGGCAATGGCCGCCGGAGACCAGCAGCAGCAGATAGGGAAAGGCCACATCGTCGGTCAGCCGCGCGGTCAGCGCATGACCCTCCAGGTGATTGACGGCGATGAACGGCTTGTTGTGGACGGCGGCGATGGCCTTGCCGGTCATCACGCCGACGATGACGCCGCCGATCAAGCCGGGACCGCCTGTCGCGGCGATGGCGTCCAGCGCTGCGAACTCCAGCCCGGCCGCCTTCATGGTCTCGGCGATCAGCCGGTCCAGATGGTCCAGATGGCTGCGGGCGGCGATCTCCGGCACCACGCCGCCATAGGGCCGGTGCTCGGCAAGCTGGGACAGCACCCGCTCGGCGACGATCCGCCGGTCGCCGCCGACGATGGCGGCCGCCGTCTCGTCGCAGCTGGTTTCGATGCCGAGGATCAGGGGGTGTGTCATGGGTGCCGCAATC
This sequence comes from Dongiaceae bacterium, assembly GCA_046154965.1. Classification (GTDB taxonomy): domain Bacteria; phylum Pseudomonadota; class Alphaproteobacteria; order Dongiales; family Dongiaceae; genus DATKFM01. The sequence goes on along the minus strand of JBJXDY010000082.1, from coordinate 49,352 downwards.
TAAGGCCTTGGAAAGACAATGGCCATTCCCCGGACTGGCTTGGGTGCCCTTGCGCGGGGCTGCCGGGCAGCCTAAACCGGACCCATGGCCGATTTACCCTATTCCAGCAAGCAGCCGCTGCGCATCGGCACCCGCGGCAGCCCGCTGGCGCTGGCCCAGGCGGAAGAATTGAAGCGGCGGCTGGGCGAGGCCCACACGGCCTTGCGCAAGGCCGGCGCGGTGGAAATCGCCGTCATCAAGACCACCGGAGATAAGGTGCAGGACCGCAAGCTGATGGAAATCGGCGGCAAGGGCCTGTTCACCAAGGAGATCGAGGAGGCGCTTTTGGCGGGAACCGTCGACTGCGCCATCCATTCGGCCAAGGACATGGAAACCTGGCTGCCCGACGGGCTGATCATCGGCTGCATCCTGCCGCGGGAGGATCCGCGCGACGCGCTGTTCGCCAAGAAGGCGAAGAGCATCGCCGAGCTGCCCAAGGGGGCGGTGGTCGGCACTTCGTCGCTGCGGCGCCAGGCGCAACTGCTGGCGCGGCGGCCGGACCTCAAGGTGGTATCCCTGCGCGGCAATGTGCAGACGCGCCTGGCGAAACTGGCGGCCGGCGAGGTGGATGCGACGCTGCTGGCGCTGGCGGGGTTGAAGCGGCTGGGCTTGGCGGAAAAGGCCAAGGCGGTGCTGTCGGCCGACGAGATGCTCCCGGCGGTGGCCCAGGGCGCGCTGGCGATCGAGATCCGCGTCGATAACCAGGATATCCGCGCCGTACTCGCGCCATTGAACGACACAACCAGCGAGCAGCAGGTAACGGCGGAGCGCGCCTGCTTGGCCGAATTGGACGGGTCCTGCCACACGCCGATCGCCGCCCTGGCGGAGCCGAAGAGCGACGGCGCGACCTTCCGCCTCAGGGCCTTGATCGCGCTCCCCGACGGCAGCAAGGTTCATGACTGCGACTGGCTCGGCTCGGCGGAGAATCCCCGGGCGCTGGGCAAGGCCGTGGGTGTTGCGCTCAAGGGCGCGGCCGATCCTTCTTTCTTCAAAGCGATGACACCATGACACTGCGCGCATTGATCACCCGTCCGGAAGAAGATGCGGCGCCCCTGGCGGCGGCGCTGATTCAGCGGGGCATCGAAACATCGATCGAATCGCTGCTGTCGATCCGCACCTTGCCGGAAACGGAGATCGATCTTTCGGGCGTGCAGGCGATGCTGTTCACCAGCGCCAATGGCGTGCGCGCCTTCGCAGAACTTGCTGCCGCAAAGGGTCTTGTGGGCTGGCGCGAGCTGCCGGTGCTGGCTGTCGGCGACGCCACCGCCCGCACCGCCCGGGCCGCCGGCTTTACAGAAGTGGAAAGCGCGGCCGGCAACGTCGAGTCGCTGGCGGAACTTGCGGCGGCGAAGCTTGATCCGCAGAAAGGCCCGCTGTTCCATGCCGCGGGCAGCGCGGTGGCCGGCGATCTCGCGGGCCTGCTGAGCGGACGCGGTTTCGAACTCCGCCGCAGCATGATCTATGAGGCGCGGCCGGCGGACTCCCTGTCGCCGGCGACGGTGGCGGCGCTGGAAGGCGGCAGCTTCGACTTCATGCTGTTCTTCTCGCCGCGCACCGCCGCCACTTTTGCGGCGCTGACTCAGGCGGCCGGCGACAAAGCCGTGGAAGGCTGCCGCCGCGCCGCCGCGCTGTGCCTCAGCCCGGCGGTGGCCAATGTCCTGGGCGCGCTGCCGTTCCGCGCGATGGAGAGCGCCGATCATCCCGATCTGCCCTCGATGCTGCAGCTGGTGGAGAGAATGGCGGGAACAGGCAGCGCAGCTGCGAGTGCGGAACCGGAGAAGATCATCGACGTGACGCCATCCGCGGCAGCGCCACCGCCACAGGCCCAACCGGCCTGGGCGCCGCCGGCGAAAACTCGCGCACCCTGGTTCGCGACCGTGGCGGCCGCGGCAATTGCCGCCGCGATCGTTGCCGCAATCGTGAGCCTGCTTTTGCGGCCCGAAGCGCCGACAGATTCGGCAGGCGTCAACGTGGCGGTCGAGGAGCGGCTGACGGCTGCGGAAAAAACATCGGCCGATCTCGCGGCGCGTCTCACGGCGGCGGAAGATGCAAGCGCCGCGGTGAAGGACGAGATGTCGAAGCTGGCCGGCGATCTCGCGTCCCTGCGCACGGACATGACCAGCCTGGCGACGGGCACCGGCGACGACGGCGTTGCGGTGTCGCAGTTGACCGCGCTCACCGACCGGCTGGCGGCGGCGGAAGAGAAAGTAAGGACCCTGTCGGCACCTGCGGCCGATGGCAGCATCGAGGGTGATACGGCGGTGCGCCTCTCGGCCGAGAACATCCAGATGAAGAACGACCTCGCCGCCCTGCGGGAGGCGTTGGCGCAGGCCACCGCGGCCAACAGCCAGCTCACCTCGCGGCTTGGTGAGCTGGAGAACAATGTGCGGGACAGCCGCGCCGCCGGCGCCCAGGCCGCGCTGGTGCTGGCCGTCGCCAATCTGACCAAGACGATGGCGACAGCGGAACCCTTTGCGGCACCGCTGACCGCCCTGAAGGACATCGTCGCCGCCGACAGCACCCTGGCGCAGAAGGTGGATAGCGCCGCCGCGCCGGTTGCGGCTCTCGGCGATAGAGGAGTGCCCACCCTTGCCGTTCTGTTGGATTCCTTCCCCGCGGTGGCCGATGCGGTAGCGCGCGCCGCGCAGAAAACGGAAACCGCCGACAGCGCCACCGCCGGTGACGGTTTCTTCAGCAAGACCTGGCGCAAGATCAGCAATGGCGTGTCCGAGGCCGTCACCGTGCGGCCGGAAGGAGAGGCCGTGGGCGACGGGCCGCTGGAACGGCTGGCGCGGGCCGAAGTGCGCCTTGCAGAACTCAAGCTGGCCGATGCGGTCGCCGAGTTGGACGGACTGACCGGCGCCCCGCGGGACGCCGCCGCCCCCTGGCTCGATCAGGCGAAAGCGCGGCTGGCGGCCGACAAGGCGATCGAGGAACTCCAGGCGCTGGCGCTGGGACATCTGGCGTCGCCCGCGGCAAACGGCGCCGGCGGCTGACGGTATCGCCGATGCGGCGCGCCCTGCTTCTGCTGATCCTGCTCGGGCTGATGTTCGCGGCCATCTGGCTGTTCAAAACCCAGCCCGGCGCGGTGACCTTGCATTGGTTCGATCACCGCATCGACACCAGCATGGGCGTGCTGGCGGCGCTGCTGTTCGTGGTCATCGCGGGGGCGATTTTCCTCAATTGGATCTGGCGCACGGTGGTCGGCGCGCCCAGCGACTATGCGCGCTACCGTCAAGAGCGGCGGCGGGTGAAGGCCTATCAGGCGCTGACCCATGGCTTCGCGGCAATCGCGACAGGCGATGCGGCGGAAGCAAAGCGCCGCGCGAAACAAGCGGGCGCGCTGCTGAAGGACGCGCCGCTGGCTCGGCTGCTGCAGGCGCAGACGGCGGAGCTGGAAGGCGACCGCCGCAGCTCGGCGCGTCACCTGCAGGCGCTGCTGTCGAGCCCGGAGACGTCGTTCCTGGCGCTGCGCGGCCTGTTCCACCAGGCGATGGCCGACGGCAAGGAGAACGAGGCGCTGCGGCTGGCGCGGCAGGCGGTGATGGAACGGCCGGGCACTTCTTGGGCAGTGTCGGCGCTGCTGGACCTGGAATTGAAGCGCGGCGATTTCGCGGCGGCAGAGAAGGCGCTGGACAGCGCCGAGCGCGCCCGGCTGATCGAGGCGCCGCGGGCCAAGCGCATCCGCGCCGTGCTGCTGACCGAGCGGGCGCGGCAGACGCCGGCGGAGGATCTGGGCGGCGCCATCGACCGGCTGCGCCAGGCGACGAAGCTGGCGCCCGACCTGGTGCCGGCGCGGGTATTGCTGGCGCGAGCCTTGCTGCAGTCAGGCCGCACCAAAGAAGCCTACAAGCTGGCGGCCCAGGGCTGGGGCGAGGCGCCGCATCCCGATCTGGCGGCGGCGTTTCTGGCCATGGCCAGCTCGGACTCGCCGATGTCGCGCCTCAAGCGGGTGGAAAAGCTGGTGGCAACGGCGCCGGCCCATTTGGAAAGCCGGCTGTTGCTGGCCGAGGCCAATCTGGCGGCCGAACTCTGGGGCCCCGCGCGGGCGCAGCTGGAGGAAGCGCGGGCGGCGCTGGGCAACGGCGTGCATCCGCCCCGCCGGCTGGCGCGGCTGATGGCCCGGCTGGAGGAGTCGGAAGGCAAGGACCCGTCGGCGGCCCATCGCTGGCTGCTGCTGGCGGCCGAGGCGGCGCCGGAACATGGGTGGCTCTGCAGCGCCTGCGGCGCGCCGTCGGCGATGTGGAGCGCCAATTGCAGCCATTGCCGCGGCTTCGACTCCTTGCGTTGGCGGGCGGTGACCCAGGATGTGCTGGAACTGCTGCCGGCGGCCGCGGCGCCGGCCGGCGGCGTCTCCCTGGCCCTGCCGCGGCCCGGCGACAGCGCCGCGCGGCCGCCCTTGGGCCCCCCGGGCGCCGAGGCGGCGCCGGTTGACGCCGCGCGCCGCGTGAACTAGCGTGCCGCCGCCCTCAAGTCCCGGGGTTCGTTAATGATTCAGAACCCATAATGCAGGGATCGCCGCAGTAGCTCAGCTGGTAGAGCAACGCATTCGTAATGCGTGGGTCGGGGGTTCGAGTCCCTCCTGCGGCACCAGTTTTCAGGCCCGGCCCCCGATGCAAACCCTGTCCGTGCCACATCGATGGCGCGGAATAAGGCTCGCGGCCGGCCGTTGTTGGGTCGAGGATGCCGCTGCCCCCAGGATTGGGCGGACCGGGCCTCGGGAGAACCGGATTTGAGCCAGCAGGTGAAGGCGGAAATGGTCAGCCTCCTGCCGCGGTTGCGGCGGTTCGCCTATGGCCTCACCGGCTCCCTGGATGACGGCGACGACCTGACGCAGGCCGCTTGCGAGAAGGCGCTGCGCAGCCTGGAACAATTCACGCCGGGCACGCGGCTGGACAGCTGGATGTACCGTATCGCACAGAATCTCTGGATCGACCGCCGGCGCAGCCAGCAGGTGCAGCGCGAGCAGAGCATGGAGCCGGCCGACATGGAGTCTCTGGCCACGGCGGACGGGGCCCGGGACATGTACCGGCGGCTCGATCTCGCGGATGTGCGGCGCGAGGTGGCCCTGCTGCCGGAGGATCAACGGGCGGTGCTGCTGTTGGTCTCGGTCGAGGGTTGCGGCTACCGGCAGGCGGCGGAGATCCTGGAAATCCCCATCGGCACGGTCATGAGCCGCTTGGCCCGGGCGCGTCTGGCCCTCGGCCGCGCGCTCACGGAAAGGAAGGAGCTGCCGGAAACGGCGAGAACGAAGTCATGATGAACCAACAGCCACGGGTATGGGCGGAAAGCTTGCTCGTCGCCTATGCCGATGGACAGCTCGATGCGGCGCAAGCGCAGGCAGTGGAAGCGGCGCTGCGCGAGGATGCGGAGGCCCGCGCCATCGTCAGCGTGCTGCGCGCCAGCGCCGCAGCGGTGAAGCCGGCCTATGACGAGGCGATGGAACGGCCGCTGCCCGCAGGCCTGCGCGATCTCTTCGCGGATGTTCAGGCGGATGCGGCTGATGGCGCGCCGCCAGCGGCGGCGAATGTCCTGTCCTTCCGCCCCCGCGCTGCCTTGCCGCAGCGCCTGCTGCCGCTGGCGGCATCCGTCGCCGCATTGCTGATCGGCTTCGGCGCCGGCTACGCTGCGTTCGGCGAACGCGGCGAGTTCACGCCGGCCGGCGAGGATCCGCGGGGCGAACTCTATCTGGCGGCGTTGCAGCGGGCGCTGGCAACATCGGACGATGGCGTCACCCAGGATTATGGCGATGCAGCCGCCGGTGTCAGCGGCAAGGTGACGATTGTCGGTCCTGTGGCGACGGCCAATCTCGGCGAATGCCGCGAGTTCCGCCACGATGCGGCGGAGAACGGCACCATGGCGACCAGCTTCGGCATCGCCTGCCCGGGCAGTGGCGGCAGCTGGCTGATCGAAGTCAAAGCGTCCGGCAACGATTAGAATATCCTTCTCATATGATGCTTCGACGCGCCTCCATGAGTTTCGTCTTGCTGCGCTCGCTCGCCGCCGCCGCCATTCTTGCGGCCGCTGTTCCAACAGCGTTTGCCGTTCTGACATCAGCCGCATGGGCCGACGATGATGGCGGCGGCGGTGACGATGGCGGCGACAGCGGCAATTCCGGCTCCGGCAGTTCAAATTCGGGCAGCGACGAGGGCGAGTCCGACGACAATAGCGGGCCCGGTCCGAACAGCGGCCCTGGTTCCGGCGACGACGATGACGGCGAGTCCGAAGAGGGCGACGACCGCAGCGCCGCCGGCAGCGATCGCAGCAACGATCCTTTTGTGCGTGGCGAGATCGTCGTCGCCGATGTGGACGAAACCGAGTTAAACGTAATCCGCGGCTATGGCTTCCGCGTGCTGCAGGAGACCCGGCTCGAAGCGCTCGGCCTGATCATCCTGCGGCTCGCGGTGCCCTCAGGCTGGGCGGAAGACCGGGCGCGCACCCAAATCGCGGCGGTGCTGCCCGGCGTCATCGTCGATGTGAATTCGCTTTACGCCATGCAAGGGCAGGCGACGCTGCCGCCGCCCGGCTATGGGCAGCAGATGATCGGCTGGCGCTACGCCGCCCCGGGCTGCGGCCGGGGCATGAGGATCGGCATGCTGGACACCGCGATCGAGCAATCCTTGCCGGCATTTGCCGGCGCTGACGTGACGCAGCAAAGCCTCGCGCCAATTGCCGCGCCATCGCCCCATGGCACCGCCGTGGCCGCCATCCTGGTCGGCCAGCCCGGATCGAGTGCCGTGCCGGGCTTGGTTCCCGGTGCGGAACTCAGCGTGGCTGCCGTATTCGCCGCCGCCGCAAACGGCCGGCTGAGCGCCGATGCAATTGCTTTGATTGGCGGCCTCGACTGGCTGGCGAAACGCAAGGTCGAAATCGTGAATATGAGCTTGTCGGGCGAGCCCAATGCGTTGGTTGAGATCGCTATCCATCGATTGAGCGAGCGCGGCGTGATCTTCATCGCCGCCGTCGGTAACGGTGGCACGGCCGCCGCGCCGGGATTTCCGGCGTCTCTACCCGATGTCATCGGCGTCACCGCTGTCGACAGCGACGGCCAGATCTACAAGAACGCGCCCCGCGGCGGCGAAATCGATTTTGCCGCACCGGGCGTCCGCATCTGGGGTCCGAGCGGCGACAGCGCCGCCGGCCGCTACTTCAGCGGCACCTCCTTCGCCGCGCCCTTCGTCACCGCCGCAGTTGCGCTTGCGATGTATGACGGGCCGCGCGACGGGCCTACTCTCGTGCAAACGCTTGGCCGCGCCGCGCGGGATCTCGGCGATGCCGGCAAGGATTCGGCCTATGGCTGGGGGCTGATCGCCGCACCGTCGGCCTGCGGCTCACGCAACCGCGCGAGTTAACCAGGAATTCCCGATTAACCTACCGTCGCGGGAATAAGCGGCGCGGTCTTTCGTTGTCGGGGTGATGTGTTTTCAACTGCTTCACCCACACAAGGATACCCAAACCATGCCGAATGACTACGACGATAAGCCCACCTCCGATGGCGCCGGCCGCGCCCTCCCGCGCCGGCTTACCCTGCTCGCCGGGCTCAGCGCCGTGGCGCTGCTGGCGGCGGCGCCGGTCTCCATCGATGTCAGCACGCTAAGCCTGGCGGCGAAATCCGCTCTCGCCCATAGCGGTGGCGATGACGGCGGCAATAGCGGTCCCGGCGGCGGTGACGATGGCAATGATGGCGGCAACAGCGGCCCCGGCGGCGGCAATAGCGGCCCCGGCAGCGGCGATGACGGCGCCGGTGATGACGACGATGACGACGACGGCCACGGGCCGGATCACGACGACGACGACGACGATGACGACGACGACGATGGCGGCCATGGTCCGGGTCACGACGACGACGACGACGACGATGACGACGATGACGACGATGACGACAACGACGATGACGACAACGACGATGACGACAACGACGACGACGACAACGACGACAATAGCCCGGATGACGACGGCACGCCTGACCAGGGTCCTGGCGATGTGCCTCCGACCCCCGGCGACGATGACGGCACGCCCGATCAGGGCAGCGGCGATCTCTAACTGATTGTTCGCGAGATCATGGTGGGAAGAGGGGGCGCTGCGGCGCCCCCTTTTTCGTCACCATTCGACGGCCGGGCCTTCCGGATTTATCTGGCCGTAGACCGCGTTGCAGATGGCCAACAGCTCCTCGCGCGGCAGCTCCGACGACAGTGCATAGGTGAACTTGGCGTCGCGCCAATAGAACACCGACAACCCGTCTGCCTGCACATAGCGGAAGGCGGTGTCGGACTCGCCGCCATGGGTGAAATAGAGCGTCACCCGGTTGCCGGCGCTGTTCTGATACATCAGCTGCGCCGCGACACCGCTCCCCGCCGGCAGCAGCCGCCCGCCCAGGAACTCATAGCCGACCTTACGGAGATCGGGGATGCTCACATTGTTCTGCAACCGCTTCGACAGCCACTTCTGCAGATGATCGCTTTCCGCTGCGGCGACCTCGACCGGATGGCGCACTTCCGACACATAGGCCAGATGAGCCTGGACCGCATTTTCGGTGAAGGCGATGGCCGGCAATTCCTGCGACGCCGTGAACTGGTGCGCGAACCAGCCGCTGCCGACGCCGACCGCCAGCAACGCGGCGGCCGCCGCGGCCTGCAAGGGCCAGGCCCGCTTGCGCCCATAACCGGCGGCGAGCAGCCTGCCGGGGACAGGTTCACTGAGCAGGGGATCGAACAGGCCGTGCAGATCGCTGTTCAGGCGGCGGTAGAAGGCGACGCGCGAGGCATCGGCAGGCGACTCTTCCAGATGCGCACTCACCGCCGCCGCGCGCGGCTCGCTCAGCCGGCCGTCGGCCAGGGCGTGCAGGTCGTCGTCGGAGATCGGTGCGCCGCTGTTCATTTCACTCTCCGCAGCGCCGGACTGGCGTCATTGGCCAGCACTTGGCGCAGGCGCTCGCGGCCGCGATGCAGCCGCGACATCACCGTGCCGATGGGCACGCCCAGGACTTCGGCGGTCTCGGCGTAGCTGAATTCCTCCAGGCCGACCAGCAGCACCACCGAACGCTGGTCATCGGGCAGGGTGGCCAGCGCCGCGGCTAGGCCGGCCACCGCCAAGCCCTCTTCCTGGGTGGGCGGTGTGGCGGCTGAGATCTCTTCGTTGTCCAGCGCCGCGATCAGGGGGCTGCGCGCGGCGCGCCGGCGGGTGTTGGCATTGACGTTGTGCATAATCGTGAATAACCAGCCGCGCAGGTTGCCGTCTTGCCACAAATGGGAGCGGCTCAGAGCCCTCTCGAGGCAGTCCTGGACCAGATCGTCGGCATGGACCCGATTTCCCACCAGCGCCATGGCATAGCGGCGCAAATGGGGAATCTGTTCCGTCACCCGGCGGGCGAAGCTGTCGATGGCAACCTCCCGGTATCAGCAGCCGGCGAATCGTAGAAGCCCGGAGGACCCGATTCAACCGGCGCGTCAGTTTACTTGATGCCCAGAATCGCCTTCGCCTGCGTCAGTGCCGTCAACGACTCGCTTTTCCTGCCGGCATCGCAGAGATCCTCGCCTTGGTCGCGCAGCTTCTCCGCTTCCATCAGCTTATCGGCAGTCACTTTCGGGTTTGCCGCTAGGGCGGCATCGACCTTGGTGAGCTCGGCGGCGCATTCTTCCGCCAGGGCCGGGGTCGCGGCGAAAAGAGCGATCGCGGCGGCAAGCATAAAACGGGTCATTGGTCAGTTCTCCTCGGTTGCATACAGATGTCTCTGTCTGCCCCCACCGGCATAAACAGCCGCCGGGGCAGCTTATTCCGCCGGCTGCGCCGCCGCCGGCTCTGACGCGCCAGGTTCCGGCGCGGCGGCCATTTTGGGGCGGCGCCAGCGGGTCAGCAAGATATAGGCGACCGGCACCACAAACAGGGTAAACACCGTACCGAAGGTTAATCCGCCGACGATCACCTGGCCAATCTGGCGGCGGCTCTCGGCGCCCGCGCCGGTGGCCCAGGCCAGGGGCATGGCGCCCAGCACCATGGCGCCGGTGGTCATCAGGATCGGGCGCAGCCGCAGCGACGCGGCTTCAAGCACCGCGTCGCGGATCGACCGGCCGCGCTCGCGGCTCTGATTGGCGAAATCGACGATCAGGATGCCATGCTTGGTGATCAGGCCGACCAGGGTGATCATGCCGATCTGGCTGTAGATGTTGAGCGTGCCACCGGTGAGCTTCAGGGTGGCGAGCGCGCCGGTCATCGCCAGCAGCACCGTCAGCATGATGACGAAGGGGTCGATGAAGCTCTCGAACTGCGCCGACAGCACGAGATAGATGAAGATCAGCGCCAGCATCAGCGTGACATAGAACGCCGAGCTGGCCTCCTTGAACTCGCGGGACTGGCCGGCATAGTCGATCTGCGCGGAGATCGGCAGTACCTCGCGGGCGATACCTTCCAGCGCCGCCAGCCCCTGGCCCAGGGTCGATCCCGGCGGCACGCTGGAGGTGATGGTGGCCGAGCGCAGCTTGTTGAAGCGGTTCAGCTCCTTCGGCGATACCGTTTCGCGCACCTGGGTCACGCTGGAGAGCGGGATCATGTCGCCGGCGGCGGCGCGGACATAGATGTTGGCCAGCTGATCGGGCGTGCGCCGATTCGCGTCGTCGGTCTGCACGATCACGTCATACTGCTTGCCGGCATATTTGTAGCGCGTCACCTGGCGGCCGCCGAGCATGGTCTCCAGCGTGCGGCCGACCACGGCGACGTCGAGGCCCAGATCGGCGACCTTGTCGCGGTCGACGGAGACCTTGACCTCCGGCTTATTGAGTTCGAGATCGCTGCGCAGATTGGCCAGCAGCGGGCTCTTTCGCGCCTGGTCTAGGATCTGCTGCACATAGCCATTCAGCGTCGCATAGGATTCGGTGGTCTGCACCACCAGCGAGATCGGCTGGCCAAAACCCGACGAGCCCAACGACGGCGGATTGTTGGCGAACGCCATCACGCCCGGCAGCGCGCGCAGCTTCGGCGCGATCTCCGCGGTGATGTCCTGCTGCTTGCGGTCGCGCGTAGCCCAATCCTCCAGCCGCAGGAACATCACCGCCCGGGTGACGGTGGGATTTCCCTGCACCACGCCATAGCTGGAAACGCCCTTGGTCTCGCCGATGATCTTTTCCATCTGCCTGGCATAGCGGTCCATGTATTCGAGGGTCGATCCCTCCGGCGCATAGGCGAAGCCGATGATGGCGCCCCGGTCCTCGGTGGGCGCGGTCTCGCTCGGCAGGCTGAAATAGAGGCCGGCCGCGGTGCCGGCGAGCACGATGTAAATTGCCAGCATCACCGGCCAGCCGGCGAGCGCACGGGACAACAGGCGGCGATAGCCTGATGTCAATCCGTTCAGGCCGGATTCGATCGCCCGGTAGAAGGAGTTGTGCCGGTCCCGATGGCGCAGCAGCTTGCTGCACATCATCGGCGACAGGCTGAGGGCGACGAAGCCGGAGACCAGCACCGCGCCCGCCAGGGTCAGGGCGAATTCGGCGAACAGCCGGCCGGTGCGGCCGGTCTGGAAGCTGACGGGCGCATAGACGGCGGCCAGCGTCAGCGTCATGGCGATGACGGCGAAGGCGATCTCCTTGCTGCCCTGGATCGCCGCGGCGAAGGGTTTCATGCCTCCTTCGATATGGCGATGGATGTTTTCCAGCATGACGATGGCGTCGTCGACCACCAGACCCACCGCCAGCACGAAGGCCAGCAGGGTCAGCGTATTGATGCTGAAGCCGAACAGATACATCAGCGCAAAAGTGCTGATCAGCGACACCGGGATTGTCACCACCGGAATCAGCGTCGCCCGCACCGAACGCAGAAAAACAAAGATGACCAGCACGACCAGCAGGACCGCGACCAGGATGCTCTCCGCGACCGCATAGATCGAACGCTCGATGAAGATCGAGGTGTCATAGGCGATCTTCAGCTGCATGCCGTCGGGCAGGCTGGCCGAAATGCCCGGCAGCGCCTTGCGGATGGCGGTGGAGACTTCCAGCGGATTGGCCGTGGTCTGCTTGATGACGCCGACGCCGACGCCGGTCTGGCCGTTGATGCGGAAAGCGACGCGCTTGTCCTCGGCGTCGATCGCCACGCGGCCCACATCGCTGATGCGCACAGGATAGCCGTCGGTTTCCCGCAGCACGATTTTCTCGAAGGCGGGCTGGGATTGCAGGTCGGTCTCCGCCAGCACGGTGAACTCGCGGTCGCTGCTCTCGATGCGGCCGGCGGGGATCTCCACATTCTGCGCCCGCAGCGCCGTCTCCACATCCTGTACGGTCAGGCCATAGGCGGCGAGCCGCACCGGATCGATCCAGACGCGCATGGCAAAGCGCCGCTCGCCATAGATACGGACGTCCGAGATGCCGGGCAGCGACTGCACCCGGTCCTTGACGATGCGGTCGGCGGTGTCCGACAGGAGCATCGAGGAATGGCGGTCGCTCTCCAGCGACATCCAGATGATCGGCTGGGCGTCGGCCTCGCGCTTGGCGACGACAGGCTCGTCGACATCGTCGGGCAGCGCGCCGCGGGCGCGGGCCACGCGGTCGCGCACGTCGTTGGCGGCGGTATCCGGATCCCGGCTGATATTGAACTGGATGGTGATCTGGCTCTCTTCCGGCCGGCTGATCGAATTCATGAAATCGATGCCTTCGATGCCGGCGAGGGATTCTTCCAATGGCTGGGTCACCTGGCTCTCGATGATCTCGGCGCCGGCGCCCGCATAGTCGGTGCGCACGGTGACGACGGGCTCCTCGATGCGCGGATACTCCCGCACCGTCAGCCGGTCATAGGCAACGGCGCCGATCAGCGTGATCATCAGGCTCATCACGGTCGCGAAGACCGGCCGGCGGATGCAGATCTCCGGGAGCCGCATGGCGCTAACTCTCGCCCGAGGGCTGCAGGATGCTGACGGGTGAGCCGTCCCTGATCTTCAGCACGCCGTCGGTGACCACGGTGTCGCCGGCCTTCAGCCCGTCGACGATCTCCACTTCGTTGCCGACGCGCTCGCCCAGAACCACCTTGGTCATCACCGCTTTGTCGGCCTCGACACGGAAGACGAACTGATCCTCGGCCATGGGCACCAGCGCCCGTTCCGGGATCAGCACGGCATTGTCATGGCGCGAGACGATCAGCGACACCCGGGCGAACAGGCCGGGCCGGAGCTTGCCGTCGCGGTTGGGCAGGGTGGCGCGCAGGGTGACATTGCGCGCCGTCTCGTCGACCTGCGGGTCGACGGCATAGACGCTGCCCTCGAACTGCTCGCCCGGCAGGGCGTCCACGGTGACATAGAGGGGCTGGCCCACCTTGGCGGCGCTCAGCGCATTCTCGGGAATGCGGAAATCCACCTTCAGGGGATCGATCTGCTCCAGATTGATGATCATGTCGCCGGGATTGACATAGGCGCCGACGCTCATCCGCCGCAGGCCGAGCACGCCGTTGAACGGTGCGGCGATCTGGGTCTTGGCCAGCCGGGCTTCGGCCAGGGCTACGGCAGCCTGGTCGTTGCGGAGGGCCGCGATGGCTTCGTCCAGCGCCCGGCCGGTGCCGGCGCCGCTGGCTTTCAAGTCGGTGGCGCGTTTGAAGTTGCGCTCGCTCAGCGCCAGCGCGGAACGGGCCTGTTCCAGCTCGGCTTCATAGATCGCCGGATCCAGCCTCAGGATGACCTTGCCCCGGGTAATCTCCTGGCCCTCGGCGCCGCCAATCTCCAGGATGCGGCCGGAAACTTCGGATGCGACGACGACGCTTTCGTTGGATCGCAAGGTGCCTACGGCGCGGATTTGCTGCAGCACGGTGTCCACGCGCACCGGCGCCGCCTCGACGAGAACCGGCGCTTCAGCGCTGTCCTGGGCCGTCCCGCCATTGGCCGCCGGGGGTGCAAACCAAGCCCAATAGCCGGCGGCGGCACCGGCGCCGATAATTAGGACGAACAAAAACCACGCCAGACGCATCGGGAAGCCCAGTTCCGTGAAATTGCCCCGCTGTATCTGGGGCAAGCGGGATCATAGCAATATGGCGCAGGCGCCGCGAATCTCCAGCGGCCGCCGATCATGCGACGGATCAGAGGGGTGGTTCCGTCGCCCGGCCGTCGGCTTTAGAAGGCCGACATGGGTTCCCTGAGAAAGGCGATCTCGGCCTCGGTCGATTCCCGGCCCAGGGCCTCGTTGCGATGGGGAAACCGGCCGAATCGTTCGACGATTTCCGCATGACGGTGGACATAGCGCATCTGTTCCAGCGCCCGGTCACGGGCTGGGCCGTCATGGGCCTCGGCCCAGGCCTGGAACAGGGCGATGGAACGCTCCTGGTCGGCGTGCGATTCGCTGTGCTCGAACGGCAGAAAGAAGAAGTGCCGTCGAACGAGAGGGATATCCTGGTCCAGCCGCCTGGCGATGGCCCGGTCGGCCACCTCGCGGGCGCGGGCATCGGCGGCAAAGGCGCGGGCCGAGCCGCAATAGAGATTGCGCGGGAACTGGTCGAGGACGATCACCAGCGCCAGGGCGCCGGGCGCGGTCCTCTCCCAATGTTCCAGTTCGCCGGCCGCGGCTGCGCGCACCGTGTCCTCGAAGCGGCTGCGGATCGCCTCGTCGAAGGCGGCGTTCTTCTCGAACCACAGGGCGCGGGACTGGTCGCTGAACCAGAACTCCAGGACGTCCGACGGCGTACGGACCGGCATCGCGGCGTCAGGCCATGCCGTTCTGCTGCAGCATGCGCTTCACCGCCGGGCGCTGGGCCACCAGATCGACGCAGCGCGCCACTTGGGGGCAGCGCGCCGCCAGCGCCGCCGCCGGCTCGTACCAGGTATAGAGCATATGCATGTAGATGTCGGCGGCGCTGCAGCGCTCGCCCAGCAGGTAGGGGCCGCGGCGGGCCAGCGCCTGATCCAGGTTGGACCACACGCCGTCGATGCGCGTCAGCGCCTTGTCCTTGATGTCGGGCGCCTGTTCCGGCCGCGTGGTGTTGCGGTCGGGGTAGAAGAACAGCAGATAGGCTTCCTGTAACGTGTTGGTCAGATGCGCCAGCCATTGATAGTACGGCCCGCGCAGCGGATCTGATACCGCGGGCGCCAGCTTCGGCTCCGGATGACGGTCGGCGAGATACATCGTGATCGCCACGGACTCATAGATCGTCTCGCCGCCGGCGATGGCCAGGGTCGGCACGCGGCCCAGGGGATTGAGTTTCAGATACTCGGGATCGCGCGGCTTGTCGCCGGAAATTTCGACGCGTTTCAGCACATACTTCGCGCCGATTTCCTCGAGCATGGCATGTGGCGCCATCGACGCGCTGCCGGGCGAGTAGAAGAGAGTGTACATTCGCTGAAGTCCCTGTTGGTTTTTTGTTGTGAATTCGCAGCCATTCAATCGGGGTTCAACGCCGTGAAGTCAAGGCGGTGCGGGTTGCACAAAGACCTCGGCCCCGCGCTCCCGGCTGGAGCATGGGGCCGAATTGCAAGTCAAGCGATGGGCGCTACGCGGAGGTCAGATCGTTCTTCGACACCGGCAGCACGCGGACCCGCTTCTTCGTCGCGCTGTAGATCGCGTTGGCGACGGCGGGGCCGATGGGCGGCACGCCCGGCTCGCCGACGCCGGTGGGCGGCAGCTCCGAAGGCATGATATGCACCTCGACCTGCGGCATCTCATCGAGACGCAGCACGTCATAGCCGTCGAAGTTGCCCTGATCGACAGCGCCGGCGGTCAAGGTCAGTTCGGATTTCAGGATGGCGCCCAGGCCGAAGCCGATGCCGCCTTCCATCTGCGCCCTGATCTGGTCCGGGTTGATCGCCGTGCCGCAATCCACGGCGCAGACCACGCGCTCCACCTTGATCTTCCCATCCTGGCCCAAGGTGATGTCGGCCACCTGCGCCACCAGCGTGAAGAAGGATTCGGCGAAGGCGACGCCGCGGAACCGGCCATCGGCCGGCGCGCCCGCCTTCTCCGCCGCCAGCTTCAGCACCGCCGCCGGCCGCGGATGGTCCTTCATCAGGGACAGCCGCAGCTCCACCGGATCCTTGCCCGCCGCTTCCGCCACCTCGTCGAGGAACGCCTCGACCGCATAGGCGGTGTGGGTGGAGCCGACGGCCCGCCACCAGAGCACGGGCACGCCGACCGACGTCGTGGTGAGCTCGACCCGCATGTTGGGGATGGCATAGGGAATGTTCGCCGCCCCCTCGACCGACGTAACGTCGATGCCGTTGGTAACCATGCCCGCTTCAAAGGGCGTGCCGCTCAGGATCGACTGGCCGACGATGTGGTTGCGCCAGGCGATGATGTTGCCGTCCTTGTCCAACCCGGCCTTCAGCGCATGGAGATACATCGGCCGGTAGCGCCCGCCGCGCATGTCGTTCTCGCGGGTCCACTGCACCTTGACCGGCGCCTTCCAGCCGATCGCCTTGGCCACCGCGACCGCCTCGATGATGATCTCGGAATCCGGCGTCGCCCGCCGGCCGAAACCGCCGCCGGTCTTCATTACATGCAGCCTGACCTTGTCCGGGGTGATCTCCGCCACTTGCGACGCGGCGAATTGATAAAGATCGGGCATCTGGTGGCCGCCCCAGACTTCCAGCGTGCCGTCGCCGTTCATCCGCGCCACCGCATTCAACGGTTCCAGCGCGGCATGGGCGAGGTAGGGGAACTCGTAGGTCGCCTCGACGATCTTCGCCGCGCTGGCAAAGGCTGCGTCCACATCGCCGTCGTTGCGCGCGGTGGCGGCGCCGGGCTGCGGGCCCAGCTTGCGGTATTCCGCCATCAGCTCTTCGGAGCCGCGCTTCTCCGCCTTCGACTCGTCCCACTCGACGGTGACGAGATCCCGGGCCTTCAGCGCGTTCCACATGCTGCTGGCGATCACGGCGACGCCGCGGGGAATCGCCACCACATCCACCACGCCCTTGCTCGCCTTGGCCGCCGCGGCGTCGAACGACTTCACGGTGGCACCGAATAACGGAGGATGGATCATGACCGCCGTCAGCATGCCCGGCAGCTTCACGTCGATGGTGAAGTCCTGCTTGCCGGTTGATTTGGGAAGGCTGTCGTAGCGCGGCAGCTTCTCGTTGCCGATCATGGTCCAGTCGGCGCGGGATTTGAGCGGCACCTCAGCCGGCACCGGCATCGCGGCGGCCTTGGCCGCGAACTCGCCGAAACTGGCCTGGACGCCGGAGCCATGGGCCAGCATGCCCTTGGCGACATAGATCTCCGCCGCCGGCACGTTCCATTCCCGAGCCGCGGCGGCCACCAGCATGGCGCGCGCCGTGGCGCCCGCCTTGCGGTAGCGGTCGAAGGACGAGGCCATGGCGGACGAGCCGCCGGTACCCTGAACGACGCCGCCCCAAGTCAGATTGCCATAGAGCGGAACATTGCCCCAGCCGCCGACGACATCCATCTGCGCCCAGTCGGCGTCCAGCTCTTCGGCGACCAGGGTGGCGATGCCGTTATAGCAACCCTGGCCCATCTCCATATGGGCCGAGTAGACGGTCACCTTGTTGTCCTCGCCGATTTCCACATAGCCGGCAAAGGGATTGACCGGCGCAGCCGCGGCATCGGCGCGGGCGGCGCCCGTCAGGTGATAGCCGACGACGAAGCCGCCGGCGGTGGCGGCGGCGCCGATCAGGAAACGGCGGCGGGAGGCTTGAATTTCAGGCAGCCGGAATTTTCTCGCGAGCATTTTACGCCTCCAGCATCTTGGCGGCTTCATGCACCGCGCCGCGGATCCGATGATAGGTACTGCAGCGGCAGAGATTGCCGCTCATGGCCGCGTCGATGTCGGCATCGGTCGGCTTTCTGATCTCGGTCAGCAGCGCCGCCGCCGCCATCACCTGGCCGGACTGGCAATAGCCGCATTGCGGCACGTCCATCTTGACCCAGGCGGTCTGCACCGCTTCGGCCACATCGCCGCTCAGCCCTTCGATCGTGGTGACGGACAGCCCCGCCACATCGCCGACGGCGGTGATGCAGGAACGGGTCGGCGTCCCATCGACATAGACCGTGCAGGCGCCGCATTGCGCCATGCCGCAGCCGAACTTGGTGCCGGTCAGCGCCGCCTCCTCGCGGATCGCCCAGAGCAAAGGCATCTCCGCATCGACGTCCAGTGACAGGCTCGCGCCATTAAGCTTGAATTCGATCATCTGAAGTCTCCCTCGTTTGCCGGTGAATGACCGGCACCCCGCCGGAACGGTGCTCAAAAAATCAGCAATGTGTGACAGTCGAATGAACCTATGGCGGCCGAAACCGCGAGCCGCCACGACAGTTTGTTTGGCTGATTCTCTAAGCTGGCGTCCAAGGCGGCGAAGTCAAGAGGCGCGTCCCTATGCGGTCTTGATTTTTGGCTTCGCGCCGCGGCGGAGCAGATATTGCGCGCTCAGCAGCAGCACCAGCGACGAGCCGAACACCACCGTCGCCACCGCATTCACTTCCGGCGTCAATCCGCGGCGGATGGAATTGAAGATGAACAGCGGCAGCGTGATCTCGCTGCCATTGACGAAGCTTGCGATGATGTAGTCGTCGAAGCTGAAAGTGAAACTCAGCAATCCGCCGGCGATGATGGCCGGCAGGATCAGCGGCAAAGTTACCTGACGGAAAGTACCTAGCGGCGTGGCATAGAGATCCGCCGACGCTTCGATCAGCGCCCGGTCCATGCCCGCCATGCGCGCCCGCACGATGACGATGACCAGCGCGATGTTGAACAGCGTGTGGGCGGCGGCGATAGACCAGAAGCCCAGCTCGAACTTCCGCGCTTCCGGGAACAGCGCCAGCAGCATATCGTTGGCGCCGGCCAGGATTGTCGCCAGCATGATCAGCGTGGCGATGGCGATGACGATGCCGGGTATCATCAGCGCCACCTGGATCGCGCCTTCATAGAGCTTGCGCGGCGTGCCCTTGATTTGCGGCAGCGCCAGCGCCGCCATGGTGCCGATGATCGCCGCCAGGATCGCCGACAGCGCGGCGATCGACAGGCTGTTGGTGGCCGCCTCGATCAGGAAGCGGTTGCCTGCCGCCTTGCCGTACCATTGGGTGGAGAAGCCCTCATAGGTGCTGGCCTGCCGTCCGGCGCTGAAGGAGAACAGCATCAGCATGCCGATCGGCGCATAGAGGAAGATGTAGATGATTGCGGCATAGATCCGCATGGCTCAGATCACCGACAGATCGCGCTGGCCGGACCAGCGCCGCGTCGCCCATAATCCCAGCGTCACCACCAGCAGCATGATGATCACCAGCGTCACGGCAACCGCCGAGCCGAACGGCCAGTTGCGCGACTGCAGGAACAGATCCACCAGCGCATTGCCGATGAAGAACACCTTGCCGCCGCCCAACAGTTGCGGGATCAGGTACTCGCCCATCAAGAGGATGAACACCAGCATGCAGCCGGTGATCATGCCCGGCGCCGACAGCGGCAGCGTCACCTGCAGGAAAGTGCGCCAAGGCCCGGCGCCCAGATCGTTCGACGCCTCCAGCAGCCGCTTGTCCAGGCGGTCGAGGCTGACATAGATCGGAAACACCATCAGCGGCAGATAGCCATAGACGATGCCGGTCAGCACGGCGAAGGGCGTGTTGATCAGCCGCACATCCGGCAGGCCGATCAGCTCCAGGAGGCTGGGAATGCCGCGCGCGCCCAGGATGAAGATCCAGGCATAGGTGCGCAGCAGGAAGCTGGTCCAGAACGGCAGGATCACCAGGATCAACAGCAGCATCTTGACCCGGCTCGACGCGCGCACCGCCAGGTAATAGGCGAGGGGATAGGCCGCCAGCAGGCAGAACAGCGTGCCCAGCGGCGCCAGCACCAGCGTGTTCTTGAAGGCGGTCCAGCGTGCGGGAAGATTGAGATAGTTGTCGAAGGTGAAGCCGGCCTGATAGCCGCCGGCCGGCGCCCGCTCGCCGAAGCTGAACACCAGGATCACCGCCAACGGCAGGATCAGCAGCGCCACGAACCAGAATGTGCTGGGCGCCAGCAGGACCGATGTCCAGAACCGCTGCCGTTGTTCCGTCTTGGCTGTTGCCGTGCTCATGAAGCTATCGCCACAACATCAGGGCCTCATCCTGGGTCATCAGGATGAGGCCCCGATATCGAAGCCGAGGACTGCTTACGCCGACTTGAAGCGCGCGAACAGTTCGGCGCGGGCCTCATTGGTGATCAGGCCGGTGGCGCCGAATTCCAGGGCCGACAACAGCTCCTTCGCCGGATAGAGGATCGGATCTTCCAGCAGTTCCTTCGGCAGCAGCGCATTGGTGCGCGAGTCCGTCGACGGATAGCCGTGGAACAGCACTTCCTTCGCATTCACCTCCGGCGTGATCAGGTAGTTGATCAGCGCATGAGCCCCCTTGGCGTTCGGTGCGCCGGCGGGAATGGCGTAGAAGTCGGTCCAAATCTCGCCGCCCTCCTTGCCCAGGACATAGGCGAAGGCCGCGTTCTCGCGCCGCAGCTGCACCGCATCGCCGGTCCAGCAGATCGACATCGTCGCATCGCCGGACAGCAGGCTCGGCTTGTAGTCGCTGTTGATGCCGAACAGATGGGGCTTTGCCGCCATCAGCAGCGTCTCGGCATCAGCCAGTTCCTTCGGATCGATGGAATTGAAGGAGTAACCGTAGTTCTTCAGCGCGTTGCCGATGGTGGTGAGCTGATAGTCATGCACCATCACCTTGCCGCTCTGACTGGTCTGTGTCAGCTCCCAGAATTCCTTCCAGGTGGTCGGCCCTTCCGTCACCTTCTCGGTGTTGATGACGTAGCCGGTGGTGCCCCAGTCCTTCGGCACGGCATAGACGGTGCCGTCGACGGTGCCTTCCCCTGTGAAACGGGCGTCATGGGCGCCCGCGTCATGGGCCGGCAGCTGCGCCAGGTCCAGCGGCTGGAACAGCTTCTGATTCACGTAGTCGCGGATGGTGTAGTTGGTGGGCACGATGACGTCCCAACCGGTGGCGCCGGCCTGCAGCTTGGCCATCATCTCTTCGTTGGAGCCGAACACCGTAAGCTCGACTTCCGCGCCGGTCGCTTCCTTGAAGGCGGCGAAATTGGCTTCGTCGTGATAGCTCGGCCAGGTGCAGAGGCTGACCCGGTCGCCGATATCGCCGGCGAAAGCGGGCCGCGGCTTCAATCCCGGCATCGCGCCGGCCAGCACGGCGGTCGCGGCACCCAGGCCGGTGACATTGAGAAAATGCCGGCGCGTGATCGAGCCGTTCTTGTAGCGCCGGAGCTGATGAATGAATTCCTTGCGTAGGTCCATGTCGGTCTCCCTTTTTTTGAACTTAGTTGTCCGCCAGCGCCAGCGCCCGTTCCGCGCGCCAGCCCAGCTTCACGTCCCGCCCGGGGGCGAGGTCGTCGCCCTGGACGAAAGTTTCCTTGCTGACCCGGACGAGAATGTCGCCCAGATCGGCCGTCACGATGCTGAATTCCGTCTGGTCGCCCAGATAGATACGATTCTGGACCCGTCCGCTGACGGCGCAAGCCAATTCGCCGCCGGGGCCACCGTCCTGCTCCGCCGGCCAGAGGCGGATCGCCTCCGGCCGCACCGCGATCACGCCCGGCGCCGCCTTGGCCAGCATGTGGCCGGCGGCGGAATAGGGCGCGGTCAGGGTGATGCCGCTCTTGGTGCGGATGGTGGCGCGGTCGCTCTCCGCCGAAACCACTTCCCCTGATATGAAATTCGACTCCCCGACGAAATCGGCGACGTAGCGGTTGACCGGCGCGTCGTAGAGATCGCGCGCCGAACCGAATTGCACGATGCGGCCGTCGCGCATGATGGCGATGCTGTCGCTCATGGACAGCGCCTCTTCCTGATCGTGGGTCACCAGCACGAAAGTGATGCCCACTTCGCGCTGCAGGTTCTGCAGCTCCATCTGCATCTCGCGGCGCAGCTTGCGGTCCAGCGCCGCCAGCGGCTCGTCCAGCAGCAGCACCGTCGGCTTGTTGATGAGCGCCCGGGCCAGCGCCACCCGCTGCTGCTGCCCGCCGGACAGTTCCCAGATGCGCCGCCGCTGCAAGCCCTCCAGCCGCACCAGATCCAGCATCTCGTCGACGCGGCGGTCGATCTCTTCCTTGGCCGGGCGGGGCCTGCGCTGCTTCAGCCCGTAGCCGATATTGGCGGCCACATCCATGTGGGGGAACAGGGCATAGTGCTGGAACACCATGTTGGCCGGCCGGCGATAGGCCGGCACGCCGACCACGGAGACGCCGCCGATCTGCACATCTCCAGATGTCGGCTGCTCGAAACCGGCGATCAGCCGCAGGCTGGTGGTCTTGCCGCAGCCTGAAGGTCCGAGGAAGGAATGGAACGAACCCTGGGGAATGGCGAAGCTGACATGGTCCACCGCCCGCACCTCGCCGAACAGCTTGGTGACGTCGTCAAACCGTATGTCGATGTCGTGGCGCGCGGCGTCTGCCGCCGGGGCCGGGCCGTTCATGGCGCTCGCTGTCATCCGCTTGTTGTTCTTGCGGCCGGTTTTCAGGCCGTTTCTTTGCAGGATGATGGTAAGGAATTGGCCCCATCATTGACAAGCGGCGCCTGGGGCCGGGGCCAAAGAAAACACCGGGCCAGCAGCGGGCCGATTGCCCGCCACTGCGTTGACGTGGCTAGGAATTCGAGTTCTCGGTGAAAAGCAGGGCCGCCCGACGCAGCCAGCTGGCGGGATCGCTCCGGTGGTAGGGGGCCTCCGCCGGCTCGATGCAGTCGAGGAATCTCCGGTAGGTCGCCGCCTGCCGCGCGGCGGCGATGGGGCCGAGCAGCTTGGCGGCGCGCGCCGGGTCCGAGCCGGGGATTGCCTCGCGCCATTGTTCCAACCAATGTTTCTGGACTGCCGCCAGGGCATCGTCCGCCACCCAGGCGAGGAACGCCGGCTGGTCGAGCAGCGGATGACCGACGCCGCTATCGCTCCAATCGAGCAAGGTGAGCGCATTTTCATCGCCGCGGAAATTGCCGGGATAGAAATCGCCGTGAATTAGCGTATCGCCGATGCCGCAGCCGGCGATCCGGCGGAACCGGTCCGGCAGGCCGCGCAGAAATCTTGCCAGGGATGCGCGGTCTTCGGCAGAGAGTTCGTCCGCCGTCCGCTCGGCCACGTCGGCTATGGCGGCACTCAGGGCCGATTCGCGCCAATCCGGCAAGCCCAGAGCGAGCAGTTCCTCCAGGCGATGGCGCCATGAGCATTGGATGCCGACGAGAAGCGAAACCATCTCCAGGAGCTGCGGCAACCCGGCGCCGTACAGGTCTTCGCCGGGAATTTCCGCGAGCAGGCTGCGGCCTCCGTCATGGCCGAGGAGGACCGGCACGCGCTCGCCGGCGAGGCGCGCCAGCAAAGCGCCTTCATGGGCGAAGAAACCGGGAACGACCTTCAGCCATGCGGTCTGACCGGCAACGGGAATCCGCCAGAGGCTCGACAGATTCCAGCTGCGAACCTGCGCCGGCGATCCGGCCGGTACATGACCGCGTTCCGCCAGCACGGCGTTCGCCCAGGCGAGGTCGGCCGCCGGACCGCCGGGTTTGGCGTAGGCGTGCCGCCGTGGCTGCTCATCCAGCGTTCCCGGCCAGGGGTCGGCAGGGACAGGCTGCGGGACTTCGGCGAGATAGGTCACCCGGCCGCCGTGCGGTTCTTCGCGCTCGGCCGACAGCAATCGCAGCACGGTGATCTCGAAGCCGTGGCGATCGCGCACCGCACTGACGACCGGCTCGACTTCCTGCCACCAGGGGGTCGCCACCGGCAGTTCCGGCAAGCTGCCGACGACGGCGCCGTCGGGCGTCACCAGGACGACAACAGCGGTCCTCGGTTCGGACTGGTCCTGGGGCTGTGCGTCGGACATCGCGTCTTGATGCGGTCCTCCCGGGCAAAAGAAAACGCCCGGGCCGGGCCCGGGCGCTTCCGCAATTCAATGCTTTGTCCGCTGATTAGTTACTGCGGACAGTGCCCATCAGGCGCAGCAGCATGACGAACAGGTTGATGAAGTCCAGGTACAGGTTGAAAGCGCCAAGGATGGCCTTCTTGGTCATCGTCCCGCCTTCATCGTATTCGGAGTACATCTCCTTGATCTTCTGCGTGTCATAGGCCGTCAGGCCGGTGAACACGAGAACGCCGATCACGGAGATGGCGAAACCGAGCGCGGTGGATCCCATGAACAGGTTTACGATCGACGCGAGGATAAGGCCGATCACGCCCATGAACAGGAATGAACCCCACCCGGTCAAGTCGCGCTTGGTCGTGTAGCCGTACAGGCTCATCGCGCCGAACATGCCGGCGGAGATGAAGAATGTGCGGGCGATGGATTCCTGAGTGTACACCAGGAAGATCGACGCCATCGACAGGCCCATGATCGCAGCGAAAGCCCAGAACAGAGCCTGGGCCGTGCTTGCGGCCATGGTTTGGATGCGCATGCCGAACAGCAGCGCGAACCCAAGCGGCGCGAAGATGATCACCCACTTAATCGGGCTGCCATACACCGCGGTCGCCAATTGCGGGCTGCTCATCACCATGTTGGAAAACACATAGGCGACGATGCCGGTGAGCGCGACGCCGCCGGCCATATAGTTGTAGACACGCAGCATGTACTGCCGCAGACCGGCATCGATTCCGGCTACTTCGGCGCCCGTGCGCGAAATTGTTCTGTAGTCAGGTCCCATTGCCATTGCCGTACAAGCCCCAAGCTGTTGACGTGCCATGGATATTGGGATCATTCCATTCGGAGTCAAGCGGCATCTGGCTCGATTTTAAGTCGGCCGCTTTGGCTAATGCCTTGATATGCCGCGATTACTCGTTGCGCAGGTGCTGGGCGGGGCGCTGCCCGAGCGCCCGCCAAGTGCCGGCAAGGCCGATTAACAGCGTCAGCAGCATGCCGATCACAGCGGTGCCCGCGATAGTGGCGGGGACAAAGCGCCAGTCGCCCTCCATGACATAGGTGATGAAGAGATAGGCGATGACGCTGCCGAGAATCGCCGCCAGCACGGCGGTGGCGAAGCCGAGCAGCCCATACTCGATCAGATAGGCGCCGAGAACCTGACCGCGGCGGGCGCCCACCACCTTCAGGACGATGGCGTCATAGACCCGGCGGTGATGGCCGGCGACTACGGCGCCGCCCAGCACCAGGATGCCGGCCAGCAGCGTCACGGCGGCGCAGATTCGCACCGCGTCAGCCACGCTGCCGAGGATCTGGTTCACCGTCTCCAGCGCCTCCTTAACCCGGATCGACGATACATTGGGAAAGCGCTCCGACACGGCTTTCTGCAGGGCGATCTCGGCATCATCTGGGATACGCGCCGTGGCGATATGTGTCTGCGGCGCGCCCTCCAGGATGCCGGGCGAGAACACCATGACGAAATTGATCGTCAGCGACGACCACTCGAACTCGCGGAAATTGGCGATGCTGCCGGTGAAGCTGCGGCCCAGCACATTGACGGCGATGCTGTCGCCGACCTTGAGATCGAATGCCGCGCCGACTTCGGCATCCAGCGAAATCAAGGGCGGGCCGCGATAATCCGCCGGCCACCATTCGCCGGCCGTGATCCTGCTGCCCGGCGGCACGGTGGCCGACCAGGTGATGCCGCGGTCGCCTTCCAGCACCCAGCGCATCTCCCCGTCATTCTTCACCTGATCGGCGGGCACATCGTTGAAGGCGGTGATGCGGCCGCGCAGCATCGGCACCCGCTGCAGGTCGCTGACGCCGGGATAGCCGCTCACCAGCCTGTCGAAGTCCGCCGTCTGGTCCGCCTGGATGTCGATGAAGAAGAAAGACGGCGCGGTGGCGGGCATGGTCTCCTGCACCTCGTCGCGCAGGTTGCGTTCCACGGCGGCGACGGCGACCAGCACGGTCATGCCCAGGCCGAGCGACAGCACGATGCTGGAGGTGGGCGCGCCCGGCCGGTGCAGGTTGGTCAGCGCCAGCCGCCAGGTGGGCGTTAGGCGCTGCGGCCGCGCGCCGGCCTTGCGCGCCAGCCATTTGATGCCGGCGGCGACGCCCTGGAACAGGGCAATGCAGAAAATGGCGCCGACGATGAATCCGCCGGCCAGCAGGCGGTCCTTGGCGGCCAGCACCACCAGTCCCGCCAGCAGCAGCGCGACCGCGCCGATGGCCAGGCATTCCCGCTGGCTCGGCCAGCGGGGCATGCGGTCCAGCAAGTCGCGGAACAATTGCCCGCCGGGCACCCGGGCGGCGCGGAACAGCGGCGCCAGGGAAAAGGCCAGCGCGGTGAGCAGGCCGAAGGCGGCGGCAAGCAGCAGCGGTTCGGGGTAAATCGCGGCGCGGATATCCAGCTGCATGCGCTGCGACAGGAAGCCGGTGATCGCCGGCGGCGTCAGTGCGCCGATAATGAGTCCGGCAGCGATACCCGCCAGGGCCAGTATCATGATCAGCAGCAGATAGCCGCGGAACAGCAGGCGCGACGGGGCGCCCAGGCATTTCAGCGTGGCGAGCGTCGCCGTCTTGCCCTGGAGATAGCTGCGTACCGCATTGCCGACGCCGACGCCGCCCACCAGCAGCGCTGCGAGGCCGACGAGAATGAGGTAGAGCCCGGTGCGGTCGATGAAGTTGCGCGTGCCGGCGGCGGCGTCCTCCAGCCCCCTTATGCGCCAGACGCCCTCGGGAAATCTTTCCTTCAGCGCTTTCAGCCAATCGGCGGCCGCAACGTCCGGCGGCAACTTCATGCGGTAGAGGTAGTAGATCAGGCTGCCCGGCTGCACCAGGCCGGTGGAGTCCAGGCTGCCGTCGGCCACCATCAGCCGCGGCCCCAGGATGAAGATGCCGCTGCCGCGGTCAGGCTCGCGGGTGATTGCGGCGCGCAATTCATAGGCAGCGTCGCCAACCTTCAGCTCGTCGCCGATTTTCAGATCCAGGCGCGCGATCAGATTCTCGTCCGCCGCGGCACCCCAGCGCCCGTCCCGCTGTTCCGTCGCCGCCGCCAGACTCATCGGCGGATCCAGCATCACCTCGCCGTAGAGCGGATAGATGCCGTCGATCGCCTTCATCTCCACCAGCGCCCGGTCGTCCCTGCCCGCCGGCGTCGCCATGGCGCGCATTTCCCGGGTGTGGGAAACCGCCGCGCGCTCGCCGATGAAGGCGAGCTGCTCTTCGGTCAGCGGCCTGTAGAGCGCCCGCAGCTCCACATCGCCGCCCAGGATCTTCTGCGCATCCGCCAGGATGCTGTTGCGCACGGCCGCACCGGTGGAGCCCACGGCGGCGATCACGGCGACGCCCAGCAAGAGGCAGGCGAGGAAGATGCGGAAGCCTTTCAGCCCGCCGCGCAGCTCGCGCCGCGCCAGCGTCGCGGCCAGCCGCCAGCTTCCGGCGGAGTCAGCGGCGCCGGTCAAGCGAGTCCATTGCGGATGCGCCCGTCGAGCAGATGTACCGTGCGGCCGCAGCGCTGCGCCAGCGCCGGATCGTGGGTGATCAGCAGCAGCGTTGTGCCGCGGCGCGCCCGCAACTCGAACATCAGGTCGATGACGCGTTGGCCGGTCTCGCCATCCAGATTGCCCGTCGGTTCGTCCGCCAGCAGCAGCCGCGGCTCGACGGCAAAGGCGCGGGCCAGCGCCACCCGCTGCTGCTCGCCGCCGGAGAGTTGGCCGGGATAATGGGTCAGGCGATGGCCGAGGCCCACAGCCTCCAGCTCCCGCGCCGCCTTGCCGAAGGCCTCGCGGTCGCCGGCCAGCTCCAGCGGCACGGCCACATTCTCCAGCGCCGTCATGGTGGGGATCAGATGAAAATTTTGGAACACGATGCCGACGGATTTGCGCCGGAACAGCGCCAGCCCATCCTCGTTCAGCCGGTCCAGATCCACGCCGGCGACCTGGATCCGGCCGCTGCTGGGCCGCTCCAGCCCGGCGATCACCATCATCATCGTCGATTTGCCCGAGCCCGACGGCCCGACCACGCTAACCGTTTCGCCGGCCGCCACCGCCAAATCGATGCCGCGAAGAATATTGACCTCGCCCGCCGCGCTCTCCAGTTTTAGATGGATGTCGTCCAGTCGCACCATCATCTCGGCAGCTTCATCCAAGGCGGACATGAACACACTTTTCCTGAAACGGCGGGGGAATAGCCTGAAGGCGCCTGGGTGGGCATATGGTCTGGGCCTTCTTTGTGTCAAGCTGGCGGCATTGGCCATGCTGATCGTGGCGGGTCCGGCGCGGGCCGGTGACATGCTGAAGATTCTGGCGCTCGGCGACAGTCTGACCGCGGGATACGGCCTTGGCGATAGCGAGAGCTTTCCCGCGCGGCTGCAGGCGGAATTGCGGGCCAAGGGCATCGACGTCCAGGTGATCAATGGCGGCGTCTCCGGCGACACCAGCGCCGGCGGCCTGGCGCGGCTGGACTGGGCGCTATCGGACGATCCCGACATTGTGATCGTCGAGCTGGGCGCCAATGACGGGCTGCGCGGCCTCGATCCGGCCAGGACCCAGGAGAATCTCGACGCCATCCTGAAGCGCCTGACCGAGGAAAAGCGCGCGGTGCTGCTGGCAGGGATGCTGGCGCCGCCCAATATGGGCAGCGACTATGGCGACGACTTCAAGAGTATCTATCCGGCCGTGGCGGCGAAGTATGGCGTACGGCTCTATCCGTTCTTTCTCGATGGCGTCGCCGCCGACCCCGCGCTCAATCAGCCCGACGGCATCCATCCCACCGCCGCCGGCGTCGATGTCATCGTCGCCCGCCTGTTGCCCGAGGTGATGGCGGTCATCGATTCGCTCGAGTAAAGCGCCGGCGCTCGATGGACGGCCCGGCGCGGCAACCTGAGCGAGTGAACATGCAAAAGCCCCTGCCCTCGATGAGAGCAGGGGCCTCGACGCAAACGCGGCGTGCCGGTTTTCGCCTGTTATTGTGAAGTGGCCGGCGGCGGGGCAGCCGGAGGCGGCGCCGACTGCTCATACTCCAGAGTCTCCTGGGTCTTGAAATCCGGCACGATCTCCAGCTGTTCTTTATCGTAGCTGATCGTTACCAGCGCTTCCTGCGGCGAAACATCGACCTTGTCCCACTTGATGCCGACGGATTTGCCGCCGATTCCCAGCAGGCCGCCGATCTTGAGCACGACGCCGACGATCTGTCCGTTCTGGTCGAACACAATATCCTCGACCTTGCCGACCTCGTCGCCCAGCACATTGTAGACGGTTGTGCCGATCAGCTTTTCGGCACGCAAATCCGTTGCATTCTCAGCGGGAATAATAGCGTCGGCCGGTGGCGGCGTGGCCGCAGCCTCCTCGGCAGCCATTTCGGCTGGCTGCTGAGTCGCGCCGTCGGGCGGCGGCGTGCCGGTGGTGGACTCCTGGGCTAAAGCCGGCGTCAACGCCAGGGCAGCGATTGCCGTTGTCAGAAGCAAGCGTTGCAACATGAGACACCTCCTTCATGAATCCGGGATCCAGCTGCGAGAGCAGATGGAAAACCCCATGTCATCAATGTGATGCCCCAGGGCCTGATTGAAAGAGATGCCGGCGCGGGGCGGCAAAGGCCCGCGGTTTTTAGCAGTAGAATCAGAAAGCTATAACGCGCGTGGAAGATGTAGCTCTTTTGTGATCATGTCGGCCACGGCGATGCCACAGGAGGAATTGACGGCTCGCAAGCGCTGAACTATGCGCAGCCGTCGAAATGCCGCCTCTATCGGCTGTCAGCATGTTGCACAAGCGGGAGCAGTCGCTTCTGCGTTCGTTCAATCTGGGGAGTTTCATGGAGTACCGTCAGCTCGGCCGCACCGATATCAAGGTCAGCGCCATCTGCCTGGGCACGATGATGTATGGCGAGCAGACGATGCAGGACGAGGCGTTCCAGCAGATGGACCATGCCCTCGATCGCGGCGTCAATTTCTGGGACGCGGCGGAGATGTATCCGGTGCCGCCGAAGGCCGAAACCTACGGCCGCACGGAAGAGATCATCGGCAACTGGTTCGCGAACAGGAAGATGCGCGACAAGGTGATCCTGGCCACCAAGGCGGCCGGCCCGGACAAGCGCCTCGGCTATGTGCGCGGCGGCAATCCGCGGCTGAACAAGCACCATATGACCCGCGCGCTGGACGCCAGCCTCAAGCGTCTCAAGACCGACTATGTGGATCTCTATCAGCTCCATTGGAGCGAGCGGGAGACCAACGCCTTCGGCCGTCTGGGTTACGCGCCCTCGGCGCAGGAGGACGGCACGCCTCTGGAAGAGACTCTGGCCGCGCTCGCCGATCTGGTGAAAAGCGGCAAGGTGCGGCAGGTGGGCATCTCCAACGAATCCGCCTGGGGCGCCATGCGCTATCTCGCGCTCTCGGCGGCCGGCGGCGGTCCGCGCATCGTCAGCGTGCAGAACTCCTATAATCTCCTGAACCGCAGCTTCGAGGCCGGCTTGGCGGAAGTGGCGATCCGCGAAAACTGCGGGATGCTCGCCTATTCGCCGCTGGGCATGGGCGTGCTGTCGGGAAAATATGCCGGCGGCGCTAAGCCCGCCGATGGCCGCCTCGTGCTGTACACCCACTGGAAGCGCTATTTGACGCCGCAAGGCGTTGCGGCGACGGAGGCTTATGTGAAACTGGCGCGAGAGCACGGCCTGGATCCCGCGCAGATGGCGCTGGCCTTCGTCAATATGCGGCCGTTCACCACGGCCAACATCATCGGCGCCCGCACCATGGCGCAGTTGAAGACCGACATCGACAGCATCGACCTCAAGCTGAGCCCGGAGGTGCTCGAGGGCATCGACGCCATTCACAAGCAATACACCTATCCCTGTCCCTGAACGCCCATGCGCCTGTTCATCGGCATCGCGCTGCCCCGGGATATCCGCTTCCGCCTGAGCCTGCTCTGCTGCGGCCTGCCGAACATCAGATGGGTGCAGCCGGAGAATATGCATCTCACCCTGCGCTTCATCGGCGAGGTGGATAACGGCGCGATGCAGGATATCGATGCGTCGCTGGCGGCGGTGCGCGCCCCGCGCTTTCCGCTGTCGATCGCAGGCGTCGGCCATTTCGGCAAGGACAAGAACGTGCGGGTGATCTGGGCCGGGGTGGAGAAATCGGCGGCGCTGCAGCATCTCCACGACAAGATCGAATCCGCCGTGGTGCGTTCGGGCCAGCCGCCGGACGGGCAGAAATTCTCGCCCCATGTCACGCTGTCGCGGGTGAAGACGGCGCCGTCGGCCGGCAAGCTCCTGGAATTCATCGCCGCCAACAACCTATTCCGCGCCCAGCCCTTCGAAGTCACTCACTTCACCCTGTATTCCAGCTTTCCGTCCAGCGAGGGCTCGATCTATCGAGCCGAGGAAAGCTACGAACTGAGCCGGACATGAGGCCGACGAAGCAGCGGATCCTCATTCTCACCGGCGCCGGCATCTCCCGGGAATCCGGCCTCGATACCTTCCGCGATGCGAGCGGCACTTGGTCCAAGGTGTCGCTGGAGGAGGTTGCCACGCCGGAAGCGTTCGCGCGAAATCCCGCCCGCGTGCAGGAATTCTACAACAGTCGGCGCCGCAGCTTGCGGAACGCGAATATCACCCCCAACGCCGCCCATCGTGCACTGGCGCGGTTGGAGCGCGACTGGCCCGGCGAGCTGCTGATAATCACCCAGAACATCGACGACCTGCATGAGCGCGCCGGAAACCGTCATCTCATCCATATGCATGGCGAGTTGCTGAAGGCGCGCTGTCTTGCCTGCCAAAGCGCCAGCCCCTGGCTCGACGACATAACCGTGGAGTCGATCTGCCCGGCCTGCCGGCAACAGGGCCGTCTGCGACCTCATGTCGTGTGGTTCGGTGAAATGCCCCTGGAGATTGAGGTCATTCAGGAAGCGATTGCAGTCTGTGACGTCTTCGTCGCCATCGGAACCTCCGGCGTTGTGTATCCGGCCGCGGGTTTCGTGCAGGGCGCGCGCCAGGCCGGCGCCCATACGGTCGAACTGAATCTCGAACCGTCGCAAGGGCAAAGCTTCTTCGCCGAGCGTGTCTATGGTCCGGCGACGGAGATCGTCCCGGTTTTCGTCGAGGGATTGCTCCAGCGCGCGGGCAATCCGGGCGCGGCGCCATAGAGATGGCCGCGCTCGACAAGCTGTTGCGCGATGTCCGCGCCTGCCGCCTCTGCGCCGCGCATCTGCCGCTGGGCCCGCGGCCGGTGCTGCGCATGACCCCGGCCGCGCGCCTCCTGATCATCGGCCAGGCGCCGGGCACCAAAGTGCATGAGAGCGGCATCCCCTGGAACGACCGCAGCGGCGACCGCCTGCGGCAATGGCTGGCGATGGACCGCGACGCCTTCTACGACGAATCCCGCATCGCCATCATGCCCATGGGATTCTGCTATCCCGGCGTCGACAGGAACGGCGGCGACCGCCCGCCGCGGCCGGAATGCGCCCCCGCCTGGCACGACAAGCTGCGGGCCTATCTGCCCGGTGTCGAGCTGACGCTGCTGGTGGGCCAATATGCGCAGGCGCGCTATCTCGGCGAGCGGCGCCGGGCGACGATGACGGAGACCGTGCGGGCGTGGCGCGACTACGCGCCCGACTTCCTGCCGCTGCCCCATCCCAGCTGGCGCAACACCGGCTGGCTGAAGAAGAACTCCTGGTTCGAAACCGACCTCGTTCCGGCACTGCGGCAGTGGATCGAGAGGATTTTCTAGCCGGCGCCGGCCCGGCGGCGGGCCAAGCTTCGGAGATCGCAGCTTGGCCGGCCTTGAAGTGGATCGGGGTCGTGAGGCGCCGGAGCCCGATCGGCAGCCTGGCTCACCGCAGCGAGGGCCAAATGCCCTCCTCCAAGACCGATGCCAGAGCCGAACCCGTGCCGTCGCCCGCCAGCCCCAGCAGCCCGCCCACGATCCGCCGTGCCTTCGGCCCTTCGATCCCGCCATGGGCGAGAAGCAGTTCCGCCTTGGCGTTCATCTCGGTATCGCCGAGCGGCTGATCGGGGTCGCCCTTGCAAGCCTTGCGGCTGGCGGTGAGCTCGCGGCCGTCCGGAAGCTTCAGCGCAATCTCAGCACCCCAGTGCCCGGGATAGGCGCAGATGAATGGCTCGGCGGCGCGCAAGGCGACGCGCCCGCTCAGCGGCGCCAGCCGGCCGCGGGCCGCTTCATCGAAGGACAGAAATCCGACGCGCCCGTCCGTCAGCGCCAGGGCCACGCAATGCTGCAGCGAGAATTTGGCGGCGTATTCGTTGGCGGGCGCCGGCCGATTGCAAACCTCCAGCGCCGCGCCATAGGTGGACACCTCGATCGTCCGGGGCTCCACGCCGCCGAGCCGGCCATGGAGCTCGATCGCCGCATCGATGGCCGGGTGGGTGTGGCGGCAGCAGGGCCAGGGCTTGATCGATGTCGCCCGCAGCTGCCAGGGCGCTGACGGATCGCGGGTCACGGCGTCGGGATCGGCGTCGGGGCAAGCGCCGGCGAACAGACCCTTCGCGCCTTCCAGGATCGCCGGCGGACCGGTGAAGCCGAGCGCCGCCAGCTCCGCCGCCGTCACCCCGGCCTCGGCGGCGCGGCCGGCATGAAGATGCTTGCTCATGGCGCCGGTCTCGATGAACTGCCAGAGGCCGCTGGCCTGGGTTCCCGCATTGCCCAGGGCATGCACGGCTTGGCCGTCGTCAAGGCCGAGCAGCTCCGCGGCCGCCATTCCCGCGCCGAACGGCCCGCAGGTCGCCGTCGAATGCCAGATGCGGTAATGGGCCGGCCCCGCCGCCATGCCGATCCGCGCCACCGCCTCGTAGCCTCTGATGATGGCATCGAGCAGCGCCGGGCCCGAACAGCGCTTGCGCAATGCCAGCGCCAGCGCCGCCGGCACCACGACGCAACCCGGATGGGTCACCGACGCCCGGTGCAGATCGTCCATCTCCAGGATGTGGGACAGCCCGCCGATCAGGAACGCCTGCCGCCCCGCATCGCCGCCCTGCTGCGCGAACCATCCGCGCAGCATGCGGCCCGGCGCCGTGTTCCGCGCCCCCAGCGCATTCGCCACCGTGTCCAGCAGGAACCGCACCGCGCAATCGCGGTCGTCATCCGTGATCGGCCTGGCGCGGATCAGCCTTACGAGTTGCTGGGTGAGGGATGGCATGGATTGCGCCTGCTTCAGTCTGCCGTCGATTCCCGCGTTCCAAGCCAGGCTTCCCGTTCAAGCCGATAGACAAGGCAATCATCATCGCCAAACATGCGCCGGCCGATCCGGCGGAAACCCAGGCGTTCATAGAAGCGATGGGCGCGTCTGTTGCTGGCGAGCGGGTCGATCAGGATGGCTTTCACCGCGGGCTCTGCAAAACACCGCTCCAGGGCCAACCTCATCATCTTTGTCCCATATCCACGCCCAAGATCACTTTCCTCGCCGATCCAGATGTCGATGGCGCGAAGGTTCGCCTCTGCTTCGCTCCAGTAGTGCGTCTCCTCCCGTTCGGGATCGATGATCTGCAGTGCGCCAATTGGGCGTCCATTGACTTCCGCGATCAGCCACTCGCCCCAATCCGGATGGCGGGTGATCTCCATCGCCCAATCGATGTCGCCATCAGTGCCTGTCGCGGCGATGACATGCGCCTTTGTATCCCAATAGCGCAGAAGCGGCACATCCGCCAGGCAAGCAGGCCGCAGATTCACGTCGCAGATAACTTGTTCATTCATCCGATGCAACGCGGTTCAAATTCATTCCCGATCCTGCCCCATGGCAAGGGCGCCGTGCAATTGCGGTCATTGCCGGAGATAGGCCGCGGCCGCCGCTGTTCGCGCAGTCGGGTCCGAGATTTCACACGACAGCCACGCCCGAAGGGCCGATATTGCGTCCAAGGAAGCCGCGCCTGTATAGGATCTGTCACGGGGAGCAGCAGAGGAGGGGCGATCATGAACATCGGCGGCTGTCATTGCGGGGCAATCCGCTATCAGGCCGAGGGAGAAGCACTGACCCACGCGTTGTGTCATTGCACGGATTGCCGGCGCCACGCCGGCGCGCCGATGGTCGGCTGGACGATGTACCCGCGGGATGCGGTCAAAGTGACGAAGGGCACGGCGAAGATCTACACATCTTCGGAACATGGCCGGCGCCATTTCTGCGCCGATTGCGGCACCGGACTCTTCTATACCAATGCGAAAGTCCTGCCGGGGATCATCGACATTCAGAGCGCGACCTATGACGATCCTGACGCCGTTCCGCCGCGCGCCCACATTCAGATCGCCGAACGGATCGGATGGATGGAACGCGCTCACGAACTGCCGGCGTTCGACCGCTATCCGCCGCAAGGGTAACGCCTTTACTCGAGTAGACTCTGAAGATCCGCGACGGACTCTCCATAGCGGGTGTTGTGAGCTTCAACCACCGCCCTTGCCAGCAGGTCGGCATCGACGTCCGGGACTCCGCGTGGCGAAGACACGCCGGGCGCGTGCTCGTAGTTGAAGACGACCACATCGAGGAAGACGGATCGCCGAAGATGCTTGCCCCTCAGCATCCTGATCAAGGATTCGGCAAGCGCGGGATAGGGCGTAAACTCCGGGTTGTTGAGCCAGTCCCTGAGATCCGCCTGGGGAACGCTGAAATCGAAACCTGCCAAGCCCATCGCAATCAGAATGTCGGTCTTCGCTGCCTCAATCGGCGGAGGCTCGATGGTGGATGGCTGCTGGATGACGCCCACCGGCGTCACCGTGAAGTTCAGCGTGACCTTGCCCTCCGAGTTATCCATTCCCATGGTTGCCGGACCTGCTGTACCGAACGTGCTCGTTGTCGTCCCCACGACCTCCCAAACGTCCGGATCGAAAATGCCCCGGTCGAACTCGCGAACCTGACAGGTGACGGTCGCCGGCAGAGCGCCTTCATGGGTAAGCTGCCTGCCTATGTTGATTGTGCCTCCTGTGTTCATTTCAACCATGCCGACCAACTCTGTGGTGGCCTCGCCGCCCAGCCCGCAAACAACCTTCCAATCGCAAGCTCCCGCTTCGCGACAGTCATCGATATGCATGTTGTCGACGTTCACAAGGACTCTGCTCGACACGATCCCATCGGGTGGGAACGTCATGCCTGCCTGCTGGAGCTGCCATTTCTGATCGTTTCGGCCATCGCAGGGCGAGATCATCATTTCCCAGAAAACCGCGAAGCTCGGCAGGCAAAATCCGCCGCCTCCCTGTTCCGGAAACTCGCACCCCGGATCGACGACAACCACCTCGAAGAGCCAACCGGTCGGCGGCTTGCCCGGGCGCGTTGCGTGGGTCAGACATTTGTTCGGGTCCACGCCGGTCGGGCGCAGGCGGCTGTCGAATGGAAAGGCCCAACTCTGGGCCGGGCCGCCGTTGCAAGGAACCACTTGGACTCCCATCCCCGTCCGGAGGGGGCCAGCAAGGTCCAGGCAGAGCACGGTCGGCAGCTGGGGCATTCGGAGGGTGGATGTCGCTTGGTCGAACTGGAAATTCTGCGACGCAGACCCATTGCAGTCCGATAGTCGCAGAAACGCGCCGCGCGCCGTCGGTTCACCCTGATGGGCCGCGTCGACGCACTTGCCTGGAAAGCCGGGAGAGGTGATCGGCTCGGCCGTCGCAGGTGCGGCTGCGGCCAGTGCGGACGAAAGCAGTATCGTCGCAAACCACACAGGGAGCCGGCGCTGCAATGGCTTGACGATGGTCGAGAAAGTCCAGGCCCGGCAGGCCAAGGAAATCGGATGTAGCATGCACATCCTCCAGCATCGCAAGGGATCCCTCGGCGCGTGTAAGGATCCAAATCATGAGATGCGCAAACTATACCGCGGTTTGGCGCTGCTGATTTGTGACGTCTGTCACAGGATTCATGGCGATGCGGAGAGCAATCCGTTCGCGGGTGCTTGGAGAGCGGGTCGGCCGCCCTCAGCCTTCCGCCTCTTCCTCGATCCGCTCCATATCCTCGTCCGACAAACCGAGATGGTGGCCGATCTCGTGGATCAGGACGTGGCGGATGACATGCTTCAGGTCCTCGCCGGTCTCGCACCAATAGTCCAGGATCGGCCGGCGGTAGAGGAAGACCATGTCCAAATCCTGGACCACGTCGCCGACACTCTTGCGCGCGAGGTCGACACCGCGATACAGGCCGAGGAGATCGAAGGAAGATTCCAAATCCATCTCGCCGCTGGTCTCGTCATCGGGGAAGTCGGCGATCTGGATGACCACGCTGGCGACGTTCTGGCGCAGCTCCACAGGGATTGTGGCGAAGGCTTCGGCCGCCATCGCTTCCATATCCTCCAGGCTGGGCGGCGCGGTATAGCGCCGCGACGGCAGGTTGTCCTGGGTCACCGTGCCGGATTGCCGGCGCTTGGTCATTTCGGCGCCAGGCGCAGCGCGCCGTCCAGCCGCACCACCTCGCCGTTCAGCAGGCTGTTCTCGATCATATGCAGCACCAGGCGCGACACCTCGTGGGCGTGACCCAGCCGCTGCGGGAATGGCACGGATTCCCCCAACGCCTTTTGTATGTCGGGCGGCAGGTTCAGCATCATCGGCGTGGCGATCAGGCCGGGGGCAATGGCCAGCACGCGGATACCGCTGCGCGCCAGATCGCGGGCGGCGGGCAGGGTCAGCCCGACGATCCCGGCTTTCGATGCCGCATAGGCCGCCTGGCCGATCTGCCCTTCATAGGCGGCTACCGACGATGTCGACACGATCACGCCGCGCTCGCCATCGGTCAGCGGCGCCAGGCCGGCCATGTCGGCGGCGGCCAGGCGCATCATGTTGAAGGTGCCGACGAGATTGACGTCGATCACCTTGCGGAACTTCTCCAGCGGCAACGGTCCGTCTTTGCCCAGGATGCGGCCGGGAATCAGGATGCCGGCCACATTGACCAGGATGCGCGCCGGCCCATGGGCGGCCCGCGCCGCCGCCACCGCCGCTTCGCCGCCCGGCCCGTCGCTGATGTCGCAGCCGATGCCGATGCCGCCAATCTCCTTCGCCACCGCCTCGGCGGCGTCCTTGTTGATATCCAGCACCGCTACTTTTGCTCCGGCCTTGGCCAGATGCCGCGCCACATCGGCGCCGATACCCGATCCGGCGCCGGTGACCAGCGCCGCCTGTCCTTTGATCTCCATGGATGACGGTCCCGTTCTCGCTGTTGTTCGAGTTCAGATTAGACACCCGACTTGTCCTCCCCGCTTTCGCGGGGATGACAAACTTGGGAAGCGGCAATTCAACTGCAGCGGATCATCCTCTACCGGCTCGCGCCGCCGCTGCCCAGCCTAAAATTCCGACCCTCCGCTCCTAGGCAACCGATGGGAATAATTGGTAAATCCCGCAGCGTCCCGGCGCGCCGGCGGCCATTGAATCCCGCCGCCGCCGGGCCATATCTTCGGCCATGGCCGGCACCGACCTGGTTCCCCTCGATCCCGACAAGCTGCACCGCGACCAGGCGCGGGTGGAAGCCGGTTTCTGGGACAAGCTGCGGCGGACAATCCCGCGCATCCCCTTCCTGGACGAAGTGGTCGCCGCCTATTACTGCGCCACCGATCCGGCGACGCCGCTGAAGGCGAAAGCGATCCTCTATGGCGCGCTGGCCTATTTCATCCTGCCCATCGATATCGTGCCGGATTTCATTCTCTGGCTGGGATTTACCGACGATGCCGCCGTGCTCTATGCGGCGATCAGGACCGTGCGCGTTTACATGACCGACTCCCACCGGCTCCAGGCCCGCGCGGCGATCGACCGTCTGGCCCAAAGCGGCAAAGATCGGCAAAGCGCCTGATCTTGATCTCGGCGCTCCGAGCGCCGATCTCTATCTCCATGCATTTCCCAGGTAACCCAGGCTTCGAAAATCTGCTTGCGGCGCCTGGACGCGGCCCGATTCCCTTGCATGGCATCGTTGCTCAAAAACAGGGTTCCCTCGGAATCGCTGCTTTCGCGGATTCCGCTTTCGGGATCAGCGGATTGGCTAGTGGAAAATATGCGCAAATTGCACGATTCGGAAGGTCAGGTGAATGATGCTGGACGGACCCCTGTTTGAACCGTCAGCGCCGGCAGCAAGGCCGGATGACGAACTGCTGGATGCCTATTCCCGTGCCGTGACCGGCGCGGTGGAGCGGGTGTCGCCGGCGGTGGTGCATCTGCAATCTCTGCGGCCGTTGAATGGCGAGGAGCGGCCGGTGGGCTCGGGTTCCGGCGTCATCTTCACGCCCGATGGCCTGCTGGTCACCAACAGCCATGTGATCCATGGCGCCTCCACCGTCGTCGCCAACCTGATGGATGGCCGCAGCCTGCCGGCCTATCTGGTGGGCGAGGATCCGGATACCGATCTGGCCGTGCTGCAGCTCCATGGCGACGGGCTGGCCCATGTGCCGTTCGGCGATTCCGCACGCATGCGCGTGGGACAACTTGTTATCGCCATCGGCAATCCGTTCGGCTTCGAATGCACGGTCACCGCCGGCGTGGTCAGCGCGCTGGGCCGCTCGCTGCGCAGCTATGCCGGCCGGCTGATCGACGATGTCTTGCAGACCGACGCGGCGCTCAATCCCGGCAATTCCGGCGGCCCGCTGGTGACAGCCCGGGGCGAGATCATCGGCGTCAACACCGCCATCATCCGCGCCGCCCAGGGACTCTGCTTTGCCATCGCCAGCAACACGGCGAAATTCGTGGTCAGCGAGCTGATCCGCCACGGCAAGGTGCGCCGCAGCTATATCGGCGTCGGCGGCCAGACCATGGCGCTGCCCCGCCGCGTCGCCCGCTTCCACCAGCTCGCCGCCGAATCCGGCCTGCGGGTGATGACCGTGGAGGCCGACAGCCCTGCCGGCCGCGCCGGCCTGATGGAGGGCGATGTGATCGTCGCCTTCGACGGCACGCCGACGCCCGGCATTGACAGCCTGCACCGCCTGCTGACCGCCGAGCGCATCGGCAAACCGGCGGAACTGGCGGTGCTGCGTCGGACGGAGAAACATGTGTTCCAGGTGACCCCGGCAGCGCGCCCGCCGGCGCCGAAGGCGTAGCGCCGATGGCAAAGACCGTCGATTTCTATCACGGCATCGGCAGCCGCTATTCCTATCTCGCGGCCACCCAGATGGCGCGCCTTCAATCGGATACCGGCGCCAAGGTGCGCTGGCGGCCGCTCTGGAGCGCGGCATTGATGCGGCGCTGCGGCATGGATCCGTTCAGGGGAAAGGCCGCGTCCGGCCAGTATGAAGATGCATATCGTACGACGGACGTGTCCCGCTGGGCGGCGTTCTACGGTATTCCCTTCCATGATCCCGATTGGGACGAACTGAACTGGGAGCGTCTTGCGCTCTCGGCCGTCGCTGCCGACAAATTGCAGGCGGTCGTACGCTACACGCTCAATCTTTACGACGCCGTGTTCGGCAACGGCTCGCCGCCGGTGAACGATCAGGATCTCGGCCGGATTGCCGAGAAGAGCGGGATCGGGAGTTCGCAGTTCCTGCCGTTGATCGATGACGCTGAAACCAGCCGGCGGCATGAACAAAACATCGGCGATGCCATTGCGGCCGGCGCGTTTGGCGTGCCGAGCTTCGTCGTCGACGGGCAGATGTTCTGGGGCAACGACCGCCTGATGTTGCTGCGCCACCATCTGGGCGCAACGCGATGATGCCGGCCTTACTTCTGCGCGGCGGATGCGGCCGGCCGCGCGCCGAGCGCGGCTTCGCGGCGGGCGATGTAGATCGTGCTGGCGACGATGACCACGGCGCCCGCCACCGTCCAGATCGACGGCAGTTCGGCGAACCAGATCATGCCGACAGCGGCCGCCAGCGGCAGCCGCAGATAATCGAAGGCGGCAACCAGGGACGCATCCGCGCAGCGGAAGGCGCGGATCCAGAAGGATTGCGACGCCGCCCCCAGCGCGCCGACCACCAGCAGCAGACCCCACTCCTCCGGCGACGGATTGCGCCAGGTGTAGATGGCGCCGGGCAGCGACAGCAGGCTGGCGATGGCGCCGAAATAGAACAGCATGCCCAGGGTCGTCTCCCGCGCCGGCAGCCGCTTCACCAGGGTCACCAGGAAGGCGATGGAAAACGCCTCGCCCAGGGCGAAGAAGCCGGCGGTCTGGAACGTTCCGGTGCCTGGCCGCATCATGATCAGCACGCCGATGAATCCCGCGATCGTCGCTGTCCAGCGGCGCCAGCGCACCGCCTCGCCCAGGATGATCACCGCCAGCACGGTGGCGAACAGCGGCTTGGTGAAGCTGAGCGCGGTGAAATCCGCCAGCTCGATGCGGGCCAGGGCGTAATAGCTGCAATACATCGCCACCATGCCGAGGACGCCGCGTATTGCATGGACATGGAGATGCCGCGTGCGCAGGAACACAAAGCCGCCGGTCATGCCGAAATAGCCCGCGATCGGCAGGATGACGATGAATCCGAAAACAATGCGGAAAAACGCCACCTGGAAGCTGTCGAGCCGCGCCCCCAAGAGCTTGATGGCCACCGCCATCGCCGTGAAGCCGACGCCCGAGGCCAGCATCCACAGCGCGCCGCGGGTATTGCCCGGCAGCGCCAGCCAGCGCGCCTGCAGCCGGTTTGCGATCGCCAGGCCGCTCATGGCTGCTTGCTTTCGCTGCCCGGCCGCACCAGGGGCGCGAGCGCGGCAGGTTCATTCGCGGCCGCGGCGGCCGCGGTCGCCACGGACTGCCGGCGGATGGTTTCGCGGCGGGCGATGTATATCGCCGCACTGGCGATGACCGCCGCGCCGATCCAGGTCCAGATATCCGGCGCTTCGTTGAACGCGAAGTATCCGATAACGGCAGCGAAGATCATCCGTGTGTAATCATAGGGCATCACCGCCGACGCGTCGGCCCGGGCGAAGGCGCGGATGTAGCACATATGGCCGAAGCTTCCGAAGGCGCCCATGACGACGATCCACAGCCACAGCTCGACGGCCGGCCACTCCCAATACGGGATCGCGGGGATCAGCGACATCGGCGTCAGCAGCAGGACCATGTATGTGACGATGGCGTCGCTGGGCTCGGTGCGGGCCAGATCCTTGACGATCAGCGTGATGACGGCCGAAAGCAGCGCCGCCAGCAGCGCCAGCCCGGCGCCCAGCGCCGCCGCGCGGCTGGTGGTCAATTCGCTGCCGGCGAAGCCCGGATGCAGGATGATCATCACGCCAATGAAGCCGATGATGGTGGCGGTCCAGCGCCGCGCCCGGACATCTTCGCCCAGGAACAGTGCTGCACCCGCGGTGGCGAAAAGCGGCACGGTAAAACTGAGCGCGATCGCCTTGTCGAATGGCAGCAGCGTCAGCGAGGTGAAACCGCAGAGCATGGAAAGCAGGCTCAGGAACGACCGCCAGCCATACAGCATCAACCGCCCGGTCCGGAGGCCCCCCAAGCCCGAGCGGAACAGCCAGGGCAGCATGAACACCAGCCCGGCGACATTGCGAAAGAACGTGACCTCGAAGGTATGCAGCCCGGTGCTGAGATGACGGATCGTCGCGCTCAGGGCCGCGAACAGCAGCGAGGCGCCGACCATGTAGATAGCGGCCTGGACCGGCGGCGGCACGGAGCGGAAATAGGCGATCGGCTGCGGAGCTTGAACCATGATCGGGCTGGCGGCAGCCTAAAGCCTGCATGGCGGCCCGTCCAACCGCCAGCCTGCATCGGGGCATTGCAGGAAAAGGACGGCAATTCCAAAGCCCTGGGCCGCCCTCGCCGAATCATCCCGGCCATGCTATGCAATCGCCAAAGTTGGGGAAGGCCACGATGGCAGACGAGCGCAGTAAGCCGCTCTGGCAGCCCGGTTCCGAACGCATCGCCGCCGCCAACCTGACCCGGTTCATGGCGGCGGCAAAGGCGCGCTGGAATGTGGGCGCCAGGACCTATGCCGATCTCTATGCCTGGTCGGTGACCAGGCCAGAGCAGTTCTGGCAGTCGGTCTGGGACTTCGCCGGCGTCATCGGCGAGAGCGGCGGCACAGTGCTGGCCGACGGCAGCAAGATGCCGGGCGCGCGCTATTTCCCGGATGCCAAGCTCAACTACGCGGAAAACCTGCTGCGCCGCCGCGACGACCACGACGCCATGGTCTTCCATGGCGAGGACAAGTTACGCCGCCGCATGTCCTGGCGCGAGCTTCACGATGCGGTGTCCCGTCTCGCCCAATCCTTGACGGCGGCCGGCATCAAGCCCGGCGACCGCATCGCCGGTTTCGTGCCCAACATGCCGGAGACGGTGGTGGCGACCCTGGCCACGGCCGCTATCGGCGCCACCTGGTCGTCCTGCTCGCCGGATTTTGGCGCCCGCGGCGTGATCGACCGCTTCGGCCAGATAGGCCCGCGCATTCTCTTCACCGCCGACGGCTACTACTACAACGGCAAGGC
This sequence comes from Dongiaceae bacterium, assembly GCA_046154965.1. Taxonomy (GTDB): domain Bacteria; phylum Pseudomonadota; class Alphaproteobacteria; order Dongiales; family Dongiaceae; genus DATKFM01. The sequence continues at coordinate 6,202 of JBJXDY010000082.1, read as the reverse complement.
CCACGATTCCCTGGCTCGCGTGGCGGAGTTCCTGCCGGAACTGCCGACGGTGGAGCAGGTGATCGTGCTGCCCTATCTCAGCGGCGCGCCCGATGTGTCGCGGCTGCCGAAGGCAAAGACCCTGGCCGATGCGATCGGGCCTTTCGCGGCGCGGGATGTTCCGTTCGCCCGGCTGCCGTTCAACCACCCGCTGTTCATTATGTATTCGTCGGGCACCACGGGCGTGCCGAAATGCATCGTCCATGGCGCCGGCGGCACGCTGCTGCAGCATCTGAAAGAGCATCAGCTCCAATCCGACATCAAGGCCGGCGACCGGGTGTTCTATTTCACCACTTGCGGCTGGATGATGTGGAACTGGCTGATCTCGGCGCTGGCGTCCGAGGCGACGCTGCTGCTCTATGACGGCTCGCCGTTCCATCCCGATGGCTATGCGTTGTATGATTTCGCCGCCGCCGAACGCTGCACCCTGTTCGGCACCTCGGCAAAGTACATCGATGCCTGCGCCAAGGCCGGCGTGAAGCCGATGGACGGCCGCGATCTCTCGGCGCTGCGCACCATCTGTTCCACCGGATCGCCGCTGGTGCCCGAAGGCTTCGACTACATCTACGAGAACGTGAAACAGGACGTCTGCCTGTCCTCGATTTCCGGCGGCACCGACATCATCTCCTGCTTCGTGCTGGGCAATCCTATCGGCGCCGTCTGGCGCGGCGAGATCCAGGCGCGCGGCCTCGGCATGAAGGTCGAAGTCTGGAGCGAGGACGGCAAGCCGCTGCGGGGCGAGAAGGGCGAGCTGGTCTGCACGCTGCCGTTCCCGTCGATGCCCGTGGGCTTCTGGAACGATCCCGACGGCAAGAAGTACCGCGCCGCCTATTTCGACCGTTTTCCCAATATCTGGCACCATGGCGACTATATCGAGCTGACCGAGCATGACGGCATCATCGTCTATGGCCGCTCGGATGCGACGCTCAACCCCGGCGGCGTGCGCATTGGCACGGCGGAGATTTACCGCCAGGTGGAGCAGCTGCCGGAGATCCTCGAGAGCCTGGTGATCGGCCAGGATTGGGATAACGACGTGCGCGTTGTCCTGTTCGTGAAGCTGAAGCCCGGCCAGAAACTGGACGCGGCGCTGCAGGACCGCATCAAAAAACAGATCCGCGCCAACACCACGCCGCGCCATGTGCCGGCGAAGATCGTGCAGATATCCGACATACCTCGCACCAAGAGCGGCAAGATCACCGAACTTGCCGTGCGCGACATCGTCCATGGCCGCGCGGTGAAGAACCGCGAAGCGCTGGCCAATCCCGAGGCCCTGGATCTCTACAGGGACATCGCCGACCTCCGAAGTTGAATCAGCGTCGGTGTAAAGCGCTTCGGGCCCGGCGCGGCACCGGCGCGTCATGTCTGGCCGCCGCAATCCCGTCAAGAAAGAAACTGAATGCCCCGCAATCCCCGCTATGACCTGCTGTTCGATCCCGTACGCATCGGCCCGGTCACCGCCCGCAACCGATTCTTCCAGGTGCCCCACTGCAGCGGCATGGGCAACCGCATGCCGCGTTCGGTGGCGGCGATGCGCGAAGTGAAGGCCGAAGGCGGCTGGGGCGTGGTCTGCACGGAGTATTGCTCGATCCATCCGTCGGCCGATGACTCGCCCTTCGCGTTCGCCTCGCTGTGGGATGAATCGGATGTGCGCGCCAATGCGGTGATGACCGAAGGCGTGCATCGCCATGGCGCGCTGGCGGGTGTGGAACTATGGCATGGCGGCAGTCACACGGTGAACCGCTGGAGCCGCCTGCCGATCCTCTCGCCCTCGGGGCTGCCGCTGCACTATGTGCATCCGCGCCAGACCCGCGCCATGGACAAGCAGGACATCAAGAGCTTCCGCGGCTGGCACCGCGCCGCGGCCGAGCGAGCGGTGCGGGCCGGCTTCGACATCGTCTATGTCTATGCCGGCCACGGCTACCTGCCGATGCAGTTCATCGCCCGCCGGCTCAATCACCGCACCGACGAATATGGCGGCAGCATCGAGAACCGCAGCCGTCTGCTGCGGGAGTTGATCGAGGACACCAAGGAAGCGGTGGGCCACAAGGCGGCCGTCGCCGTGCGCTTTGCCGTCGATGAATTGATCGGGCCCGGGGGCATCACGGTCGAGAATGAGGGGCGCGAAGTCATCGGGCTGCTGGCCGAACTGCCGGACCTCTGGGACGTGAATATCAGCTATGTGGAGAACGATTCCCAGACGGCGCGCTTTTCCGAGGAAGGCTATGAAGAGCGCTACATCGCCTTCGTCAAGAAGATGACCAGCAAGCCGGTGGTCGGTGTCGGCCGGTTCACTTCGCCCGATGCCATGGTGTCCCAGGTTAGGCGGGGGATTCTCGATTTCATCGGCGCAGCGCGGCCCTCGATCGCCGATCCCGTCCTGCCGCGCAAGATCGACGAAGGCCGCGAGGACGAGATCCGGGAATGCATCGGCTGCAATATCTGCCGTTCCGCCAACAACGAGGGCGCGCCGATCCGCTGCACCCAGAATCCCACCATGGGCGAGGAGTGGCGCCGCGGCTGGCATCCGGAGCGGGTGCAGCCGGCGAAGAAGGAGAAATCCGTGCTGATCGTCGGCGCCGGCCCGGCCGGGCTGGAATGCGCGCTTACATTGGGAAGGCGCGGCTATCGCGTGCAGCTTGCGGAAGCGGGACGCGAGCCTGGCGGCCGGATCAATTGGGAATCGCGGTTGCCCGGGCTCGCCTCCTATGGCCGCGTGCGCGATTGGCGGATGGGCCGTCTCGCCGCGCTGCCAAATGTGGAGGTCTATCGCGAGAGCCAACTCACGGTCGCCGATGTCCGTGAGTTCGGCATTGCCGAAACTGTCATCGCCACCGGCGCGCGCTGGCGCCGCGACGGCGTTGGCCATAGCGCGCTGCTGGGCATTCCTGGCGCCGGCATGCCTTGTGTGTTGACACCCGATGACATCCGCTCGGGCAAAGTTCCCGCCTCGCCCTGCCTGATCTATGACGACGACCAGTACTATCTGGCGGGCGTGCTCGCGGAGAAGCTGGCGAAAGACGGCATCCAGGTCACCTTGGCCACGCCGGGCCTGGAGATTTCGGCCTGGTGCCGCATGGTGGACGAGCAGGAACGGGTGCAGCAGCGGCTGAGCGATCTGCGCGTCAACATGCTGACCGGCATGCTGCTGACAGAGATCATGCCAGGCAAGGCGCGCTTCCATCGCACCGGCGGCGAGGAAAGCGAACAGCCTTGGGCCAGCCTGATCCTGATTACGTCGCGCACGCCGGAGAACCAGCTCTATGACGAGCTCACCGGCGACGCCGGCGCCCTGCGATCCGCAGGGATCGAGCGGGTGACGCGCATCGGCGATTGCCATGTGCCGGGCGCCGTCGTGCATGCGGTTTATGACGGGCACAAATTCGCCCGCGAGCTGGACGAAGCGGTGGAACCCGATATCTGCCGCCGCGAACTCGCGGCCTTGGACTAAGAAGGATTCGGCGATGGCGAGAGAAACGGTCAGGCGCCGCGAACGGCGCGCGAGCGGCGGCGTCCGGCAATTGCCGTTCGCGCGGCTCCGGAATCCGTTCCGTCCGGTGGAGATCCTGAGCACCGATCAGGTCGAAGCGATTCACCGGGCCTCTTTGAGCCTGCTGGAGAATGTCGGCTTCGAAGTGCTCCACCTCGAAAGCCTCGACATCTTCAAGCGCGCCGGCGCCAAGGTGGATTTCGGCGGCAAGCGCGTGCAACTCGATGGCGCGCTGGTGGAGTCGCTGATCGCCAAGGCGCCGCCGCGCTTCACCCAGCGGGCGCGGAACCGGGAGCGGGATGTGACCGTCGGCGAGGAGAATTTGATCTTCATCGCCACCGGTGGGCCAGCCTTCGCCAGCGATCTGGATCGCGGCCGCCGCGCCGGCAACTATGCCGACATGTGCGACTTCATCCGCCTGGTGCAGTCGCTGAATGTTATCCATCAGGATGGCGGCACCGGTATCGAGCCCACCGACCTGCCGCCGGAGACCCGGCATCTGGACATGTACGAGGCGACGCTGACGCTCGCCGACAAGACCTGGAATTGCTGGGGCATGGGCGCCCATTGCGTGCGCGACGCCATCGCCATGACCTGCCTGGCCTATGAGACGACGCCGGAGCAACTGGCGGCCGAACCGGCGCTAATCACCATCATCAACTCCAACTCGCCGATGCGGCTGGACGGGCCCATGGGCGCGGGGCTGACCGAGATGGCCCGCTATGGCCAGCCCGTGGTGATGACGCCTTTCACCCTGGCCGGCGCCATGAGCCCAATCACCCTGGCCGGCGCCCTGACGCAGCAGAATGCCGAGGCGCTGTTTATGATCTCCCTGGCGCAGCTGGTGCGGCCGGGGACGCCGGTGGCTTATGGCGGCTTCACCTCGAATGTGGACATGCGCACGGGTGCACCCGCCTTCGGCACGCCGGAATACACCAAGGCGGCGCTGGCCACCGGGCAACTCACCCGCCGCTACCGCATTCCCTACCGCTCCAGCAATGTGAACGCTTCGAACATCGTCGATGCCCAATCCACTTATGAATCGGCCATGTCGCTGTGGGGCTGCGTCATGGGGGGCGTGAATCTGCTGGAGCATGCGGCCGGCTGGCTCGAGGGTGGCCTCACCGCCTCGTTCGAGAAGCTGATCGTCGATGCGGAGATGCTGCAGCTTATGCGCGAGACCATGTCGCCCCTGCCGGTGCGGGACGAGGATCTGGGGCTGGAGTCGATCGCCGAGGTCGGACCCGGCGGCCATTTCTTCGGCACCGCCCATACCCTCGAGCGGTTCGAAACGGCGTTCTACGCGCCAATGCTGTCGGACTGGCGCAATTTCGAGACTTGGCAGGAATCTGGCGCTATCGATGCGACCCGCCGCGCCAACGGCATCTGGAAGGAACTGTTGAAGCAGTATGAGGAGCCGCCGATGGATCCGCCCCGGCGCGAGGCGCTCAAGGCCTATGTAGCCAAGCGGAAGGCAGAGATTGCCACTGGCAGACTGCTGGTCGATCTCTAGACTGGGTTTGCCGCCGTCGATGGCGCCGTTCAGTCGGCCCGGTCTTCGGGCAGGAATTGGATCTCGATATGGTTGCCGTCGGGGTCGAAGACATTGACCTGCTGTATACCAGAATCCGGGACGACACGAATATCGAAGGGTATTTTTTCTTGCCGCAGCTTTTCCAAGAAACTCTTCATGCCATTGGCGCGGAAGGCAAAATGTTCCAAGCGCGGCTCCTTGGTGGCCGGCGCCTTGCGCACCTCGACCAGATGCACTGCAGCGATTCCCCCGCAATAATGCCAGGCGCCGCCAAAAGAGAAGGGCGGCCGCGGGCCCTTGCTCAGACCGAGTACCCCCTCATAGAACGCCGACATCGGCGCCAGATTCGCCGTCCGGATATTCACATGATCGAGCGACGAGAGAGTCATGGCCGATCCTCACACTCTGTTAACAACACCGAACGGAATATAGCGCCCAGGTCGGCAGCGCTCGCCGCTGCCGTTGGGGGCCGAAGAGCAGCATAGCGCATGTCCACGGGGGACCTGAAGCTCGAGTCGACCATGCAGCAGCGGGCGCTTGCCTATTGGCAGGACAAGCGCGGCGGCCGCTCGATGCCGTCCCGCAAGGATATCGAGCCGACGGAAATCCCCGACCTGCTTGCCAATGTGGTGTTGGTGGACGTCACCCAGGATCCGCTGGATTTCCGCTATCGCCTGATCGGCACCGCCATCGTCGAGCGGATCGCCTTCGACTATACGGGCAAGCATTTCACCGAGCTGGCGCATCAGCAGCCCGGCAGCCAGGTCTGGGAGACCGCGCTGCGCATCTGCCGGGAGCGCACGCCAATCATCAGCGACATTCCCTATGTGGGCCCCGATGAATGGGTGCGCGGGTATCGCGATCTCTATCTGCCGCTGTCGGACGATGGCGAGACCGTCAACATGATCATGGGCATCGTGGAGTTCCAAGAGCCCTAAGCTTGGCCCTTGGCGACGAGTGGCGCCGGCGATCAAGACGGAATATCATGGCGGCCGAGATCCGGAGACCCGCTAATGCTGCTGACATCAACTCAACTCGATCAGTACCGCCGCGACGGCTTTCTCATCCTGCCGAACCTGTTTTCTGAAGCCGAAGTCCAGGTGTTGAAGGACGACCTGCCGCGCCTCCATGCCGAGGATACG
>JBJXDY010000081.1:0-43676 GCA_046154965.1 Dongiaceae bacterium | reverse complement strand
GCTGCCAGCCAGCGCGGACAATCCGGCGGCGGCAAAGCGGGTCACAAGGTGATAGACCGGGGGGCGCCGGGCCAGGAACGCGAATGCGGCCAATGAGACCTTGGCCATAAACCCGTTATGGCCCTCGCTGAACTCGCGCTGCCGCCATCGGCGCATCAAGCCCGGGAGCGGAATCTTGACCGGGCAGACCGCCTCGCACGCGCCGCAGAACGTCGAGGCATTCGGCAGCTTGCCCGCCGTTTTGATGCCGAGGTTGGCAGGGGTCAGCACGGCGCCGATCGGTCCGGGATAAACCCAGCCGTAGGCGTGCCCGCCGACTGCGTTATAGACCGGGCAATGGTTCATGCAGGCCGCGCACCGGATGCAGCGCAAGACCTCGCGAAACTCGCTGCCAAGCAATTCCGACCGGCCGTTGTCGAGGATCACCACGTGGTAGGCTTCGGGGCCGTCGGGGTCGGCGGCGCGGCGGGGGCCGGTCGAGAACGTCACGTAGTTGGTGAGGTCCTGGCCGGTCGCCGATCGGGGGAGCAGGCGCAGGATCGTTGCCACGTCCTCCAACGTCGCCATGCACTTCTCGATCGAGGTGATGACGATGTGGACGCGGGCCAGCGACTGGGTCAGATCGCCGTTGCCCTCGTTGGTGACGATCACGGTGGAGCCGGTCTCCGCGATCAGGAAATTCGCGCCGGTGATGCCCACATCGGCTTTCAGGAAACGGCTGCGCAGTTTCCCCCGCGCTTCCGCCAGCATTTCCCGCGGCTCGGTCAGCGGGCGCTTGGGATCGAGATCCGTGTGCGCCTCGCGAAACGCATCGGCCACCTGCTCCTTGGTCAGATGGATCGCGGGCGCGATGATATGGCTGGGGAGTTCACCACGAAGCTGGATGATGTATTCGCCGAGATCGGTTTCCACTGGCGTGATGCCGTTCTCTTCCAGGAAATCGTTGATGGCGATCTCCTCGCCGATCATCGTCTTGCCCTTGGTCACCGTGCGCGCGCCGGCCTCGCGGCAAAGGCGCAGCACCGTCTGGCGCGCGCTGTCGGCATCGGCGCACCAATGCACTTGGCCGCCCGCAGCTTTCACCTTCGTCTCGAAAGCTTCGAGATAGATGTCGAGATTGGCGAGGGTGTGATCCTTGATGGCGCGCGCTTCATCGCGTAGCGCTTCGAACTCCGGCAGCCGCGCGGCGGCATGGGCGCGCTTGGCGATGAAGTTCTTCTTCACATGGGACATCGCCTGTTGCAGTTGGGGATCGCCCAGCGCCCGGTGGGCGTTGTCCTTGAAGGCATGGCTGGTGGGCGTGTGCATGGCGGCGTTCCGTCAGCGGCGCGGCGCGCCGATCGGCGGCGTTTCGTCGAGGCCCGCCAGCACTTCCGCCACATGGCGCGCGGCCACCGGCCGGCCCTCGCGGGTCAGCTTGCCGGCGATGTTGAGCAGGCAGCCCATATCGCCGGCCAGCAGCAGGTCGGCGCCGGTGGCGGCGATATCGGCGGTTTTCTCCCGCACCATCTGGTCGGAGATCTCCGGATATTTGACGCAGAAGGTGCCGCCGAAACCGCAGCAGATTTCAGCGCCCGGCAGTTCCGCACGCTGCAAGCCGGCGACGCTGTCGAGCAATTGCCGCGGCTGGGACTTGACGCCCAGCTCCCGCAGGCCCGAGCAGGAATCATGATAGGTGACCTTGCCGCTGAAGCTGGCGGCGACTCGAGTCATGCCGCAGACATCCACCAGGAAGGAAATCAGCTCGTGGGTGCGCGCGGCCAGTATCTCCGCCCGTTCGCGCCAGATGAGATCATCCGACAATAGCGCCGGATAATGCGCATGGATCATGCCGGCGCAGGAACCGCTGGGCGCGACCACATAATCGAACGGTTCGAAGGCGGCGATCACCTGGCGCGCGATCTTCTGGGCATCGGCGCGGTCGCCGGAGTTATAGGCGGGCTGGCCGCAGCAGGTCTGCGCCGCCGGCACCTCCACCTTGCAGCCGGCCTGCTCCAGCAGCTTCACCGCGGCAAAGCCCACGGAAGGACGGTAGAGATCCACCAGGCAGGTGACGAACAGGCCGACGCGGCGGGCCGCGGTCGAAGGCGTTTCGGGCGAACTCATCGGCGCGACAATGGCGGGGCCGTCAGGGGATGGCAAGGCAGCGGCAGGTCAACTTACAGGCGCCGGCGCCATCACCGTCTTGGGCAGCAGGATGAAATAGCGGCCGGGTTGCTTCAGGCGGCCGGCGACCTCCAGGGCTTGGGCGCCCGTGCCCCAGAAGAGATCGCCGCGCACCGCGCCCTTGATGGCGCCACCCATGTCCTGAGCGATCATCAGGCGCTGCAGCGGCTGGCCGGCCTGACCGGTGCCGGCGGGCCAGGTGGTGTCGATCCAGAATGGCGCCCCCAGCGGCAGCAGAGCGCTATCGACGGCCATGCTGCGCTCCGGGGTCAGCACCACGCCCTGGGCGCCGACCGGGCCATCGCCCTCGATCTCGCGAAAGAAGATGAAGCGGGGATTGCGCGCCATGATTTCCCTGGCTCCGGCCGGATGGTCCTTTAGCCATTGCGCCACGGTCTGGGCCGTCGCCTGGTCCTTGGTCAGCTTGCTTTCATCCACCAGGATGCGGCCGACGCTGACGAAGCCATGGCCGTTATGGGCGGCGAAACCGACCCGCGTGGCGCCGCCTTCGGCCAGCTTGATGCGGCCCGATCCCTGCACCTGCAGGAAGAAGGCGTCCACGGGATCGGCGACCCAGAGCAATTCCAGATCTTGCCCGGCCAGTGCGCCGGCATCGATCTCGGCGCGGGTGGTATAGGGCTTGAGCCGGCCATCGACCGCGCGGCCGGCGATGCTGTTGCCGGCCAGATCGGCGCGGAACTCGCCCAGATCCACCATCACCAGATCGGCGGGCCGCCGATAGAGCGGCACGCTGTATTCGGCGCTGCGTTGCCGGGATCCCGCGAGCTCCGGTTCGTAGTAGCCGGTGAACAATCCCCCGGTACTCTTGGCGCCGGATACGCTGTAGGGCGTGAATTGCTGCTCGAAGAAATCCCGCGCTGATGCGCCGCTGCCAGAGGCTGGGATGGCGGCACATACAGCTTGCCAGTCCTTCGCTGTACCACCGATGCCCTGCGGCCCGACGGCGGCATCCTCGGAGGATTTCGCGAAGACCGCGCAACTGCGCTGGAATGCCGCCAAGGCGGCGGGGAAATCATTGCCCGTCCAGCCCGGCAGATCGGCGAAGGCGGCGGCGGTAAGGCTGGCGGTTTCTTTCGGCGCCGGCGCTTGTTCCGCACATCCGAAAAGGAGACCGCTAGCAACCGCGGCAGCAATCAAGTGGGAAAGGCTGCCCCGACTCAATTCGGGCTGCGGGTCGCGACCAGAACCCAGTTGGGATCGCGGGCGCGGACCTGGCGGGCGAAGGTCCAGATATCCGTCACCGGCTCCACCTTCACAGGATCGCCATCGACCACCTGGCCCTCGGCATTGCGCGTCACGTTGATCTGTTCGCTGACGATAGTGACGGTGATTTCCGCCACGCGCCCTTGCAGTTCCGCCTCGATGATGTCGGTCGATCTGATGCCGACCAGGGTGGTCTGCAGCGTTTCGTTCGCGGCGGTACGCGTATCGATGGCCCGCTTGAAATTCTCGAACACCTCGTCGTTCAGCAACGGCCGCAGGGTCGCGGTATCGCCGGCGGCAAAGGCGCCGACAATCATCTCGAAGGCGGCGCGCACACCGCCGAGGAAACTGTCGGGATCGAACGAGGGATCGGCGGTATGGATGGAGGCGAGCCCCGGCAGCAGCGCCGGTGCCGGCGCGGATTTCGACCCGTCGGCCGGACGGACCGCCAGATCGGCCGGAACCTCCGGCCGGCGGCCGCGATCAGGCAGCGATATCACCTTGTCTGGGCGGGCGTCCTCCGCCGGGCGCGGTGCGAAAGGATCATGCGGCCGCTCTTGGCCTGTCCGCTGGCCCAGGACCTTGTACAGGCGGACGACCACGAACAGGGCAATGGCCGCGAGAATGATGATGTCTAACCCTGGCATGTCAGCCCAAACTCTCCTCGACCGGGATACGGCCTGCAACCTGCACCAAGCGCTCGTCGGATCCGATTACGCGCCGCCATCAAGACCTTGCCGTTCCCATGGGCAGCAGCCCATGTATCGTTAGGGCGGCTGGACCGCGACAAGCCGCTGCGCTAGATCATTCCGCCGGCAAGGCCGCAGCCCATAGCACTACCGCTAACATGGGGAATTGTCGGTCAAAGAGCAAGCATCGCCCGATGGTTAGTCGCGTTTTCCCAGATTCCGCCGCCGCCCGGACCGGACGTCTATGATCTTGATTCGACACGGTCAATCGGAATGGAATGCGGCCTACAACCGGACCCGCGTCGATCCCGGAATTCCCGATCCCCCTTTGACCGCGGTCGGGCGAGACCAGGCGCTGCGCGCCGCGGAAATCCTGGCGCCGCGCCAGATGGCCCGTCTGCTGGTCAGCCCCTATCGCCGCACCATCCAGACGGCGGAGATCATCGCCCGGGAATTGGCCCTGCCCATGGTCATCGAGCCCCTGGTGCGGGAGCGGGCCGCCTTCTCCTGCGATGTCGGCACCGCGCGCACCCATCTGGCCGGCGCTTGGCCCCATCTGCGGTTCGACCACCTGGATGAGGTCTGGTGGCCGGCCGAGGAGAGCGAAGATGAGCTGGCGGTCCGCTGCGGCCGTTTCCGTCATCATGTCCGCGGCCTGACGGACTGGGACAGGGTGGCGGTGATCTCCCATTGGGGCTTTATCCGGGGATTGACCGGGCAGGAAGCGCGCAACGGCGAGGCAGTGCCTTTCAATCCCCACGGCGGCTTTCCAGAGGACGCCACAGATCCGGGGCGCTAAAGCACATTGAGCCGGCTGCGCCGCCATGTTAGGCCGCGCCCGGCAATCGATCGAGTAAACCCAGTTCCCAGCGTGAACCCATGACCGACACCGACGCCGGGGCGCCCGCGCCCACAGCCCCCTATCGCGCCCCGCCCATCGTCATCCTGGCTCAGTACCTTAAGGATTTGTCCTTCGAGAGCCCGAGCTCGCCGGCGATCCTGAGCCATGCCCTGGATGTGCGGCAAGGACGGGTAGGCGTCGACCTGCGGATCACGCCGGTGGGGCCGCCGAATTTCGAAGTCGTACTGAAGCTGCGGGTCGAGGCGACCCATGAAGGCAAGGCGGCCTATCTGGTGGATATGGAATATGCCGCCATGGTGCAGATCGGCGAGGTGCCGGAAGACAAGATCGAGCCGCTGCTGATGATCGAGACGCCGCGGCTGATCTTTCCTTATCTGCGGGCGCTGGTGACGCAATTGACCCGGGAGGGCGGCTTCGCGCCTTTGCTGGTTAATCCCATCGACTTCCACGCGCTGTATCGCGACCACAAGAAGAAGGCGGCGGCACAGGGTGGCGGCGAACCGCTGCAATCCTAAGACCGCGCCTCATCCATTCCAGATCGGTTCCTTAAGCTGCTTCAGCAGCTCGGCATGGGCCGCCAGCTCAGCCGCGCTGGCGTCATGGGGACGGGGCGGGCGCAGCTGGCGCTCGCCCACCACCGAGAGAATCCGCGCCTGCGGCCGTGAGGCCACCAGCTCCAGGCCCGCCTGGCGGCCGCCGATCAGCTCCAGATAGACCGACGCCAGGAGCTCCACATCCAGCAGCGCGCCATGGAAACTGCGTGCCGAATTGTCGATGGCGAAGCGCTTACACAGGGCGTCGAGGCTGGCCGGAGCGCCGGGAAACTTCTGCCGCGCCAGCGAAAGCGTGTCGATGGCGCGGGTGTAGTCGAAACCGGGTTTGCCGGCGCGGGTGAGCTCGGCGTTCAGAAACCGCATATCGAATTCGGCATTGTGGATCACCAGCGGCGCATCGCCGACAAACTCCAGGAGTTTTTCCACGATGTCGCCGAAGCGCGGCTTGTCGGCGAGGAATTGGCCGGTCAGCCCGTGGATCGCCGCCGCATCGGCGGGCATGTCCCGCTCCGGATTCAGATAGACCTGATAGTGGCGGCCGGTGGGGATGTGATTGCCGAGTTCCAGACAAGCGATTTCCACAACCCGGTGCCCGTCGGCGGGATCCAGGCCGGTGGTTTCGGTATCGAGGACGACTTCTCGCATGGGTGGATCTCATAATCTCGCTGTTAACGCCGCATGCGCCGCAGCCCCCGGTGCGACGGCGCCGAAGCTTTTAACACGGCCAGGGCTTGCTTGAGAATCCGCAATGCGATGCGGCGGTCGAGACCTGTCGGGATGATGACATCGGCGCGCCTCAGCTTCTCTTCATCTGATAACTGACGCTGGCGAATGGCGGTCAGCCGTTCCCGGTTCATGCCGCGGCGGGCCAGCACCCGCTGCTCCTGCAGGAATCTGGGTGCGGCCACCACTATCGCGGCGTCGCACCTTGTCTCGCCGCAGGTCTCGAATAGCAGGGGAATATCCAGCACGGCAATGGAGCGGCGGGCGGCGCGCATCCGTCCCAGGAAGGCATTCTCGCTGCGGCGAACGCGGGGATGGATCAGAGCCTCCAGCCGGCGAAGCGCGGCCGGATCGCCAAACACCCTGGCGCCCAGCGCCGGCCGGTCGACTCCGTCGGGTCCAGTGACACCGGGAAACGCCGCCTCGATTGCCGCGATCAGCTCACGATCCCTGCGCAGCAGCCGATGGACCTCGGCATCGGCATCATGGACGGGAACGCCGAAACGCCGCAGCGCTGCGGCCGCCGTCGATTTACCCATGCCGATGGAACCGGTCAGGCCGATAACGCGCATGGCCTAAGGCACGAGGTCGGCGAGGATGAAACTCCGCAATTCCGGCGTTACGACAGGCTCGACGCCGAACCAGGCGGCAAAGCCGGGCCGCGCCTGATGCAGCAGCATGCCAAGGCCATCGACGGTGACCAACCCGCGGGCGCGGGCAGCGGCGAGCAGCGGCGTCTCCAGCGGGACATAGACGATATCGTAAACCACAGCCGTAGGCGGCAGCGGTTGCAGGTCGATATCCAGGGGCGGCCTGCCCTTCATGCCCAAAGTGGTGCTGTTCACCAGCAACGCCGCATCCTTCAGCGCGGCACCGTACTGTTCCCAAGCATGAAGCTTAATCGGCCCACCGATATCGTGGGCCAGCCGTTCGGCGCGCGCGGCGGTTCTATTGACCAGGCGCAACTCCGGCACGCCCGCATCCACCAGGGCCGCGGCAACCGCCCGGGCAGCGCCGCCGGCGCCGAGCAGCACGGCGGGGCCTTGCCCGGGCTGCCATCGCGGCGCCGACTGCCGGAGATTCTCAAGGAATCCGAAGCCGTCGCTGTTGCTGCCGTCCAGGGTGCCATCCGCCGCCGCGATGATGGTGTTAACGGCGCCGATACGGCGCGCCTGTGGAGTCGCCCGGTCGACCGCCGACAGCGCCGCCTCCTTATGGGGCAGCGTGACATTGGCGCCGGCGAATCCGAGGAGCGGCAAGGCGCGGATGGCGTCACGCAACTGTTCGGGCCGCACCGCCAGCGGCAGGTAGGCGCCATCGATGCCATAGGAATTCAGCCAAAAGCCATGCAAGCGCGGCGAGCGGGAGTGAGACACCGGCCAACCGATGACGCCAGCCAGTTTAGTCTTGCCGCTGTGGGTGACGATCGCCGTCATGCCGGCACCACCCCCCTATCCCGGAGAAAGCCGAGCAGCGGCAAGAGCGGCAGACCGAGAATTGTGAAGTGGTCGCCACGAGTTGCGCTGAAGAGTTGCGCCCCCAGCCCTTCGATCTCATAGCCGCCGACGGTCGCGAGGATGTTGTCACCCATGGCGTCGAGATATCGCGCGAGGAATTCGTCGCTGCAAGGACGCATAATCAATGTCGCGCGGTCGGTCTGATGCCAGAGCCTTAACCCATCCTTTACCACGACCGCGGCGGAGATGAGCTCATGGGACTTTCCGCGGAGACGCTGCAATTGATCAAGCGCATCGGCGCGGCTCGCCGGTTTATCGAAGCTCTGCCCGTCGCACTCCAAGACCTGATCGGCGCCGATGACATAGCTTGCGCCATGACGGGATGAAACACGCCGGGCCTTGAGTTCCGCCAGCGTCTCGGCGATCACGGACCCTGGCGCCTTGGCGGCGCGCAGCGAGTGCTTAACTTCGTCTTCATCAACAGCGGGCCTGACGACATCGAAACGCAGGCCGGCGGCGCGCAGCATGTCGGCGCGGGCTCTGCTGCCGGACGCCAGTACAAGGTGTGTCGTGGAATTGCAGAGGGTGACGCGATCCGTTGCTTCGACCGCGATTGTCATTCGAGCGCCGCCTCGCCGCCCCGGTGCTTGCTCAGCATTTGAATAATCGAGGCGGCAGTCTCCTCGATGGAACGGCGGGTGACATCCAGAACGGTCCAATTGTTTTCCGCGCAGAGCCGCCGGGCCTGCGCCACTTCCTTGCGCACCACTTCCGGATCCACATAGTCGGTGTCTTCGGCCTGGGACAGGAGATGCAAACGATTGCGCCGGACTTGAACCAATTGCGCGGGATCCTTGGTCAGGCCCACCACCATCGGCCGGCGCGCCGTCAGTAGCTCCGGCGGCACCGGACAGCCGGGCACGATGGGAACGTTCGCCGCTTTTATGCCGCGGTTCGCAAGATAGATGCAGGTCGGCGTCTTCGAGGTCCGGGACACGCCGACGAGGATGACGTCAGCAAGATCGTAATCTTGTGCCGATTGACCATCGTCATGGCTCAGGGCGAAGTTCATGGCATCGATGCGGCCGAAGTATTCGGCATCCAATTCATGCTGCCGTCCAGGCAGGCCTTGCGCTTGCATGCCCAGATGACTGGCGAGCGTCATGATCACGGGATCGAGCACGGGAATGCAAGGCACCTGCAGCCGGTGGCAGCCGGCCACCAGCTCCATCCGCAGCTTCTCATTGACCATGGTAAAGAGCACCGGGCCGGGATGCGCCTCAATCCCCGCGAGCACTTTCTCCAATTGTTTGGAGGTGCGGATCAGGGTCCAGGCATGTTCGTGGGGTTCCACCTGATCGAACTGGGCGAGACAAGCGCGGGCGACGCTGTTAATCGTCTCGCCCGTGGCGTCGGAGACGAGATGCAAATGGAAGACCTTGGCCGGTTCGATGCTGTTCACGGAGAAGACAATCCTGGGAGTCCTGGGGAGAAGCCGGGTTGCGGCAACATGGTTGCCAAAGGATTACCGATCCCGACCATTGCGTCCACCGCCGTTGCGATTGTTGACGCTACCCCATGAAGGCCCGGTACGAACCCCGATTTTAGAAGTTGCCCATAG
Source organism: Dongiaceae bacterium (assembly GCA_046154965.1). Lineage (GTDB taxonomy): Bacteria > Pseudomonadota > Alphaproteobacteria > Dongiales > Dongiaceae > DATKFM01. Next base: position 34,380 of record JBJXDY010000081.1, on the reverse strand, counting down.
CTTATCCACCGGGCTTTTGCTTCTTGATCGTTGAGCGCTGAGGCGGGAGTTCGATCAGCGTGGCCGATCCTCGAGATCATCCCGGCTATTCCCAGCCTGTGAGAAATCCCTCCACATATCCCTGCCGGCCTGTGAATAAACCCTTGAAAACCCTTAATCCCGGTGTTTCAACCCCATCCACTATCCACTACTACTTCTCTAGATTCTTAGAATAGTAGAAAGATAAAGAGAGGCGGCCGGACTCTTCGCCAGCATGCCGACAGAACCCGTGACGCTGCAGACATCCACCCTCATTGAAGTCCTCAAAGCACGCCCGGCCGCCAGAACGCCGCTTTGGTTGATGCGCCAAGCCGGGCGCTATCTGCCGGAGTACCGGGCGCTGCGGGAGAAGTCCGGCGGATTCATGGAAATGTGCCTGACGCCGGCGCTGGCGGCAGAGATCACGCTGCAACCGGTGCGGCGGTTTCCGCTGGATGCAGCCATCCTGTTCTCCGATATCCTGATGGTGCCCCATGGTTTGGGCCAGCCGGTCCGGTTCGAAGAAGGACGCGGGCCGGTGCTTGACGCCATTGATCGGGCCGAGGACCTGAAACGTTTGGATTCCACTGGCTTCGGTCAACGGGTGGCGCCTGTCATGGCGGCGATCCGCCTGGTACGAGAGAAGTTACCCAAAGAGACGGCACTGCTGGGATTTGCCGGCGCCCCCTGGACGGTGGCGAGCTACATGATCGAAGGCGGTTCCAGCCGTGACTTCGAGAAGGCAAAGGCCTGGGCCTATGGCGATAGCAGCGGCTTTGCGCGCTTGATCGATATCCTGGTTAACGCGACCGGTGACTATTTATTGGCGCAGATTAAGGCTGGCGTGGATGCGGTGCAGATCTTCGACAGCTGGGCCGGCGCCTTGGCGGCGGCGGAGTTGCAGCGATGGGGTCTTGAGCCAACGGTGGAGATCGTACGCCGTGTGAAACTGCAGCATCCCAATGTGCCGGTCATTGTTTTTCCCAGGGGTGCCGGAGTCTCCTATGCCGACTATGCCAGCCGGTGCGACTGCAATGCGCTGAGTCTGGATCAAAGCCTGCCGCCGGCATGGGCGGCGCGGGAATTGCAGCCGAAGAAAGTGCTGCAGGGCAATCTGGATCCGCTGCTGGTCGTCCAGGGTGGTATTGCCATGAAGGCGGCGGCGGAAAACATCCTTAAGACGTTCGGCGTTGGCCGCTTCGTCTTCAATCTCGGCCACGGCATCCTGCAGACCACGCCGCCGGATCATGTGGCTGAGCTCTGCGAGATCGTGCATGACTTTCGGGGTGCGGCTTAACCATGGCGCGGGTCGCCGTGGTCATGTTCAATCTCGGCGGGCCCGATAGCCCGGCGGCGGTCGAGCCTTTCCTGTTCAATCTCTTCAACGACAAGGCGATTATCGCCACACCGCAGCCCCTGCGCTGGCTGTTGGCACGGCTGATATCCCGGCGCCGGGCACCGATCGCCCGGGAAATCTATGCCAGGATCGGCGGCAGCTCGCCGCTATTGGCCAACACCATCGCCCAGGCCCGGGCCCTTGAAGGAGCGCTTTCGGGAATCGGCGAGGTAAGAGCATATCCCTGCATGCGTTATTGGCATCCGATGGCGCCGGCGGTGGCCCGGGAGGTGGCGGCATTCCGCCCCGACCGCATTATCCTGCTGCCGCTCTATCCGCAGTTTTCATCCACGACCACGGCGTCGTCTTATGGATCATGGGTGTCTGCCGCGGCCCGGGCCGGCTTGCGGGAGCCCGGGCAGTTGCTGTGCTGCTATCCCGGCCAGCCCAGCATGGTTAAGGCGATGACGGGTCTGGTGCGGGCCGGCGTGACTAAGGCGCTGGCGGCCGGTTCGGGAACGCCCCGGGTTCTGTTCTCCGCCCACGGATTGCCGAAGCGCATCGTCGATCGCGGCGATCCCTACCCCGATCAGGTGAAACAGACCGCGGAGCTGGTGGCTGAGGCCGCCGGACTCACCGCCGGCCAATGGCTGGTCTGTTATCAGAGCCGAGTCGGACCCCTGGAATGGATTGGCCCTTCGACCGACGAGGAGATCCGCCGAGCCGGGGCGGACAAGATGCCGCTGGTGGTGGTTCCCATCGCCTTCGTGTCGGAGCATTCGGAGACTCTGGTGGAGCTCGACCTGGAGTATGCCCATCTGGCCCGGGAGGCCGGCGTTCCCATCTATGTCCGGGTGCCGACGGTGGGCACGGAGCCGGCCTTCATCGGCGGCCTGGCCGACATGGTAAAGACACTTTTGGTCGAGGAACGGCCGGTGGTGTCATCGGAGGGCCGGCGTATCTGCGCCGCGGCGGCAAGCTGCTGTTTGAATCGAGTGGCCTAGGATAGCGCCATGTGGATGGAACTGCTGGCCGATCTCCATCCCTGGATCAAGGCGCTGCATATCATCGGCATCATCGCCTGGATGGCCGGGCTGCTCTATCTGCCGCGGCTCTATGTTTACCATTGCGATGCACCCGCGGGTTCGCCCCAATCCGAGACGTTCAAGATCATGGAGCGGCGCCTGTTGAGGGGGATCATGAACCCGGCCATGGCGGCCGCATTCATCTTCGGTATCATTCTGCTGCTGACGCCGGGCGTGGTGGATTGGGGTGCCGCCTGGATCTATCTCAAGCTCGTGGCGGTGACGGGGCTCAGCCATTTCCACCATCTGCTGGCGCGCTGGCGCAAGGATTTTGCTGCCGACCGGAATAGCCGGCCGGCACGGTTTTACCGCATCGCCAACGAAGTCCCGACGGCCCTGATGATCCTGATCGTGATCTTGATCGTCGTGCGGCCGTTTTAGCGGGGCCTTAAGTCTTTGTTTACCCTGGTGAGATAACTCTATTCTCGATTTGACTTCGACGGCGTGTTTCGCTAAAGAATCCCGTGTCCTTGCGCGGGCGTCGCCCGCCGCGCCATTACCCCGACAGAAACAGACAATTGCGTAGGGCTGCAAAGCCTGTCGCCTGCCAGGGGACAACCGGCGCGTTGGCCGAGATCCAGCACCTTTCCCGACAGCCAGCCGCCATCCCTTTCCCGATTATACGGAATCCGAGTCCGCCATGAATCTGCAGGAGTTGAAGCGCAAATCCCCGGCCGAGCTTTTGGCCTATGCCGAGGAGTTGCAGATCGAGAGCGCGAGCAACCTGCGCAAGCAGGATATGATGTTCGCCATTCTGAAACAGCTGGCCGATAACGACGTCGCGATCTTCGGCGATGGCGTGCTGGAGATTCTCCAGGACGGCTTCGGCTTCCTCCGCTCGCCAGAGGCAAATTACCTGCCCGGCCCGGACGATATCTATGTCAGCCCGAGCCAGGTGCGCCGCTTTGGTCTGCGCACCGGCGACACTGTCGAAGGCCAGATCCGCTCGCCGAAGGAAGGCGAGCGCTATTTCGCCCTGCTTAAGGTTAACACGATCAACTTCGACGATCCGGAGAAGGTCCGGCACCGCATCAACTTCGACAACCTGACGCCGCTCTATCCCGATGAGCGGCTGAAGCTGGAGTACCTGGAACCGACCAAGAAAGACCTGACCACCCGCATCATCGATCTGATCTCGCCGCTGGGCAAAGGCCAGCGCGGACTGATCGTCGCACCGCCGCGGACCGGCAAGACGATCATGTTGCAGAACATCGCCCACGCGATCGCCGCCAACCATCCCGAATGCTATTTGATCGTGCTGCTGATCGACGAGCGGCCGGAAGAAGTCACGGACATGTCGCGCACGGTTAAGGGCGAGGTCGTAAGCTCCACCTTCGACGAGCCGGCAGTGCGGCACGTCCAGGTGACGGAGATGGTGCTGGAGAAAGCCAAGCGCCTGGTGGAACATAAGCGCGACGTGGTGATCCTCCTGGACTCGATCACCCGCCTGGCCCGCGCCTACAATACCGTGGTGCCGTCATCGGGCAAGGTGCTGACCGGCGGCGTTGACGCCAATGCGCTGCAGCGGCCGAAGCGCTTTTTCGGTGCCGCCCGGAACATCGAAGAGGGTGGCTCCCTGACCATCATCGCCACGGCGCTGGTCGATACCGGCAGCCGCATGGACGAAGTGATTTTCGAAGAATTCAAGGGAACCGGCAATTCGGAAATCATCCTCGATCGCAAGCTGTCGGACAAGCGCACCTTCCCGTCGATCGACATCACCAAATCCGGCACCCGCAAGGAAGAGCTGCTGGTGGACAAGGCGACGCTGTCGAAGATGTGGGTGCTGCGCCGCATCCTGATGCCCATGGGCGTCACCGATGCGATGGAGTTCCTGATCGACAAGCTGAAGCATTCGAAGAACAACGCGGACTTCTTCAGTTCGATGAATCAGTAGCGCCGGCATGCGCGGCCGGCGGCCGCATGGTGAATAACTTCTTAATCTGTCAAGGTCCGACAAATGCGCGGAAATGCGCTATTTCCGGCGACTCCTTATATATAGGAGTCTGTCACTGGGGATAGACGCGGCGGAACAGTCCCGGGTAGTCGAGAACCAAGCCATCGGACTCCACGGGCAGCTCGGCCTTGAAGTCGCCGATCGGGCCTTCATAGAGATACTTGCCGGCAGTGCCCGCGGCGTCCGGCCGTAACGGTTCCATACAGGTATAACGCTGCCGCGCCTTGGAGATGATCAGGCTTGGCACTTCGATATAGACGACGCCGATCTCGTTCTGCTGTCCGGGCTTTTGCTTCAGCCGCCGGATCGGCAGCAGATTGGTGAAGGGCGTCGCCTGGATATCCACGTCCAGGCAGCCATTCAGCTCGGCGAGCATGCCGCCGGTGTCGCCGCGCCAGTGGCCGATGCCGTCGGTGCGCAGCATCCGGCTGTAGCTGCCGTCGATGCCGTTTACCTCCAGCATCAGCTTCCGAGCCTGGAAATTGGACTCGATCTTGATCTTGTAGTTAAGACGGTAAGGGCCCGTGTCGCTGAGGCCAAGGACGACGCCGCTGGCCACATAAGGCGCATCGCCGGCGTGACCTTTCCGGAAACGCAGCATCTCCATGCCGGGACCCGACCAGGGCGTCCAGCAGACAACCCGTTCGCCGCTAATGCTCACGGCAGGATAACAGTACAGCCGGTGGTCTTGCGGCTTTCGAGATCGCGATGGGCCTGGGCTGCGTCGCGCAGTTTGTAGGTCTGGTTGATTTCGATCTTAACCGTACCGTTCTTCACCACCTCGAACAGCTCAGCCGCCATGCTGACCAGCTCGTTGCGGGTCGCCGCGTAACCCATGAGCGACGGGCGGGTGAGGAACAGGGAGCCTTTCTGATTCAGGATGCTGATGTCGAAGGGCGGCACCGGGCCGGAGGCATTGCCGTAGCTGACCATCATGCCCAGCCGGCACAGGGAGTCGAGCGAACCCATGAATGTGTCTTTGCCGACACCGTCATAGACCACGGCGACACCCTTGCCGCCGGTGAAATCCTTCACCCGGGCGGCGAAGTTTTCAATTCGATACAGAATCGTGTGATCGCAGCCATGGGCGCGGGCCACTGTCGCCTTCTGCGGCGAGCCGACAGTGCCGATGACGTTGGCGCCAAGATGCTTTGCCCATTGGCTGAGGATCATGCCGACGCCGCCGGAGGCGGCATGGATCAGGATATTGTCGCCCTTCTGCACCTTATAGGTCCGCCGGAGCAGATACTGGGCGGTCAGGCCTTTCAACATCATGGCGGCCGCCGTCTTGTCATCAATCCCGTCCGGGATCTTTACCAATTTGTCCGCAGGCATGACCCGAAGCTGGCTATAGGCGCCGATTGGGCCGGTGCCATAGGCGACCCGGTCGCCCTGCTGGAACTCGGTGACGCCATCGCCAACCCGCTCCACCACGCCGGCGGCTTCCAGGCCGATGCCCGACGGGAAGGTCTGGATCGGATAGAGACCAGATCGATGATAGGTATCGATGTAGTTCAATCCGATGGCGGTATGGCGGACCAGCACATGGGCGGCCTGGGGGGCGCCGACGACGACCTGCTCGAGATTGAGGACCTCGGGTCCCCCGATACGCTGGAAGCGAATGGCTTGGGCTTGCTGCATAAGCGCTGATCCAAAATAGGTCTAAGAATTAGGTTAAGTGTTTCTTAAAGAATGCGGCGGTGCGGTCATTTGCAAGTTTCGCGGCCGCGGCATTGTAATGGGCGCCGCCGACGCGGGCGAAGGCGTGATCCATGCCCTCGTACACATGTATCGTTACCTTTCCGTTAGCGCCGAGGACCTGCTGGATCTTCGCCTGGGCTTCCTTCGGCACATACTTGTCCTCGGCGGCGATGTGCATGAGCAGCGGTTTCTTGATGCCGCCGGCTTCGCCCAGGGCGACGTCGATGCCCACGCCGTAATAGCTGACATTGCAGTCGGAGTCGGATCGGGCCGCCATCAGATAGGCCATCTTGCCGCCGAGGCAGTAGCCAACCGAGCCGGCTTTACCGTTGCAGCCCGGCAGCTTCCGCAGATGGGCCAGACTGGCGATCAGATCCTGCGTACCCTTGTCCTGGTCGAAACCCTGAAACAGCTGAAAGGCCCGCGCCCACTCGGCCTCCGTCTTGTCGGTGATCTGGATTCCTGGTTCCTGCCGCCAGAAAAGGTCGGGACACATCGCCAGATAGCCCTGACCGGCCAGTCCATCGCAGAGATCCCGCATCACCTGGTTAACGCCGAAGATCTCCTGGATCACCAGGATGCCGGACGCCGCGGCCGCGCCCTTAGGCGCCGAGACATAGGCCGTGAATGAGCCGTCGCCGACTTTGATGGTCGTATCAGCCATGGGTGTCCCCTTGGCGGCAGGCCCGCCGCCGGCTTCTGAATATGGTTAAAGCATAGCGGCTTTGGGCGGGGATTGTCATCTCCAGGCAATTCGGCCTCAGCCGGCGGTCAGAGCGCGGTTGAGGGCGGCCACATCGGTCATCGGCAGCGAGCAATTCGTGCCCCGGCACAGATACATCGCCGGTTTGCCCCGCACCATGCCCTTGCCGGCCGCGGGGTGCGAGGGCGGCAGCGCGGCGCCGTCAAGCACATTCACCATGATGCGGTTCGGCAGGGATCGGCCATAAACGGCGGCCGCCAGTGCCTTGGCGTCGCCGGACCCGGCCGGACCGACCAGAACCGCCTGCAGCGCCGTCTGCAGCAGTTCGTTCTGGTTAAGCAGGGTGCAGAGGCCGAAGAAGTTGCGGTTCAATTCGCCGGAGAAGGCGGCGATAATCCGGTCGGCCTGTTCCCGGTAGGCCGGATTGCCGGTGATGTAGAAAAGGCGCGCCAGGACACCAACCATCACGCCGTTGCCCGCCGGCGTGGCGTTGTCGCCGGCTGTCTTGGTGCGGACGATCACGTCAGCCGTATCGGCAGCGGTGAAATAGTAGCCGCCGCGCTCGGTATCCCAGTAATTCCGGTCGAGAAGGCCGGTCCAGCGCTCGGCATGGTTTAGGAATCGTTGCTCGCCGGTCGCTTCATGGAGCGCCAGCGCCGCGCGCGCCATCTGCGCATAATCGTCGACCGTGGCGGGGTGGCGCGCCTTGCCGCCGCGCCAGCCATGGAACAGCCGATCATCAATGCTCATGGAGGTGAGGACGAAGTCGAAAGCCTCGATCGCGGCCGTCAGCCAGGCCGGCCGGTCGAAAACCAGCGCCGCCTCCGTCATCGCGGCGATCATCAAGCCGTTCCAATCTGCGAGGACCTTGTCGTCCCAGCCCGGCCGCACGCGCGAGTCGCGCGCCGCCAGCAATTTGTTGCGGCAGGTCGCCAGAAGCTGTTCCTCTTCCGGCGCACCCAGGTTGGGATGGGAGGTGCGGTTAAGGATGTTTTTCTCTTCCCAATTGCCATGGGCCGTCACGTCATAGATCGTCTTGAAGAATTCGGCATCGTCGCCGAGCAGCCGATCGATCTCGGCCTCGCTCCAGACATAGAACTTGCCCTCTTCATGCTCGCTGTCGGCATCGAGCGAGCTGGCGAAGGCGCGCTTGTCGTCCGCATTCGGCGCTGCGCGCATTTCCCGCAGCACCCACTCGATGGTTTCATGCACGCGATCGGCGAACAGCTTTTCTCGTGTGTCCTGCCAAACCAGCGTCAGCAGCTGTATGAGCTGCGCATTGTCGTAGAGCATTTTCTCGAAATGCGGGACAAGCCATTCGGCGTCGACGGTGTAGCGCGCGAAGCCGCCGCCGAGATGATCGTAGATGCCGCCCTGGCACATGCGGATCAACGTTAAGGTTACGGCGTTGCGGAAGCGCGCATCGTGACTGCGCAGCCAGGTCCGCCACAGCAGTTCGAAGGCGGGAACATGGGGAAACTTCGGCGCATCGCCGATGCCGCCATTCTCCATGTCGATGTTCGAGAGCATCCGCTCGGCGAGGGGCTGATAGATGTCGAGCGGAATGCCGGCGCCTCCTTCCGGCTGCGAAAGCTTTGCCAGGGCATCGCCGATCGCTGCTGCGTTCTGCGCCACGGCATCGGCATGACTGTGAAAGGCCTCCGAGATCTTTTCCAGCACTTCCGGAAAACCCGGCCGCCCATAACGCGGCTCCGGCGGAAAATAGGTGCCGCCGAAGAATGGACGGGCATCGGGTGTTAGGAACATGGTCAACGGCCAGCCGCCGGGCTGCCGCAATAGAGCCAGCGCCTGCTGGTAGATGCTGTCCAGATCCGGCCGTTCCTCTCGGTCGACTTTGATGTTGATGAAGAGGTCATTCATCAACGCAGCGATGGTGGGATTCTCGAAACTCTCATGAGCCATGACATGGCACCAGTGACAGGCGGCATAGCCGACGGAGAGCAGGATCGGCTTGTTCTCCTGCTTGGCGCGCGCCAGCGCTTCCGGACCCCAGGGCTGCCAATGCACGGGATTTTCGCGGTGTTGGAGCAAATAGGGGCTGGTTTCGCCGTCGAGGTTGTTTCTGCTCATTCGGAAGCCAATTGTGAGGGGGGTGCCAGGGCGCGGCGAATCGGTGGCGCCAAAATGGAGCGGGTGGCGTGGGCCTGCAAGGAGATTGACCGCTTTGATGGGCCGCCGCCAAGTGGACGGCAGCGAATGGCGGCATTAGGTTGGGCCGCGGTGGGCCGGCTCATTCGCAACGCGCGACGAGGATTCTATGAAAATCACCATTGATATCGATTGCACCCCCGAAGAGGCGCGAACCTTCATGGGTCTGCCCGACGTGGCGCCGCTGCAGAAGGAATTGATGCAGGAAGTCGGCGACCGCCTGAAGTCGACGATGAAGTCGATGGATCCGGAGTCGTTGTGGAAGACCTGGATGCCCATGGCCGGTGCGAGTTTCGATCAAATGCAGAAGGCCTTTTGGGCGCAGTTCGATCAGCATCGGGAAAAGGGACATAAATGAGTTCGGGTCCGGCGAATGGAGAAGATCCCGCGGCATTTTATCGAGTTCATGTGTTCTGCTGCACCAACGAGCGACCCGCCGGACATCCGCGAGGCTGTTGCAAAGAGAAGGGCGCGGAGAAACTGCGGAACTATATGAAAGCCCGCGCCAAGGAAGAGGGGCTGGAGCGGGTGCGCATCAATGCGTCCGGCTGCCTGGATCGCTGCGAGCTCGGGCCGACGATGGTGATTTATCCCGAAGGCGTCTGGTATCGCTACGAGTCGACCTCGGACGTTGACGAGATCCTGCTTAACCATGTGAAGGGCGGCGGCCGGGTGCCACGCCTGATTCTGAAGCCGGACTATGGGCCGGGCGAAAAGTGAGCCGCCGGTCCGCGCGAGCGGAACACCGGCCAGCCGCCATGGCGACACGATCTTCGCGCCAGCCACCGGGGCCGGCAACATGGCGATCTCGGTCGTCAGGATTTCCGGCCCGAAGGCGCTCGATGCCATTCAATTGCTCTCGGGCGGAGTAGTTGCGAAACCAAGGACACTAACTTTGTGCAACTTGCATTCACAACGCAATCAAGTTGCTCTCGATCACTGCCTTGTGGCCATGTTTCCAGGACCGGCTAGTTTTACCGGCGAGGACATGGCGGAGCTGCATCTCCATGGCGGCCGTGCCGTCCTATCTGCCGTGGTCGATGAGCTGGCGGGGATTCCAGGCCTGCGGCCGGCGGATGCCGGGGAGTTCACGCGAAGGGCGTTCGAGAATGGCAAGCTGGATCTGACGGCAGCCGAAGGCATTGCCGATCTGATCAATGCCGACACCGAGCAGCAAAGGCGCCAAGCGCTGCGCCAGTTGGCGGGGGCGCTCGGCCGGTTGTATGAGGGCTGGCGGGAGCGGCTGGTCAGGACGCTGGCTAGGCTCGAGGCCCATATCGATTTTCCCGAAGATAACCTGCCATCCGAGCTTTTGCAGGAGGTTCAAGGGCTTGCTAGTGGGTTGGCGCGGGAGATCGGCACTCATCTGGCTGATAGCCGGCGTGGCGAGCGGTTGCGGGAGGGCGTATCGGTCGCCATCCTCGGCGCGCCAAACTCTGGAAAATCAAGTCTTTTGAATTATTTAGCTGGACGGGACGCCGCCATCGTGTCGGCACGGGCAGGCACTACCCGGGATGTGGTGGAAGTGCGGCTGGACCTTGGCGGTTACCTTGTCGACCTCGCGGATACGGCCGGTTTGCGGGATGCCGCGGACGAGATTGAGGCTGAAGGCGTCAGGCGGGCGCTCCAACGGGCGGAGGCAGCAGATATCAATATCCTGCTATTCGATGCCGCCGGACTCCCTGAAATCGATGCCGGCACCGTCGGGCTGATGGATAAGCGAGCATTGCCTGTCGTCAGCCGGACAGACTTGGCGGCTCATGGCTGGAGCGGCAAGATTGAGGGAGCATTCCCGATTTCGGTCTCCAATGGCCAGGGCCTGCCGGAGCTGATAGCGGAAATTCAGAAGCGCGTCGAAGCGATCGCAGGGGCTGGCGAGGCACCGTTTTTGACCCGGGCGCGGCACCGCCATGCACTGGAAGAGGCGGCCACGGCCCTGAGTGGCGCCTTGGCGGCAGAGCAGCCGGAGCTGATCGCCGAGGATCTGCGGCTGGCAGTCCGGTCGATTGGCCGGATCACGGGCAGGGTGGATGTCGAAGATATCCTGGATGTGGTGTTTCGGGACTTCTGCATCGGCAAGTAAGCCCGGACCAATGTTTCACGTGAAACAAAGTTACGCGCGTGTCTTTTGACTCGGAAATCGGTCCTCACTAGATTTCGCCGCCATGAAGACCTGGGATGTCATTATTGTCGGGGGCGGGCACGCCGGGGCCGAGGCGGCCGCGGCCGCAGCTCGAATGGGCGTTCGCACCCTGCTGCTGACCCATGACGCCGCCAAAATCGGCGAGATGTCCTGCAATCCGGCCATCGGCGGTCTGGCGAAGGGACACCTGGTCCGGGAGATCGACGCGCTGGACGGAATCATGGGCCGGGCGGCCGATGCAGCCGGAATCCAATTCCGGATGCTCAACCGGAGCAAAGGCCCCGCGGTTCGCGGACCCCGGGCCCAGGCCGACCGGAAGCTTTATCGCCAGGCGGTCCAGGGCCTGCTTGCCGAGCAGGACAACCTGACCATCGTCTGCGATGCTGTCGAGGATCTGATCACGGGCGAAGATTGCGCCATCCAGGGAGTCCTGGCGGCGTCGGGGAAGGCCTATCAGGCCGGCGCCGTTGTCCTGACCACCGGCACCTTTCTTCGCGGACTAATACATATAGGAGAGGCCCAGACGCCGGCCGGGCGGGTCGGCGAGGCACCCTCGATTGGGTTGTCCAGGACTTTGAATCGGCTCGGATTTCCTCTTGGCCGGCTGAAGACCGGCACACCGCCGCGGCTCGATGGCCGAACCATCGACCGGAGCGGCCTGGAGGTTCAGCCCGGCGACAACCCGCCGGTCCCATTCTCCTATCTGACGGACCGGATCACCACGCCCCAAGTGAACTGCCACATCACCTGGACCAGTGCCGCCACCCACGAGGTCATCCGCCGCAATCTGCACCGCTCTCCCATGTACTCCGGACAGATCGAGAGCACCGGCCCGCGCTATTGCCCGTCGGTCGAGGACAAGATCGTCCGCTTCGCCGACAAGGAGCGCCATCAGATCTTCCTGGAGCCCGAAGGCCTGGATGACGACACCGTCTATCCCAACGGCATCTCCACCTCGCTGCCGGCGGAGGTCCAGATGGAGATTCTTGCCACCATCCCTGGACTGAACCGGGCGAAGATGATCAGGCCGGGCTATGCCATCGAGTATGACTTTGTCGATCCCCGCGAGCTGAAGCCAAGCTTGGAGACCCGCCGCGTGCCGGGACTCTACCTGGCCGGGCAGATCAACGGCACGACCGGATATGAAGAGGCGGGGGCCCAGGGACTGATGGCCGGCATCAACGCCGCCTTGACGGCAGCCGGATCCGCCGAACCATTCCTGCTGGATCGCAGCGACGCCTATATCGGCGTGATGATCGACGACTTGGTGACCCGCGGGACCAGCGAACCCTACCGTATGTTCACCTCCCGCGCCGAGTACCGGCTGACTTTGCGGGCCGACAATGCCGATCTACGCCTGACTGGGAAGGGCGTCGATATCGGCGTCGTCGGAACCCGCCGGCGGCAGGTCTTCGACCGGCGGCGCCAGGAGATCGACCAGGCCCGCCGCCTCGCCCAGAGCGTGGCGGCCACACCCAATGTGCTGAAAAACAAAGGTATTCCCGTGAACCAGGACGGCGTCCGCCGCACCGCCATGGACGTGCTCGGCTATCCCGACATGAGCTTCGCAGCGATTCGCGACCTCTGGCCGGAGCTGCGGAATGTGCCCGGCCATGCCGCCGAGCAGCTAGAGATCGAAGCCCGCTACGCGGGCTATCTGGGCCGCCAGGAGGCCGACATCCACGCCTTCCAGCGGGACGAAAACCTGCTGCTGCCCGCTGGCCTGGACTACGACGGGATGCCCAATCTATCTGCGGAAATCCGCAGTAAGTTGAAGGCCGCCCGCCCGGCAACCTTGGGAGCCGCTGCACGGATTTCCGGCGTGACGCCAGCCGCGCTGAACGCGCTGCTGCGTCATGTCCGGCGCCGCATCGAACGGATTTCGGCCTGACGGGCGGATGGGCTACGGGCCGGAAGATTTTGCCGCGGCGACCGGCGTTTCACGTGAAACAATCGGGCGGCTGGCGGCCTACGCCGCTTTGCTCGTCAAATGGCAGGCAAGGATCAACCTAGTCTCTGCCTCGACGATCAACGACCTCTGGCGGCGCCATATGCTGGACAGCGCGCAACTCCTGCCACTCTTGCCCGAGGGGACATCATCGATCATCGACCTCGGCAGTGGCGCCGGCTTTCCGGGCCTTGTCCTTGCGATCCTCGGGATTCCCGAAGTCCATCTGATCGAGTCCGATCAGCGCAAATGCGTCTTTCTGGCCGAGGCTGCCCGCGCCGCCGGCGCGAAGCCGACAATTCACAACAAGCGCATCGAACAGTTGGAGGGCATCAGCGCCCGTGTCGTCACGGCGCGCGCCTGCGCGCCGCTCGACCAACTGCTCAGTTATGCACAGAAACTTCTGTGGCCTGACGGAAAAGCTTTATTTCTCAAGGGCGCGGCGGCGGAAGAAGAACTAGCCGCGGCGCGCAAAAACTGGCAAATGGAGGTAGAGCGCTTTCCCAGTGCCTCTGACCCCACGGGGTGCATTCTGCGGATCGGGCAGGTTCGGCGTGCAAAGCAGTAACCGCGACATCGGCATGGCGTCCGGCAATTGCCGCGTGCTGGCGCTGGCCAACCAAAAGGGCGGCGTCGGCAAGACGACGACGGCGGTGAATCTTGCCACGGCGCTGGCCGCCTGCGAGAAGCGGGTGCTGATCATCGACCTCGATCCCCAGGGCAATGCCAGTACCGGCCTCGGCATCGGGCCGGAAGCGCGGCAGCTCTCGACTTACGACGTACTGATCGAGGGCGTGACCATCGCCGCGGCCACAATGCCGACGCCGATTCCCCGCATGTCGCTGGTGCCGGCCTCGCTGGATCTTTCCGGCGCCGATCTGGAATTGGCGGATCAGGAGCGGCGCGAATTCCGCCTGCGCGGCGCGATCGACTTGGCGCGCCTCATGTATGATTATATTCTTATCGATTGCCCGCCCTCCTTGAACCTGCTGACGCTGAACGCGCTGGTCGCTGCCGATGCGGTGCTGGTGCCGCTGCAATGCGAGTTCTATGCGCTGGAGGGACTCACCCATCTCATGCGCACCATCGAACAGGTGAAACGCGCTTTCAACCCGGAGTTGTCCATCCAGGGCATCGTGCTCACCATGTTCGACAAGCGAAACAATCTCTGCGAACTGGTGGCCGCCGATGTGCGCCAGCATCTGGGCGCCGCGGTCTATGACACCATCATTCCGCGCAACGTGAAGATTTCCGAGGCGCCGTCCCACGGCAAACCCGTGCTGATCTATGACATGCGCAGCACCGGCGCGCAGGCCTATATCCGGCTGGCGCGCGAAGTGCTGACACGCGAGGGCCAGCCGCTGACCCAGGAGAGAACGGCATGAACAGCGACGGACAGAAGCGCAATCTCGGCCGCGGTCTCTCGGCTCTGCTCGGTTCGCAGAATCCCGCAGAGCCGGTGACGCCGCCGCGCTCGCTGCGCACGCTGCCGGTGGAGCAGATCCATCCCGGCGCTTTCCAGCCGCGGCAACGCTTCGTGCAAGAGGAGCTGGAAGCGCTGGCGGAGTCGGTGCGGCAGAACGGCATCCTGCAGCCGATCCTGGTACGGCCGCGGGCAGGCCATCCCGGCAGCTTCGAGATCGTTGCCGGCGAACGGCGCTGGCGTGCGGCGCAACTGGCCAAGCTGCATGAAGTGCCGATCATCCTGAAGGAACTCAGCGACCGCGAAGCGCTGGAGCTCGCCATCGTCGAAAACGTTCAGCGCGAGAATCTATCGCCGCTGGAAGAAGCCCGCGGCTATCGCCGGCTTATCGACGAATTCGGCAACACCCAGGAAGACCTCTCCCAGCATGTGGGCAAGAGCCGCAGCCACATCGCCAACACGCTGCGGCTGCTGGACCTGCCGGATACCGTGCAGATTCTGCTGGATGACGGCAAGCTCAGCGCCGGCCATGCCCGCGCGCTGATCGGCACGGCGGATCCATCGGCGCTGGCGGCCCTGGTGGTCAATCGCGGGCTGAATGTGCGGCAGACCGAGAAGCTCGCCAAATTCGGCCGCAGCAAGCTGACCCCGCGGCCTCGAGTCGAAAAGGATGCAGACACCCGCGCCCTTGAACGCGATCTCACCGCGCGGCTCGGGCTGCATGTGGCGATATCCGGCCAGGGCGAATCCGGCCATGTGACGATTCAGTACAAGACCCTGGAACAGCTTGACCTGGTGATCGCCCGCTTGCGGGGCGAGACCGTCAACTAACGCCGCCCAGGCATCTGCGCGATATCCAGGACTGTGCGCCTGATGATCGTTTCGACCGGCCAGCCGGCGCGCTTGCATTGCATCTCCGCCTGCAACAACAGCTCGAGTGCCGCGGCGACCGCCGGCGGCCGCCAGCGCTTGGCCTGAGCTTTGAGCTGCGGCACCCGCTGAAAGAACACCGGCGGCCGTAGCCGCGATATCGCACCCTCCACATCGCCGCCGCCGGTC
The DNA here is from genome assembly GCA_046154965.1 of Dongiaceae bacterium. Lineage (GTDB taxonomy): Bacteria > Pseudomonadota > Alphaproteobacteria > Dongiales > Dongiaceae > DATKFM01. The sequence goes on along the minus strand of JBJXDY010000081.1, from coordinate 18,838 downwards.
ACCAGTTGCAGCCGGAGAAAATGCCGGCTCAACGCCCGCAACAACTGAATTGGATTCACCCCTTCCGCCAGGACGCGATCAATGACGCTCTCCAAATCCGACAGCTTGCCGATCCCCGCCGTGAACACCAGATCGTCCAGCGTCGTGTCGGAGGAGTCGCCGACGCAGGCCTTGGCATCGGCCAGCGTCACCGGCCGAATCTCCGCACCGACGGCCGGACCCATATAGGTGACAAGCTTCTCCAATTCGCGCCGTGTCAGGCCGCGATCGCCGCCGAGACTGGCCGTCAGATAGGCGAGGGCGTCCCGCTCGAGTTGCAGGCCCGCGGCGCGCAGCACTTGCAGGATGAGCTTGCCCAGTTCCTCGCCATCGTCCCGGTAACAGGGCAGCGCCGCGGCATTTGCCGCGCCCTCGAAGAGCTTGCGCAGCGGCGATCGCGAGGGGAGATCGCCGGCCTCGACAACGGCAACGCCGGCGCTGGTGGTGGATGACAGCAGGAGTTCGACAGCGCCCGCGGCCGAATCCGCCGCATCCCGCAGCCGCACGGCGCGGCGGCCGCCACCGAAGGTCAGCGCGTCCGCCTCGTCGCGCAAGCGCGACGGCTCTTCGCGCAGATCGGCCAAGGTCACATTGCTGACGCGAAAGGGATCGTCCATGCCGCCGGCGATGGACTCCACCATCCGGTCGCCGCGCTCCCGCACCAATCCGGTATCGGGTCCGTAGATCAGCACGGCGATGATCTCCGCTCCTGGCTTGCGCAGGAATATCTCGATGTTCCGCGGCGCCACCTTCACGGCGGCGGCCTCAGTTCGGTTCCGCCGACAGGGCGACGGCGACGCGGGTGCGGATATCGTCGCTCACTACCCGTGCGGCGCGTTCGCGGGCGTCGTCCTGGGAAACCACCGTGGCATATTGCGAACTCAGGATGTCATAGCTGCTGGTGGCCCGGCTGGTGCCCTTGGCGATAACTTCGTCGCCCTTGAGGCGCCGCAACTCGTAATCAGCGCGGACCGTCAGATTGGAGCGTGTCGCTGTCTCGTCCCGCTCATAGAGCAGCTCGTCATTGGTCTCCCGCAGCCGCACCCGCAGCGAGTATTTCGGCTCCTCGATGCGGCCTTCGGGCGTCAGCCGCTCATGCAGCATGTTGTACATCTTCTGCCCGATGCGATCGGGGATCGCCTCGATGCGGATCGTCGCCATGTCAGCGGTGACCGTCGTGCTCTCGCCGCGATGCTCGCCATAGAGCGGCTCGAAGCCGCAGGCGCCGAGCGCGAGGCAGATGGCGAGGAAGGTAGATCTAGACAACCACATTGACGATCCTGTTCGGCACGACCACAACCTTCTTGGCCGGCTTGCCCGCCATGGCCTTCAGAACATCGGGATGGCCCAGCGCCGCCGCTTCAGCGGCAGCCTGCGCGGAATCCCGCGGCAACGATATCGTCGCCCGCAGCTTGCCGTTCACCTGCACAGCCATGGTCACCGTCTCATCCGCCACCAGCACCGGATCGGCCTTCGGCCAGGGTCGCTGGCAGATCAAATCCCCATGGCCCAGCAATTGCCAGATCTCCTCCGCCAAATGGGGCGTCATTGGCGCGATCAGCAACGCCAATGTCTCATAGGCTTCGCGCAGCGCCCAGGCCTCGCCCTCGGATTTTCCTTCGGCATCCTTCAGGATGTTCGAGAAAGTGCGGATCAGCGCCACCGCCACATTGAAGCGCAGCCCTTCCAAATTTTCGGTCACTGCCGCGATCGCCTTGTGGCTGGCGCGACGGATCTTGTCCGCCTCCGGCCCAAACCTGTTCGGCATCGCCGTGCCGGCCGGCGGCAGCTTCACCGGCGCTTCGGCGATCAGCCGGTAAACGCGATTCAGATAGGCCCAGGCGCCCTCAACGCCCGCCTCGGTCCATTGCAGGTCGCGTTCCGGCGGCGAGTCCGAGAGGATGAACAGTCGCGCCGTATCGGCGCCATAGCTGTCGATGATGGTGCTGGGCGCCACTACGTTCTTCTTCGACTTGCTCATCACCTCGATGCGGCCGACGGTCACCGGCCGGCCGGTGTCATGGTGAACCGCGGCGCCGCCGTCAAGCCGGCGTACCTCTTCGGGATACAACCACCTGCCCTGGTCGTCCTTGTATGACTCATGGGTCACCATGCCCTGGGTGAACAGGCCGGCAAAGGGCTCGCTCAGATTCAGATGGCCCTTCTTGCTCATGGCGCGGGTGAAGAAGCGGGAATAGAGCAGATGCAAGATCGCATGCTCGACGCCGCCGATATACTGATCCACCGGCAGCCAGTAATTCACTGCGGCGGGCTCCACCGGCACGGTCGCGCGGGGCGAACAGAAGCGCGCGAAGTACCAGGAGGAATCGACGAAGGTATCGAAGGTGTCGGTCTCGCGCTGCGCCGGCTTGCCGCATTTCGGGCAGGCGACATTTTTCCAAGTCGGATGGCGGTCCAGCGGATTGCCCGGCTTGTCGAAGCTCACATCATCGGGCAGCAGCACCGGCAGGTCGGCGCGCGGCACCGGCCGGATGCCGCAGCCCTCGCAATGGATCACCGGAATCGGACAACCCCAATAGCGCTGCCGCGACACCAGCCAATCCCGCAAGCGATAGACCACCGTCGGCTCGCCGGCTTTCAGCTCGCGCAGCCGCTGGCCGACCGCCTTCTTCGCCGACTCCACATCCATACCGTTCATGAAATCGGAATTGATCAGCAGGCCGTCATCGGTGAAGGCGGTGTCGCCGACGGCGAAAGTTTTCGAATCCTCGCCGGGCGGACAAACCACGGGAATGACCGGCAGCGCGTATCTCCGTGCAAAATCCAGATCGCGCTGGTCATGGGCCGGGCAGCCGAAAATCGCGCCCGCGCCATACTCCATCAGCACGAAGTTGGCGACATAGACCGGCAGCCGCTGATCGGGCTGCAGTGGATGGATCGCCTGTAGCGGCGTCCGGTAGCCGCGCTTCTCCTGCGCCTCGACCACCGCTTCGGATGTTCCGGCGCTGCGGCATTCGGCGATGAAGGCCGCCAGGGCCGGATCGCTGCGTGAGACTTCCTCGGCCAGGGGATGATCCGGCGAGAGCGCCAGGAACGACGCGCCATACAGGGTGTCGGGCCGGGTGGTGAAGATGGTCAGGGGCTCGCCGCGGCCCTCCAGCCGGAACTTCACCTCGGCGCCCGTGGATTTGCCGATCCAGTTCTCCTGCATCAGCCGGACCTTCTCCGGCCAGCGATCCAGGGTCTTCAGCGACACCAGCAGTTCATCGGCATAGGCGGTGATCTTCAGGAACCATTGGGACAGCTTGCGCTTCTCCACCAGCGCGCCCGAGCGCCAACCGCGGCCGTCGATCACCTGTTCGTTGGCCAGGACGGTGTGATCCACCGGATCCCAGTTGACGAAGGCTTCCTTGCGATAGGCCAGGTCCGCCTCCAGAAAATCCAGGAACAGCGCCTGCTGATACGCGTAGTAGCCGGGATGGCAGGTGGCCAGCTCCCGCCCCCAATCCAGGGACAGGCCCATGCGCTTCAGCTCGCCGCGCATGGTGGCGATATTGTCATAGGTCCAGTTCGCGGGATGGATCTTCTGGTCGCGGGCGGCGTTTTCCGCCGGCAGCCCGAATGCATCCCAACCCATGGGGTGCAGCACGTTGAAGCCCCGGGCGCGCCGGTAGCGGGCCACCACGTCGCCCATGGCGTAGTTGCGCACATGGCCCATATGGATGCGCCCCGATGGGTAGGGGAACATCTCCAGGACATAGTATTTCGGCCGCGTCAGGTCGCTGCCGGCGGCAAAGCAGGATTTTTCAGCCCAAATGCGCTGCCATTTGGGCTCGGCGTCCTTGTAGTTGTAACGTGCTGCGGGCAAAGCCATCTTGGTCGTCCCGGTCGGCCGGATTCAGCCAGAGAGACGCCGGCGCGGCGAGCCCGCCGCGCGGCGGCGCCGGATCAGGCGGCCAGCCTCACTCTCCGAACTGGGAGATGCGAAGCTGCCGCGCCCGCATAAGGATGGTGTTTTCCAGGTCGGTCGCCGTATTCGAGGCCACCTGCGCCGTTACCCAGCCTGAGCCTGTCTCGTCGTTGGTCTCGCGGAACACCTGCGCCCGAACGCCATCGGCCCGCAGGCCGCGGCCGAGGATGAAGACCTGGACCTTGAAGCGCTCGCCCGGCGTTTCCGACGGCGAATACCAGTCGGTCAGGATGACGCCGCCGAACGGATCGGCTGTCATGATCGGCATGAAGGACACTGTGTCCAGCGAGGCACGCCACAGGAAGCTATTGACGCCAATGCCGTATCCGGCGGCGCCTTCGCCGGTACCATTGCCGCCGCCGATGGACAGGCCGCCCTCGCCGAAGATCGATTCGGGCTCCTCATAGATAGGGCTGGTGGCCCCTTTGGGCCGGTCGACCGGATAGCGCGCCGTCGAACTGCCGCATCCCGCGAGCAGACCGAGGCCGACCAAAAGGCCGACTGCCCGCATCTGCCATCGCATTCCCTGAAAGATTGTCGGCATGAAAGGTCGCCTCACCGTACCGGAGAATCTCATTTTGCCAAAAGAACCGGAGACTTAAAGCAAACCGCCACGCCAGGGTCAAGGCGACGCAAGGTGGCGGCGGGTACCCCGGGCTTCCTTTGCGCCCATCGATCGCCTATGTAAATGGCCGCTCGTCCACGGATTCAGCAGGTTATGGGAAAGATCATCTGGCTGGCGTCGTTCCCGAAGTCGGGAAACACTTGGTTGCGCGCGTTTCTGCACAATCTGCTGCGCAATCCCAACGAAGCCTATGACATCAACAAGCTCGCCGACTTCACCAAGGGCGATGCCCAGATGGCTTGGTACAACCTGGTCGACAAGCGCCCAGGCTCGGAGATCAGCAAGGAAGAAATCGCCGCGCTGCGGCCGAAGATCCACCGGCTGATGACCCAAAGCCGGCCCGACTCCGTGTTTATCAAGACCCATAACAAGCTGGTCGAGGACCGCGGCACGGCCATGCACACGATGGAGCATACCGCCGGCGCGATCTATGTGATCCGCAATCCTCTGGATGTGACGATCTCCTTCGCCCATCACTATGGGCTGTCGCTGGATGACGCCATCGTATCGATGTCGACGCCGGGCCTGCACACGGAAAACACCGACAAGAATTGCTACGAGATCTATGGCAGCTGGTCCGAGCATGTGCGGAGCTGGACGCTCAGCGCCCATCGCGGCCTGCATGTCATGCGCTATGAGGACATGCTGGCCTCGCCGCACAAAGCCTTCGCCGCCGTGCTCGGGTTCCTCGGCCTCAAGGTGAGCCGCGAACGCCTCGACAAGGCGGTCGAACTCAGTTCCTTCCGCGTGCTGCAGGAGCAGGAGAAGCGCCAGGGCTTCATGGAGAAGACGGCCGTGGCGGATAAATTCTTCCGCGAAGGCAAGGCCGGCCAATGGAAGTCCCGGTTGAGCCGAACACAGATCGACGCCGTGGTCGCCTCGCATCAGGAACAGATGGCCCGCTTCGGCTATTGGCCGCTGCCGCAATGACAGCGCCCGGATGCGATCGGGCTGGATGATGGGAAAGATACTCTGGCTCGCGTCCTATCCTCGCTCGGGCAACACCTGGCTCCGGGTTCTGCTGCACAACTATCTGCGCAATGCCGCCGAGCCTCACGACATCAACCGGCTGCAGGAGCATACGGTCATCGAGAGCGCCGCCCGCTGGTATCAGATGCTCGACCCCAGGCCCTGCGCCACGCTGACGAAGGAAGAGGTCGCGGCGATGCGGCCGAAGGTGCAGGAAATGATCGCCCGCTCCAGCGCCGATACGGTCATTGTAAAAACCCATAATGCGCTTGTCGTCGATCGCGGCACGCCGATGATCAGCGAAAAACACACGGCAGGCGCCATCTACGTTCTGCGCAATCCGCTGGATGTCGCCGTCTCCTATGCGGTGCATTTTGGCTTGTCGCTTGATGATGCGGTGGCGGCGATGAATCGGCCGCACAATCAATCGAAATCGAACCAGCCGGCTTTCGTCTATGAGTTTCACGGCTCCTGGTCCGAGAATGTGGAGAGCTGGACAGGACGGGATTCCAAGGCCATCCATGTCGTGCGCTATGAGGATCTGCAGGCGGATGCTGAAACGGCTTTCGGCGGCATCATCCGCTTTCTCGGACTGCCCGTTACTGCCGAACGCCTAGAACGTTCGATCCGCAATAGCGCCTTCGAGGTCCTGCAGACCCAGGAACGCAATGCGGGATTCCGCGAACGCAGCCTGAAATCCGACCGCTTCTTCCGCGCCGGCCGCAGCGGCGAAGGCCGCGAGCGTCTGTCGCCGGCGCTGATCGAATCGCTGGTCGGGCATCACGAAGCGCAGATGCGGCGCTTCGGCTATTGGCCGGAGGATGCCGGCCGATGACGCCGCTGCCGCCGCGCTTCACACCGGAACCGGATCCCGCGACGTTGCTCGGCGCGTCCTTCAATGTCACGCGGCTGTTCAACGAAGCGCTCAAGCATCATCGCAGCGGCGCGCTCGACCGGGCGGAAACGATTTATCGCCTGTTGCTGGACAGGGCGGCGGAGCATGCCGACCTGCTGCATCTGCTCGGCGTCATCGCGCACCAGACCTGCCATTACGAAGAGGCGCTGCTGCTGATCGACCGGGCCATCGCGAAGAACGGCGCGGTCGCCGACTATCACAACAATCGCGGCCTGGCGCTGCTGCGGCTCGGCCGGGCCGCGGAAGCCTTGACCGGCTTCGACCAGGCGATTGCGCTTCGCGCCGACCACGCCGACGCCCATTCGAATCGGGGCAATGCGCTGCAGCAGCTTGACCGCCTGGAAGATGCGATGGCCGCCTACCGCCGCGCGCTGGCCGCTAATCCGCGCCATGCCGAGGCCCACAACAATCTGGGCAACGTCCTGCGCATGCGCGGCGCGCTGGCCGAGGCGGTCGATTGCTGGCGCCAGGCGATTGCGCTGCGCCCCGGCTATCCGGAGGCGCTCGCTAATCTTGGCGCCGGCTTGACCGCGCTGGACCGGTTGGAGGAGGGGTCCGAAGCCTTGCGCGCCAGCTTGCAGTTCCGGCCCGATCACCCGGATACCCTGGTGCAGTTGGCCGAGACTCAGCGGCTCGCCGGCCGGCCGCGCGAATCGCTGGCCGCCGTACAACGCGGCCTGCAGGTAGATCCGCGCAATGCCCGGTTGCAAATCCAGAAGGCGCGATCGCTCAGCGCGCTGCAACGGCCCGATGAGGCGCTGGCCGTCATCCGCCAGGCGGCCGCCGACTTCGGCGGCGATGCGGATATCGGCGCCGAACTGGCGCAGCAGCTGGAATATGCCGGCGAGAGCGAGGAGGCCGCGCGGGCCTGGCACGATGTATTGCGCCTTGAGCCCGACGACGCCGATGCGCTGGCGGGCCTGATCGGCCTCGAGCGGCGGAATTTGGCGCCGGAACTTCTGGTCCGTGCCCGGCAAATCGCCGATAGCGCCGACCGTGCGCCGGCGGACCGGCGTGTGCTGCATAAAGCCCTCGGCGATCAGGCCGACCGAGATGGCGATTACCGCCGCGCCATGGCACACTATGATGCGGCCAACGACATCCGCGCGGCGGAACTGGCGGCGCGGGGGATGGCCTTCGACATCGAGGCATTGCGAGCCTCGGTCGACCGCCAGATCGCCGTCTTCGACAGCGCGCTGCTGCGGCAGCTCGAGGATATCGGTTCGCGATCGCCGCTGCCGTTGTTCGTCGTGGGCATGCCGCGATCGGGCACCTCGCTTTGCGAGCAAATTCTTGCGAGCCATGCCGAGGTTGCCGGCGCCGGCGAGCTGAACGAAATCCAGGTGATCGCCCGCGAGCTGCCGAGACTTGTCGCCGGCGGCGATTCCGTTAGCGAAGGCTATCCAGCCTGCCTGCGGGATCTGGACCGGTCAGCCGCGGCCCGGCTCACCGATCGCTATCTCCAGCGGCTTGGGGATGTCGCAGCGGACAAGGCCCGGGTCGTCGACAAGCACCCGATCAATTTCCGTCATCTCGGACTGATCGCCGGTTTGTTTCCCCAGGCGGCGATCGTGCATTGCCGGCGCGATCCCCTGGATACCTGCTTTTCCTGCTATGCCCAGAATTTCGACGCGCCGATCCCCTGGACCCTGCGGCTGGATTCGCTGGGTCTATACTATCGGGAGTATGAGCGGTTGATGGCTCACTGGTACCGCATCATGCCCGGCCGGATTCATGATTTCGTCTACGAAACCGTAATCGATAATCTGGAGGCCGAGGCGCGGCGGCTCATCGAACGCTGCGGGCTGGCCTGGGACCGGAGCTGCCTCGCCTTTCATGAAACCCGGCGGGTGGTGCGTACCGCCAGCTACCGGCAAGTGCGGGAGCCGGTGTACAAAAGGTCGGTCGGCAAGTGGCGGAACTATGCGGCGGCGCTGGACTCGCTGACCAAGACACTTTCCGGCCCCGCTACCGGCTCTCCGGCAAACTGAATCGCTAATCACGTAATTATTTCAATATTTTGCAAGATGATATTAAAGCACGGCGCTTTTTGCCGCGCCCTCTCGAATTATCTGTTGCAAATCAATGCTCTGCTAAGAAGACCGAACCCGATTCGCCTGTTGCATATTTGCCACAGGGACCGGAAAAGCTCTGCGGCAGAAGCCGTTGCTGCTTGACCCCGATGCGCCGCTCTTTACGATGCCCGTCGCCGATCATCCTAGGGTGGCTGGCAAAGTTCGGTAGCCGCAACGGTTATCGGGCTCGTGCAAATGGGGGGCTGATGGACGCATCGGCCTGAATTTTGGAAGAGGGATACAGAGCATGAAAAAGGTTCTTCTCGGGTCCACCGCGCTGGTGGCGGCCGGGTTGATCGCCGGCGACGCAGCAGCGGCGGACGGCGTGAAGCTCAGCCTCGGCGGTTATTACCGCGGCGTGGCGGGCGTTATGTTCGACGATTTCGATGGCTCAGCGGCCGGCACTGAAGACGATCTCCGTGATTATGTCTTCAAGCAGGACGTGGAAGTGCACTTCAAGGGTGAAACCACCCTCGATAACGGCCTGACGGTCGGTGCAGTCATTCAGCTTGAGGGCCAGACCTCGGGCGACCAGATCGACGAAGTCTACGCTTACTTCAGCGGTGGCTGGGGCGAGCTGCGCTTCGGCGACGATGACGAAGCATTGGCCCAGCTCTGCTCGGTCACGCCGAGCGCTTCGCCCAACTTCGGTCCGGACACGCCGTTCTTCAGCTTCTCGAACAGCGCTGCTAACAATGGCGGCGTACCCGGTGCGTTCGCTTACGCCAGCACCAACGGCACCTGCTACGGTACGGACGGCGACTCCACGAAGCTCATCTACTTCAGCCCGAATTTTGGCGGGTTCAGCTTCGCGATGTCGTTTACCCCGGACAACACCCAGGATACCCGCAACACGACCAATGGCGCGGGCACCAGGTTCGAAAACAACCTGGGCCAGAACTCCGACAATCTGTCGCTCGCGGCAAACTTCAATCACGACTTCAATGGCGTGACCCTGAATGTCGGCGGCGGCGCAACCTGGAGCTTCGATCGCGAAGGCGCCCCCGGCGTCGACGAGACCGAGGACTACCAGGGCTACGCGTCGGTCGGTTTCTTCGGCTTCACCATTGGTGGCGCCGTGGAGTGGCGCTACAACTTCGGTGGCGATGAGTCCGATCGCTTCGTCTACGGTGCCGGCCTTACCTACAACTGGGACGCTTGGACAGTTGGCATTGGCTGGACTCATGGTGACTATGAAATCCAGCAGGCTGGCGGCACCGCCGGTCTGACCAACGATGGCGAGCAGAATCAGGACATCTTCGCCCTGACCGCTGCTTACGCGTTGGGGCCGGGCATCACTGTTGACGGCGTCGTCGAGTATGTCGACTCCGAAACGAATGCCCAGGCTTTGAGCAACGACTACAATGGCATCTCGTTCGGCCTCGGTACGCTGATCAGCTTCTAACCAGCGTCACCAAAGACCACTGTGTCGAGCGGGGAGGGCTTTGCCCTCCCCGTTTCGTTTTAGCGACCGCCATCGGCCGGCGGCGCCGGACGTTTGCATGATCCCGCCGGTGCCGGCAGAATTGCCATTGCCAATCTCACCGACCCGGATCGACGGATGAGCGAAATCGCAGCCCGGCTTGCGGCGGTCAAAGAGCGTATCGCCTATGCGGCCAAGGACAGCGGCCGCGATCCCCGCAGCGTCACGCTTGTCGCGGTGAGCAAGACCCACGATGCCCAGGCGATTGCGCCGGCCCTTGCTGCCGGTCACCGGGTCTTTGGCGAAAGTCGGGTGCAGGAAGCGGCGGCGAAATGGCCGGCGCTGCGGCAGCGATATCCCGACATCGAACTCCATCTCATCGGCCCACTGCAAACCAACAAGGTGCGCGATGCCCTGGCGCTGTTCGACGTCATCGAATCCGTGGACCGCCCGAAACTGGCGCGGGCCCTGGCCGCGGAACTGGCGAAATCGCCACGGCGCATTGCCTGCTGTATTCAGGTGAACACCGGCGAGGAGCCTCAAAAGGCCGGCGTGATGCCCGACGAGGCTGACGCCTTCATCGCCCATTGCCGCGACGAGTTGAAATTGCCGGTTACCGGCCTGATGTGCATCCCGCCCCAGGACGAAGAGCCGTCGCTGCATTTCGCGCTGCTCGGCGAAATCGCCCGCCGCAGCAAGCTGAACACTCTCAGCATGGGCATGAGCAGCGACTACGAAATCGCCGTCCGGCTGGGCGCCACCCATGTCCGCATCGGCACCGCCATCTTCGGGGCGCGCCCGGCGGCCGCCGAAGCCTGACTAAACCTCGATTGCCACGCAATCGCCCGCTTTCGCCTCCTCCAGGATCTCCATCAGATCGGCGCGCGCGAATGCGATGCAGCCCGCGGTCGGCCGATAATCGTCTTGGGCGACATGGACGAACACCGCGCTGCCATATCCCGGCCGCACGGGATCGTCGTTGTGACCGATGACCAGGACAAGATCGTAGACGGAATCATCCCGCCATAGCCGCTCATGGCTGGCGTCGCAGGGCAATTTGACGGCGCGGTTATAAGATGCGCTGGCGGGATCGTCGCACCAGCCATCGGCGCGGTCGATCGGCTGTACCGGCAATCCAGTCGATGGTTGCGACAAGCGGTCGGCGCGAAAGTACAACTTGCGAAACGGAAACCGTCCGGCCGGCGTGGCGCCGTCGCCTTCGCGCTTGTCGCGCCGCACGCCGGAGGGGCCAAGGCTGCAGCGGTAGCGCTTGCCGTTCCACGATGCCCAGCCTTCTGCGCTGACGATCAAATCCATCTGTTTTCGCGACCGCGCCGTAGCTGGCCTACATCACATGGCCGAGGCGCGCGACCTTGGTGGCGAGATAGCGTTCATTGTGGCCGTTGGACGGAAACACATGGGGCACGCGCTCAATCACCGCAACACCGCAACGCCGCAGTCCCTCGACCTTCGCTGGATTGTTGGTCAGCAGCCGCACCTGCTGATAACCCAATTGCCGCAGCATCTCGGCGGCGGGCAGATACACCCGCTCATCCGCTTCGAAGCCGAGTTGCCGGTTGGCCTCCGCCGTGTCGGCGCCGCTGTCCTGCAGCCGATAGGCGCGCAGCTTGTTGACCAGCCCGATGCCGCGGCCTTCCTGCGCCAGATAGATCAGGATGCCCTGCCCCTGCTTGCCGATCTCGGCGATGGCCCCACGCAGCTGATCGCCGCAATCGCAGCGCAGGCTGCCCAGCAGATCGCCGGTGAAGCATTCGGAATGGATGCGCGCCAGGACGGGCGAATCCTTCGGCGGCTCGCCGATGATGACGGCCAAATGCTCGGTGCCGCCGTCGCTGGGGCGGAAGGCAACGATGCGCGCCTGTTCGGCGCCGGCCAGGGGCACGCGCGCCTCGCCGACCGGCCGCAGGCTCTGCGCAGCCAGCTTCTGATAGCTGCCGATCGCTTCTGCGGTAACTGTCAGGAGTCCCCGCGCCTGGGCAAGTTTCTCGGCCGGGCCGTGGCGGCCTACGTCAAGCGGTTCCACCAGCGCCGCCGGCAGCAGCCGCGCGAGCTTGACCAGCTCGATCGATGCCAGGCGAAGTTCGGCGCCAAGCTCGGCGGCGCGAAACTCCCGGGCGTCATGGGCCGGCGCCAGGGCTGTCGGATCCGCCAGGTCGCGCAGCGAGCGTGCAAGCATCGGCCGCGAGATCTGCCAGGCACCCGCCGGCTGACCCGCCGGCGCCTGCAGACCGATGGCCGCGGCCCGCGGCGCCGTCAGCACCAGCACAGGATCGGATTCCCCGCCTTTGCCAAATTGCGTCAGGCCGGATTCGTCCAGCGTTTCCACGGCGGCAATGACCGCATCGCCGATCGCTGCCCGCAACAGCACGGCACGACCGCGCCGGAGCTCGCCGACCGCGCGATCGACGCTCTCCAGACTCTCGGTAGCCGCGATCTCCGCCGCCGCGCGTTTGCTCAGCAAATGACTCACGAATATCCTCAGCCCATCATTACCGTGGCGGCCCAGTGCCCGGCAGCGGGGCGCGCATTAACTCCGATTGGGCGCGCCGGGGTCAAGCCCGTTGCGCTCTACAATATGGCGTTGCTTTCAGCGGAAAAGAAGCCAACATCTGCGCCGGGGACGAAAGTTGCATTCCCACCGAGATTCTTGTAATTTCAATATCTTAACAATAACCAGAGCGGGCCGGTACCAGCCAATGCCGACAGCTGTTTGGAACAATCGTGTGATCGCTCAATCAGACCGGGTCGAGACGGTGGAAGGGAATGCCTACTTTCCTGCCGCCGCGGTGAAGGCCGAGTATCTCCGTCCCAGCGACGCTATCTCGGTCTGCTCCTGGAAGGGAACGGCCAGCTACTACTCGCTATTGGTCGATGGACGCGAAAACGCCGACGCCGCCTGGGTCTATCGCGATCCTTCCGCTGCGGCGGCGAACATCAAGGACATGATCGCGTTTTGGCGCGGCGTCGAGGTGAAGCCGTGATCACAGGCGCTGAATCGGCAGCGCGCAGCGGCGCCCGGCCGGCCCATGAGCGGCGGATCCTGCTGGTCGATGACGATGGCCCCCTGCGGCAATCCCTGGCCGAACAGCTCCGTCTGCATGAGGAATTCGGCACCGCCGAATCCGACAGCGGCGGCGGCGCGATCGATCTCTGCAAGAGCCAGCGCTACGATCTGATCCTGCTGGATGTCGGTCTGCCGGACATGGATGGGCGCGAAGTCTGCCGCATCCTCCGGCGCAACGGCGTCACCTCGCCGATCATCATGCTGACCGGCGCCGATACCGAGGCCGACACGATCCTCGGCCTGGATTCCGGCGCCAACGACTACATCACCAAGCCGTTCAAGCTGGGTGTGCTGCTGGCCCGCATCCGCGCCCAGTTCCGTCAGCATGAGCAAAGCGACGATGCGGTCTTCACCATCGGGCCTTACAGCTTCCGGCCCGGCGTGAAGATGCTGGTTAATGCCGGCAGCAGTAAGAAGATCCGACTGACGGAGAAGGAAACCGCGATTCTCAAGTATCTGTACCGGGCCGGCGACAAGGCGATCGGCCGGGAGACGCTGCTGGGCGAGGTCTGGGGTTACAATGCCGGTGTCACCACCCATACGCTGGAAACCCATATCTACCGACTGCGGCAGAAGATCGAACGCAACCCCACGCAGGCTGAGATCATCGTCACAGAACCCGGCGGCTATCGCCTAGTACCCTGATTGAACCCATGAATTTCCCCGGCCGACCTATGCCTAGCCCTCGCCTGCCGCGGCCGAGACCGCCGACGGAACAAGGATTGGAAGCAACCGTTGCCCGAAGCCGATGATTTCCTGGTCCGGTTCTGGGGAGTGCGCGGCAGCATCGCCTGCCCGGGCCCGAACTATGCCCGCTACGGCGGCAATACCTCCTGCCTGGAAGTGCGCTGCGGGCCGAACCTGTTGATCCTCGACGGCGGCACGGGCCTGCGGGCGTTGGGGGAAAGCCTGCGCAACGAAGCCGTCGACGCCGACCTCTATTTCACCCACAGCCATTTCGACCACATCGCCGGCCTGCCCTTCTTCAAGGCGCTGTTCAAGCCGGAGAACCGACTGCGCCTCTGGGCCGGACATCTGCTGCCGGACGCCAAGCTGCAGGATGTGATCGGCACCATGATGAAGGCGCCGCTGTTCCCGGTGCCGATGGGCGTGTTCACCGCTGCGGTCAGCTACCACGATTTCCAAGCCGGCGAGGTGCTGACGCCCAAGCCGGGCATCACCATCAAGACCGCGCCGCTGAACCATCCCAACAATGCAACCGGTTATCGAATCAATTATCGCGGCCGCTCGATCTGCTATGTCACTGATACCGAACATAAGCCGGGCGCGACCGATCAGAACATCGTCGAGCTCTGCCGCGGCGCCGATATCTTCATTTACGACTGCTCCTACACCGAGGCGGAGTATCCGCTCTATACCGGCTGGGGCCATTCCACCTGGCAGGAAGGCGCCCGTCTCGCCGACCTGGCCGAGGTGAAGTCTTTCGTCATCTTCCATCATGACCCCAGCCATGACGACGCCACCATGGACCGCATCGCCGACGAAGCGGTGAAGCGCCGCCCCGGCTCCATCGTCGCCCGCGAAGGCATGGTGCTGCGCCCGTGACGCTGCAGGGCGGCCGGGCCTCGGCCGGATTGCTCGGGAGCGTGGCGTGACGGCCGAAGCCATCGACGCGATCTTTGCCCGCAGCCGGCCCGCCTTTGCGGCGCGCCTGCGGGATCTCGCGCATTATTGCGACGATTTTGCCCGCTTCGGCGGTCCGGCGCCCGCGCCGCGGTTCGAGCAGGACTGGTTCCCGCGGCTCGATGCGGCGATGGCTTATGCCCTGGTGCGCGAGCGCCGCCCGCGCCGCGTCGTCGAAATCGGCAGCGGCCATTCCAGCCGGGTAATGGCGCGCGCCATCGCCGATGGCGGCATTGTGGCGGACTTCACCGCCGTCGATCCACGGCCGCGCGCGCCGCTCGCCAGCCTGCCGGTCCGCCATATCGACAGGCGACTGCAGGAGATTCCCGCGGATGTTGTTGCCGCGCTGGAAGCCGGCGACATCCTGTTCATCGATTCCAGCCACAAACTGACACCGGGCAGCGACGTCGAGTTGCTGATTGCGCAGATTCTGCCGGCGCTCCCGGCGGGAGTCCTTGTGCATATCCACGATATCTTCCTGCCCGGCGGCTATCCGGCCTCCTGGTCCTGGCGGAACTACAACGAACAGGCCGCCGTCGCCGCACTTCTGACGGGCGGCGGCTGGACGCCGCTCTTTGCCAGCAGCTTCGTGCTGTCGCGAATGTCCGGTGAGTTTGCGGAGAGTATCGCTGCCGGCTTGCCACTGCCGGCGGGCGCGATCGAAAGCAGCCTGTGGCTGGAGAAGTGTTAAGCCGGGCCGCTACTTGTAAGGATCGGCGGCGTCCCGCAGGCCGTCGCCCAGGAAGTTGAACGCCAACACTACCAGGATCACCGGAATCGCCGGCCACATCAGCCAGGGATAGATCACCACCGATTCGATGTTCTGCGCCTCGTTCAGCAGCACGCCCCAGCTGGTGATCGGCTCGCGCAGGCCGAGACCAAGGAAGCTCAGCGCCGTCTCGCCCAGGATCATCGCGGGTATAGACAGCGTCACCGAGGCAATCAGGTGGCTGGTGAAGCTTGGCAGCAGGTGGCGGCCGATGATGCGCGCCGGCCGTGCCCCCATCAGCTGCGCGGCGACGCAGAAATCCTCTTCCCGCAACGACAGCAGCTTCGAGCGCACCGCCCGCGCCAGCCCGGTCCAATCCAGCAACCCCAGGATGATGGTGATGCCGAAGAACACCAAAATCGGGCTCCAGTTCAGCGGCAGGATCGCCGACAGCGCCAGCCATAGCGGCAGATGGGGCAGGCAGCGCAGGATCTCGATCAGCCGCTGCACCGCCTCGTCGATCCAGCCGCCATAATAGCCCGCCAGCCCGCCGAACAAGATGCCGAGGATGAAGCTGGTGCCCACGCCCAATAGGCCGATGGTCAGGGAGATGCGTGCGCCATAGACCAGGCGCGAGAACATGTCCTTGCCCACCTCGTCGGTGCCCATCAGATGCAGCTGCCCCTTCTCCGCCGGGCAGACGAAATGGAAACTGGCGTCGATATAGCCCCAGAACTTGTATTTGTCGCCGCGGCAGAAGAATCGCAGCTTCTGCACCTTGGTCGGGTCATCGGTGTATTCGCGCTTCAGGGTCTCGGTGTTCAGCTTGAAAGTGTAGCCATAAACGAACGGGCCGACGAACTCGCCCTCATGGAACAGACGCACGGTCTGCGGCGGCGACAGCACGCTGCGGATGTCCTTGGTGTCCTGGTGATAGGGCGCGATGAATTCGCTTATCAGGATCGTGCCATAGAGGATGACCAGGAAGACTCCCGAAATTACCGCAGCGCGATGGCGCAGGAAGCGCCACCACATCAGCTTCCACTGGGAAGCCAGAAAGTATTTTTCTTGGCCCTCGGCGGTCCGCTCGATCGAATAGGGATCGAAAGGCGCACCGGAAACG
Organism: Dongiaceae bacterium; assembly: GCA_046154965.1. GTDB lineage: Bacteria > Pseudomonadota > Alphaproteobacteria > Dongiales > Dongiaceae > DATKFM01. The sequence continues at coordinate 2,299 of JBJXDY010000081.1, read as the reverse complement.
TAATGGTCGATCGGCGGCGTGCCGTCAGGGCCGGCGGTCATGGGGCGCGCTCCGTCCTCACTTCGTCGCCCCGCCGCCCAGGCGGATGCGCGGATCCAGCACCGCCAGCGCCAGGTCTGACAACAGCACGCCCACCACGGTCAGCAGCGCCAGGAACATCAGGAACGATCCCGCCAGATACATGTCCTGGCTCCGCAGGGAATCCAGCAGCATCGGCCCCGTGGTCGGCAGGCTCATGACCACCGAGACGATCACCGCGCCGGACACCAGCTCGGGCAGCAGCGTGCCGATATCGGCGATGAACGGGTTCAGCGACATGCGCAGCGGGTACTTGATCAGCGCCCGCCAGAACGGCAGGCCCTTGGCCCGGGCCGTCACCACATACTGCTTGTGCAGCTCATCCAGCAGATTGGCCCGCAGGCGCCGGATCATGCCGGCAGTACCCGACGCGCCGATGATGATGGTGGGAATCCACAGATGGCCCAGGATCGACATCAGCTTGCCCCAGCTCCAGGGCGCGTCGATATATCGGGGATCCATCAGCCCGCCGATCGACAGGCCGAAATACACATTGGCGAAGTAGAGCAGGATCAGCGCGAACAGGAAGCTCGGCACCGCCAGGCCGAGGATGCCGATGAAGGTCACCACATAGTCGGAAACGCTATACTGATAGACGGCGGAGTAGACGCCGATGGGAAACGCGACCGCCCAGGTGAAGAGGATGGTGGCGAAAGTTACCACGATGGTCAGCCACAGCCGGTCGCCGACCACATCCGCCACCGGCAGCTGATGCTCGAAGGAATAGCCCAGATTGCCCTGCAGCAGCCCGACGACCCAAAGGGCGTATTGCTCGAGGAACGGCTTGTCGAGGTTGAAGGTCTCCTTCAGTTGGGCAACGCGCTGGGCGCAGCCCATCTCGCCGCGCGCCATGCATTCGTTGATCTCGTTGGTCAGATAATCGCCGGGCGGCGCCTGGATGATGGCGAACACCAGGAAGCTGATCACCAGCAAGGTGGGGATCATCAGCAGCAGACGGCGTGCGATATAGATCAGCATGGCTGCTTCACCCGATACGCTCTCGACTCCGGTGTTGCGCTCAATTCGCCGGATCGAGCCAGAAGCAATCCGGCCTGTAGATGCCGAAATGGGCGCCGGGATCCCAGCTATAGACGGCCTCTTGCGGCACGTTGTGCAGGCGATTGCTCACCACCACCGGCTGCGGCACGCCGGCCACGGTGCCGATGCTATAGACCTGGGCAGCATAAATTTTCAGCATCTCCTGCCAAATCGCAGTGCGCTGTTCGATATCGGTCGTCGTGCCCCAGTTTGACAGTTTTGTCAGAAGTTCGTTGGCCTCCGGCAGATCGGGCGCCTCGCCGGCCTCGCCTTTTGTCTCCAGGTATTGGCCCCATTTCGGCCACATGAACTGCATTTGCGAAATCGGCGCCAGTTCCCAGGGTGACATGTCGGCGGTGGGCAGCGCATTTTCCAGGCCGGTCCATACCGACATGATGCAGTCGCCCGAGAAGATGCAGTCGCGGATGGTGTCGCGCTCCGACGGCCTGAAGAAAAGTCTGACGCCGATATTCGTCCATTGTTGCTGGATCAATTCGAGCACATCCCCCTCTTCGGGGCTCTGGCCCGAGAACAGGACCGTGATGTCCAGCGGCCGTCCGTTCTTCATCAGCCGAATGCCGTCGTCATTGCGCTCGGTCAGGCCGATCTCGTCCAGCAGGGCATTGGCGCCATCGGGATCGTAGACCGACCACATGGCGCTGAGTTCGGCGTCGAACAGTGGGCTCTGCGGCAGCACGGTGTTGGCCGCCTCGACGCCCAGCCCCAAATAGATCACCTGGTTGATCTCGCTGCGGTCGATGGCGATCGACAGCGCGCGGCGGAAGCGCACGTCGCGCAGCAACCGCCGCCAGTCGGGATCGTTGGCGTTGAGATTGGGGTAAAGCGCCACCTGAGATCCCCAGGCCGTCTGCCAAAGCCGCACATTGTAGTTGCCGCGCTTCTCGTTCTCCTTCAGCAAGGTGAAGTTGTCGAATCGCACATAGCGCGCCGCCAGATCGGCCTCGCCGGAGGCGGCCTTGGCGGGCACCAGCTTGCCGTCGGTGACCTGGAAGCTCACGGCGTCCAGATAGGGCAGCTGCCGGCCCTCGCTGTCGACGCGATAGTAATAGGGATTGCGTTTGAATACGAAGCGCTCAGTGGGCGGCTTGGTCGCCAGCATCCAGGGTTCCAAGGTCGGCAGCTCGATGTTATCGTTGTTCGGCTTCTGCTGGCGGTATGTTGC
>JBJXDY010000080.1:0-2703 GCA_046154965.1 Dongiaceae bacterium | reverse complement strand
CGAGCTGCTGCACCTCGCCGGCATTCATCACGGCGATCTGGGTCGCCAGGGTCATCGCCTCGATCTGGTCGTGGGTGACATAGACGATGGTGGTTCGCAGGTTCTGGTGCAGCCGCTTGATCTCCGTCCGCATGTCCACCCGCAGCTTGGCATCCAGATTGGAGAGCGGCTCATCGAACAGGAATACCCGGGGCTTGCGCACCAGCGCCCGGCCCATGGCAACCCGCTGGCGCTGGCCACCGGAGAGCTGGCTCGGCCGCCGCTTCAGCAGATGCTCGATCTGCAGCAGCTTGGCCACTTCGGCGATGGCCTTCTCGCGTTCCGCCTTGGGCACGCCGCGCATCTCCATGCCGAAGGCGATGTTGCCGGCCACCGTCATGTTGGGGTAGAGCGCGTAGGACTGGAACACCATGGCGATGTCCCGCTGAGAGGGATGCACCTCGTTCACCCGCGCGCCCTTGATGCGGATCTCGCCCTCGGTCACCGACTCCAGGCCGGCGATCATGTTGAGCAGGGTGGATTTGCCGCAGCCCGACGGCCCCACCAGCACCAGGAAATCGCCCTCCTCGACGGCGATGTCAATTCGCTTCAGAACCTCCGTACCGCCGAACCGCTTGCCGATGCCGTCGATCTCCAGGAATGCCATCGTCTAGCCCTTCACCGCGCCGGCCATCAGCCCGCGGACGAAATAGCGGCCGGCCAGCACATAGACCAGCAGCGTCGGCAGCGCTGCGATCATCGCGCCCGCCATATGCACGTTGTACTCCTTCACGCCCGTGGAGCTGGACACCAAATTGTTGAGCGCCACCGTCATCGGCGCGGCGCCGCCGGCGGCGAAGGAGGCGCCGAACAGGAAATCGTTCCAGATGTTGGTGAACTGGAAGATCACGGTGACCACGATGATCGGGCCGGAGCTGGGCAAGAGGATGCGGAAGAAGATGCGGAAGAACCCCGCGCCGTCGATCATCGCCGCCTTGATCAGCTCGTTGGGGAAGGCCTCGTAGTAGTTGCGGAAGAAGAGGGTGGTGAACCCCAGGCCATAGGCGACATGCACCAGGATCAGCCCGGCGGTGGAATTGGCGACGCCGAGCTTGCCCAGAACCTGGGCCATGGGCAACAGCACCACCTGGAACGGGATGAAGCAGCCGAACAGCATCAGGCCGAAGATCAGCCGGTGTCCCGGAAAGCGCCACTTGGTCAGCACATAGCCGTTGAACGCGCCGAGCAGGGTGGAGATCGCCACCGCCGGCACCACCATGCGGATCGAGTTCCAGAAATAGCCCTTGAGGCCCTCACAGGTCAGGCCGATGCAAGCGCTGCCCCAGGCGTTGAGCCAGGGCTCGATGGTCGGCTGCAGGGGCAATTGCAGCATGTCGCCGTTGCGGATCTCGTCCAGGGTCTTGAACGAGGTCACCAGCATGACGAACAGCGGCAACAGGTAGATCGCCGCGAACAACAGCAGCGCGCCATAGATCACGATGCGGCCGATCTTCGGCGCACCGACGCTGCCGGCAGTCGGGGCGGCAGCGGCGCTACTCATGGCGCTTCTCCCGGAGTTCGGAATAGAGATAGGGCACGATCACCGCGGCGATGGTCATGAGCATGATGACAGCGCTGGCCGCGCCGACGCCCATCTGGTTGCGGGTGAAGGTGTAGGAATACATGAAAGTCGCCGGCAGCTCGGTGGCCCGGCCCGGTCCGCCGCCGGTGAGCGCGATCACCAGGTCATAGCTCTTGATCGCCATATGGGCGAGCACGATGAAGGCCGAGAGGAAAACCGGCCGCAGCATGGGGATGACGATGCGCCGGTAGATCGCGCCCGTGGAAGCGCCGTCGATCTGCGCCGCGCGGATCAGCTCGCTATCGATGCCGCGCAGACCCGCCAGGAAGATCGCCATGACGAAGCCGGAGGACTGCCAGACCGCGGCGATGACGATGGTGTAGATCGCCTTGTCCGGATTGATCAGCCAGTCGAAAGTGAAGCTCGTCCAGCCCCATTCATGCATGGTCTTTTCCAGCCCGAGGCCCGGATTGAGGAACCACTGCCAGGCGGTGCCGGTGACGATGAAGGACAGCGCCATCGGATAGAGATAGACCGGCCGGAGCACGCCCTCGATGCGGATGCGCTGGTCCAGCAGGATCGCCAGCAGCAGGCCGAGGCCGATGCAGATGCCGATATAGAGCGTGCCGAAGATCCCCAGGTTCTGCAGCGCCACATACCAGTTCGGCTGCGCCCAGAGCCGCGCATAGGCGCTCAAGCCCGTGAAGCCGTAATTCGGCATCATCTTGGACTCGGTGAAGCTGAGATAGATCGTCCAGAGGATGAACCCGTAGACGAACAGCAGCACGACGGCGAAAGACGGGGCCAGCACCAGCTTCGGCAGCTGCCGCTGCAGCCAGCCGATGGCGCTTGATCCCGTAGTTTCTAAGCTGGTCATCGAAACCGTAGGGGGCGGGTTGTAAACTTATCCTCGAGCCGGCCTATGGCCGGACCCGGGGCCCCGCCCCTACATCCGCACGATGGCTTCCGGCCTACTGCGCGCCGGCCACCGCGGCCATTAGCTGTTTCACCGCCTCTTCCGACGACATGGCGCCGTTGAAGTGGTTGGTGACCACGTCATAGATCGCGTTCTTCACCGCCGCCGGGGCGGCATGGCCGTGGGCCAGGCTGCCGATCAGGTGGTTGCCGGCGGAAGCTTCCTT
>JBJXDY010000079.1:0-66874 GCA_046154965.1 Dongiaceae bacterium | reverse complement strand
TACCTACTTTTGAATTCTTGGTCAGGTTTGTCGCGGCGTTGCGTTCGGCCGAAATCGCTTCGGCACGGCGGCATTATTCCGCGGCCTGCTCTGCCGCCGCTTTGCCGCCGTCGGCGAGATAGCCGAGGTCCGAGCCGTAGGTGAAGAGGGTGAAGCCCATCTTAGCGAATCGTTCGAACTTATCCAGGGAGACGGCGTCGATGCCGACGGCGCGGCCGGTCTTCCTGCCGGCGGCGATGACCTTCTCCAGGGCGGCGATGAACGTCCGTTCGATTGCCCCAATCGGCACACCGAGCGAGCCGCAGAGATCCGCCGGGCCGATGAACAGGGCGTCGATGCCCGGCACGGTGGCGATCGCCACGGCGTTCTCGACCGCGAGCGCGCTTTCGATCTGCGGGATGATGGCGATGCGCTCGTTGGCCGCGTCGGCATAGGCGGGCAGGTCGAGATAGTAGTTGGACGCGCGCCAGGGCCCGAAGCCGCGCCGCCCCATCGGCGGATACTTGGCGGCCTCGACGATCGCCGCGGCGTCGGCCGGCGTCTCCACCAGCGGCACCATCAGGCCATCGACGCCCACATCCAGCGCCGCCTTGATCAGGTCGGCGCGGTTGGCCTGCACGCGATAGACGATCGGGCAGCCATGGCGCTCCGCCGCCAGCGCCAGGGGCGGCAGCGCGGCCGGCGGCGTCGGCGCATGCTCGCCATCGATCAAGAGATAGTCGAATCCGGCTTGGGCCAGGATCTCCACCACAGCGATATCGGGAATGGAAACCCAAGTTCCGGTGACGCGTTTGCCGGCGGCGATCTTGGCGCGAAGCGAGTCGGTCATCTGTTGGTTTTCCTCGAGCGGGTGTTTCGTGGCCTACGGACCTGCCCCGGTTCAGGGCAGGCCCGACTTCTTGAGATACAGCCGGACCGCCATGGCGCAGGCAAGCAAAAGCGCGAAGATCAGGATCAGGCGACGCCGGCTTCTGGCGCTACGGAACATGGGATCGAGTCTCCCTCTGGGCCGCGGTAACCCTGTGCTTGGAGGGCGCCGGGTTATGACCCCATCGAACGACAATCTTCTGACTGTAGCCGTACTCCACGCCCGGAAGAACATGCATTGCCCACTCCTTGGCCCCGTCATCCACTTGGGCGGCAGTTTCGGAAGGCGGTAGGTACCAAAGGGCGCCACTCAATGCGCCCGCCAATGCAAGCCTGCGCAGCCAAGACATGGGATTGCTCAAGCGTTTGGTCTGATCAAGCATTGGAATGTGCATCCTCCCGCCGTGGCGATCGATTTCAATTCAGCCTCAACAATTCCATGACCTCCTTCGCCGCCGCTGCACCTGAGATCGCCGCGGCGTCGAACCAGCCCGCACCTTCGGGCGAGAAGTCGGAGCTGGCAAAGGCCAGGCGGCCTTGGCGCTTCCAGTTCTGGTGAAGGAGATCGGCTTCGGCGCCCAGCCGCGATGCCACCCAGGCGCCGCGGGAGAACGCATCGCGGTTCCAGTCATGCCAGTCGAGTGCGATTAGTTCGGCTTCAGGAAAGAAGCGGGCGACCGCCTCGGTCCCGGCGCGAACGATCGCCGTTGCGGCATCATCAGGGCCTTGCGCCCAGGCGGCAGCACCTTCGCCTTCGATGCCGAAACCGACCAGCATCGTGGCGTCGTCGCGGGTGGCGCGCTCGGCGAACATCCATTCGATGCCGCAACCGCCGCCGGTCGCGAGGATGCCGGGCGCGACACCCCTGACCTTGGCCCAGACCTTGACCGCGCGCCCGGCATGGCCGCGCGCCAGGGCTTCGGCTTTGGCTGTTGGCGGCAGAGGCGAGATTTGCAGACCTGCCATGGGATTGATGCCGGTCGCGATGACAGCGGCCCGGGCATTGATTCTCCGGCCATCGGCGGTCGCCAGCCGCACCGCCACGCCGTCATGCTCGATCGCCGAAACGGCCGCATTCAACCACAGCACCGCGCCGCAATCGGCGATCATGCGGCTCGCCAGCCCGCTGACGCCGCCGATCAAACTGTCGGTCCAGGCATCGATGATGCCGTCGGGCGTGCCGTCCACATAGCCGCAGCTATGCAGGAACTCGCCGGTGGGAACTCTGGCCTTGTCGCCATTGCCGGAGACGGTCCACCAGGCGCTGATGAGGTCCAGCGTCGCCGCCGGCGCCTTCAGCCGGCGCATGTAGTCGGCCAGGCTGATACCCAGTAACGGCCGGCCCTTGTCGTCCTCGTCCTGGCCCTTCTTCAGCAGCATGGCGTCGATGGCGATGCGGGCAATGGCGCGCTCATGGGCCGTGCGGTCGGCGCCGGAGGTTGGCCCGTCATGATGCAGCGCGCCGTCGCGAAACCAGCGCCGGGCTGTCACCGGATGGCGCGGGCGCAGCGCGATGCCATGCCGTGCACAAAGGTTGCGGATGGTGCTCTGCCAGGGCGTGATCCAGGAGCCGCCATAGTCCAGCTCTTCATCGGCCTCGCGCCGACCATCGGATCGCGCCCCATCGAAGCTGCGGAAATAGCTGCGGCCGCCGATCCGGTCCCGCGCTTCAAGGATAATGACGGAAAGACCCCGCGCACGAAGATTGGCCGCCGCCTTGGCGCCCGCGAGACCGGCGCCAATGATCGCTACATCGCACCGTTCGCCGGCCATCGGTTCCTCCATCCTCGTATCGGCAGGTTGCGGCGCTCTCAGTCCAGCCCGAATTCCCGGACGCTCCTCACCTGCTGATGAAAGCGCAGCTTCTTTGCGTACTCAAGCGGGTCCTTCGGCTTGACGAAGGCGCCCGGCGGATGATTGAGCCAGTCATAGAGGCGGGTGAGCAGGAAACGCAGTGCGCTGCCCCTGGCCAGCACAGGCAGGGCTAACATTTCCGCCGGCGGCATCGTCCGCGTCCGATTGTAGCTGCCGAGCAATAGCCGCGCCTTGGTCGTGTTGAAATCGCCCTCGGGCTCAAAGCACCAGGCGTTCAAACAGATCGCCACGTCATAGGCGAGATAGTCGTTGCAGGCGAAGTAGAAATCGATGATGCCCGATAAGCGGTCGCCGAGATAGAAGACGTTGTCCGGGAAGAGATCGGCATGGATGACTCCGGCAGCGAGATCCTTGGGCCAGTGCGTTTCGAGCCAGGACAGCTCGGCCACGATTTGATCGGCAAGTCCCGCCTGCACTTCATTGGCGCGGTCGTAGCAGGCCTCGGCAAGCCGGCGCCAGCCCGCGAGCGACAGATTGTTCGCGCGATGGCCCTGGTAATCCAGGCCGGCCATGTGAAATCGCGCCAGCGCCTCGCCCAGCAGCTGGCAGTGGCGCGCCGTCGGCTTGCGCGGCCACAGGCCATCGAGGAAGCTGATGATCGCTGCCGGCTTGCCGCAGAGCTCGCCGAGCACGGCGCCGTTTCTCTGGTGGATCGGCGTCGGGCAGGCGATGCCCTTGGCGGCCAGGTGATCCATCAGCCCGAGGAAGTAGGGCAGGTCGGCCTTGGCCACGCGCTTCTCATAGATGGTCAGGATGTAGCTGCCGCGATCGGTGGCCAGCAGAAAGTTGCTGTTCTCCACGCCCTCGGCAATGCCTTTGCAGGAAACAGGCTGGCCGATGTCGTAGAGTGCGATGAAGGCGTCCAGGTCGCCATTCGAGACTTCGGTATAGACGGCCATCGGCAGGGCGGAGAGGTTTCGCGAAAAATTATTCACGCGCTGAGCGCGCGCGGCAGCCTGAAATGCACGTCCTCTTCGATAACAGAGAATGTATCGACGGTCACGTCATATCGCGCCCGGCAGACAGCCAGCACCTCCTGCACCAGGATCTCCGGCGCCGATGCGCCGGCGGTCACGCCCAGCCGCTTGATCCCTTGCAGTGCGGGCCAATCGATTTCAGCAGGGCGGCAAACCAGGAACGATCGTTCGCACCCCACGGCGCGAGCCGTTTCCACCAGGCGCTGCGAGTTCGAGGAGTTTGGCGACCCGACAACCAGCAAGGCGTCAACCTGCGGCGCCAACGCCTTTACGGCCTGCTGCCGGTTCGTGGTGGCATAGCAGATATCCTGGGAGCGGGGTCTGGTGATGCCGGGGAATCGCCGCCGCAGGATGCCGACGATCGCATCGACCTCGTCCAGGGCCAGCGTCGTCTGAGTCACGTAGGCGAGTTCCCGGTCTGGCGGCGGCGCGACATGTGCCGCACCCTCCGGGGTCTCAACCAGTGTGATAGATCCCGGCGGCAGTTGGCCCAGCGTGCCGATCACCTCGGGATGGCCGCGATGACCGATCAGGATGACATGCCGGCCCGCGCTGCCCTGGCGGATGGCCTCACTATGCACTTTCGTGACCAGCGGGCAGGTTGCGTCCAGCACCTTCAACTGGCGGCGCGCGGCTTCCAGTTTGACGGCTTGGGACACGCCATGGGCCGAAAAGAAAACAACGCCATTGGCCGGAACCTCGTCCAGCTCCCGGACGAACACCGCCCCCTGGGCCGCCAGCCGCTCGACGACGAATCGGTTGTGAACGATCTCGCGGCGGACATAGACCGGGGCGCCGAATCGCACCAGCGCCTGCTCCACCATCGCGACTGCGCGCTCCACCCCCGCGCAGAATCCGCGCGGCGCCGCCAATAGGACGGTCAGGGGCAGTTTGCTTGCGGTCATCGCCGGCTCTCCTTTTCTGATATGGGTCTGCGGGGTGGTGACGCAATCGCAAGACCTGCAATGGGCGCCTCGATTTCTACCGGAACTGCGCGTTGCCCGCCCATTGAGCCGCCGCCGGACCGCCAGCCCGTGGCGGGTTGTGCCGGCTGGTGGCCTTCTCTAAAGTCCCGGCCACGCCTGCAGGCCCCGCCCGGGACTGCCTCCCGGGCGCCCGAAGCAGGTCGAATTGGTAAGCGGAGCAATGACATGGCAGAACCCATCCCGGCGCAAAAGGCGCCCTACGCGGTGGAAGTCGAGGCCGGCAAGAAGTACTTCTGGTGCGCCTGCGGGCGGAGCCAGAAGCAGCCCTTCTGCGACGGCTCGCACAAGGCGGTTGGCCTATCTCCGCTACCCTACGAGGCGACTAAGTCGGGAACGGTATGGTTCTGTGGCTGCAAGGCGACAATGAATCGGCCGCTCTGTGACGGTACCCATAAGAGTCTGTGAGGTTTCGGCGCGTATGATTGTGGGTTGGAGTGGAATCGGCCGGGCTGTCCTGTTGACGGCGGCGCTGGCCTTGGGCGGTTGCAGCACTGTCGGCGGGTGGCTCGGATTTGACGAGGACAATACTCTTGAACTCGGCCCCTCATGCCCGCGTGTCGCTATCGGCGACGATGTCGGCTATATCGCGCGCTTCGATGGCAACGGCAATAAGAAGTCAAATCTCCGCTATGCGGTGAAGATGGACGTGCCGAACGGCGTCTGTTTCCTTAACGAAAACTCGATCGATGTGGAAATGACCGTGCCGATCCGCGTCGAGCGCGGTCCGGCAATGGAAGATCGGGAGATCAACTTCGAGTACTTCGTCGCCATCGCGCGCACCGACAAGACCATCATTGCCCGCGAGGCCTACCAGACCGGCGCGGAGTTGAGAGTCAACGAGGTCGGTTTGATCACCGAGGAGTTCGATCAGGCAATTCCAATCGAACCCGGCGAGAACGGCAACAATTTCGTGATCATCGTCGGCCTGATCCTGACCGAGGAAGAACTCGACTATGCCCGGCGGCCGAAGATCCTGGGCCGCCCGGTGCCGGAAGGCGAGATCAAGGTTCCGGAGTAGCCGGGCGCCGCCCTGTATCGACGAGCTCCTGCCGTTGCCGCATGCTACCGCTGCCGGGCACCCAACCGCCGGGCAGCGCCGGTGCCTCTTCGCCCGGCTTCGGCTTGCGCAGCAGGGACAGAGCGATCGAGCCGCCGATCAGCAGCGCTGTGACCGCGAGAGCTACTTCGGTGGGAATGACCTTATCGCCGAATACGCCATTCAGGATCATCTTCGTGCCGATCACCGCCAGCACCAGCGCCAGGCCGTACTTCAGATAGTGGAACCGGTGCACGATTCCGGCGAGCGCGAAATAGAGCGAGCGCAGGCCGAGAATTGCAAACACGTTCGAGGTGTAGACGATGAATGGATCCTGGGTGATGGCGAAGATCGCGGGTATGGAATCGACGGCAAAGACCAGATCGCTGAATTCGATCAGCACCAGGACCATGAATAGCGGCGTGGCATAGAGCAGGCCCTTCTCGCGCACAAAGAAGCGCTGACCGTGATAGTCCTTCGTAATGCGCATGCGATTCCGCATCAGCCGCACGACGATGTTGTTCTGCAGATCGGGTTTGGCGTCGGCCATCACCAACATCTTGACGGCGGTGAGAATCAGAAACGCACCGAAGACGAAGATCACCCAATGGAAGCTCTGGATCAATTGGGCGCCCAGGAAGATCATGCCGCCGCGCATGGCCAGCGCGCCGATGATGCCCCAGAACAGCACCCGGTGCTGATACTGCGCCGGCACCGCGAAATAGCCGAAAACCAGAACGAAGACGAAGATATTGTCGACGCTCAGGCTCCATTCGATCAGGAAGCCGGTGAGGAATTCGTAGCCTGATTGCGCGCCGCGGAAGTGAAAGATCCCGGCACAGAAGATCATCGCCAGCAGGAAATAGAATAGGCTGAGTGCTAGGGCCTCGCGCACGCGGATCTCCCGCTGCTTGCGGTGCAGCAGGCCGAGATCGATGCTGAGGATGATGGCGATGAAAGCCAGGAATCCCAGCCAGAACCAGATCGAGGGCTCCACGGAAAATGCCTCCCCTTGGATAGCGGCGCCGCGTCCTGCGCAAGCGATGCTCGGAAGTCGGACATCGCGATCGACGCCTCGATCGCCACAAGAACCCGGACTTGATAATGGGAAATAAGATTCCGCGGCGTAAGAATCAAGCCCGAATGAAGCGGATTCAGGGCTGGTAACTCTTTGATTTTTCGACCCAGGAAGCCCTTGACCATGCCGGCGTGAAGGAGGATTCTGCCCTGGCCACGCGGGAGAGATCGGCCAATTTTCGGCCGACGCCGAAGGAGCAACCGCCCCGGAAACTCTCAGGCAAAAGGACCGCGGGGCATAGCGGCACTCTGGAAAGAAGGCATCCGGCGCGGCAGGGTCCGTGTCCGCTGCCTCACCGAAGATGTAAGTCTGATCGGCCGATCGCGCCGCCAGGCGAATCTTTCAGGTCCGAAGACAGAGGGGGTCCCCGTCTCGCCCGAGGGCGCGACGGCGGTCAATCTGTCGGAGGACCGGAGTAATGAGTGAATCCACGGGGCCCCTGTCGAAAACGCCCCTGCATCCCCTGCATATGCAACTCGGCGCCCGTCTCGTGCCGTTCGCGGGCTACGAGATGCCGTTGCAGTATCCCAGCGGCATCGTCGCCGAGCATCAGCATACGCGGAATGGCGCGGGGTTGTTCGATGTTTCCCATATGGGTCAGATCCGTCTGACAGCCAAGGGCAGAGACAATGCCGCCGCAGCGTTGGAGACACTGGTGCCGGGCGACATCCAGGGCCTCACGCCCGGACGCATGCGCTACACCCAGTTCACCAACGATAAAGGCGGCATTCTCGACGATCTCATGGTGGCGAACACCGGCGATCATCTGATGCTGGTGGTCAATGCCAGCCGCAAGACAGAAGACGCGGCGCTGTTGCGCGATCGCCTGTCCGACAAAGTCGAGATCGAGGAACTGAGCACGCGCGGCCTCATTGCGCTGCAAGGGCCGCAGGCGGCCGATGTGCTCGGCCGCTTCGCGCCCAATTGCCGCAGCATGCAGTTCATGACCGCGGCGTTCCTTACCATCGACGGCGTAACCTGCTATGTCACCCGCTCCGGCTACACGGGCGAGGACGGCTATGAGATTTCGATGCCCGGCGAGGCCGCGGTGGCGATCGCCCGCGAATTGCTGCGCCATCCCGAGGTCAAGCCCGTCGGGCTCGGCGCGCGGGATTCGCTGCGGCTCGAAGCCGGCCTCTGCCTCTACGGCAACGATATCGACGAAACCACGACACCAGTGGAAGCGGGCCTGAACTGGTCGATCGCCAAGCGCCGCCGGGAAGAGGGCGGCTTCACCGGCGCCGAAGTCATTCAACAGCAATTCCGCGAGGGCGCGCCGCGCAAGCTGGCGGGCATCAGGCCTGAGGGCCGCGCGCCGGTGCGCGCCCATGCAGAGATCCGCAACCGTGCCGGCGAGCTCATCGGCAGGATCACCAGCGGCGGCTTCGGACCGACCGCCAATGCGCCGGTCGCCATGGGCTATGTCACGAAAGCGCATACAGCGCCTGGCACGCCGCTGCAGGTCATCGTCCGCGACCGGCCGCTGGATTGCGCCGTCGTGGCGCTGCCTTTCGTTAGACACCGCTATTACCGAGGCTGAGGGGATATTCATGAGCAATGTGAAGTTTACCGAAGATCACGAATGGATCCGCATCGAGGGCGATACCGGAACAATCGGCATCACCGACTATGCGCAGGAGCAGCTCGGCGACGTGGTCTATGTCGAACTGCCAGATGTCGGCCGCAAGGTCGAGAAGGGCAAGGACATGGCCGTCGTCGAATCCGTCAAGGCGGCGAGCGAGGTCTATGCGCCGGTGTCGGGATCGGTGACCGCCATCAATGACAAGCTGACCGCGGAACCGGCGACCGTGAATTCCGCCGCCATGGGCGACGGCTGGTTCGTCAAAATCAAGCTGAGCAATCCGTCGGAGCTGGACAAGCTGATGGATGAAGCCGCCTACAAGAAATACGTCGAAGGGCTGGGCTGATGCGCTATCTGCCGCTGACCGATACCGACCGCCGCGCCATGCTGGCGCGGATCGGCGTACCCTCGATCGACAGCCTCTACCGCGATGTGCCGGAGAAGGTGCGCCTTTCCAAGCCTGTGGACCTGCCGATGCATATGGGTGAGCTCGAGGTGGAGCGGGCGATCTCCGCCCTGGCGGCGAAGAATCTAGGCACCGGCCGGGCGCCCTGCTTCCTCGGCACCGGCGCTTATCGCCATCATGTGCCCGCGGCAGTGGACCATCTGATCCAGCGCGGCGAGTTCCTGACCTCCTACACGCCCTATCAGCCGGAAGTCACCCAGGGCACGCTGGAGTATTTGTTCGAATTCCAGACCCAGGTGGCGCTGCTGACGGAAATGGATGTGGCCAACGCCTCCATGTATGACGGCGCCACCTCCACGGCCGAAGCCGTGATGATGGCCAACCGCGTTACCCGGCGCAGCAAGGCGATCCTCTCGGGCAATCTGCATCCCCATTACCGCGAAGTCATCGCCACCCACGCGCATTTCGCCGGCTTCACGGCGGTCGCGAACAAGCCCGATCCCGAGGGACGCGAAGATCTGATCGCGCAAATCGACGGCACGACCTCCTGCGTCGTGGTGCAGAATCCCGGTTTCTTCGGCCATCTGCGCGACCATACGGCGCTGGCCGAGGCCTGTCACAAGGCCGGTGCGCTGCTAATCGTCGCGGTGACGGAGATCATTTCGCTGGGCGCGGTGACGCCGCCGGGCCGCATGGGCGCCGATATCGTCACCGCCGAGGGCCAGTCGCTGGGCAATTCCCTGGGCTTCGGCGGCCCCTATGTCGGGCTGTTCGCCACGAAGGACAAATTCCTGCGGCAGATGCCGGGCCGCCTGGTGGGCGAAACCGCCGACGCCGATGGCCGGCGCGGCTGGGTGCTGACGCTCTCCACCCGGGAACAGCATATCCGGCGCGAGAAGGCCACCAGCAACATCTGCACCAATTCCGGCCTCTGCGCGCTCGCCTTCACGATTCATCTGACGCTGCTGGGCGAGGCCGGCCTCACGCGCCTCGCGGCGATCAATCACGGCAAGGCGGTGCAGCTCGCCGAAATCTTGGCGGCGCTGCCCGGCGTCCGACTGACGACCGATGCCTTCTTCAACGAATTCACCCTGGCGCTGCCGAAGCCAGCCGCGCCTGTCGTCGATGCGCTGGCCGATCGCGGCATCCTCGGCGGCGTGCCGGCGTCGCGCTTGTATCCCCATGAGGCAACGGCGGCGAACCTGCTAGTCCTCGCCGCCACTGAAACCAACACCGATGCAGACGCCGACTCGCTTGCGCGCGCGCTGCGGGAGATTCTGAAATGACGCCCGACCCGATCACCGGAACGTTCAGCGGCAACCGCGCGCTGCAGATCGAAGAGCCGCTGATCTTCGAGCAAGGCCAGCGCGGACGCACCGGTGTCGATTTGCCGGCGCCGCCCACCGTGAAAGACCGTCTCGGCGGGTTGAACCGCAAAGGCGAGATCGGCCTGCCCGGCCTCTCGGAGCCGCAGACGATCCGCCACTACACGCGCCTCAGCCAGAAGAACTACGCCATCGACATGGGACTCTATCCCCTGGGCTCTTGCACCATGAAGCATAATCCGCGGCTGAATGAGAAGATGGTGCGGCTGCCGGGCCTCGGCGATCTGCATCCGATGCAGCCGGCAAAGACCGCGCAGGGTGCGCTGGAACTGATCGATCAACTGGCTCATTGGCTGAAGACCTTGACCGGCATGCCGGCGGTGGCGCTGTCGCCCGGCGCCGGCGCCCACGGCGAACTCTGCGGCATCATGGCGATCCGTGCCGCCCACGAGGCCAAGGGCGAGGGCCATCGCAAACGCATTTTGGTGCCGGAATCCGCCCATGGCACCAATCCCGCCACGGCGGCCGGCGTCGGCTACAGCGTCGATCCGATACCCGCCAACGACCGCGGCCGCGTGGACCTCGCCGCCTTCAAGGCCAAGCTCGGCGCCGACGTTGCGGGCATCATGATCACCAACCCCAACACCTGCGGCCTGTTCGAAAGCGAGATCCTGGAGATCTCCGAGGCGATCCATGGCGCCGGCGGTTACTTCTACGGCGATGGCGCCAACTTCAACGCCATCGTCGGGCGGGTGCGGCCGGGCGATCTGGGCATCGACTGCATGCATATCAACCTGCACAAGACCTTCTCCACGCCCCATGGCGGCGGCGGACCGGGCGCGGGGCCGGTGGTGCTGTCAGCCGCGTTGGCGCCCTTCGCGCCGCTGCCCTATGTGGTGCATGGTCCGAAAGGCTTCGCGCTGGTTGAGCATGACGACCATGCCCAGGCCACCGGCAAAGCGCTTGGCCGCCTCAAGGGTTTCCACGGCCAGATGGGCATGTTCGTGCGCGCCCTAGCCTACATGATGAGCCACGGCGCCGACGGATTGCGCCAGGTGGCGGCAGATGCGGTGCTGAATGCCAACTACATCCTGGCCAGCCTGAAGGACGACATGTCGCCGGCTTTCGAGGGGCCCTGCATGCATGAGGCCCTGTTCGACGACGCCTTCCTGAAGGACACGGACATCTCCACCCTCGACATCGCCAAGGCGATGATCGACGAGGGCTACCATCCCATGACCATGTATTTTCCGCTGGTGGTCCATGGCGCGCTGCTGATCGAGCCGACGGAGACCGAGAGCAAGGAAACCCTCGACCAGTTCATCGAGGTGATGAAGGGCCTGGCGCGGCGGGCGAAGAGCGGCGACAGCGGCTATTTCCACGGCGCTCCGCGGCTCAGCCCGCGGCGGCGGCTGGACGAGACGGCGGCGGCGCGCAAGCCGGTGCTGCGCTGGCGGCCGTCGAACATCACGGGTCAGGCGGCGGAATAGGCGACGCGCTCAGCATCATGGCCGGCAAGGCGAAGCAACGGGCGGCGGGCAAGGTACGGATACGCTTCGCCACGGCTGACGATGCGGCGCTGATCGTCAAGCTCGTGCGCGAGCTGACCGAGTATCAGCGGGAGCCGCTTGATTGCGTGAAGCTGACGGAGGCGGATATCATCCGCGATTCCTTCGGCACGGCGCCACGCATCGAGACCATCCTGGCGGAGATAGACGGCAAGACGGCCGGGTTCGTCGTATTCTATCACAACTATTCGACCTGGGCCGGGCGGCCGGGCATCTATCTGCTGGATGTCTATGTCCGGGAATGGGCGCGGGGCTATGGCGTCGGCCGGCGGCTGATGGCGGAGATGGCGCGCCTCGCCCGGGAGCGGGGATCGACGAAGCTCGATCTCTCCGTGCTGTCCTGGAATCCGGCGCGCGGCTTCTACGAGCGTCTCGGCTTCGAGCCGCAGAACAAATGGCACGACTATCGCCTGGCCGGCGCCGGGCTGGAGAAGCTCGCCGACGAGGCCGAGGGCGTGACGTCCTAGGCAAAAGCAGACGGGAGTTACCGATGGGCATCGGAGGGAAAGACACGCCGCAAGTCGTGGCGCCGCCGCCGCTGATCTTTCTGGCGTTCCTGGTCGTGGGATTTCTGCTCTACGGGCTCTGGCCGCTGCCTTTCGCCATCGGCATCGGCTATGACATTCTCGGCGTGCTCTTGATCGTCGTGCCGATTGCGATCGCGATCTGGGCGCGGAACCTCTTCATCCGCGCCGGCACGAATGTGGAACCCTACAAGCCGACGACGGCGATCGTCGACCAAGGCCCCTTCGCCTATTCCCGCAATCCGCTCTATCTCTGCCTGTTCGTGCTGTATCTCGGCATCGCCCTGCTGACCGGCAATGGGTGGCTGTTGCCGCTGTCGGTGCCGCTGTTCTTCATCATGCTTTATGGCGTTATCCTGCGCGAGGAGCGCTATCTGGAAACCAAGTTCGGCGAGGCTTACCTCGCCTACAAGCGGCGCGTCCGGCGGTGGTTGTAAGGGTTCAGTATGCTGGAATTCGACTGCCCAGCGTTGTCATCCCCGCGGAACCGGGGACCCAGGAGAAGCAGCGCGCGCTGAAATCCTGAGTCCCTGAGTTTGCGCGAGGATGACGACATGAAAAAGGCGGCCAATTGGCCGCCTTTGCTATGATCGATATCTGCGAAACCGCCTAATTCAACTTCCGCTCCAGCTCCGCGATCGCGGAGTCGATCAGACGCTCGCCGCGCTGCTCATCGGTCTTGCTCTTAAGCAGCCGCTCGGCGGCAGCGACCGCCACATCGATGGCGTGATTGCGCACATCGGCGATGGCCTGGGCCTCTGCCTGGGCGATCTTGTCCATCGCCATCTTCT
Source organism: Dongiaceae bacterium (assembly GCA_046154965.1). Classification (GTDB taxonomy): domain Bacteria; phylum Pseudomonadota; class Alphaproteobacteria; order Dongiales; family Dongiaceae; genus DATKFM01. Next base: position 53,859 of record JBJXDY010000079.1, on the reverse strand, counting down.
CGCGGCGGGCGAAGGCGGCATCCAGGTTGGCCGCCGCTTCGGTCTTCAGCCGTTCGGCCTCGCCGCGCGCATGGCGGACGATGGACTCGGCGTCGCGCATGGCTTCCCGCTGCTTCTTTTGATAGTCGGCCAGCAGCTTCTGCGCCTCGTCGCGCAGCGCGCGGGCTTCATCCAGCTCGGCTTTGATGCGGGCGGCACGGGCGTCCAGGGTCTTGCCGATGCCGCGGACCAGCGGCCTGCCGGCCAGCGCCACGAAGATGACGAAGGCGATCGCGACCCAGGTTTCGGGACTGCTGAGAATTCCCATGATCAGGCGCGCCTCCCGGCAACGGCATCCACGGCGCCGGCGATCTCGGCGGCACCGGCCTCAGCACCCGCGATCTTGCCGATGACAGCAGCGGCGACCTCGGCGGCGACGGAGCGGACATCGCCCATCGCTTTGGCCTTGGCGGCGCCGATCGCATCCTCGGCCGTCTTGGTGCGCTGGGTGAGCTGCGACATGAACGCGGCGTCGCGCTTGCCGCTGTCGGCCTGGATGGCCTGCGTGGCCGCGGCCAGTTCCGCCTGCGCCTTAGTGCGGGCATCGGCCAGCGTCTTCTCATAGGTCGCCTTGACCTTGTCGGCGTCGGCTTTGACGCGGTCGGCCTTCTCCAGATCGGCCTGGATGCGCTTCTCGCGGTCCTCGATCACCGAACTCACCCGCGGCAGGGCGACCTTCCACATGAGGATCAGCAGCAGGATGAAGCTGATGGCCAGCCAGATCAGCTGCGGCGAAAAATCGGCCGGATTGAGCTGGGGCATGCCGCCCTTGGCTTCTTCGCCATGATCGCCGGCAGCCGTTTCCGCATGCGTCTCGGTGGCGGTCTCCGTGCCCGCGGCCTCTTCTTCCGGCGCCGTGGTGCCTTCCGGTTCGCCGGTCCCGTACTCCTGCACCAGGATGATTGATGGCGCGTCCTGGCCCTGACCGGTGCCGGTCAGGCCCTGCAAGGTCGCGTCATCCAATCTGAGCTGCAGCATCTCGATACTCCGTGGGTGGGAATGCCGGCGCCCCTAGACGGGCGGGCACTCGCCGCTGTCCTTGTCCGATTGAATCCGTGCCGGCGGCCTCCAGGGACCGCCGGCAGGGATCGTCAGAACACGAACAGCAGCAGCAGCGCGATCAGCAGCGCGAACAGCGCGATGGCTTCCGTCAGCGCGAAGCCCAGCAGCACGTTGCCGAACACTTTCGGCGCGGCGGCCGGATTGCGCAGCGCGCCGGAGACGAAGCTGCCGAAGATGTTGCCGATACCCACGCCCACGCCCGCGAGGGCGATGGTGGCAAGACCGGCGCCGATCAGCTTTGCGGCATCTGCTTCCATGATTGTAATCCTTTCGTTTCGTCCGAGGTTGGTTTCAGTGATGCATATGCACTGCATCGTTCAGATAAATGCAGGTGAGGATGGTGAACACATAGGCCTGCAGCAGCGCGATACCGACCTCCAGGCCGGTAAGCGCCACCGTGAAGGCCAGTGCGGCGATGCTGCCGACGACGCCGATGCCGACCAGGCCGGCGGTGCCGCCCAACAGACCCAGCAGCGTGACCACGAAGCCGCCGAACACCTTCAGCATTGTGTGGCCCGCGGTCATGTTGGCGAAAAGTCGGACCGACAGGCTGACGGGGCGGATCAGATAGGACAGCACCTCGATCGGCACCAGCAAGAACAGCAGCGGCAGCGGCACGCCCGCCGGCACGAACAGCCGGAGATAGTGGGTGCCATGGCGCGCGAAGCCGATGATCGTTACGCCGATGAAGACGACGAAGGCCAGCGCAAAGGTGACGATGATGTGGCTGGTGACTGTAAAGGTGTAGGGGATCATCCCGAGCAGATTGCAGAAGAGGATGAACATGAAGAGCGAGAAGATGAAGGGGAAGTACTTCTTGCCCTCTGAACCGACATTGTCGCGGATCATGTTGGCGATGAACTCGTAACTGAGTTCCGCCATCGATTGCCACCGTGTCGGGATCAGCGACCGCCCCTGCATGCTGAACACAAGGAAGATGGTGATCAGCGCAACGGCGATCAGCATGAACAGCGAGGCATTGGTGAAGGATACGTCGAGACCGCCGACGCATTCGAATTTTGTATCGGCCGGATTTGGATCAGTTCCGCCAATACAAATCGGGATTTTGCGCTCAATGAGAAATTGTGCGAGTGGGCTATGACCTTCCGCCACGATCGATCCCCAAATCTTGCGGCCGCGCCGGCGAAGCGCTCCGCTATTTCTGCTTCCTGTCCTCGTCGCGCGCAGCTTGTTTCATCTGCTCCATCGACGACTTGTACACCGTCCAGATGCCGGCCGCGCCGCCGAGGATGAAGAACAGGATCAGCATCAACGGCATGGTTCCCAGCAGATAGTCCAGAAACCAGCCGATCCCGCCGCCGACCAGCAGACCCGCCGCCAATTCCACCGAGAGCTTCATCGCCCATCCGCCTGCGGAGCGTGGCGCGCCATCGCGCTGCCCATCGTCGCCACGTTGCTCGCGGACCTGCTCTTTCAGGCGGCGCAAGCGGGCGTCGAAATCACTCTCGGGCGAAGGGGAGTTTCCCTCGGTCATTGGCCTGATGCGACGTTGCTACAACTCCTGCAGCCCCCGCCGCAACCGGCGCGCAACATAGGGGCGGCCCCCTGGGCTGTCAAGGCGACGGGGCGCCGCGCGATGCCAGCGAAATCCCTGAAAACTATGGGCTTTCCGCGCTAGGCGATGGCCTTCAGTTCGGCCACCCGCTGCAGGTCGACGGAGACCAGTTGCGACACCCCGCGCTCGGCCATGGTGACGCCGAACAGCCGGTCCATGCGCGCCATGGTCATGCGGTGATGGGTGATGACCAGGAAGCGGGTGGAGGTGGAATGAGCCAGTTCCTCCACCAGGGTGCAAAAGCGGTCCACATTGGCGTCATCAAGCGGCGCGTCCACCTCGTCCAGCACGCATATCGGCGCCGGATTGGTGAGGAACACCGCAAACAGCAGGGATAGGGCCGTCAGAGCCTGCTCGCCGCCCGACAGCAGCGACATGACCTGCAGCCGCTTGCCCGGCGGGCTGGCCATGATCTCCAGGCCGGCCTCCAGCGGATCCTCGGATTCGGTCAATTTGAGATGGGCGTGGCCGCCGCCAAAAAGGCGCGTGAACAGCTTCTGGAAGTTGTTGTTGACCAGCTCGAAGGCCGCCAGCAGCCGCTCGCGGCCCTCCCGGTTCAGGCTCTGGATGCCGCTGCGCAGGCGGGCGATGGCGTTGACCAGGTCCGACCGTTCCGACTGCAGGCCGGCGATCTGCTGCTCTACTTCGGCGGCCTCGGTTTCGGCGCGGAGATTAACCGGGCCCATATTGTCGCGCTCCCTGGTCAGCCGCTGCAGCTTGGCCTCGATGGCGTCCCGTTCGGGCAGTTGGCCCTCGTCCATTTCGGCAATTCCGGCGGTTTCTTCCGGCGTGCAATCCAGGCGGTCGCGTATACGCGCCTCCAGCCCCTGGGCGGCTTCTTCCACCTGCGCCACATGGCCTTCGGCGCGCACGCGGTTTTCCCGCGCCTCCGCCAGGTCATGCTCGGCGCTTTTCAGCTGGCGGATGGCTTCGGCCAGGCGGGTCTCGGTTTCCGCGAGCCGATCGGCGGCCTCGCGACGCTTCACCGTGGCGGTGTCGATCAGTTCGTTCACCTTGCCGCGCTGCTCGGCGATCTCCGCCGGCCGCTTGGTCAGGGCCTCGATCTCCGCTTCGACGGCGATCCGGCGCTCGTCCAGCAGCTTGTTCTGCTGTTCGGCGGATTGCAGCCGGTCCATCCAGGACTGCCTCTCGCCGGCGATCGCCGTCAGGCGCCGGCGGCGGGCCTCGGCCTCGCGCTCCAGCCGGTCATGGGTGCTGCGGCGGTCGATCAGCCGGGCGCGCAGATCGCTCAGCTTGCTCCGTGCCTCGCTGGCCGCGGCTTGCAGGGCCAGGAGATCTGGAATGGCATGGGCATCCTGGCGCACCGCTGCCAGGGCTGTCTCGGAGTCGCCGATATCCCGCGCGGCGCCAGCAGACATTTCCCCCAAAGTCGCCAGACGCGATACCGTCGCGGCGGCGGCGTTGGTGGCGGTATCGAAGGCGGTGCGCGCCTGTTCGATGGCGCGCAGCGCGGATTGCAGGCCGTCGCGCCATTGCCGGGCGGCCATCTCCGCGGCCTCGGCGCCGCGGCGGGCCTGCTGATGCTGGCTCTCGGCCTCGACCGCCTGCCGTTCGACATCGGCGAGTTCCGCTTCCACCTCGTTCAATCGCGCCCGCTGCTTCAGGCGGGTTTCGGCGGCGGTCGTCGCGCCGGCTTCGATGCGGAATCCATCCCAGCGCCAGAGGGCGCCATGGCGGGTTACCAGCCGCTGGCCCTGGGCCAGCGAGGCCGCCAGGCGATTGCCCTCGGCCTCGGTCTCCACCACGCCGATCTGGCGCAAGCGCCGCTGCAGCGCCGTATGACCCTGGACAAACTGCGACAGCGGCACAGCACCCTCGGGCAGCGGCAGCGCGGTTTCCAGCGGCGGCAGGACCTCCCAGCGAATCAGCGCGCCGGCGGCGGCAGATGCCGTTAGATCGTCGCCCAGCGCCACACCCAGTGCTGCTTCGTATCCGGCGGCGACGGTCACGTCATTGAGAATGGGCGGCCAGAGATCCGACTGATTGGCGGTCAACAGCTTCGCCAGGGTGCGTTGCTCGGCAGACAGTTGCGCACGGGACTCCGCCAGTTGTTGCCAGCGGCCGCGGCTGCTCGTTTCGGCCTGTGTCGCAGCGGCCCGCGCCTGTTCCAGGCCGGCCGCCTGATTCTGCAATCCGTCCAGATCGGTCTGGCGCTCGGCCAGCGCCCGGCGGGCGACATCCAGGGCGGTATGATCGGTCGACGCGGCTTCCAGCTTTGTCCGCTCTTCGGCGATGTCAGCGGCGCGGCGGCGCAGGCGCTCCAGCCGGTCTTCCAATTCAGCCACTCGCTGCCGTGTCGCGCGCTCCAGGGCCTCGCCCGAAGCGATATCGTTGAGCAGGCCCGAAAGCGTCGCCTCGCTGGCATCGACGGCAGCCTGCGCGGCCGTGACCTCTTCGCCGGCTGTTGACGCGGCATCCGCTTCGGCTGTTGCCGCGGCGGTCAGCTCGTCATGCTCGCCTTGCAGGCGCGAGTCGTTCGCCTTTGCGTCTTCGATCAGCGCGCCGGCGCGGCCGATATCGCCGAGCGCCTGGGTCAGGCGCTGGCCGGCTTCGGTGCGCGCCGCATTCACCCGCGCCTCCTCCTGATTGAGGGCCTCGCGGGCGATGGTCAGCCGTTGCAGTTCGGCGGCGGCGGCGGCTTCTGAGTCGCGCAGGTCGGGCAGGTCGGCGGCGATCTCGCCCTGATTGCTGGCGGCCGCGGCGGCCTTGCCCGTCAGATCGACGACACCGGCTTCGGCCTCATGCAATTCGGCTTGGGCGGCGGCGCGCCGCGCCACCACCTCGCGCCAGAGGATGTTCAGCAGCGTCGCTTCGACTCTGCGGATCTGGTCGGCGATGTTGCGGTAGCGCGAAGCCTGCCGCGCCTGCTTCTTCAAGGTCTGCAGCTGGCTTTCCAGCGTGACGATAACGTCGTCCAGCCGCGACAGGTTGGCTTCGGCGGCGCGCAGGCGCAATTCCGCCTCATGGCGGCGCGAATGCAAGCCGGTGATTCCCGCGGCTTCTTCCAGCAGCGAGCGCCGGTCGGTCGGCTTGGCGTTGATGATGGCGCCGACGCGGCCCTGGCTGACCAGCGCCGTGGAATGGGCACCGGTGGCGGAATCCGCAAACAGCAGCTGCACGTCGCGCTGGCGCACCTCGTTGCCGTTGACCACATAGGACGAGCCGGCACCACGTTCGATGCGGCGGGTGATCTCCAGAAGATCGTTGTCGTTGAACTGCGACGGCATCTTGCGGTCGCTGTTATCCAGCAGCAGCATGACCTCCGCGACGTTGCGGCCGGGCCGCGTGGTGCTGCCGCTGAAGATCACATCGTCCATCTCGCCGCCGCGCAGCTGCTTGGCGGAGGTTTCGCCCATCGCCCAGCGCAGGGCCTCCACCAGGTTCGACTTGCCGCAGCCGTTCGGCCCGACGATGCCCGTCAGGCCCGGCTCAATCAGCAGTTCGGTAGAATCGACGAAGGACTTGAATCCGATGAGACGAAGTTTGTTGAAGCTGACCAATTCTGACTCCGCGCGTTCTGGCGCCGTGACTGAAGACTATCGGCGATCTACTTCGGCAGCAGTTCGCGAATAATGGTGTTTAGGCCGTTCACCGTGGTGCCGCTGCTCGTAAGATCGTCGAACGGCAACGCGCCGGAAAACTTCTTGCCGTTGATCAGAAAACTCGGCGTTGCGCTTACGCCATAGACATCGACTGCTTCCTTGTACGCGACAGCGATCCGGTCGATGGCTTTTTCATCGGTCATGCAGCTGTCGATCTTGCTGTCCTCGAGGCCTGCCTCCTTGCCGAGCGCACGCAACGCATCGAGCGGATTGGCCGCCTGGGTCCAATCCTGCTGGGTGGCGAAAAGTCTTTCGAGCAACACGAAGTATCCGTCGCCGGGCACGCAAGCCGCCATCAGCGATGCGCGCAGCGCCAAGCGGTCCAGCGGGAACGGACGAAAAACGTAGCGCACCTGGCCCTTGTCGATGAACTCCGATTTCAGTTTCGGCATGGTGTCTTTGCTGAACGCAGCGCAATGCGGACAGGTCATCGATGCATATTCGACGATGGTCACCGGCGCCTCGGGATTGCCGAGGGAATGATCCTCGGCCGTGATGACCGGCGGCGGCGGAGCGGTTGCCGGAGCCGCCGTGTCGTTTCCCGCGGTCTGCGGCGCGGCTGAAGTTCCACTGCCGGCGGCCGTGGCCGGGGCGCCGCTGTCTGTCGTCGCGGCCGCCGGCACGTCCGCGTTCGCCGCCGATGAATTCTCCGTCGCCGGTGGAGTCGGAGCAGCCGGGGGCGGCGTCGCAGCGGTCTCGGCCGGCGGCGTTGTGGCTTCGACCGGCACCGCCGTTGCCGGAACGGCGGCAGTCTCGGTCGCCGGATCGCGGTCGCCAAAGCCGACATAGGCGGCGACTCCCACCCCGGCGATCACCACAAGCGCCACGATTATCGCGACGGGCCTCTTCATTACTGCTGTCCTCCGGGGCTGCCCTTACCGCCCGATATGATGCCGGCTATGTGGCAGGATTCGGTGTGGGATGCAATGCCGGGACCGTCCGGGAAGAATCGCGGCAAGCCGTAAACCTTAATTGTCACAAAGGTTTGCGGGCCTTCAACGCGCGGCCGAATTGGCTGAGGCGGCGTCTAAGTTCTTCGTCGCCGATACCGTCGACCAGCGCATCGATGGCGGGGTCTTCGCGATTGCCAGCCGCCGCCGGTTCCTGCCGCCGAACCGGGCGCGGCACCGGCCCCTGCTGGATGCGCAGCCTGACCACGGCGCGGTAGCCGAAGTAGCTGTTAATTCGCTCGAGCACCACCGGCTCCAGATGCTGCAGCTCCAGGGCGAGCGAACCCTGCACCCGCAGGTGCAGCGTGCCCGCCGACCGCTCGCCAGGCGGAAAGGCCAGTCGCATCGGCACGCAGCATTCCGCCAGTTGCGTGCCGACGATCGACGGCCAGTCGGCGACGATGCCGCCGGCGGCGAGGCCATGACGCCCCAGCACCGGCCGCGCCACCTTGGGCAGCAGGCTGCCCAGGCTCTGGGTGCGCCAGCTCCGGTCGCTTGTCTTACGGTCGGTATCGTTTTCTACCATGGGCCTGCGGTATCGGGGCTCGGCCGCCGGCAAACTGGCTTGCCGCGACCGGAGTTCCTATCCTAAAGGCCATCATGCCCCGCCGCCATGCCAAGACCGCCACGAAGACTGCAGATATGCCGGCCCTGGTGCTGGCCTGGTACGATCGCCACCGGCGCAGCCTGCCCTGGCGGGCGCCGCCGGGCGGGCGGGCCGTGCCGTACCGAGTGTGGCTCAGCGAGATCATGCTGCAGCAGACCACGGTGGTCACGGTCGGACCCTATTTCCGGGCTTTCCTGGAGCGCTGGCCCACCGTCCATGACCTGGCGCGGGCGGATCTGGATGCCGTGCTCCATGCCTGGCAGGGCCTGGGCTACTACGCCCGGGCCAGGAATCTCCATAAATGCGCCAGGGTGGTCAGCCAGGAGCTGGGCGGACGATTCCCGAACCGGGAGGACGAGCTGCTGAATCTGCCGGGCATTGGCCCCTATACTGCAGCCGCTATCGCCGCCATCGCCTTCGGCCGCCAGGCCACCGTCATGGACGGCAATGTGGAGCGGGTGATGGCGCGGCTGCATGCGGTGGAAACGCCGCTGCCGGCGGCCAAACCCGAATTGCGCCTGATGGCGGCGGCGCTGACTCCGGCGATGCGGCCCGGCGACTATGCCCAGGCTGTCATGGATCTGGGCGCCACCGTCTGCACCCCTCGCAAGCCCCGTTGTAGCGCCTGTCCCTGGCAGGAGCATTGCGCTGCCCATCGCAAGGGCACCGCCGAAACCCTGCCGCGCAAATCGCCAAAGCCGTTCCGGCCGCAGAAGCACGCGGTGGTGTTCTGGCTGTCCCGGCCCGATGGCGCCATCCTGCTGCAGCGGCGGCCGGAGGAGGGGTTGCTCGGCGGCCTCATGGAGGTGCCGTCGACACCCTGGCGCGAAGATCGTTGGACCGTGGAGGAAGCGCTGGCGGCAGCGCCTGCCAAGACCCGGTGGCGCTCCCTGGATGGCGTGGTGCGCCATGGCTTCACCCATTTCGATATCGAGATGATGGTGATTGCCGGCAAGGCCGCCGGCAGTGGCACATCCAAGGGAGTCTGGAGCCAGGTCGACCGGCTCTCCGACCACGCTCTGCCCACGCTGATGAAGAAAGTGGTCCGCCACGCCCTTGCAAAGTTGTAGTGAGACGAAACGTTAGCGAGGCTGGCTAAGCGCTCTTCAGATGCTCCTGTAGGCGGGGCATCAGTTCCACCAGGTTGCAGGGCCGGTGCCTGATATCGAGCTGGGCGCGCAGGATGCCTTCCCAGCCATCGCGGCAGGCGCCGGGGGATCCGGGCAGGGCGAACAGATAGGTGCCGCCGGCCACGCCGCCGGTGGCTCGGCTTTGGATCGTGGAAGTCTTGATTTTTTCGTAGCTCAGCCAGCGGAACAGTTCGCCGAAGCCCTCGATCTCCTTCTCATAGACCTGCTTGAAGGCCTCCGGCGTGACGTCGCGGCCGGTGACGCCGGTGCCGCCGGTGGAGATCACCACATCGATGCTGGGGTCGGCGATCCAGGCCTTTAGCTGGCTGACGATGGCGCCGATCTCGTCGCGCACGATGGCGCGGGCGGCGAGGCGGTGGCCGTCATTGATCGCGAGATCGACCAGCGTCTGGCCGGACTTGTCATCGGCCAAGCCGCGGGTATCGGAAACGGTAAGGATGGCGATATTGACCGGAATGAAGCGCCGGGTTTCGTCAATACGTGACATTGCTGGCCGCCGTCGTGGCTTTCGGCGGCGGAGTATAGGTCGGCCAGGCGCCCGAGGCGAGCGCGTCCAGCGAGGCGGTCGGCTGGCCCAGCCGCTCCTGGTAGATCCAGTAGTAGGTGAGGACCCGCTCGACGTAGTGGCGGGTTTCGGACACGGGGATGCTCTCGACGAACAGCAGCGGATCCTGGTCATCGCCGGTCAGGCCGCGCCACTTCTGCATGTTGCCCGGGCCGGCATTGTAGGCGACGAGGAACTGCAGCAGGTCGCCCTTGATCTGCTTCAGCCCCAGCAGCTCGCGGACATAGCGCTGCGCCAGCGTCAGGTTGGTTTCGGGATCCAGAAGCGCGCGTTTTTTCTTGCCCAGCAGGTCGCCCACTTCATCCATCGCGGCGGCGGTGGCCGGCATCAGCTGCATCAGGCCGGAGGCGCCCGCGTGACTCTTCGCCTCGGGATTAAAGGCCGACTCCTGCCGCATCAGCGCGAACAGCAGCGCGGGATCGATCAGGAAGCCGTTCTGCGGCTCCCAGGTGGGCAGAGGATAGATCGCGGGATCGAGGGTCTGGCCCGAGCGGTTCTCATATTGCACGCCCAGCCGCAGGCTCAGGGACGGCAGATTAGCGGCTTGCGCCACTGCCAGGATTGCCGGCCCAAGCTCCTTGCCGCCCTTGCCCTGCAGGAGCTGGTGCATCTCTTTCTCCGCGAGATCGTTCTGGCCGATCTGGATCAGCGCCAGGGCGCGGGCGCCGGCGCGGGTCTCCAGGATCTGCCGCGCGGCGGTCTTCTCCACCGGCGCCACGTCCCATTGCAGGCCCGTATCCATACCCAGTGCCCGGCGCGACAGCTGGCCATAGAAGGTGCGGGGATATTTGGACCCTTCCTTCAGCCATTTGGTGACTTCTTCCGGCTGGTGGGCCTTCAAGTGACTGCGGGCGGCCCAAAAAGCGCCGGCGGCGCGGCTCCAATCATCGCCGCCCTTGCGGGTCGCCACCTTCTCGAAATGACTGGCGGCCATCTGCATCTTGCCGCTGCGCCAGAATTCCAGGCCGGCGCGCCAATTGAAGAAGGTGGGCTCCCGGCTACTGTCCGGATTGCCGTAGAATTTCACCTTGGTGACGGTTGGCGCCGGCGGGGCGGCCGCGCCAGAGGGCTGGCGGCTGAGGGCCAGGGAATAAATCTGCGGCGCTTCCGGCATGTCGCCGTACTTGGCGAGCCAGTCGCGCAATTCGATGTAACGGGTCTTGTACTTGGTGGGGTGGAGGTAGCGATGGGCCAGGACATGGCCCAGGAGGCGGAGGTCTTCGAGCTGGCTTACGAGGCGGTCGGCGCCCCGCCAGTTGCCGTCGTCCTGCAGCGAAAAGATCCGCCTGTAGCGATCGGCATCTGGCGCCGACAGGGGCCGCGGCACATGGCTGGCGTTGTCCTTGATCGGCGGCATCAGGACGGCAGTCACGTCGGTGGTGAAATCCTGGGCCATCACCGGCTGCGCGCCGAGCATGGCGCCCGCCACCAGCGATAGGCATAGGCGTCGGACCGACGGAGCCCATCCCTTTGATAGATATGGTAAATATTCCGTGAATGCTCGCATGGGGACTCCTAGCCGATAAAAATCGGCTATGACAAGCCTCAAATCCAAGGATTAACACCAGAGTTGGTATATTGAGACGTTCGACCCACTACCTGTGGGATGTCAAGCTAACTTTTAGCTTGCTCCAGGCGTTCGCTGAGGAGCAGGAGGTCCCGCCAGGCCTCCCGTTTCTGCGCCGGCTGCCGCAACAGGAAGGCCGGGTGGTAAGTCGGCAGGGCCGGGATCGGCCGCGACATACCGGCACTTTCATACTGAAACCACCTGCCTCTCAGCTTGGTGATGCCCTCGCTGCGGGCCAGTAGAGTTTTGGCCGAGGCGCCGCCCACCAGCAGCAGCACGTCAGGCGACACCAGCTCGATATGCCGCTCCACAAAGGGCAGGCAGGCGGAGATTTCCGCCGGCGTCGGCTGCCGGTTCCCCGGAGGGCGCCAGAACAGAACGTTGGTGATGTAGGCTTTGCTCCGGTCCAGGCCGATCCAGCCGAGCATGCGGTCCAAAAGCTGACCGCTGACGCCCACGAAGGGCTTCCCGGCCCGGTCCTCGTCGGCGCCTGGCGCCTCGCCGATAACCATGACCCGGGCGCTAGGATTTCCGTCGGCAAACACCAGATTCGTAGCTGTCAGCTTGAGCGGGCAGCCGTCGAAGGCCGCCAGCGCTTCCGCCAATTCCGTCACGGTCCTGGCCGCGCCGGCAAGGCCGCGGGCCGAAAGGCTGGCGGCGGTGGTGGGTATCGGCGACGCCACGGTCGACGGTGCCTGCCATGGCCGCTGAACGGCCTGCTCCTGCCGGGGTGCGGCCGGAACCGCAACGGCAGGCGGCGCCGGCGGCGGGGCGGCTGCCTCGGCATAGCGGTCCACCGGCAGCGGACCGATGGCTTCGTCCGCGCCGGCCTCGACTTGCCAGCGAAGTGCCTCTAGGAGTGCGTTGTTCGTCGTCACCCGACAACTCCTAACACTGCGGGCATGCGACTTACAGGACCATCGATATCTGTGCTAAACCCCCGGCGACTATAAGGAAAAGGGCCAGGACCATGGATCGGGAGGCGATGGAGTATGATGTAGTGGTGGTCGGCGGCGGACCTTCGGGCCTGTCGGCCGCGATCCGCCTCAAACAGCTCGCCGCGGAAAAGGGCCGCGAAGTTTCCGTCTGCGTGATCGAAAAGGGCTCGGAGATCGGCGCCCATATCCTGTCGGGCGCGGTCCTGGAGCCGCGGTCGCTCAATGAGCTGATCCCCGATTGGAAGGAGAAGGGCGCGCCGCTGAACACGCCGGCGCGGGAGGACCGCTTCCTCTTCCTGACCAAGAACAAGGCCTACCGCCTGCCGACGCCGCCGCAGATGAACAATCACGGCAACTACATCATCAGCCTCGGCAATCTCTGCCGCTGGCTGGGAACCCAGGCCGAGGCGCTGGGCATAGAGATCTATCCCGGCTTCGCCGCCGCCGAAGTCCTCTATGGCGAGGATGGACGGGTGGTGGGCGTTGCCACCGGCAATATGGGCGTCGGCAAGGATGGCCAGCCCACCGCCAATTTCCAGCCGGGCGTCGAGTTGCGCGGCCGCTATACGATGTTCGCCGAGGGCTGTCGCGGCTCCCTGACCAAGGCCCTGTTCGAACGCTTCAAGCTCCGGGACGGCGTCGATCCCCAGACTTACGGCATCGGCATCAAGGAACTCTGGGAAATCGACCCGGCCCGCCACAAGCAGGGCACGATCATCCACACCATCGGCTGGCCGGTGGACCGCAGCACCTATGGCGGCTCTTTCCTTTATCACCTGGAGAACAACCAGGTGGCGGTTGGCTATGTCGTCGGCCTCGACTATCAGAATCCCTATCTCAGTCCCTTCGAGGAATTCCAGCGCTTCAAGACCCATCCCCATATACGGCCGTTCTTTGAGGGCGGCCGGCGGATCGCCTATGGCGCGCGGGCGATCAATGAAGGCGGGTTCCAGTCCATCCCCAAACTGACCTTTCCCGGCGGCATGCTGATCGGCTGCACCGCCGGCTTCCTCAACGTGCCGAAGATCAAGGGCACCCATACCGCCATGAAGTCCGGTATGACCGCGGCCGAGGCGGTGTTCGATGCGCTGGGCGCCGACTCGCCGCCGGAAGTGACCGCCTATCCGGAACGCCTGAAGCAGACTTGGTTGTGGGACGAGCTCTATCGCGTCCGCAACCTGCGCCCGGGCTTCCGCTGGGGCATGTGGGGAGGCCTGATCAATGGCGGTCTGGACACCTATGTCCTGCGCGGCCGGGCGCCCTGGACCCTGCACCACCACCCCGACCATGCCAGCCTGAAGAAGGCCGCCGAATGCCGGCCGATCGAGTATCCCAAGCCTGACGGCAAGGTTTCATTCGACCGCAACTCCTCGGTGTTCCTGTCCAACACCAACCATGAGGAAAATCAGCCGGCGCATCTGACATTGAAGGATTCCTCCGTCCCCATCCGCGTCAATCTCGCGGAGTACGAAGCCCCCGAACAGCGCTATTGTCCGGCCGGGGTTTATGAGATCGTCGGCCGCGAGCAGGGCGCGCCGCGGCTGCAGATCAACGCGCAGAATTGCGTCCACTGCAAGACCTGCGACATCAAAGACCCGACCCAGAACATCAATTGGGTCGTTCCCGAAGGCGGCGGCGGTCCCAACTATCCGAACATGTAAGCGCCGGCGTTGCCCAACCGTCTGCATATCCACGGCCTGTTCGAGGAGGTAGAGAGTGAAGATCATCGACACGAGTTCCCTGGTCATGCTTCGGACGGGATGGGGCAGGCGGCGCACGGCGGCGGGCTTGGCCTTGCTGGCTGTTCTGGCGGCAGCGGCGCCGGCGGCGTCCGCGCAAGCGCCGGGAGAGCATACGCCGTCGGGCAACTTCCTCGCCGGCGAACATGCGCGGGCAATGAGCGATCACGCCGCCGCCGCCAACTATCTCAGCGCGGTTCTGGCGAAGAATCCCGACAACGAGGATCTGTTGCAGGCCACCTTGCTGGCGCTGGTTCATGAAGGCCGCTTTGCCGAAGCCCTGCCGATCGCCCAACGGCTGGACAAGCAGGGCGTCGTTGCCGATGGCGTCACGCTGTTGCTGGCGATGGACCGGTTCAAGCAGGGCGACAATGCCGCAGCGATCGCCCTGATCGACAAGCTGTCCGACAACTCCCTGAACAAGTTCGCCAAACCGCTGATTCTCGGCTGGATGACTCTGGCCAGCGGAAAGATCGATCGGGCGCGGTTGGCGCTGGCGCCGCTGGCCGAGAACAAAAGCGTCAAGCTGCTGCATGACGTAACGGTGGCGCTGCTGGACGACGTGGCTGGCGACAAGGCCGCGGCCGAACGTTATGCTGGGCTTGCCACCAAGCCCGACGGCCTGTCGTTCCGCACCGTCGAATTGACCATGAACCATTTCCTGCGCAAGGGCGACGCGAAGGCGGCCGCGAAGCTGCTGGATGATTTCAACAAGACCTATCCGGACAATTCGCTGATCGGCCTGCTGCGGCCGCAACTGAAGCAGAAACCGCGGCCGCTGATCGCCAACGAGCGCGGCGGTCTGGCCGAGGCCTACTACTCCATTGCCGCAGGCCTGCTGCAGGACGGCGCCGAACAGCCGGCGATGCTATTCACCCAGCTGGCGCTCGACCTCAAGGCCGATCTGCCGGCGGCGCAGCTGCTGCGCGGCGATCTGCTGATGGCGGCCCATCGTTATGAGGATGCGGTGGAAGCCTATCGCCGGGTCGACAAGGCCTCGCCCTATTCCTGGAATGCCCGGCAGAAGCTGGCCGACGCGCTGGATCAGGCGGGCCGCAGCGACGAGGCGCTCAAGATCCTGCAGGACATGACGGATGAGCGCGCCGATGTTGCCGATGCCGCGCTCGCGCTGGGCAATCTGCTGCGGTCGAAGGAGCGCTTCGCCGAATCGGCCGCCGCCTATGACCTGATGATCTCGCGCATCGGCACGATCAAGGAGCACCATTGGACATTGTTCTACTACCGCGGCATTTCGCGCGAACGCAGCGATCAATGGAACCTGGCGGAAGCCGATTTCGAGAAGGCGTTGGAGCTGAACCCGGATCAGCCGCTGGTGCTGAACTACCTGGCCTATACCTGGGTGACAAAGAAGGAGAACCTGGATCAGGCGTTGGAAATGCTCAAGAAGGCCGTCGAGCAGCGGTCCGAGGACGGGTACATTATCGACAGCCTCGGCTGGGCCTATTATATGATCGGCGACTATACGAGCGCCGTGGATTACCTCGAGCGCGCCGTCGAGTTCGAGCCGACCGATTCGGAGATCAACGAGCATCTGGGCGATGCCTATTGGAAGATCGGCCGCCATGAGGAGGCGAAGTTCCAGTGGCGGCGCGCGCTGAGTTTCGAGCCGAAGGAGGAGCGTGTCGCGCCGCTGCAGACCAAGCTCGACAGCGGCCTGAGCGACAATCCGACTTAGGAAGCTCGAAGCAGCGCAGCCGCGCAATCATCAATCTCTGTGTCCTCTGTGGTTGAACCTCCTTTTGGATGCGGACTCTCAGTTGAAGACTAGCTCTTCCATGATCCGCCTGCGCGCGCCGGCGAAGATCAATCTGTTTCTGCACCTGGTCGGGCGGCGCGCCGACGGATTTCATCTGCTTGACAGCCTGATCGCCTTCACCGACTACGGCGACGAGCTGTCGGCCGAAGCCGCCGGCGATTTGTCGCTCGCCGTCGACGGCCCCTTCGCGGCGGGGCTGTCGCAAGGCGAAGACAATCTCGTGCTCCGCGCCGCGCGCCTGCTGATGGCCGAAGGTTCGGTGACGAGGGGCGCGCGGCTCCGTCTCACAAAGCAGCTGCCGGTGGCGTCGGGCATCGGCGGCGGATCGGCCGATGCCGTTGCGGCGATGAAGGCGCTGACGCAGCTCTGGGGCCTGTATGTGCCTGCCGGGCGGCTGGCGGAACTGGCGCTGAAGCTCGGGGCCGATCTGCCGGTTTGCCTGGCGGGCAGGCCCAGCTTCGTCGGCGGCATCGGCGAGGATATTCAGCCCGTGCCGCCGATGCCCGATTTATTCATCCTGCTGGTCAATCCGCTGATTCCCTTGCCGACGATCGATGTTTTCCGCCGCCGCGCCCAGGGACCCGACGCCGCGCGGTTCGGCGCCCCGGGCCGATGGAGCGGAACCCTCGCCGCCGAAGCCGATCTGATCCGCCGCCTGACCGATTGCCGCAATGACCTGACCGACGCGGCCATCGCCATCGTGCCGGCCATTGCCGATGTGCTGGAGAGAATCGGCGGCCAGGCGGGCTGCCGCCTCGCGCGCCTTTCCGGTTCCGGCGCCACCTGCTTCGGCCTTTTCTCCGACGCCGCTGCGGCCCGGACGGCCGCTGCTGCAATCCTTGATGCAAAGCCCGGCTGGTGGGCGGTCGCGACCAGGCTCCGGCTGTCGGATCAGACGGGCGGCGCGGCATAGGGGCCCGTTGCGCGCCGCGGGCAAGGCCCATATGGTGGCGCCCGTTTCCGCGGCCGCCGGGGCGCGTTAATGTCCGGCAATCGGCGCATCGATTGGGGCGTGGCCAAGCGGTAAGGCAACGGGTTTTGGTCCCGTGATCCTAGGTTCGAATCCTAGCGCCCCAGCCATTCCCGAGATCGCGCTGAAACAACCCGGTTCCGGTCCGCTATCGCACGCGCCTGGGAAAAAGCTGAGATCAGCTCGAAACTTTGGCAAACCCTGAGGCTTCGTGTTCACGGCCCATCGACGTAGTCGGCGCAGTAATCTTCGCCGGGCTCGATCCAGCCATTCCCGCTGCAATTGTTGTCGAACAGGCTGCTGGCCGCGGTGCATCCGCCGAGCATGGCCATCAGGCCGAAAACCGCAAAGAAACGCGCAAGATTGGACATCGGATGGTTCCTTTCCGCGCCCCCATACACGCCGAGGGCCAAATGCCGCTACCGGGGAATGGAACGTTTCCTTGACCCATTTGTTCCTTCTTCGTTGATGCCCACTCGCGCGGAGGCCGCGGGATCGCGAAGATGTCCGCCACGATCATTCCATTTCCGTCGCACCGCTTCACCGTCGTCGATGCCGCGAGGCTGCATGAGGTGGCGTCGGCGATGATCGCCACGGGAATCTGGGGCCGTGTCCAGTATGTCGGCGCGGCGCAGGGGCCGGGCTTCGACACCGTGCTGATCTATCTGCCGGATTCGTCCAATCCGATCTTCATCGTCGAGCGGCAAACGAACGGCAGCTACTCGATGGTGGATTGCACGACGATGTCAATCATGGCCAGCGCCCGGACCTTGGACGGGGCATTAGCGCCATTAGAGACGGTCATACGCCTTGTCGAAACCGCTCATGGCCCGGTCGACCTCAAGCGTCTGCAGTGGAACTTCTGGTGACGGTCAGCTTCGCCGCTCTCAGGCGTAGTTCACATAGATCGTCTTTTTCTGGAAGTAGCCATCCAGCCCGTATCTGCCGTCCTCGCCGCCGATGCCGCTATGGCGCATCCCCGCGTGATAGGCATGCACGGCGTCGCCGCCCGGGCGGTTAACATAGATCTCGCCGAATTTCAGTTCGCGTACCAGCCGCATCAGCCGCCGCATGTCCTTGGTGAAGACATAGGCCGATAGGCCGTAGCTCGATTCGTTGGCCAGCTTCAGCCCCTCGTCGAAATCGGTGACGGTCATGACGGGGATCACCGGGCCGAACACTTCCTGCTGCATGATCGCCAGGCGATTGTCGGGCGCGTTGATGACAGTGGGCTGGTACCAATAGCCGCGGCCGAACTCGCCGTCTGTCAGACGCCGGCCGCCGGTCAGAACCTTGGCGCCCGCTTTCGTCGCCGCTTCCACCATGCGCTCGACCTTCGTCAGTTCCGCGGCGCTGAATTTCGGACCGACATCCACGGGCTGCAGGGGATTGCCGACCTTGAGCTTCGACACCGCATTGACGAACTTCTCCATGAACTCGTCGGCGATGCGCTCATGCACATACATGCGCTCGTTGCTGATGCAGATCTGCCCGCAATTCTCGAAGCGCGACGCGACGGCGGCCTTCACCGCCGCACCGATGTCCGCATCCTCGCCGACGATGAACGGCGCCTTGCCGCCTAGCTCCAGACGCAGGATCTTCAGGTCCTCGGCGCCGTTGCGGAAGATCTCCTTGCCCGCCCGCACGCTGCCGGTCAGCGTGATCAGCCGCGGCACCGGATGGCTGACCAGCGCGGCGCCCAGCCCCTCGCCGGTTCCCGTCACCACGTTGAACACGCCCGGCGGGAAGTCCGCCTGCACCGAGAGCTGCGCGATCTCCAGCGCCGACAGCGGCGTGCCTTCATGGGGCTTGATCACGATCGCGTTGCCGGCGATCAGCGCCGGACCCATCTTCCGCGTGGTCAGGGCGGCCGGGTAGTTCCACGCGGTCAGTCCGACCACCACGCCATGGGCGACGCGCTGGATCCAGATCTGCTCGTCTGGATTGTCCGAGGGGATGATGTCGCCGGTGATGCGCCGGGCCTCTTCGGCCGCATAGGTTAGATAGAGCGCCGTCCCCTCGATTTCGCCCCGGGCTTCCACCAGCGGCTTGCCCTGTTCGGCGACCACCAGCCGCGCCAGGCGTTCGCGGTTCTCCAGGATCAGCTGCGCCAGGCGGCGCAGCAATTGGCCGCGCTCCACCGGCGGCAGGGCTTCCCAGGCGGGCTGCGCCGCGCGTGCCGCCAGCAGGGCGCGGTCGCCGTCATCGGCGGTGCCCTTCGGCGCCGTGGCGATGATCTCCTGGGTCGCCGGATTCTCGACCTCGAGGAATTCCTTGCCGGTGGAATCGGTCCACTGCCCATTTATGAAATGGCGGTAGCGGGGGATGCCGGCGACCAGGTCCTTCATGACAGCCATGGATTTCGTCCTTGAAAAAATGTCGAAGTCAGCCGACGGGCACATAGCCGAGCTGCATCGGCAGCCACAGCACCAAGCCGGGAAAAAACACCATCAGCAGGAGAACGCCGATCAGCACCGCCAGGAACGGCCCGAGTTCGCGCATGATCGAATGCAGCGGGACGCCGGATACGCCGGCGATCAGAAACAGCAGCTCGCCATAGGGCGGCGTCACCAGCCCGATCATCATGTTGACCACGATGACGACGCCGAAATGCACGGGATCGATGCCGAAGATAGCCAGTGACGGCAGGATGATCGGCACGATGACCAGCAGCATCAGCAGCGTGTCGAGAAAGCAGCCAAGCACCAGGAACAGCAGGTTGACCATCAACAAGAACGCCAGCGGAGAGACGTCGAGGCCTTCCAACTGTGCGCCCAGCCAACCCGGGATCTGTTCCGCGGCGACCACATGGTTCATGAACAGCGCGCCGGCGATGGTGATGGCGACGATGCCTGTCGATTTGCTCGACTGGACGAACGTGTAGACGAGCCCCTTCAATCCCATGCTGCGGTACCAGAAGATGGCGATGATCAGCGCATAGGCGGCGGCGATGGCCGCGGCCTCCGTCGGCGTGACGATTCCCGAATAGATGCCGCCCAGCAGGATAACCGGCAGCAGCAGCGCCGGGAAGGACTCGGCGGTAATCCGCACCGCCTCGCGCCGCGAGACCGGCGCTTCCACCGGGAAATTCCGCCGCCGCGCCAGCCAGGCGATGACGCCCATCTGGGCAAAGCCCATGAGCAGGCCGGGGATCACCCCGGCGGCGAACAGCGCGCTGATCGAGGTATCGGAGACCAGCCCGTAGAGCACCATGGGAATCGACGGCGGGATGATCGGGCCGATGATGGCCGAGGTGGTGCTGACGGCGGCGGAGAAGCCGGGCGAATAGCCGGCCTTCACCATCATATCCACTTCCAGCTTGCCCGGCCCGGCGGCGTCCGCCAGGGCGCTGCCGCTCATGCCGGAAAAGATCATGCTGGCGACCACGTTCACATGGGCCAGGCCGCCGCGGAACCGCCCCACCAGCAAATTCGCGAACCGGAACAGCCGGTCGGTGACCGCGCTGTTGTTGAGGATATCGGCGGCCAGGATGTAAAGCGGCACGGCCAGCAGCACGAATTTGTTGAACAGACCGTTCAGCCCTTGCTCGGCAACCAGCCCGACATCCTTGCCGGCGAGGAACAGGTAGATGAAGCCGGACGCCAGCATGGAGAATCCGATCGGCATGCCCAGCAGGCACCAGCCGAAGAAGCAGACGAACATGACGATGGCGGGAAAACTCACTGTGCTTCGTCCGCCTTACAGATGCTCTTGCCAGCCGCGGCCGAACAGGCGGCGCAGCCGGATGAAGCTGGTGACGATGACGACCGCCAGGAAGATCAGAAAGCAGCTATAGGCCAGCGCCATCGGGATGTGCAGGAACATGGTCTTGCGGCGGAGGAAGCTCACATAGTCGTAGCTGCCGGGCAGGCCGGCGGCGAAGACAATGAGAATGGACGCCGTGATGAAGATGGCGAACACGCGCCGCCGCGCCGGCGGCTGCGCTTTATAGAGCAGGTCGAAGCCGATATGCTGCCGCTCGCTCACCAGCGTCGCTGCCGACCAGAACACGATCCAGATGTAGGCCAGCGAGCAGGCCTCGGATGACCAGGCGACCGGATGGTTCAGCACATAGCGGGTGAACACCTGCACCAGGAATGCGGCGAACATCGCCGCGAACAGCGCGGCGGCGATCAGTTCGGCGGCGCGGCGAAGCGTCTTCATCGACAGATTCGTACTTGGCTACGAAAAGCGAGCCGCTGATCGGAGAAAATAAGGGCGGACGCCAGTCCTGCCTCGTGTCATGACGGCGTCCGCCCGCAGCGGTCTGTCCCCAACTAGTGGGCCTAGGCTCCGGCCTTGTTGATGCGGTCGATCATGCCTGCGGGCCAGCTCTTGGCGAACTCCGATTCCAGGAACCTCTTTTGCACCTGGTCACGGAAGCTGGCGACATCTGGCGTCGTCACGGCGACGCCCTTACTCTCGAAGAACGCGGCCGCATCCTTTTCGGTTGCGATCACGCCTTCGTCGTTATGCTTCTTGGCGGCGGCTTCGGCGGTCTCGATGGCCTTCTTCTCGTCGTCGGAGAGGCCATCCCAGAAGCCGTTGGCGAGGCTGAAGAACACGTTCGACACCATGTGGCCGGTGAGCACCACCTGCTTCGAAACCTCGTAGAACTTCGCGGCCATTGCGTCCGGCAGCGGATTCTCCAGCCCGTCGATGGTGCCGGTCTGCATCGCCAGATAGACCTCTTCGAAGGCCAGCGGCGTCGCATTGGCGCCGAGCGAGTTGCCGAGGAACTGCCAGGTCTCGGAGCCGGGCATGCGCAGCTTGAGGCCCGCCATGTCGGCCGGCGTTTTCACGTCCCGCGGCTCGCGCAGGATGACATGGCGCGTGCCCAGATACTGGTTGCGCACGATATGGAGTCCGACATCCTTGGCGACGCGCGTCTTGTACTCTTCCCCGACCTCGCCGTCATAGACCGCATCCAGATGGGCGGCATCGCGCATCAGATAGCCTGTCGTGAAGATCGAGTATTCGGGAATGAAGTTGGTGATGTCTTGCGGCGATGTCAGCGCGCACTCCAGGTTGCCGCGCTGCATGGCCTCGATCTCCGTGCCTTGCGCGAACAGCGTGCCGTTGAAATGCAGCTGCACGTCGAAGGCGCCGGGTGCGGATTTGTCGAGCTCGGTCTTGAACACCTCAAGCGCCTTTGACTGCCATTCCTCCGGCGTGCCGGGCGTCGATGCCCGCAGCGCCTTAGCCGCGGCGCGGCCATGGCGCAGCACCGTGGGCATGGCGATGGCGGCGGCGCCCGCCGCCAGGAACGTACGCCGGGTCAGTTTTCTTTTTCTGTCGCTGGTCCTGATCATTGTTGCCTCCCTTGGTCTTTGTGGACTTGCTTTGTTTGCCTTACGCCGTTCTCCGTTTACCGGCGCCGGCGCGTTTCTGTGGCGCCGGCAACTGCAGTACTTCGCTTGGCCGACGCTGCGCCGCCGTCAGCTCGTCGGCAAAGCGCCGCACCTCCGGCGCGTTGTGCTCGCGCGCCAGGCGCTCGGCCTTTGCCGCGTCGCCGGTGGCGATCGCCTTCACCATCGGCTGATGCTCGTCGAGGATGGCGTGCAGATCGACGATCAGCGAATTCGAGGTGACGATGTAGTGGCGCACCTGCTGCTCCAGCAGCTTGTACTGGGCGATCAACCGGTGATGGCCGGTCATGGCGACAATGGTCTTGTGCAGCCCGAGATCGGCATCCGCTACCGGTGCGTGCTTGCCGGTGGCCACGGCTTTGGCCAGCCGGTCAAAGGCGTCGGTGAGCAGCTTCAGCGTATCGGGCGTCTGGCGCTCGGCGGCGAGTTTGGCCGCCAGGCCTTCCAGGCTCCCGCGGAGCGTGTAAAGCTCCCACGCATCCTCGGCCGACAGCGCCGGCACCATCCATTTCGTGTAGGCGACCTGCAGCACCAGCCCTTCATGGGCGAGCTGGCTGAGGGCCGCGCGGATGGTGCCGCGGCTGACGCCGAGTTGCGCCGCCAGCGCTGCTTCAACCAACCGAAACCCCGGAGCAAATCGCCCGCTCAGGATCTGCTCGCGCAGCAAGTCGGCGGCGCGATTGTCGAGCCGGTTCTTGGGCAGTCTAAGATCGAGTGCCGCCACTGTCATGGCCGTCGCCTCGTCGCTTTCGTTTGGATATCGCCGCCTGGACCTCGCGGGTTGGTTCCCGCGCCGCCGGCAGCCGCTCCCATTCCGTTGCCGCAAGGCTTGCATGGCCACCGTCGGAGGGTCAAGGCCCGATTGTTGACAATCAGCAATCCCGCGCCAAGATGCCGGCCAACGAACCGGAAAACATTGGGGAGTCAACGCGCGTGACCGGCCTTCCGGCCCGCAATGTCGTGATCGCCGCCGTGGCGACGCCGGTCGGGCCGGATTACCGCCCGGACGGCGAATTGCTGCTGGCGCGGAGCCGCCAGCTGCTGGCGGAAGGCTGCGACGGCATCACGCTGTTCGGCACGACAGGCGAAGGCGCCGAGTTCGCGGTCGCAGATAGGCAGAGGATCCTGGAACAGGCGATCGCCGGCGGTCTCGATCCGCAGCGGCTGATCGTCTCCGCCGGCGCGCTGACGCTGCCGGACATGACTGCGCTCGCCGCCCATGCGACGCAGCAGGGCGTGGCCGGCGTGCTGCTGATGCCGCCTTGCATGTACCGCGGCGGTATCGGCGAAGACGGCACGTTCCGGTTCTACGCCACCGTTATCGACCGCGTGGCCAGCGAAGCGCTGCGGCTCTACCTCTACCATTTCCCGGATATCTCCGGCGTGCCGGTGACGACACGGGTCATCCGCCGGCTCAGTGAAAAATACGGCGCGGCGATCGCCGGCGTGAAGGACAGCGGCGGCGATTTCGGCTTCACCGAGGATGTGCTGCGCCGCTTTTCCCATCTCGCCGTCTATACCGGCAGCGAGACCCACGTGCCCTCGGCGCTCGCCGCGGGCGCGCGCGGCACCATCTGCGGCCTGGCCAATGTGATCGCGCGGCTGATGCGGGCCATGAGCGACGCGCCGACGCTGCCGGACCGGCGGCGTTACGTGCCGTCGGTGCAGGCAGTGGATAACATCCTGTCGCGCGGGCCGTTCATCCCCTCGATCAAGGCGGTGATTGCCGAGGCGATGCAGCAGCCGGCCTGGCGGCGCGTGGTGCCGCCGATGGCCGAACTGCCGCTGTTCGACGAGAACCGCCTGCTGGCCGATTTCGGCAAGCTGGCGGCGGCGTTTCCCCGCTGATTTC
Source organism: Dongiaceae bacterium (assembly GCA_046154965.1). GTDB lineage: Bacteria > Pseudomonadota > Alphaproteobacteria > Dongiales > Dongiaceae > DATKFM01. The sequence goes on along the minus strand of JBJXDY010000079.1, from coordinate 30,074 downwards.
GCGCTACTGCGCGGCTGCCCGCGCACCCTGGCGCAAGGCCTTGAGCGGTGCCAGCGCTTTTTCCAGCTCCGCCACCGCCGCCGGCTCCAGCTCGCAGACCGGCGCCCGCAGCGTGCCGCCCTCATAGCCCATGATGCGGCAGGCCGCCTTCACCGCCGGATTGTAGTCGCCGTACCAGCAGAAGGCGGCGGCGGGGAACATCGCCGACCAGAGCTGCATCGCCTCCGGGATCTTGCCGGCCTGCACCAGGTTCCAGAGCCGCACCGCCTCGCGCGGCATGAAGTTGACGCCGCCCCAGATCGTGCCCGCGCAGCCGAGGATAAAGGCCAGCGGCGCCACCGGATCCGCGCCGTTCAGCACCTTGCCGCCATGGGCCCTGCCCGCGGCGATCAGCGCCTGCTGCTTGCCCAGGTCGTTGCAGCTGTCCTTGATGTAGTTGAAATGCTCGAGCTGCAGCAGCCGCCGGAACAGCGCTGGCGTCAGCTCGATCCTGGTGCCGGCGGGAATGTTGTAGCCGACGATGTCGATGCCGATGGCGCGGTCGATGGCGGCATAGAACTTCAGGATGCCGTCGTCATGGGTCGGCCCCTCGAAATAGGGCGGTAGCACCATGACCGCATCCGCACCCGCATCCTGCGCCGTCTTGGAGCGGCGGATCACCTCGTCCTGATTGAGGGCCGAGGTCTGGCAGGTCACCTTGGCGCGGCCGGCGATGCGCTTGCAGCCGAGCTGGAACATCTTCGCGCATTCCGCCTCGGTGATGTAGGCGTGCTGACCGGTGCCGGCGCTCAGCACGAAGCCGTGCACGCCGCACTCCAGATAGATGTCGATCAGCTCTTCATAGCGCTTGAAATCCAGATTGCCCGCCGCGTCGAACGGCGTCTGCATCGCCAGATTGATGCCCATGAGCTCGGCCATGATTTCTGTCTCCGCTTGCCGGTTTCTTATGGCGGCGGAGCATCGGACCGGCGGCGCGCGGAGTCAACGGTCGGCGCGCCCATGCCTCACGGCCCGCGCGCGGGCGCAAGCTATCTGGGGATGATTGGCGTTTGTGAACGGCCGCGATGTCCGCCCGCGCACCGGAACCATTCAACGCATATGGTTCGACGGCGCGGGCGGACAGCGATCGGGATTACTTCGGATCGTAGCTGAACTTCTGGCCGCCGATGCTGGCTTCGAACATCAGGCCGCCCTTGGCCATGGTGAAGATGGCGACGCCGTGATCGTAGCCGGCGTTCTTCGCCGCGCCGGACTTGACCGCGACCGCCGACGCTTCTGCGGCGAGCTCGTAGTTGCCGTTCTTGAAATCGTCGAGCGCGGCCTGGTTCTTGAAGAAGATCGCCTCGCGATAGACCTGGCCGCCGAGCTGCAGGCCGATGGTGACCTGCGACATGGTGCTGGAGCCAATGACCGCGCCGCCCTGGAACACGGTGCCGTCGCCGGCGGCGCCGCCGATTCCAATGCCGCCCTTGGTGATCTCCGGGAAGATCGCATAGCCATAGGCATCGTTGAAGAAGGCCTCGAGGCTGGGGTCGGCGTTCTTGAACTCCGCGATCGCGGCCAGCGCGTTCTTCTCGCCGGCGGCGTCATAGGCGAAGGCGGCCCCGACACCGACAATCATCAGCGCGGCGGCAAGACCTGCAATCAGCTTCCGTGTCATTAGACTTCCTCCGAGGTTCTTGGATGGGATAACTCTTGAGAATTGAGATTGGATTGCGGCACCGATTGTCAATCTACTCCGCGGCCCAGATGGTGGGTAGCGGCTTTCTGCCGCGCCCAAACTGTTCACAGACCGAACTTACTCCGTATCATTTCTGCGCAGGCCATTGCCGTGGCACGGCTGGTATCGACTGTCAGATCGTAGGTCATGTCCTTGTGAACGCGTTCATATTGCCATCGTGCCAGCCCGATCATGCGGTCGCCACGCGCCGCTTCCCGCGCCTCCAACACCTCCAGCGGCGCGAGTACGCCGACTCTGGCGACCTCCAGCCCTGCCAGCGCCGCATCGTAGGCCGCGTTGCCGCCGTCGAGAAGAACGTCATCGACGATCAGATTGTTCCCTTGCCGGGCCATCGCGGCGATGGCGTGGCGCATGCCCCGCAGCAGCCGCTCCGCCGCCGGACCGCTGCGGATGGCCACCGACGGCTTGCCGCCATCCCGCAGGGTTTCGAAGATAATCCCATCCGGATGCCCCCACAGGTTCTCCGGCAGCATCTCCAGGAACGCGTCCATGGCGACATGCAGGAAAGGTTCGCGGGTGATCGTCTGCAAGGCCCTGGCGATTGAGCCCTTGCCCGCGCTGCCGACGCCGTTGAGCAGGATGATCCGTGGTGACGTGCTCAAGACGCCTCCTTTCGAACCACCTGGATTTTCTGCGGCGGCTCGCTGTGATACATGTAGCCCGCAGGTCCGAACAAGCACCAGGGCATGATGAGCACGTCCGCCGAACTCTTCGCCAGGGAGTCCAGCCGCGATGCCGCCGCCACGCCGCCGGCCCGGCCGCGCGCCACCGCCGCGATGCGGGTCAGGTTGATGGTTTCATACCTGTTGTGGCCGCTGCTCATGAGCAGCGCGATCGCGGCCAACCATGCGGGCATGCAGACCGCCCATCCCATGCTCTGGTTCAATGTCAGCTATTTCACGCTGGCGGCCCTGTTGTTCCTGCTCGAGCGGTTGATGCCCCATGAGCGCCAATGGCTCGCCAATGACGGCCAGCTCGTGCCCGATATCGGCCACACGCTGCTCAGCAAGCTGGCGGTGCAGGCCCTGATCCTGTCGGTGGGCGTCATGGGCACGGCGCAGGCGTTCGCGCCGCCGGGCGCCGGCTGGTGGCCCCATGACTGGCCGCTGGCGCTGCAGGTGCTGCTGGGCATGACGGTCGTTGAGCTCGGCTTCTATTGGGCCCATCGCCTGGCCCATGAGCGGCCGCTGCTCTGGCGTTTCCATGCCGTGCATCACAGCGTCACGCGCCTCTGGTTCGTCAATACCGGCCGCTTCCATTTCATCAATACGGTGATCAGCGTCGCCTTCGGCACCGGCGTCGCCCTGGCCGCCGGCGTGCCCAAGGACATCATCATCTGGGTCAGCGCCATCACCGCCTATATCGGCCTGCTTACCCACTGCAATGTCGAGATGCGCTTCGGCTTTCTCAACTATCTGTTCAACACGCCGGCGCTGCACCGCTGGCACCATTCGATGGTGCGGGAGGAGGGCGACCGCAACTACGGCGAGAACCTGATGTTGTTCGACCTGCTGTTCGGCAGCTTCTTCAACCCGGACCGCCGTCCGCCCGCCGATATCGGCATCCGCGAGCCGATGCCCGCAACCCTGGCCGCCCAGATCATCCATCCCTTCCGGCGGCGGGCCACATAACCCGCCGGGCCGGCGAGGGAACAAATCTGCGGCGTTCGCATTCTAAAGCGGTAGCGGAGGTCGGCCGCGCCACATCCCGATGACGGTGGCCTTGGCGGGTTTGCTTATCAGCCGGAAATCGATCGCCGCTGGGACGCGATGACATCCGGCGGCGGCGCGTGCTCGACACTGCCGCCTTGGAGACGGCGGAGGAGGGGAGGGCGGCAAGTTGATAGGATTTTCGTCAGATGGCTGCCGCCGGTTCCGGCGCGGCGCCTGCAATCGCCGGATGGCCGCGTCGGCGGTATGCCTGACTTCGATCACGCGTTCGTGTAGCCGCCGGCGCGGAAAGTCGCGCAAAGAATTAACACTCATAGTTAATTTCCCCAACAAAATCGGGGTTTTCTGCTGCACGGCGCCAGAGCGCGCTAGTGATCCGGCGCGTGATCGACTATATTTGAATCAAATAAGACTGCACCCGCGCCAAGGCTCGGGGCAGGCGTTAAGAAAACCGGAGGAATGTCATGGCTAACGCTTATGTCGAGGAGCTGCGCACGACGCGCTATCGTCAGCGACTGGCCGCGCTGGTGCGCCGCCCGTCCTGCCGCACGATTTCTTTTGCAATCGGCACCGCGCCGATTCACCGCAACTTCTTCGCCGAAACGGCAGCCGCGATCGAAGGGCTGCCCACGGGCGGCACGCGCAAATGGAACGGCGTGAATCACCGGCAGGTGCAATACGCGGTCCGTCTGCGCATCGATGAGAAGACCGAGCGGGCGACCTATGACCCCGAACAGGATCTGCTCATCGTTCCCGCGGAGACCGAATTTGATACCCTCGACGGCCAGGCGCGCCTGCTGGGCGCCTGCGTCCATGTCGGCCTCAATATCGAAGGACGCAATCTCGACCGGCTCGACAGCGAATGCGCCGCCCGCATTGCCGGCCAGCTCTACCGGCTGTTCGAGAACGTCGCCGAAAGCGATGCCGAGCTGACGCTGTCGGCAAAGATCCAGCGGCTTGAGCCGGAATCGCCCCAGGACAAGGCGTTCTACACGGTGGCCCGCGAGACCCTGTTCTACCTGCGCGCCATGTCGCTTGCCGGCTTGCAGATGCACCGCAAGGTAAAGCCCGGGAGCTTCATGAAGATCATCAGCAACGCCCAGCGCGACTTGCTGCACGATGCGCTGCGCCAGCCCAAGGCCCGCGCCCGTCAGACCGCGCCGAAGCCGCCGATCTTCAGCGCCGCCAAGCCGCCATCGCGCTTCCTGGCGCTGCAGGTGGTGGAGCCGTCGACGCTGGTGCCCGCCTGAGGGGAGCAAGCCCGCGGCGACGGTCGCCGCAACACAGCCGCCTAAAAGCCGCGCGGCCGCCAAGCGGCCGCTGCTGGTGACCGATGGCGATTCGTTCGCCCATCGCGCCTACCACGCATTGGCGAAGTCGATCCGCCGCTGCGGCGGCAGGGGCGGCGCTTGGCGCCTAGCTTGAAATTGCCTATGCCCGCCCAGGGTGGCAATCTCTGCTCAACCAGCCGCTTGTCCGGCGGACGCCGGCAAAGGCGGAAATTGCTTCTGAGAATGACATACGGAGAATGACAGATGATCTCGCCGGCCCTGCGCGAAACAAGGCGGTTCACGGGCGGCGTACTGCTGTCGATCGGTCTGCTCATGCTGCCGGCGCATGCCGATGCCGAAACGACGTTCAAGCCGATTCCGGCGCAATACATCGCGGCGCTGGGCGATCCCGGCGCGAGCGCCGGCGCCGGCGCTGAATCCTGGGGTCTTTGGCGCCTGGATCCGGGGCCGCGGGGCGTAGAGCTAAGCAGCTACGAGACATTGAAGGCCGAAGGGGGCACCGCGCCGGCTCAGTGGCAGTTCGACGGCGCGGATTGGTGGCTGGAGGAGCATGGCCTCATCATGGAGCAGCCAGAGTTCCCGCTTCCTCCCGGCAGATACGTCGTCACCGGCGGCCGCGCGGCGACGGCCGTTCTGACTGTTCACCCCAAAGGCAATGACGGTGTCCAGCATTGGGAACTGGACAGAGGCGCCACGCTTTATGATGTAACGCATTTGCGCTGCCGCTCGGCACGCTACACACCGGCGGCGAGCGGCAATTCCTGCTCTCCCGCCAAAGCGCAGATGGCCTCTTTTCCAGTCGCTCCTGGCGGACCGATGCCGCCGGTCGAGGGCTGCAACAAGCAGGACTACGACGTTCTCATCGTGATCGGCGTGGCCGTGGAGAATTGAGTGCGGGACTGACCGACGAGCGTTCAACAGTCATGCGCGCTGTCGTATTCTCAGGCACCGTCGCATCGCCGGCGGTCGGCTCTCATCCAGTTCGTATCAGCCGGCCGATCGGACCCGGCGGCTACTTCTTCTTTCCCGGCGGAGTGGCGGTTGAAGTCACCGACGCGACGGTATACGGCGTCGAGGAAGCCGCCGCCTTTTTCGCCTGCTTCGGCTTCTTCTTTTCACGGTTGCTGCGCTGTTGACCTTTGGCCATGGGAATTCTCCTGAAGGGATCCGGCCCCAATCATAGCCCGGCCGTCCACGGGGTTCCAGGCTCGGATTGAGTGAATGGGCCGCCGGGCTCGGTCCCGCAGGCTAACTCGTCTCCGTCCGCTCCCCCATCTCCAGCATCTCCCGCGCATACTCGTCATACGCCGCCTCCGCCTCGCGCACTTGCGGCAGGCCGATCAGGTTGTTAAACGCCTCGAAATCCACCATGCGGTCGCGCACGTTGTTCGTATGCCCGTCGCGCAGCAGGGCGGCGTAGGTTTCCCGCAGCGCCTTCGCCATGGTGTAGCAGGCGCTGACCGGCCAGGTGACGGTGGCATATCCCATCTCCTCCAGTTGCCGCGCCGACAGGATCGGCGTGCGGCCGCCTTCGATGTTGTTGGCGAGGCAGGGGGCGGGGATCTCCGAGCAGACGCGCCGCATCTCCTCCACGGTGAGCGGCGCCTCCACGAACAGCAGGTCGGCGCCGGCCTCGCGGTAGAGCTGGGCGCGGTCGATCGCCTCGCTCAGGCCATGCACCGCCCGCGCATCGGTGCGCGCGCAAATGATCAGGTCGGCATCCACCCGCGCATCCAGCGCCGCCTTCAGCTTCGCCACCATCTCCGCCGCCGGCACCACCCGTTTGCCCTCCATATGGCCGCAGCGCTTGGGCGATACCTGGTCCTCGATGAACAGGCCGGCGACGCCGGCGCGCTCATAGGCGCGCATCGTCCGCGCCGCATTTGTGGTGTTGCCATAGCCGGTGTCGGCATCGGCGAACAGCGGCAGCTCGGTGGAGTCGCAGAGCCGCGCATACATCTCCGCCATCTCGGTCATGGTGAGCTGGGCGACGTCGGGCTGGCCCAGCAGGCCGGCCGTGGCGCTGTAGCCGCCGCAGGTGACCGCCAGGAAGCCCGCCTGCTCGGCGATGCGCAGCGACAGCGCGTCATGCACCCCCGGCAGGACCAGGATCTCCGGCGCTTCGATCATCTGGCGGAATCTGCTGGTCCGGTTCATCGCTGGCCTCCCGAAAAGGGCGGCGGCGCCTGCCGCGATTTTGCCCTCTTGCGACGGTACCCAAGGCAGGCCAAGCTCGCAACGCACCGGGATATCCGGCGGGAACCTTCGGCTGCTGCGGGCGTTTCTCCCCGGGCGCGTCTCAGGCCCACATTCATTAAGGAGTTCGGCTATGAAGCAAGTTTCGGTTCGCGGTTTCCTGGCGGCGGGTGTGCTGTCCGCCGTCGCCGCGCTGGCCTCGCCGGCGGCGGCACAGGACCAGGCGACGAAGGATACCTATCTGCGCTATCACCAGGCGATCGCCGTGACGGCCAAATGCGAGGAGAAGGTGTTCAACGGCACCGAGCAGTCGCACATGGCGACCTACATCGATCAGCGCATCAACAACCAGATCGGCGCCGGCGAGCGGCTGCATCTGATCGAGCTGGCGAAATCCAACGCCTATGAGCTGGTGACGAAATGGGGCTGCAAAAGCGACAAGGTCGGCGAATACCGCACCCTGTTCGAGCAGGAGCTGCTGCCGGTCCTCTAGATCCCTAGCGTCCTGACATCCAATAGCGCGGCGCCATCTTCGGCGCCGCGTTTCGTTTTCAGGGTTGCGGCACGCGGAGCAGACAGCAAATGAAAACAGCAGTTCGACATTCTTCTCCGCGGCTTCGCGCCTGCGCGTGAGTCAGCTTTTGTCTAGGATAATTTTCTTGACATTTCAGCGCCTTCTGCCATCGTAATGAGACGGTGCGCGGCAGGTGCCGCGCCCCCCAAGTCCCCGACATCACCTATCGGAACATCGCATGCCGTCTGCCCGCATCCGGCGTCGGCCATCGTGCTCGGCTGCATCGAACCCGCATGCGAGACCGCAGCGGGATTCCCTTGCATGGCATCGTTCCCGAAATTCAGGGTCCCTGGGAATCAGCGACTCTTCGGTCTTTTCCCTTGCCGATCAGCAGGCTACCCATGGGAAAAATGCGCGGAAATTGCGCCAATTCGCCGTTGGCCGGAGCTACCGGCTCTCCCGCCACCAGGCGGCGACGGTCATGCCCAGGCCCAGCAGCAGCAGCAGGATCGCCGGCAGCAGCGGCAGCTGGTCGACGCCGGTGACGATGTGATCCTCGTTGGCCTTGAGGCCGAGCCAGCCCGAGCCGGCGGTGTCGCGGTCGGCCCGCACCCGGCGGATCTGCGGCAGGCCGCCCTCGGCCAGACGGAAGATGCCGCCGTCCGAGGCCTCGGCCAGCGGCTCCAGGACGGTTTCGGTGGAGCGCAGGTCGGCCATCTCCACGGGATTGAGGTCGCCGCTGGCGGCAAAGGCGGTGCGCGTGCCGTCGCTCACCCGATAGAGGCCATCCTCCTCGGCTGGGATGGCGCCGGTGGCGCGGCCGCTATCGTCGGCGGCGAGAGCGACCTGTTTCTCCTCCCCCGACGGCGTGGTGACGTCCACCTGCTTCGGCTGCTCGCCCAGGCTGCGGCGGGCAATCTCCAGCCGGCCGTCGATGACCACGGCGCGGAGATCCTCTTCCTCCAGCTCCGGCTCCTTCATCAGCCAGTGGGCGATGCGGCGCAGCAGCTCGGCCTGCGGCCCGCCGCCCTCGAAGCCGCGGGACCAGAGCCAGATCTGATCGCTCATCAACTGGGCCACGCGCCCTTCGCCGACCCGGTCGAGGATCAGCAGCGGCGCATCGTCAGTGCCGCTCATGACGGTGACGCCGCGCAAGGCGCTGCCCTGGATCAGGCGGAACCAGCGGCCCCAGCTGGGCTTGTCGCCGCGCCCGCCGTCGAGTCCGGCGGTGACCGGATGCTTTTTGCCGGCGGCGGTCAGTTGCGGCCGGAAACCGGCCTCGATCACCTGGCCGCTGGGCTCCGCCGGCAGCACCGCCTGCAGCGGCGACAGCGTCAGGCCCAGCGCACCCTCGGTGCCGGCCCCGGCGGCATCCAGCAGCGCGCCGCCGGCCTCGACATATTGGGCGATGTTGTCGAAATAGGCCCGCGGCAGCACGCCCCGCTGGCGGTAGCGGTCGAAGATCACGAGATCGAATTCGTCCAGCTTCACCTCGAACAGCTCGCGGATCGGGAAGGCGATCAGCGACAGCTCGTTGATCGGCGTGCCGTCCTGCTTCTCCGGCGGCCGCAGGATCGTGAAATGCACGAGATCGACGGCGGGATCGGACTTCAGGATGTTGCGCCAGGTGCGCTCGCCCGGATGGGGATCGCCCGAGATCAGCAGCACCCGCAGCCGGTCGCGCACGCCATTGATCACCGTGACCGCGCTGTTGTTGGCGAGGCTGAGCTCTTTCGGACCCCGGTCGACCTTGAACTCCAGCACCGTCGGGCCGGCGCGGTCGAGTTTCAGCGAAAGTTCGTGCTCGACGCCGATCGGCAGCACCATATCGTCCTTGGGCTGGCCGTCCTGGAACAGAGTGACATTGGCGCGGCCGCCGCTGCCGCCGAGATCGTCGACCCGCAGGCTGAGCTGGATCTCCTGGTCGACGATGCCATAGGCCGGCGCCTTGGTGATCAACAGCCGCCGGTCGCCTTCATCAGCGGTGCCGGTCAGCAGCGTATGCACCGGCGCCTTGAAGCCGAGCTCGGCCAGCGTCGCCGGCACGTCGTGGATTTGCCCGTCGGTGATCAGGATGGCGCCGGCCACGCGGCGCGACGGCACATCGGCGATGGCGCCGGTCAGCGCGTCGAACAGCCGCGTGCCCTCGCCCATGCCGCGGCGGGCATCCAGCGGCGCGCGCACCACCCGCACGTCGAGATTTTCATACTGCTTCAGCTGTTCCTGCAGCGCCGCCAGCGTCGCCTCGCTGACCTTCTGCCGATCGCCGACCTTCTGGCTGGCGCTCTGATCGAGCACGATCACGGCGACATCGTCGAAATAGCTGCGCTCCTCCGACACCAGCGACGGATTGAGCAAGCCGGCGAACAGACAGGCCGCGGCGATGCCGCGCCACAACAGCCCGCTCGCCCGGCGCCACGCCGCCAGCGCCAGCACCGCCACGACAAGAACGAACAGCGCCAGCAGCACGCCCGGCGGCAGCAGCGGCGAGAAATCGATCTGCATGCGGCTCAGCATTACTGCCCCAGCCTCTCGAGGATCGCCGGCACATGCACCTGATCGGACTTGTAGTTGCCCGTCAGCGCATACATGACGAGGTTGACGCCGAAGCGGTAGGACATCTCGCGCTGCCGCTCGCCGCCGGGCACGGTGACGAACATCGGCTTCTGATTGTCGTCCAGCGCCCAGGCGCTGGCCCAATCGTTGCCGCCGATGATGACGCTGGAAACACCGTCATTGACCCGGTCCTGGCCCTCCTCGACCCAGACCTGCCCGTCGGCCCAACGGCCCGGGAAGGTCTGCATCAGATAGAAAGAGCGCGTCAGCACGTGATCCGGCGGCACCGGCGCCAGCGGCGGGATGTCGAGATTGACCGCGAGATCGCGCAGCCGCTCCAAGCCCGGACCGGCGGCGTTGGGGTCGGATGCGCGGGCGCTGTTCTGATCCAGGGTGTCGAAGACGATGATGCCGCCGTTCTTCATGAAGGTGTTGAGATTGGCCAGCGCGCGGTCGGAGAGGCTCGGCTGATCCGGCGAGATCGGCCAGTAAAGCAGCGGGAAGAACGCCAGCTCGTCGCTCTCCACATCGACGCCGATCGGCTCGCCGGCTTCGATCGCCGTGCGGTCGTTGAGGATGAAGGTGAGCCCGATCATCCCGGCGCGCGACGTGGCGTCAAGCTGGGGAATGCCTGTCTGCACATAGGCGAGATGGGTCTGGCTCACGGCCCTCAGCGCGAAGGCATCGGCGTCATCCTGCGCTGATGCGCTGCCGGCCGTCAGCGCCAGCAGCAGCGAAGCGGCGGCGGCCTTGGCCGGGCGGCGCGGGCGCAGCAGGCCCCGCAGCGCCAGCGAGATGACGAGATCGACCGCCAACAGCGCGATCACGGCGGCGATCAGCCAGTATTTGAGGTCGATTTCCTCGGCCTTGGTATAGCCGGTCTGCAGCATGCGCACCGGCAGGGCCGGCAGCGGCTTCAGCTCCTTGATGGTTGCCGACAGGTTCAGCGCCCGCTTGGTATCGCCACGGCCGTAATAGCCGGGGGGATGACGCGGGCTGATCGCGCCGGCCTCGATCTCCTTCGCGGTGATCGCGACCGCGGCGGCCGGCGGCGTGCCCAGCCGGCCCAACCCGTCCAGCGTCTGCAGCGGCGGGATCGCTTCGGCGGACTCCGTATCGGCCACCCCCTGGCTGAGGCCGATCAGCCGCTGCAGCATCTGCACGAACAGGCCGGACAGCGCCAGCGTCGACCAGTCGGCATTGGCCGTCGTATGCACCAGCACCACCCAGCCGTCGCCGCGGCGCGCGCCGGTGACCAGCGGCGTGCCGTCGGAGAGCCGGGCCCAGGTCTTGTCGCCGAGATTGATGTCGGGTTCGGCCAGCACCTGCCGGCGCACCACCACGTCGTCGGGCACGGCAAGACCGGCGAAGGGGCTCTGCTGCGGGAAGGCCGACAAGGTCAGCGGCTCGGACCAGGACATGGCGCCGCCCATGGCGCGCTCGGTGCCGCGGAGCTGCACCGGCAGCAACTCGTCCGGCTTTTGCGCCAGCCAGTTGCCGGCGAAGCGCAGCAGGACGCCGCCCTTGTCGACCCAGATCTTCAACTTCTGCAGGTCGGACTCGGCGAGCGTGCCGACATCGGCCAGCACGATGACCGCCTGCTTCGCCTGCACGAGGGTATCGATGCTGCCGCGATGCAGCTCGGCATAGGGCGCCAGCGCGCGCTCAAGATAGAAGAGATCGCCCAGCAGGGGCTGCGTGGCGCTGGCTTCCTCCTGGCCGACCAGGCCGACCGGCCGCTGGCGCCAGCCTTCATCCAGCAGGATGGCGGCGCCGGCCGAACTCTGGCCTTCGATGTCCAGCCGCGCGATGCGGTTACGCATCTCCGCCGGCAGACGCAGGCGATGCTTGGCCAGGGTTTCGCCGGCGCCGATGGTCATCTCCTCGCGGGCGATCAGCCGGCCGTCGGGGCCGGTGGCGCGGATGGCGATCTTGCGGGCCGGGCTGCCCTCGGGCCGCGCTACCCGCAACTCGAAGGCGCCTGGCTCGATCGGCGGCGGCAACAGCAGCAGCGCCAGGTCTTCGGGCGCATTGCGCAGCACCGTGACATTGCCCAACTGCTGCAGCCGGTCGGCGAACGGGGCCGAGGCGTCGTCCTTGCCGGTGGACACGCCGTCGGCCAGCCAGACGACATTGTAGCCGGCGCCATTCGGCAGGCCGGCCAGCGCCCTTGCCGCCGCGGCGCGGTCGGTGGGCCAGGGCTGGGGCGACAGGCCTTGCGCGACCCGGCTGGCTTCGCCGCCGGCCATCTCGTCGGACAGGGCGACCGGCTGGCCGTCGCCGCCCACGGCGGTGGCCAGGATCTGCACCGGCAGGCCCTGGCGGTCGGCCCGCTCGATCCATTCCTTCATGGCGGCCTGGCGTTCCTGCCAGCGGGGTGCGGCGGCCCAGCCATTGTCCACCGCCAGCAGCAGCGGCCCGCTGCCGCCGAAATTCTGCAGCGGATTGATCAGCGGATGGGCCAGGGCAAGGATCAGGATCGCCGCCACGATCATGCGGAACAGCAACAGCCACCAGGGCGTGCGGTGGGGCGTTTCTTCCTTCGGGATGAGGTCGATCAGCAAGCGGACGGCCGGGAAACGCAGCCGTTGCGGCGCCGGCGGCGTCTGCCGCAGCAGCCACCACAGCACCGGCAGGCCGGCCAGGGCCAGCAGGATCAGCGGTTCGACGAAGGCAAAGCTGCCGATGCTCCACATGGCTCAGGCCGCCCCCAGATCCGTGCGGCTGAAGCGGTCGGCGAGGCGCAGATAGAGCGCCAGCAAGACGGCCTGCGGCGGCTGGTCGGTGCGATGGCGCACGCAGCTCCAGCCGACCGAGCGGGCGATATCGGCGATACCCTGCATATGCCCGACCATGCGCGCCACATAGTCGCCGCGCAAGGATTCCACCCGGCTGAGCAGTACCTTGCCTTCGCCCTCCAGCCCTTCGAATTCCACCCGGCCGGCAAACGGCAGCGCTTCCTCGGCGGGATCGAGCACCTGCAGGATATGGCCGGTGACGCCTTCGGCGGCCAGGCCGCGGACCAGCTTCTCCACGGTCTCCAGCGGCGACAGGAAATCGCCGATGAAGATCGCGTGGGCATGGCGGGGCAGGGGCTCCATCTTGGGCATGCTGGCGTCCGGCGCACCGGGGCGGAGCAATTGAACGGCCATGCGGTTCAGCGCGGTGTGGCCGGTCGATGGCCGCCGGCCGGACCCCAGCAGCGCGATGCGCTCCCCGCCGCGGATCAACAGGGCGCCCAGCGCCAGCGTCAGCAGATCGGCGCGCTCCAGCTTCTCGGGCCAGATCTCCCGGGAGCGCCAGCGCATGGAGGCCGAACCGTCGCGCCACAGCCAGACGCTCTGCGCTGCCGCCCATTCGGTTTCCCGCACGAACAGCCGCTCGCGCTTGGCCGATTGCCGCCAGTCGATGCGCTGGGCGGAGTCGCCGATGTGATAGGGGCGGAACTGCCAGAAAGTCTCGCCCTGGCCGACCCGCCGCCGGCCATGGACCCCCTGGGACACGGTCAGCGCGATCCGCTCCGCCGCCACCTGGAGCGGCGGCAGCGCCGAAGCCAATGCCTCCGCCCTCTGGCGGAGCGCGGGCGCGTCTTTGGCCATGCCGCGCGGGTCTCCGGCGCTATTTCAGCGGCGCGCAGAGCCGATCGATGACCTCGTTCAAGGTCACGCCGTCGGCGCGGGCGGTGAAGTTCAGGGCCATGCGGTGACGGAGGATCGGATGCGCCAGCGCCAAAACGTCATCGATGGAGGGCGCAAAGCGGCCGCCCAGGAGGGCGCGGGCGCGGCAGGCCAGCATCAGCGCCTGGCTGGCGCGCGGACCGGGCCCCCAGGCGACATGACGGCGCACTTCGTCGACATTCGTCGACTCGGCGCGGCCGTTGCGGACCAGAGTGAGGATGGCGTTGACCACGCTTTCGCCCACGGGCACGCGCCGCACCAGCCGCTGCGCCGCCAGCAGATCTTCGCCCGTCATCACCTCCAGCGGCTTGTCCTCGGCGCTGCCGGTGGTGGCGATCAGCATCTTCCGTTCCGCGTCCTCCTCGGGGTAGGGCACGTCCACCTGCATCAGGAAGCGGTCGAGCTGCGCTTCCGGCAGCGGGTACGTCCCTTCCTGTTCCAGGGGGTTTTGCGTCGCCACCACATGGAACGGGCCGGGCAGCGGATAGTATTGTCCGGCGACGGAGACCCGATGCTCCTGCATCGCCTGCAGCAGCGCGGACTGCGTGCGCGGGCTGGCGCGGTTGATTTCGTCGGCCATCAGCAACTGGCAGAAGATGGGACCTTGTATGAACCGGAAAGAACGGCGGCCGGCGTCACTTTCCTCCAGCACTTCGGAACCGATGATATCGGCAGGCATCAGATCGGGTGTGCACTGCACGCGCTTGTCATCGAGGCCGATCACCACGCCCAAGGTTTCCACCAGCCTCGTCTTGGCCAAGCCGGGCACGCCGACCAGCAGCACGTGACCGCCTGCGAGCAGGGTGATAAGAGTCTGCTCGATGGTTTCCTGCTGGCCGAAGATGACGCGGCCGATACTCTGGCGCACCTGTGCCAGCCGCTGGCCCAGCGTCTCGATTTCGCCAGCCAGTCTCTCGGCCGAAATTTCGCCGGTGGGACCCGAAGGGTTCATGACGTCGATGTTGCTCACGCCGGCATCTCCTGTATCTGTTGCAGCAATGAATTCTGGCAGAGATTAGAGGGCATGTCGGATCCGTTGTCCTCCATCGGCCGCGCCCTCAACGATCTGGGCGCCGGACCCGCCGCAGCCCAGCGGGGCGGTCAGACGCGTCAACAATTCTGCGGCGATATCGACATGCGCATCGGCCATGACGGTACATGGTTTTATCATGGCTCGCCGATTGGCCGCAAACCGCTGGTTAAGCTGTTTGCCTCGGTATTGCGGCGGGAAGATGACGGGGACTACTGGCTGGTGACGCCGGTCGAACGGGCCCGCATCCGCGTCGATGATGCTCCTTTCACGGCGGTTGAGGTTAACGCCCAGGGTACTGGCCGCAGCCAATCCCTAACGTTCCGCACCAACCTGGACGAGGATGTGCCGCTGGACGCTGAACACCCGATGGAGGTGCGCTTTCGCGGCGAAACCGGCGAGCCCAGGCCCTATATCCGGGTCCGTGGCCGGCTGGAGGCGCGGATCTTAAGGCCGGTCTTCTACGAGCTGGTGGCGATGGCCGAGCCGGCGCCGGGCGGCGAAGCCGGGGAAATCGGCATCTGGAGCGGCGGCCGGTACTTTTCCCTGGGCCGGACCGAGGGCTAGTGTTTACCCGTTCACGCATTGTTGAATGCCTGCGCGGCGCGCCGGCGCCGGGGATCCGGCGTGGCGATCAGGACCTGAACCCGGATATAGAGCCGAAGCGGCCGCTGACCCGGGCGGCGGTGCTGGTGCCCTTGGTCGACCGCCAAGAGGGCCTGACGGTGCTGCTGACCAAACGCACCGACCATCTCCATGACCATGCCGGCCAGGTCAGCTTTCCCGGCGGGCGCATCGATGAGGGCGATGCCGACGCGGTGGCCGCGGCGCTGCGCGAGGCGGAAGAGGAGGTCGGCCTGCCGCGCGACCGGGTGGAGATCGTCGGCCGCCTCGACACCTACATCACGCGCACGGGCTTCGAGGTGACGCCTGTCATCGGCCTGGTGGACCCGCCGCCATCCTTCGCCCCCGATCCCTTCGAGGTGGCGGAGGTCTTCGAGGTGCCGCTGGCCTTCATCGCCGAGCCCGGCAACGCCCAGCGCCAAAGCCGCGAGTTCCAGGGCCGCACGCGATACTTCTACGTCTTTCCCTGGCAGAGCCAATTCATCTGGGGCGCCACCGCCGGCATGCTGGTCAATCTGGCGGATATCCTGCGGGGTTCGCGATAGCGGCGGCGCCGCTGGTCATCCGCCGCCCCATGTCGCATCATCGGCAAGGGGAGCAACATCAAATCACACATGCGCAGCGAACATCGGCTCGATCCGCAACCCTGGATGACCGCACCGGATACGGTCGCGGTGCTGAAGGCGCTGACCGCGGGCGGTCAGGAGGCGCGCTTCGTCGGCGGCTGCGTGCGCGACGCGCTGCTGGGCCGCGCCATCACCGACATCGACATCGCCACGCCCGAACCGCCGGAACGGGTGATGAAGCTGCTGAGCGCCGCCGGACTCGCCGTCGTGCCGACGGGTCTGAAACACGGCACGATCACCGCGGTGCTGCACAAGCGGCCCTACGAAATCACGACACTGCGCCGGGATGTGGAGACCTTCGGCCGCCATGCCCGCGTCGAATACACCGACAGCTGGGAATCCGACGCCTCGCGCCGCGACTTCACCATGAACGCATTGTTCTGTTCGCCCGACGGCACGCTCTTCGATGCGTTCAATGGGATTGAAGACCTGCGCGCCAGGCGGGTGCGGTTCGTCGGCGAGGCGGAAGCGCGCATCCGCGAAGACGTGCTGCGGCTGCTGCGCTATTTCCGCTTTTATGCCCACTACGGAACGCCGCCGCCCGATCCCGCGGCGCTGAAGGCCTGCCGCGATCTAGCGCATTTGTTGCCAACGCTGTCGGGCGAACGGGTGTGCCAGGAAACCCTGAAATTGCTGCGCGCGATCGAGCCCGCGTCGGTTTTCCGCTTGATGGGAGATCAGGAAATTTTACCGCACTTCCTGCCGGAGGCGAAGCGTATCGATCGCCTCGCCGCCCTGGTCGCCATAGAAGGCATTGTTTCCGCACCACTTGTCGAACCCGGCGATGCGATCCGCCGGCTGGGCGCGCTGCTGGATGACGGCGCGGAAATGGCTTCGGCCGTGGCGTCGCGCCTGCGATTCTCCAATAGCGACCGCGAGCGACTAAGGAGTATAATCTCTCAAAACGAGGGTGGGATTGATCCGGACTCGAGTCCAGTGGCGCGCCGGCGGCTGATCTATCGCCTGGGCGCTGACTGCTTCATTGACCGCGCGCTGCTGGGTTGGGCCGGAGCAATTGCACAAAGTGGGACACAGGATCGCCGCATTACCGAGAGTTGGATCGGGCTGATCCGCATTGCGCGGGAATGGCCGGTGCCCGTGTTCCCGCTGAAAGGACGTGACGTGCTCGACGCCGGCGTAACCGGCGGCCCGGCGGTGGGGGCAATCATGGAAAAAATGCACGAATGGTGGGTGGCCGGCGACTTTACGGCCGATAGGAAAATATGTCTGGACAAACTCAGGCAGATCGTTGACACCCGCGCACCCTAGATTTCCGGACTTGGGGCGCGCCGGAAAACGAGGTCCCAGGGAAATCGCGAGATTGGGGAATCATGCGATCCGGCAACGTCGCCTATAACTCCAGCGGCTTTCACCGCGCGCTGGCAAAACTGACCCGGCTGCGGCCGGGCCAGACCGTTCTCGATCTCGGCTGCGGCCGCGGGCGCACACTGGGCTATCTCCTGGATTTGACCGCGCCCGATGGACGCGCGGTCGGCTTGGATCTTTCGGCGGAACTGCTGGAACTGGCCGAGCGCGCCCACCAGCGCGAGGTCTCGGCAGGCCGCCTGCAACTGCTGCAGCACGACGCGACCCAATCCCTGCCGTTCGACGACGGCAGCTTCGATGCGGTGCTCTGCCAGAATGTGCTGGAATGTATTCCGGAGAAGGCGCCGTTCCTGCGGCAGTGCTACCGCGTGCTGGGGCCGGGCGGCGTGCTGGTGCTGGGCCATCACGATTTCGACGCCGTGCTGCTGGCCGCCAGCGACCGGGACCTGACCCGTGACATGGTTCATGACTATGCGGCAATGCAGCTTCCGGGGATGGCTTCGGCGGATGCGCAGATGGGCCGGCAATTGCCGGCGCTGATGAGTCAATTGCCGTTCCGCGATCTGAAGACCCAGTCGACCCTCGATGTCGATTTCGACCTGACCGGCGACGGCAGCATCGCCGACCTGCTGCAATCGCTCTACGACGCAGCACCGGCCGGCACTGATTCCACGCGCCTGCGCCGCTGGCGCGAAGACCTGGACAACCGCGTCGCCAGGGGCACGTTCTACTGCGCCGCGCCGTGGGTCGGCGTCGTAGGCACGCGATAGAGCCTACGGCCACATCGCCGTCGGCGGCAGGCTCATCAGGATGGCGTCGATGTTGCCGCCGGTCTTCAGGCCGAACAGCGTGCCGCGGTCATAGAGCAGGTTGAATTCGACATAGCGGCCGCGGCGGATCAGTTGCCGTTGCCGCTGCTCCCCGGTCCAGGGGTCGTTCATATGCCTGGCGACGATACGGGGATAGACGTCCAGGAAGGCGCGGCCCACATCCTGGGTGAAGGAGAAGTCCCTGGCCCAGTCGCCGCTGTCCAGATTGTCGTAGAAGATGCCGCCGACTCCCCGCGGTTCGTTGCGATGGGGCAGGTAGAAATACTCGTCGCACCATTTCTTGAAGCGCGGGTAATAGCCGGGATCGTGGCGGGCGCAGGCGCTCTCCAGCGCGGTATGAAACTCCGCTGTGTCCTGCGCATCGGGAAACATCGGCGTCAGATCGGCGCCGCCGCCGAACCAGCCGAAGCTGGTGATGATGTGCCGGGTATTCATATGAACCGCCGGCACCAGCGGCGACTGCATATGGGCGACCAGGCTGATGCCGCTGGCCCAGAAGCGGCCGTCGCCGGCGGCGCCGGGCATCTGCTTGCGGAACTCCTGGGAGAAAGCACCTTGCACGGTCGAGATATTGACTCCGACCTTTTCGAATACCCGGCCGCGCATGACGGACATCACGCCACCGCCGCCGGGACTGCCATCCTCCGTGGGCCGCCGCCATTCCGTGCGCTCGAAGCGCCCGGGCGGGCGATCGGAAAACATGCCGGTAAGGGAGTCTTCCAGCGATTCGAAGGCGGCGCAGATCTTGTCCCTCAACTCGCCGAACCAGGCGGGGGCTTGGCTGCGCTGGGCGTCGGTCGGCTGGGTCTTGCTCATCGCACCGGAAATCCTTTCAACTGCCGCAGCGCCTCGCCGATCACCATGGCTCCGGCCACCGCGACATTGAGCGACCGCATCTCCGGCCGCATCGGGATCGTTATCAGCGCATCGGCAGCTTCATGCACCGCCGGCGGCACGCCGCCGCTTTCCCGGCCCAGCAGGATTGTATCACCGGCAGCAAAAACGAAATCGGTATAGGCTGTCGCGGCACGGGTGGTCAAAAGCAGCAGGCGCCCGGCGGCAGCATTCGCGGCTCGTTCCCGCAGATACGCGTCCCAGGAATTGTGATGGCGCCTTCTTGCCGCAACCAGGTAGTCCATCCCGGCCCGGCGCAGGCGGCTGTCGCTGAAGACGAAGCCGCAGGGTTCGATGATTTCGACCGCCAGGTCCAGGCAGGCGGCGAGCCGCAGCAGCGTGCCGACATTCTGCGGGATATCCGGCTCGAACAGGGCAAGTCTGATAGGTGCCTGCATGGGCTGAAATCCGCAGTGGCCAGAAGCCAGTATGGCAGTTCCGATAAGGACTTAGGCTACAAGACAGGGTGCTTTGCAACGATCCGGTTTTTCCGTTATACCGGCGCCCAGCCCAAGGGGGGCGGCGGCGGATTTCCGCGGCGGTTTGTCGCATCGCAGGCGGGACGTCCAGCGCCAGTTTGCCTGATATAAGCGGCGGATTTTTTGGGCTGCCAAGCGTGGAGTTCCATGTTGGCGGCCGCTCGGCGAGGGGTAGTTAAGATGGCGCATAGCGCACCGGCAACGGGCCATTCCAGCGGCCAGCATGAGGGCGGCGGCACCCGCCGCGATTTCCTGTATCTGGCAACCGGCGCGATGACTGTCGCCGGAATTGCCGCCGCGGCATGGCCGTTCGTCCATCAGATGAATCCGGCCGCCGACGTGCTGGCGCTCTCCACCACGGAAGTGGACATCTCCAAGATCGAGGTCGGCCAAGCGGTCACCGTGATGTGGCGCGGCAGCCCGGTCTTCATCCGCCGCCGCTCCGCCGAAGAGATCAAGGCGGCGCAGGATGCCAGCCTCGCCGATCTCAAGGACCCGCAGCCGGACGATCAGCGCGTGCAGGCGGGCAAAGAGGAATGGCTCATTCTGGTCGGCGTCTGCACCCATCTGGGCTGCATCCCCCAGGGCCAGAAGCCGACGGATGTGCGCGGCGAGTATGGCGGCTGGCTCTGCTCCTGCCACGGTTCGGAGTACGACACCTCCGGCCGCATCCGCAAAGGCCCGGCGCCGAAGAATCTCGAGGTGCCGAAATATGCCTTCAAGACAGACACCCTCGTCGTGATCGGGTAAGGACGCGCCATGACCGCTCCCGCATTCAAGAATCCGATCATCCGCTGGCTCGACCACCGTCTGCCGGTGTTCAGCTTCATGCATCACGAGTTGTATGAGTATCCGACGCCGCGGAACCTCAGCTATTGGTGGAACTACGGCTCGCTGGCCGGCTTCATGCTGGTGGTGATGATCGTCACCGGCATCGTGCTGGCGATGCATTACACGCCCCATACGACGCTCGCCTTCGACAGCGTCGAGCGCATCATGCGCGATGTGAACTATGGCTGGCTGATCCGCTATCTGCACATGAACGGCGGGTCGATGTTCTTCATCATCGTGTATATCCATATCTTCCGCGGGCTCTATTACGGATCCTACAAGGCGCCGCGCGAATTGCTGTGGATCATCGGCATCGTCATCCTGCTGCTGATGATGGCGACGGCGTTCATGGGTTATGTGCTGCCTTGGGGCCAGATGAGCTTCTGGGGTGCGAAGGTGATTACCAGCTTCTTCACCGCGATCCCCTTCGTGGGCGAAAGCCTCACCCATTGGCTGTGGGGCGGATTTTCCGTCGACAATCCGACGCTGAACCGGTTCTACGCCCTGCATTACCTCTTGCCGTTCGTGATCATGGGCGCGGTGGTCGTGCATATCCTGGCGCTGCACCGCTTCGGCTCCAACAATCCCCTGGGCATCGACGTCAAGGGGCCGCAGGACTCGATCCCGTTCCACCCCTATTACACGGTGAAGGACAATTTCGGCATTGCCGTATTCCTGATCTTCTATCTGGGCTTCGTGTTCTTCGCGCCGAACTTCTTCGGCGAGCCGGACAACTATATCCCGGCCAACCCGCTGCAGACGCCACTCCATATCGTGCCGGAATGGTACTTCCTTCCCTACTACGCGATCCTGCGGGCGGTGGATGACAATTTCATCGGCTGGGCGCCGTTCGGCATCGTCATCATCAACGCCAAGCTGGCCGGCGTGATCGCCATGTTCGCGTCGATCGCCGTGTTCGTCCTCCTGCCGTGGCTCGACCGTTCGCCGGTGAAGAGCTGCCGCTTCCGCCCGGTCTACAAGTGGTTCTTCTGGATCTTCCTGATCGACTGCCTGATCCTGGGCTGGGTCGGCGCCAATCCGCCCGACGGCGAGTGGCATGGTATCGCCTTTGTGACCATCGGCCGTATCGCCACCGCCTGGTACTTCGCCCACATCCTGATCCTGACCCCGCTGGTGGGCATTTTCGAGAAACCGCTGCCGCTGCCGCGAAGCATCGGCGAAGCGGTGATCAAGGGCGGCGCCATGCCTGCGGGCGCCTATGCGAAGACGATGGAGAAGGCCTGATGCGCAAGTTTCTCACGGCAACGATCGTTGCGGCGCTGGCCGGCCTTTCCGGCATTGCCCAGGCTGCCGAAGGCGGCGAGCCGCTGCCGGAGGTTCAATGGTCCTGGAGCGGCATCTTCGGGACATTCGATCGCGGCGCTCTGCAGCGAGGCTTTCAGGTCTATAACGAGGTTTGCTCGGGCTGCCACAGCCTGAACCTGCTGTCCTATCGCAATCTCTCTGATATCGGCTTCGACGAAGAGCAGATCAAGCAGATCGCCGCCGCGGCGACAGTCACCGACGGTCCGAACGGCGAGGGCGAAATGTTCGAACGGCCCGGCTTGCCGTCGGACAAATTCAAAGCGCCATTCGCCAACGAGCAGGCGGCGCGGGCGGCCAACAATGGCGCGCTGCCGCCTGACCTCTCGCTGATCGTCAAGGCCCGGGTCGGCGGCGCCAATTATCTGCACGGACTAATCACCGGCTATGGCGAGCCGCCGGCCGACATGAAAATGGCCGACGGGATGAATTACAACAAGTACTTCCCGGGTCAACAGATCGCCATGCTGCAGCCGCTGAGCGACGGCGCCGTCACCTATGCCGACGGCACGGAGGCGACGTTGGACCAGATGTCAATGGACGTCACGGCCTTCCTCGCCTGGGCCGCGGAGCCGGAGACCGAACATCGTAAGGAAACCGGCGTCGGCGTGCTCCTGTTCCTGGTCATTCTGTCGGCGATGCTGTTCGCGACAAAAAAGAAGATCTGGTCGGAATTGCACTGAAGTTCGCCACGGACGAAGCATGAGCGGAAGGGGCGGGTCGTCGATCCGCCCTTTCGCATTTGGAGCCTGCCGCCGATGATCAAACAAAGCGCCATCACCGGCATCGACCACACGCTGATCGGCGTGCGGGATCTCGAGGCCGCGCGCACAGCCTGGTCGCGGCTGGGGCTGCAGACAACGCCCCGCGGCCGCCATATCGGCTGGGGCACGGCGAACTACTGCATCATGCTGGAGCGTGGCTATATCGAGCTGCTGGGCATCGTCGATCCGACGAAATTCACCAACGATCTCGACAATTTTCTGGAGCAGCGGGAAGGGCTGCTGGGGCTCGCCTTCAAAAGCCGCGACGCCGATGTCACGGCCGCCTGGCTTAAGGCACAGGGCCTGCATCCCGAAGGTCCGCGCGATCTCAAGCGCGCGCTCGAAATGCCCGACGGCGATCTCCTGCCGGCCTTCAAGCTGGTGCATTTGCCGCCGGAGGAGACGCCCGGCCTTCGCGCATTCTTCTGCCAGCATCTGTCGCCGGAGATCATCCGGGGCAGGAACTGGATCGTTCACGCGCTGCGCGCCGTGTCGCTGGAGTCTGTGGTTTCGGTGGTCGCGGATCCGGCAGCGACGGCGCCGGCCTATCGCAAGCTGTTCGGCGGCGATGCCGTCAGCGCGAAAGATGGTGCGACGATCGTCCGGACCCACAGCGGGCTGCTCGAATTCATGACCGCATCCCAGCTGCGGGCGTCCAATCCGGGAATCGATATCCCAGATATCGCGCCGCCCTGGTGTGCCGCGATGCGGATCGGCGTGCTGATCCTCGCCGATGCGGCTGACTACCTGGAGGCGCGAGGCGTGACCGTCATTCCGACGCCGCGCGGCATCGCGGTGCCGCCGGCCGGGACCAACAGCGCGATCGTCGAATTCGTAACCGCGTCCAGCTCCTGATCTGTCGGGGTGCAAACGAAAAGAGCGCAGCCAACGGGCCGCGCCCTCTCGATGACAAACGAAGACGGGGCTAGTGGAGCAGGCCTTCCGCCTTCAGCGCCGCCTGCACCGCAGGACGCGCGGCGACGCGGTCGACATAGGCCTTCAGCGCGGGCCATTTGCCGAGATCGATCTTCACATGGGGCGACCAGCTCGCCACCGTGAACAGGTAGGCGTCAGCGGCGGTGAACTGCGAGCCCATCAGGTACTGCTTTCCGTCCAGATGCTTGTTCAGGTACTCGAAACGCTGGCCGAGCCTGTCGACGGCCATCTGCTTGTAGGCATCCGGGGTGTCCGGATTGAACAGCGGCGAGAACGTCTTGTGGATTTCCGAGCTGACATAGGTCAGCCATTCCTGAGCGCGGTAGCGCTCGAAGGTGCCGTTCTTCGGCAGCAGATTGGACTCGGGTTTCTGATCGGCGAGATAGCTGACGATGGCGACGCCCTCGGTGAGATTTTCACCGTTGTCGAGCTGCAATGCCGGCACATAGCCCTTGGCGTTGACCTTGGTGAAGTCGCCGCCGCTCTTTGTCTTCTTGGTGCCGAGATCGACCTGTTCTGCGTCGAACTTGTATCCGGCTTCGCGCAGGACAATGTGGGGCGACAGCGAGCAGGCGCCCGGCGAAAAGTAGAGCTTCATGGGGATGTCCTCTCCGTGTGACGTGCGGTTGCATGAATGAATTGAGTGACAGGGAAATAGTATTGACGCCAATGCGCGCAAGTACGCACGAGGGCGTAACCATCGATTGGAAAGAGTCGGTGACAAAGTCACTTACCGGTGACTGCCGCCGTCAGACATTAAAGCGGAAATTCACGATGTCGCCGTCCTGCATGACATAATCCTTGCCTTCGGACCGCATCTTGCCGGCATCCTTTGCGGCTTGTTCGCCGCCGAAGGTCACGAAATCGTCATAGCTGATGGTCTCCGAGCGTATGAAGCCGCGCTCGAAATCGGTGTGGATGACGCCGGCCGCTTCCGGCGCCTTGGCGCCGCGGCGCACGGTCCAGGCCCGCGCCTCCTTTGGACCCACGGTAAAGAAGGTGATGAGATCGAGCAGGTGATAGCCGGCGCGGATGACGCGATCGAGCCCGGCTTCCGTGAGATTCAGCGATGCCAGGAACTCTTGCTTGTCCTTGGGATCGGTCAGCAGCGCCACTTCCGCCTCGATGGCAGCTGAGATCACCACGGCTTCCGCGCCTTCCTCTTTGGCGCGCGCCTCAACTTTGCGCGACCATTCGTTGCCGGTCGCGGCCGAGGCCTCGTCGACGTTGCAGGCATAGAGCACGGGCTTAGAGGTCATCAACTGCAGTTGCTTCAAGATCGGTTTCTGTTCCGGCGAAAGCGCAACGCTGCGGGCGGACTTGCCTGCGCGAAGCGCTTCCAGCACCGGCTCCATGACTGCCAGGAACATCTTCGCTTCCTTGTCGCCGCCCCGCGCCTTCTTCGCGGTGGCGTCGGTGCGCTTTTCCAGGCTGTCAAGGTCCGCCAGCATGAGTTCGGTATCCACCGTGTCCGCATCGCGGATCGGGTTGACGCTGCCCTCCACATGGGTGACTTCGCCGGAAAAACAGCGCAGCACATGGATGATGGCGTCCACTTCCCGGATATTTGCCAGGAACTGATTGCCCAACCCTTCGCCCTTGCTGGCGCCGCGCACCAGCCCGGCGATATCGACGAAGCCCAGCTGCGTCGGAATGATCTTGGCGGACTTGCCCAGCGCGGCGATCTTCTCCAGGCGCGGATCTGGCACGGCGACTCGGCCGACATTAGGCTCGATGGTGCAGAAGGGATAGTTGGCCGCCTGCGCGGCCGCCGTAGCGGTCAGCGCGTTGAAGAGCGTCGATTTGCCCACATTGGGCAGGCCGACGATGCCGCATTCAAATCCCATGATCCGTTCCCATCGAATGAAACTCGCTATTCGCGCCGCTGGCCTTTACTTCGGCGGCGCGTCTTCTTCCGGCTTCGGCGGCTTTGGCGCGGGCGCCAGGACATTCACCTTGCTCATGAAGCCGTTCGGATCGCCGGCCACCAGCAGCGGAAAGGCGTCGGCCACCGCCTCGATCAGCTTCCGGAACATCGGCCGCTCCTCCTGGTCGAACGGCCGCAGCACATAGGGCGCCACCAGATCCGGATGGCCGGGATGTCCGACGCCCAAGCGCACCCGCCAATAGTCGGGCCCCAAATGGCCGTCGATGCTGCGGATGCCGTTATGCCCGCCCGATCCGCCGCCCTGCTTGACCCGGATCCGGCCGGGCGCCAGGTCGATCTCGTCATAGATGACGATAATGTCCGGCAATTCGATCTTGTAGAACTGGACCGCTTCCTGCACCGCCGACCCGGAGCGATTCATGTAGGTCTCCGGCTTCAGCGCCAGAACGCGCTCGCCGCCGACCGTGCCTTCTGCGGCGAGGCCCAGGAAACGCTGGCGATATGCGGAAAAACCATGGCGGCGGACGATCTCGTCCACCGCCATGAAACCGATGTTATGCCGGTCGCCCGCATGGCCGGGCCCCGGATTGCCCAGGCCAACGAGCAGCCGCATGCTCCATCTGCCCGACGGCTACTTCTTGCCGCCCTTCTTTTCGTCTCCGCCCTTGGCGGGTGCAGCCGGGGTTGCGCCACCCTTGGCGGGCGCGGCGGCCGCTGCTGCGCCAGCGGCAGGCGCCGTGCCGGGTGCGCCAGGGGCGCCGCCAGCGGCTGCAGCAGCGGCTGCGGCCTCGGCGGTCACTTCCGTCGGCGCGGCGACCACGGTCTCCACGACCACGGTAGGCGGCGCGACGGAGGCGATGGTGAAATCGCGGTCGGTGATCACCGGCCGGACGCCTTCGGGCAGCTTGATCATACTGATATGGACGGAATCGCCGATATCCAACTCCTTCACATCCACCACGATGGACTGCGGAATGTTGCCGGCCGAGCAGTACATTTCGATGTCGTGACGCACCACGTTCAGCACGCCACCGCGCTTGATGCCCGGCGAGAGGCCTTCATTCGTGAAGGCTACCGGCACATGCACGCGCACCCGCGTCGCGTCGGTGACGCGCATGAAATCCGCATGGACCACGCGATCGGTCACGGGATCGAACTGGATATCGCGCGCCAGCACCCGGTGGGCGTCGCCGCCAACCTTGAGGTCGAACAGCGTGGTGTAGAAGCCCTTCTTGTGGATCTCGCGGTCGATTTCCCGCGGATCGAGGGCGATCAGCACGGGGCTCTGCTTGTTGCCGTAGATAACGCCGGGGACGTGGCCTTCGCGTCGCGTCGCCCGGGCGGCCCCCTTTCCGGCCCGGTCCCGCTTGTTAGCGGTAATGGTATGAACTTCGCTCATTGGTCATTGCTCCGTTGGTCAGATATGGAGACGGCCTCCAGGGGTGCCGCTCTCCGGGTTCGGCCGGCCATCGGGATCATCTCCCTCGGGCCTGCCATGGCGGCGGAGTGCAGGAGATAACCCCGTTAAATCAATGAATTAATGGGAGTTATCGGAACCGCATGCGCGCCCGTTTCCGGGCGTCCTGCCGCCAAAAAGGCGCGTATTACTGCCGCAACCGCCGCGCTGCGTCAATTGCCGGCGATCGGAGCCGAAATCGGCTCAATCGAACAGGCTGGAAACCGATTTCTCGTCGGTGATGCGCTGGATCGCCTCGCCCAGCAGCGGGGCGATGGTGAGCTGGCGGATCTTCTGGGAGATCCGCATGGCCTCGGTGGCCTGGATGCTATCGGTAATGACCAGGGATTCCATCGGCGAGGCCGCTACTCTTGCGACGGCGCCGCCGGACAGCACGCCATGGGTGACATAAGCGCTGACCGACACCGCGCCAGCCTCCTTAAGCGCCACAGCGGCGTTGCAGAGCGTACCGGCGGAATCCACGATATCGTCCACCAGGATGCAGCGCCGGCCCTCGACGTCGCCGATAATGTTCATCACCTCGGAAACGCCCGCGCGCTCGCGCCGCTTGTCGATGATGGCCAGTTCGGCCTCCATCCTCTTGGCGATGGCGCGGGCGCGGACCACGCCGCCCACATCGGGCGACACGATGGTGACGTCATTGCCCTGATAGCGCTGCTTCATGTCCTTCACCAGGACCGGGGCGGCGAACAAGTTATCCGTGGGGATGTCGAAGAAGCCCTGGATCTGGCCGGCATGGAGGTCGAGGGTCAGCACCCGGTCGGTGCCGGCAACGGTGATCAGATTGGCCACCAGCTTGGCGGAAATCGGCGTCCGCGGGCCGGATTTCCGGTCCTGGCGCGCATAGCCGTAATAGGGGATCACAGCGGTGATTCGGCGGGCCGAACCGCGCTGCAGCGCGTCGATCGTCACCAGCAGTTCCATCAGATTGTCGTTGGCGGGGTAGGAGGTAGGTTGGATGACGAACATATCCTCGCCGCGGACATTCTCCAGGATTTCCACAAAGACCTCCATGTCCGAAAACCGGCGGACATGGGCTTGGGTGAGGGGGAGATTGAGATAGGCCGCGATGGCCTCGGCTAACGGGCGATTGCTGTTGCCGGTGATAAGTTTCATGAGACCGACCCTGACGCTTCCCCTTGCCCTGCCGGCGCTTCGAATCGGCGTCGTCCCGGGCGCGCGGACATATAACAACCTGTCATAAGCCTGTAAACCGCTGTAGATCGGCGCAAAATCCGCCGCCGGTGCGGCGAATCACGCGGCGCATTTAATCGCTTCGTGCGCCGTGTCATCGGCGCATCAAGGCGCTGTCAGCGATCCCAGGAACTTGCACCGGCAATGCTCATGCGCCGTCGACGATGCGCCCGGCAGGGTCCCGCGCCGCCGTCAGAAAAGATTCTTGATAAAGGTTTGTTAACTAAATTCCCGTACCAGTGGACCGGTGGTGGCGGCGATGTTCGCCGCGCAGGACCACAACAAGACGTAGGAGTCTGAAATGGCTATGAAGGCAAAGAAGCGGAAGAAGGTCACGAAGCGCAAGTCCGTGGCCGCCAAGAAGCGTTCGGTGAAGAAGACGGCGAAGCGCTCCAAGCGCAAGTAGTTTGCCGTCTCTGCGCCGGCGAAGCGCATAGTTTCTCGCCGCCGGCGTTGTCGAGCTTCTCGCTTCGACAAGTTTAAGCTTCCACGATGCAAGCCCGGCGCTGGCGATTATCGCGGCGCCGGGTTTGTTTTTCTAGAGCAGCACGACCAGGGCGATCAGCCCGGCGATGCAAAACAAGATGAAATACAAAAGGTGCGGCATGGATCGGTTCGAGGGGCCGATCTGACGGCGCTAGCCGGCAAGGGCGATCGCCGACAGCCCGCGGCCATAGTCCTTGCCCCGGGACAATGTCGTGCGGCGGTAGCTGAAGAAATCTTCCGCTTCGGCGCAGGTGTCGCGGGCGACGATTTCCACCCCGCCAATGCCGATGGCCCGCAGGCGGGCCGCGAGATAGCCGCCGAGATCGAACATAGAATGCCCCGGCCGCTGCGACGGCCCGAAGAACCGCCGGTTGCCTTCGTCCTGTTTGAGGAAGAGACCGGGAAACTCCGGTCCTACTTCGTAGGAAGCCTGGGCAATACATGGGCCGATAGCGGCCTGGATGCCGCGGGGCTCGGCGCCTAGCTGCACCATGGCGGCGATGGTGGCCTCGGCAATGCCCGATAGCGCGCCGCGCCAGCCTGCATGGGCGGCGCCGACGATGCCGTTGAAATTGTCGGCAAACATAACGGGCGCGCAATCGGCGGTCAGGATGCCCAGGGCGATTCCGGGCGCGCGCGTAACCATGGCGTCGGCTTTCGGCCGCTCATCGCGGGGCCAGACCTGATCCACCACGATGACGTCGGGGCTGTGAATCTGGAAACTGGTGGCCAACGCCGCCTCCGGCAGCTCGAGGAACGCCATGGCGCGCCGCCTGTTCTCGATCACGGCATCGCGCAGATCGCCCGACCCCAGGCCGCAATTCAGGGAGTCGTAGATGCCCTCGCTGACGCCGCCGCGTCTGGTGTAGAAGGCGTGGCGAATGCCATCCAGCTGGGCAAGCGATTCCGACTGCAACGGCGCAAGCTTTGTCATGGGAATCCGACAGGAGTGGCGAGTCCGGGCGCGGTCATCGCCAACGCCTTGAACAAGGTGCCCATTTGCTGGAGATCGAGCAAGCGCTCCATGGCGGCCGCGATGTCGGCCGATTGCTCCGGCGTGGCGCGCCGCTGCAGCGCCTGAGCGCGCGTCTGGATGCCCAGGCGCTCCAGCAATTCGCCCTGGGCGATCGGGCCATAAACAACGGCGCCGGCCTCGCGGACCGCACGGGCGATGGCGCCAAAATCCACATGGGCGGAGAGATCGGCGAGGCCGGGATCCTTCAGGACGCCGTGTTTACCATGGCGGCGGACGGCCTGCAGGCTGTCGCCGATGCCGCCTTCGCCGATGGCATAGTCGAAGTTGAGCGCGGCGCCGCCAAAGGCAGCGAGGCGGCGGGCGATGGCGCTGGCCACTGTGATGGCCGCCGGACATACTTCCAGCACGGTTCCCTCCGCCGCCGGTACCGGCGGACTCGCTAGAGCGAAGGCAGGACCGGGCGCGCGCAGGGCAAAGGCAAATTCGTCGCCTTCGCCATTGAGCGTCACCATCCGTTCCTGCCAGCGGCCGCGATGCTGTTCGAACTGATGGATCGGCAGCGCGTCGAAGAATTCGTTGCTGACTTGGAGCAGCGGGCCATCAGGCACTTCGTCAAAGATGTCGTGCCAATGGGGGTTCAGCGCCGGCGCCGCTTTGGCGATCGCCGACTTCTGCAGTTCCCGCAGCGCCGGGCTGGTCTCCACCAGATGCAGGTCGATCGCGTCATGAAATCCCGAAACGGTT
>JBJXDY010000078.1:0-17555 GCA_046154965.1 Dongiaceae bacterium | reverse complement strand
TTCTTTCGCGGCGGGTCGTAGAACATCCGATTTGTCGCCCAGCAGCGGACCATGCTGCGTTCGATCTTCATTTCCTTGGGATACCAGATCTCGATCCACATCTGCGTGCCCGGCTCGGCATAGGCCGGGGGCACGCGGGCATAGGCGATGTTCTTCTTCAGGGTCGGCGACCAGATCGCCGAGGTGGTGAGGCCGATCTCCTGTTTGCCGGGCTTGTCGCCATAGAGGAAGGAGCCGGGTGCGGGCTTGCGGCCCTCGATCTCGATGCCGATCAGCAGATGGCGCGACAGGTTCTGCGACTTCTCCCGCTGCAGCGCGCGCTTGCCGACGAAATAGCAATCCTTCTTCAGATTGACGGTCCAGCCGATGCCGGCTTCGTAGGGCGACTCGCGCTGCGTCGGCCGCACGGCGTAGTTGGCTGCGAGATAATCCACATCCACCAGGATGAATCCCGCCTCGATGCGCGCGATGTTCAGCGCCGCCGATCCCATGGGCGCGATCTTGTAGGGCTCGCCCACTTTCAGCAGCGTATCCCACAGCCACAGGGCATCCTGCGGCTTGACCCAGACCTCATAGCCGAGATCGCCGGTATAGCCGGCGCGGTCGATGCGCAGCCAGCGGCCGTCGACGGCGGCTTCCATCAGGCCGAAATGGGCCAGCTTGTCGATGCCGGATACGCCGAACACCTGCAGGATCTGGCGCGACATCGGACCTTGCAGCGCCAGGCCGCAGAGCTCGTCGCTCATGTCCTCGATCGTGACGTCGAAGCCGTAGGCGGTCTCCTTCAGCCAGGCATACTGATGCAGGGCTGCGTTGAGGATGAAATCGTTCTCTGCCAGGCGGAACAGCGTGCCCTCTTCCACCAGCTTGCCGTCATCGTCGCACCAGGCGGCATAGAACACCTGCATCGGCTTCACCTTGGTCACGTCGCGGGTGACCAGATGATCGACGTAGCGCGCGGCGTCGCGGCCCTGGATGCGGTACTTGATCAGCGGCGAGACGTCGAAGAGGGTCGCGCCGTTGCGGATGGCGAAGTACTCCAGCTGCACCGAATCGAACCTGTTCGGCGCCATGAAGCCCATCCAGCGGATCCAGTCGTTGGAGTGGCAGAGCGCCGACAGCCGCTCATGGAACGGGGTCTGGCGCAGGAAGGGCTGCATATGCCGGAGATGGGTCATGGCCGGCTCCATTCGGTGCGTCGGCGCAGCGCCTCGCGGGCGGCATTGGCGCCGGGCAGCCCCGTGACATGGCCGCCGGGATGGGCGCCGGCGCCGCAGAACCAGAGGCCGGGCACCGGCGAGCGGTATTGCTGATAACCGCCGGCGGGGCGCAGCAGGAATACCTGGTCCAGCGTGATCTCGCCATGATGCCATTGGCCGCCGGTGAGGCGGAACTGGGATTCCAGATCGTGGGGCGTCAGCGCTTCGGTGGCGCGGATGCGCCTGGTCAGGTCCGGTGCATGG
Organism: Dongiaceae bacterium; assembly: GCA_046154965.1. Taxonomy (GTDB): domain Bacteria; phylum Pseudomonadota; class Alphaproteobacteria; order Dongiales; family Dongiaceae; genus DATKFM01. The sequence goes on along the minus strand of JBJXDY010000078.1, from coordinate 16,092 downwards.
GCGGCGAGCACCGCCAGCGTCCGGTCGAGGATTTGCTGCCGCGCCTGATCGGGCGCGACGTCGCGCAGCTTGTAGGGGGCGAACTGGGCCATCACCGAAACCACATGCTTGTCCGCGGGCGCCAGCGACGGATCGCGGAGCGTGGGGATGACCACCTCCAGCGCCGGGGCGGCGGAGACGCGGCCGTACTTCGCGTCATCATAGGCGCGCTCCACATAGTCGGAGTTCGGCGCGATGATCAGCCGCGCCGGGCCCCGGCGCCAGGATTCGGGCAGGCCGTCCAGCGCCAGATGGATCTTCGCCGAACAACCGTTCATCCGCAGATGGCGCATGCGCTGGGCGAAGTTGGTATCCAGGTTCTCCGGCCCCACCAGCTCGAGCATGCTGCGGGCGGGATCGGCACTGGAAAGAACGATGGCGGCGCTGAGCTCTTCACCGCTCTCGAGTACGACACCCTGCGCCCGATCACCGCGGATAAGCAAGCGCTGGACCGGGGCGGCGGCCCGCAGCTCCACCTTGAAGGTTCGGCAGGCGGCGGCCAGCGCCGCCGTCACGCTGCCCATGCCGCCCGTCGGCAGATGCAACCCGCCGAGGCCATGCTTGCCGAACGAGGCCAGGCGGTAGAGCAGATTATAGACGGTGCTGGGCGAACGCGGTCCGAGGAACAGGCCGAAGACGCTTTCAAAGGCGAGCAGACCTTTCAGGACATCGCTCTCGAAATAATCGTTCGCCAGATCGGCCGAATTCATGGTCAGGATGCGGGTCAGCTCCAGCATGTCCTTGCGGCCGAGGCGGCGCATGTGGAACGCCAGCAGCCCCAAGCCGATCTTGTCTCGCCAGTCATTGGCCATGAGATCGGGCCGCGGCGGCGTGCGCGTCAGCATGACGCCCAGCGCATTGGCCTGACGTTGCAGCCGCGCCATTACCTTGAGATAGGCATCGGCGTCCTTGGCTGAGAACTGATTCAGAGAAGCGCGGGTGCGCGGCGCATCGGCACTGAGCTCCAGCCGGCCGCCGCCGGGCAACAGCGCCGCCGTGGCGACATTCTGCGCGGCGTAAGTCAGGCCGTTCTTCTCCAGCTGCAGCTCGGAGATGATGCGCGGATGCAGCCCGTGCAGCAGATGGGCAACCGCGGAGACCTTGAACCCCGGCGCGAACTCCCGCGTCACCGCCGCGCCGCCGAATTCTGCGGCAGCTTCCACGACAAGCGTCCGCAAGCCCGCCTTGCCCAGATAGGCCGCCGCCGTCAGCCCGTTGTGGCCGCCGCCGATGACGATGGCGTCATAGGCGGCGCTCACCGGATCACCCGGTTCTTGAAGTCGCGCAGGATCTCCCGCGCCGCGTTGGCGCCGGGCGCGCCCATGACGCCGCCGCCGGGATGGGTGCCCGAGCCGCACATATAGAGTCCGTCGAATGGCCCGCGATATTGGCCAAAGCCGGGGAACGGCCGGTTGAACAGCAGCTGATCCAGGGTCAGTTCGCCATGGAAGATGTTGCCTTCGGTGATGCCGACCTCGTTCTCGATGTCCCAGGGCGTGCGGGTCTGCACATGCAGGATCAGCTTGCGAAAGCCGGGGCAGTTGGCCTCGATGGTGTCCAGCACATCCTTCTCGTATTGCGCGCGCATGTCAGGCGACCAGGGCCCTTCGGCCAGGGCGTAGGGCACATACTGCACGAACACCGACATGAAATGCTGGCCCGGCGGGGCCATGGTGGGATCCACCGTGGTGGGGATGACGCAATCGAGGAACGGCCGCTTCGACCAGCGGCCATATTTGTAATCGTCGAAGGCGTGCTCGATGTAGTCGAAATCGCCGCCGATATCGATGGTGCCCCAGCTTGCTTCCTGCGGCAGGCCGGCGAAATGCGGCAGGCCGCTGAGAGCGATGTTCAGCTTGCCGGAGGAGCCGCGGATCTTGAAGTTCTTGGCATAGGCGTGGATGTCGGGATCGATGGCATCGAGCGCCGAGCGTTCGATCAGCTTGAGATAAGTGCGCTTGGGGTCGGCGTTGGTGATGATTGTGCGGGCATAGATTTCTTCGCCATCGGCCAGCACCACGCCGACGGCGCGGCCATCGCGCGTGATGATGCGGGTCACTTCGGAGCCGGTGCGGATTTCGGCGCCGGCCTCGCGCGCCGCCGAGGCCATGGCGGCGCTGACCGAGCCCATGCCGCCGCGGGCGAAGCCCCAGGCGCCGATCTGCCCGTCCACCTCGCCCATGTAGTGATGCAGCAGCACATAGGCGGTGCCGGGCGAGGACGGCGCCAGCGCGGTGCCGATGATCGAGGACGTCGCCGAGAATCCCTTCCAGCGCGCGTTCTCGAAGTACTCGTCGAGGAAATCGCCGATGCTCATGCTCCAGAAGCGGATGATCTCGTACATCTGCTTCTCGCCCATGCGGCCGAACTCGCGGGCGATCTTCAGCAGGCTTTCCAGATCGTTGTGGCGGCCCCAGGGATTGATGCGGTTCTGGGCGAACGGGTTGAGCCGCGTCGGATCCGGCGGCGTCACGCTCATCAGCGGCCGGATGAAGCGGCATTGCCGCATGATCTCCGCCGCATAGTAGTCGTAAGTCTCCGCATCATGGTGGGAATGACGGCGCAGGGATTCCCGCGTGCGGTCGTGATCGCTGTAGGTGACGATTCCCGGCCCGTCGGGATTGGGGAAACCGTTGGTCTCGTAGGGCGTGACCTGCAGCCCATGCCGCGGCAGGTCGAGGAAGCGCATGATCTCCGGCCGCAGCAGGCTGCAGACATAGGAGCAGGTGGAATAGGTGAAGCCGGGATAGACCTCCTCGGACATCGCCGCACCACCGACCTTGTGGTAGCGCTCGAGCACCAGGACCTTGAGCTTGTTGCGGCCGAGCTTCTTGCCGCCCATGGCGAGATAGGCCGCGCAGGTCAGCCCGTTATGGCCGCCGCCGATGATGATGCAGTCGTAGGCTGGCTGCATGGCCTGGGTTCCCGATGGAGATCGCCCCTGGCGCCCGATCGCGCGCCAACAGGATGGCGGGCTGGTCCCGATTCGTCAATTATCTTGAATGAGCGTTCATTTTGCAAAGGCAAGATATTGAAAGAATGGCATGATTCTAATCAATCCCGCGATTGGCGAATTCGTCCGGACCGAAATCCCTGGGGAATAGCGCGGCCAGCTGCTGGCGCAGCGCCGCCTCGCCGTCGCTTCGCCTGATGTAGCCGGTCAGCATGGCCAGCCAGATGCCCTCGCAGGCGGCGACCAGAAGATGGGTGGCGGCATGGACATCCAGCTCCTCATAGCCGCCGGCCCAGGCAAGTTCCCGCACCAGCGCCTCCATGCGCTGGTAGTAGGCCTTGTCCCGCGCCCGGCACAACCGCCGGTAGATCGGCCGCGCGCTGGCTTCGCCCCAGAAGGCGAACCAGGTGGCCAGCCGCTCCCGCCGGCAGAGCGCGGGGTGGAGATGGGCCAGCACCACCGCCCGCAGCCGCGCCGCCGGATCGTCGGTGGGAACCTGCTCCGCCGACTCCGAGATCGAGTCGAACTCCCGGGTCAGCTGCTTCAGCGCCTCGGTCATCAGCGCCTGCTTGCTGCTGAAGTGTTGGATCACCGTGCCGTTGGCCACGCCGGCGCCAGCGGCAATGTCGGCCACCGTGGTGTCGGCGATGCCCTTGCGGCTAATGCAGTCGAACACCGCGTCGATCAAGCGCTGCCGGCGCTGGGCCTTGGCCGATTGCCGGCTAAGGCGGACCTTCTGGTGTTTTCCGGGCATGGTGCGAGGCATATCGGTTGCTGTCAGGTGATTCCATCTAGCTTGGTTTTCTCGCCGCGAATCGCGCGGGGCGCAATTCTCCTTTGTCGAGGACCACCGTCAGGCTGCGCCAGTCCTCGATAAAGTGATCCCGGGATTCCGCGCCGAGTTGCGCGGTCATTGCGTCGTAGAGCGGGCCTTTCAGTCGTTTGTATTCGCCATGGGCCTCGGCGCAGCTTGCATCGGTGATATCCTGGGTCCGGATATCCGTAAAGCCGGCGCGCCTGATAATCCCCTCATACTCCGGCAGCGTGACCAGGAAATAGGTCAGCTCCTCCATTTTGAAGAAGTAGAGCATGTCCGGACTGTACGCCCCGGCCGATTTCATCCAGTCGCCGGCGGCCAGGCGCCCACCCGGCTTCAGCACGCGGAAGATCTCGGCGAAGAAGAAGTCCTTCTGCTCCACATGCAGCCAGCTGTCCTTGCCGAACACCAGATCGAAGGTCCCGTCGGCAAAGGGCAGCGGGCCGGGCTCATAGGCGCGGAATTCGATCCGGCGATCCTGGCCGGCGGCGCGGATTCGCTTCTGCGCCCGCGCTACCAGAGGTTGTGCCACGTCGATGCCCGTGACGTGGCAATCGCCGAGGTTGGCCAGAATCTGATCGAGGCCGCCGAGGCCGCAGCCGATGTCCAGCACCTTCCGGCCATCGAGCGGGATTCCCGAAACGATTTCCCGGACCGCCAGAGGCCCGCCAGGGGAAAGGAAGCCCTCGCCCCAGATGAGCTGCAGCATGGTCAGCATGCGGTCATTGTATTCTTCCTGATCGGCAGCGCCCATGATCCCACTCCCCGTCCCACCGCTGCGACGCACAAATTTCGCGGCCCAATCTGGATTCAAGCGCTATATCACAGAATTGCAACAAGTTACTCAGGTGATCTCCTAAGGTGTTTTAACGTCATCTTTACGAATCGGCGGCATCGTTAAGGCGCGTTAATTGGTTAACTCATACGTCCGGCGGGGCGATTCCTTCCCGTCTCCGCCGGATCGAGTCCTGGGATTATGACGCTGCATGAATTGTTCCGGGTCCTGGTAGATCTCGGCGAAAACCTCGCCGTCCTGCTGGCGCTCGTCCTGCTCTACAGCCTGTTCGGTGTCGCCCTGTTGCGCCATGCCGGCCGCATCGGCGCGATCGCCGCCGGGGCTATCTTTGCCGTCATCGCCGTGCTGAGCCAGAGCATGCCGGTGGCGATCTTCCCCGGCCAGCCCGTGGATAGCCAATTGCCGATCCTGCTGGCCGCCGGCGCCTTCGGCGGGCCGCTGACCGTTTCCGTCGCCGCCATCCTGGTGGCGATCCACAGTATCGTCGTGTCCGGCGGCTCGGCTATCGCCGAACTGGCGCCGATCGCCGCCTGCACCGGGTTCAGCATCTGGCTCTATGTGAATTGGTGGCGCCGCTCGCGCCTGGGCAATTCGCGCGAGATGCTGATGGCCGGCATGACCCTCGCCGTGCTGACGCTGCCCTGGCACATGTTCCAGCCGGGCATGAACGCCACGGCGCTGGGCAGCCTCGGCGTGACCATGTTCGTCTATTACCCGCTGAGCCTGGTGGTGCTCTGCCTGCTGCTCTCGAACGAGCAGCGGCAGCATTTCGCCATCGAGGCGCTGCGGCGCAGCGAAGCGCGCTTCCGCGACGTCGCGGAATCGGCGTCGGACTGGGTGTGGGAAACCGACGAAGATGCGCGGCTGACCTATGTCTCGCCGCGCTTCCAGAAGTTGACGGGCTTGCATCCCTCCGGCGTTCTCGGCCGCGCGCTGGCGCAGCTCGGCGGCGGGCAGTCCAATTCCAGCGCCTGGCATGATGTGGAAAGCTATTTCAAGCATCGCCGCGCGTTCCATGACTTGACTGTCGAATTCGCCGCCACCGACGGCCGCCAGCATCGCGCGCGCCTGAGCGGCAAGCCGGTCCTGGGCGGCGACGGCGGCTTCCTGGGATTCCGCGGCACGGCCACGGATATCACCACGGAGATCGAGTTCGATCGCCGCCTGCATATGTCGGAGTCGCGGCTGGGCGAGGCGATCGAGAGCATGTCGGCGGCCTTTGCGCTGTTCGATGCCGATGACCGCTTGATCCTTTGCAACAGCCGGTATCGCGAGCTTCATGGCTTCATGGCCGAAGAGGTCAAGCCGGGCATCCGCTTCGAGGACCTGCTGCGGCGCAGCCTGGTTGGTCTGCCGCTGGTCGACGTCGAGGACCCGGAACTGGAGAGCTGGATCCAGAAGCGCCTGGCGCAGCATCGCACGACCCCGTCGGAACATGTGCAGCATCGCGGCGACGACCGCTTTCTGCAGATTGTCGAGCGGCCCACCGACGACAATGGCGTGCTCCTGATCATCACCGACGTCACCGACAGCAAGCGCCGCGAGGGCGCGCTGGAAGCCAATTCGCAACTGCTGCAGGCGACGTTCGATTCCCTGAAGCATGGGCTGAGCGTCGTCGATGGCGACCGCCGCCTGATCGCCTGGAACCGGCGCTTTGTCGAGCTGTTCAACCTGCCGGGCGCCAAGCTGCGCAAGGGCATGGCCTGGACCGATCTGGCGCGGCTGCTGCCGGCCGAATTTGGCCTCACCGCCGGCGACCCCGACTGGCTGCCCGGCGGCCGGATGAGCGCGCCGCCGGCGGCCGGCGGCCGCTGCGAAGTCACCCGCGGCATGGTGGAGATCCGCGCCCGCCTCAATCCGATGCCCGGCGGCGCCTTCAGCATCACCTATTCGGACATCAGCGACGCCAAGGCGCGGGAGCGGCAGTTGGCGCAGTTGGCCCAGCGCAACAGCACCCTGGCGGCCGCCGTGTCCTCCACCACCACGGGCGTGCTGATCACCGATCCCAATCTGCCGGGCAATCCCATTGTGTTCGTCAATCCGGCCTTCACCCGCATCACCGGCTACAAAGCCGACGAGGCGATCAGCCGCAGCTGCCGCATGCTGCAGGGGCGCGACACCGACCGCGGCACGGTGGAACGGCTGCGCCGCGCGATCCAGCTGCGCCGCGCCGCCACCGTGACGCTGCGCAACTACCGCAAGGACGGCCGCACCTTCTGGAACGAGTTGTCAGTCAGCCCGGTGTTCGACGATCGCGGCAACCTGGTGCATTTCGTCGGCATTCAGACCGACGTGACCGACCGAGTGCGCGCCGAAGAGGCGCTGCGCAAGAGTGAAGGCGATCTGCGCGATCTGGCGGAGACCCATGCGGCGACGCTGGATTCCCTGCCGGCGCAGGTGGCGCTGCTGGATGCCGACGGCACCATCATTTCCGTCAACCGCATGTGGCGCGAGTCCGACGGCGAGGGCGAGGCTATTGTCGGCGGCAACTATGTCGAGTTCCTGAAGCGGGCGGAGGGCGTCCATGGCGGGGATTCCCAGGCGATGGCGCGCGGCGTGGCCGATCTGCTGGCGGAGAATGCCAGCAGCTTTTCCCACGAATACATGCGGCCGGTCGGCGATCAGTTCCGCTGGTACAATTTCCTGGTTAGGCCGGTGTCGACGGCGGAGCGCATGGGCGCCGTCGTCGTGCATTTCGATATCACCGACCGAATCATCGCCGAGGCGGAGCAGCGCCAGGCCAAGGAGCAGGCGGAGTTCGCCAACCGCAGCAAGTCGGAATTCCTGGCCAATGTCAGCCACGAGCTGCGCACGCCGCTGAATGCCATCATCGGCTTCTCCGAGATCATGCAGCATGAGATGTTCGGCGCCATGGCGCAGCCGCAATACAGGGAATACATCAAGGACATCCGCGACAGCGGCGTGCATCTGCTGGAGATCATTAACGACATCCTGGATCTCTCGAAGATCGAGGCCGGCAAGTTCGAGTTGCATCTCGAAGAATTCAAGCTGCCCGATGCCGTCGAGTCCTGCATGCGCCTGGTGCGCGACCGCGCCAGCGCCAACAAGGTTCTGTTGAAGACCGACCTCGCCGTGGATCTGCCGAAGGTGCAGGCCGATCAACGGGCCGTAAAGCAGATCATGATCAACCTGCTGTCCAATGCGGTGAAGTTCACGCCGCATGGCGGCCAGGTCACCGTGGGCGCGCGGGTCGGCCCGGCCGGCGATCTGCTGCTGTGGGTGCGCGACACCGGCATCGGCATCGCACCGGAGAATATCGAGAAGGCCCTGGCGCCGTTCAGCCAGGTGGACAACGCCCTCAACCGCAAGTATTCCGGCACCGGTCTCGGCCTGCCGCTGGTGCGCCGCCTGGCCGAACTCCATGGCGGCAACATCCAGATCGACAGCAAGCTGGGCAGCGGCACCACCGTCACCGTGCGCCTGCCGCAGCAGGAGGGCCGCGGCGCCATCGCCGCCTGACGGTTTGCCTCTAGAGCGGTTGGATCATGCGGCCGAGCGCCTGGCCGCCGAAGATATGGATATGCAGATGCGGCACTTCCTGATGGGAATGGCGGCCGCTATTGGCGAGGATGCGATAGCCCGACTCGGCGACGCCCAGATCCCGCGCCACCTTGCCCACGGCCTGGAATAGCGCTGCGATCTCCGCCGCCGAGGCCTTGGCGGAAAAATCATCCATCGACAGATAGGCGCCCTTGGGAATCACCAGGGCATGCACCTTCGCCTGCGGATTGATGTCGTGGAAGGCGAGCACATGCTCGTTCTCATAGATCTTCCTGCAAGGAATCTCGCCGCGCAGGATGCGGGCGAAGACGTTGTTGGTATCGTAGGACATAGAGACCTCAGCGATGGGGCGTAGCTGGGCTTAGAGATACAACGAGACGATCTTCGCGGCGAGCACTTCGGCAAATGAAGCCCATGCATATGAAAATGTGTCACCCCCGCGAAAGCGGGGATGACAAATGTGGGCGGGGTCGACGCCGTGCAAAGCGAGGTCGCGCTTCAACCCTTACGGCTGCGCTTCTCCTGGATCCCGGAAATGCCTTCGCGGGCGGCCAACGCCGCCCAGACATCGGCGGGGCGCAGGCGGCGGTCGGCCCAAAGCACCAGCAGGTGATAGAGCAGGTCGGCGCTCTCCAGCGCCAGATCCTTCTTCCGGCCGCGGATGCCCTCGATCAGGGTTTCCACCGCCTCTTCGCCCAGCTTCTGGGCGATCTTGTCCGTGCCCTTGGCAAAAAGCCGGGCGGTGTTGGATTTCTCCGGATCGGCGCCGCGTCGGCTCTCGATCACCTTGTACAGACGATCCAGGACCGTCGCGTCCAAGGCCTGCTTGCTGTTGTTCCCCATCGACATCGCTAATACCGCCCGGGGGGCGGCCCTGCCAGCGGAATTGTTACAATGGTAATAAAAACGTCATGATTGGCCCGCCGGCTCCAGTTCCTTCCAGAAGAACTGGCCGGCCACCCAGAGGCCGTCCACCCGGGCATAGCGCGGATGGCTGCCCCAATGCTGAAAGCCCAGGGATTGATAGAGCTGGATGGCCGCGCCCTGGGTTTCCCGCACGTCCAGATTGACCACGCGGATGCCGGCCTCTCGGGCCGCGTTCTCCGCTGCCACCACAATCTGTCGCGCCAAGCCGTGGCCCCGCGCCCAGGGCGCCACAAAGTGAGTGGTGATCTGGGCCGAGGCGGACTGAGCTTCGTTATTGCGGGCCGGCCGCACCAGCTGCGCCGTGCCGGCGATAGTGCCATCGAGCCGGCCGACGAAGACATGGCGGTCCGGATTCAACAAAATTCCGCGCCAGTAGGATTCCATGATGTGCCGCGGCGGCGGTTTCAGCCAGCCGAAGCCGCCGCCGGCCTTGATTCCCTCCTCGGCCGCCTCGCAGAGTTCCTGCAGGTCGTTATTGCGAAAGGCCGTCAGCCGCTCGACCAGGGTGGTGGGCATGGGACTTCGACTCGGCGGGAAATGGGGTCTTCGGCCTTGTAACAGGTAAAAAGACCGCCCGCCACCGGCCTTGTACCCGGGGGCGGTGACAAAGGCATATTGCGATTGCCGAACATGCGGCGGCGCGGGGTTGCGGCCCTGGCGGCGGCGGCCTATCTGGAAGGGGCATGTCACGCGAAGAAATTCCCCAATGGCACGGCACAACCGTCCTGTCGGTCCGTAAGGATGGCGCCGTGGTCGTCGCCGGCGACGGCCAGGTCAGCTTCGGCAACACGGTGATGAAGTCGAATGCCAAGAAGGTGCGGCGCCTGGGCCGCGGCGACGTCATCGCCGGCTTTGCCGGCGCCACCGCCGATGCCCTGGCCCTGTTCGAGCGGCTGGAGGCGAAGCTGGAGCAGCATCCGGGCCAGCTTGCCCGGGCCTGCGTCGAGCTGGCCAAGGACTGGCGTACCGACCGCTATCTGCGCCGTCTGGAAGCGATGATGGCGGTGGCCGACAAGCAGGTCAGCCTGGTGCTGACCGGCACCGGCGACGTGCTGGAGCCCGAGGACGGGCTGATCGGCATCGGCTCCGGCGGCAGCTTCGCGCTGGCCGCTGCGCGGGCCCTGGTGGGACTCGACGGCCAGACCGCCGAAGCGGTGGCGCGCCGGTCGATGGAGATCGCCGCCGACATCTGCATCTACACCAACAGAAACATCACTGTCGAAAGCCTATGAACGAGAATTCGGATCTGCGCGGCCCCGCCGCTGCCGCGGCGGGTGAAGCCGCCATCAAGGGCGCTGCCGCCTTTACGCCGCGGGAGATCGTCAGCGAGCTTGACCGCTATATCGTCGGCCAGGAGGAGGCGAAGCGCGCCGTCGCCATCGCGCTGCGCAACCGCTGGCGCCGGCAGCAGCTGCCAGAGGATCTGCGCGAGGAGGTGCTGCCCAAGAATATCCTGATGATCGGTCCCACCGGCGTCGGCAAGACCGAGATCGCCCGGCGCCTGGCGCGGCTGGCCGATGCGCCCTTCATCAAGGTGGAGGCCACCAAGTTCACGGAAGTGGGCTATGTGGGCCGCGATGTGGAGCAGATCATCCGCGATCTCCTGGAGATCGCCATGAACCAGTCGCGGGAGCGGCTGCGGCGCCAGGTGACGGCGAAGGCCGAGCTGCTGGCCGAGGAGCGGGTGCTGGATGCGCTGGTGGGCGACAGCGCCAGCCCGGACACCCGCAGCAAGTTCCGCAAGATGCTGCGGGCGGGCGAGCTCAACGACCGGGAGATCGAGCTGCAGGTCAAGGAGAGCGGCGCGGGCGCCCTGCCCACTTTCGAGATTCCCGGGATGCCCGGCGCCAGCATGGGCATGATCAATCTGAACGAGGTGCTGGGCCAGGCCTTTGGCGCCAAGACCAAGGCGCGGCGCATGTCCGTGATCGAATCCTACAAGGTGCTGATGGCCGAGGAGAGCGACAAGCTGCTGGACCCCGAGGCCATGCGCAACGAAGCCGTGAGTTCGGTGGAGCAGAACGGCATCGTCTTCATCGACGAGATCGACAAGATTTGCGGCCGGGCGGAGAATCGCGGCGGCGCCGATGTCAGCCGCGAGGGCGTGCAGCGCGATCTGCTGCCGCTGATCGAAGGCACGACGGTAAGCACCAAGCACGGGCCGGTGAAGACCGACCATGTGCTGTTCATCGCCTCGGGCGCGTTCCATATGGCCAAGCCGGCGGATCTGCTGCCGGAGCTGCAGGGTCGCCTGCCGATCCGCGTCGAGCTCAAGGCGCTGACGCGGGATGACTTTAAGCGCATCCTGACCGAGCCGGAAGCCAGCCTGATCAAGCAGTACCGGGCGCTGCTGAAGACCGAGGATGTCACGCTGGATTTTGCCGACGAAGCTATCGACGCGATCGCGGATCTGTCGGCGGAGATCAACTCATCGGTGGAGAATATCGGCGCGCGGCGTCTGCACACGGTGTTGGAGCGCCTGCTGGAAGAAATCAGCTTCAGCGCCACCGACCGCCCGGGCACCACCATCACCATCGACGCAGCGCTGGTGAAAGAACGTGTCGCGCCCCTGGCGAAGAACGCGGATTTGAGCCGGTTTATTCTGTAGCAGATACCTCGTCGTCGACTTGTATGACGGTGACGCCATCATCACTGGCAATGGCAAATCGGCGGTTACGGGCATCCATTGCTATTGGTGGCGAAAGCTCTTGGTGGCGGATGATGCTGCTCAGCTGCTCGCCGCTGTTCAGATCCGGCCAGCGCTGCACAACTTTGCCGGTCGACAGTTCAATGACCTTTGGGTGCCGGTAAAATGAGACGGCGTGCCGCTCGCCGACAGGCATGATCGTTCCGGCCGGCTCCTTCAGTGAAGCGGTAGAGATGAAGCGCCGCCCCAGAATGTTGTAGACACCGATCATGCCCGGGCCTAGTAAGTCGCGCTCGTCGTCATCCTGATAGTCGGGATCGTCGCACTCGTGCGCCGTCGCCACCGCTAGGCGGCCTGGTTCCTGGAACACCGCCGACGCGATTTCGACCCCCTTTCCATACTGCGCTAGTCGATGTTCGTGGTCGTTGCGATCAAGCTTCGTTGCGTCGTTAAGAATCTCGTTCACATCGAAAATTATCACGTCATTGAAGGGATGCCATCGCCAGCCCGCGCTGATGAAGTGCCTCCTGTCGGGGCTTACTGCCAACCGTGAGTGAAAGAAGTCCGCTTGATCGGCATCGCGACGCGTTAACCGCTCGCCGGTTTCCGCGTCTTCGATTTCCAACCTGCAGTAGTTATCGGGGCAATGAATAAGTGCAGTACGCCCGTTTGGTAGCTCTAGAAATGCGACTGGGTATTCATAAGATTCTGCGAAATAGAAGCTGCGATTGATCTCACGCAGAACGCTCCCGTTTTTCAGCACCAATCCTTTTGTTCCGAGCCGTACAAAGATTGCGGAGTAGACGCCGTCAGCACTAGACACGGCGCAATCAAACCCGAATGCCATTATGACGCGCGCTTGGTGAACGGTGCCATCCGGACAGTACCGTGTACCACCGCCCGCCCAGTCGACGAGATCGTTACCAAGCCAGCACAATGAGCGTGCTTTATTGATCGGCTTCCCGAGTGCCAGATTCGGTATGAAAGTCCGCCGGAAAGTGAACAAGCCTGCTAATCCTCCTTCGGTAGCTTGTTGAGGATTTCCTCGACATCCTTGTCGGTCAGTCGGTGAACAACCTCCGACAACCTGTTTGCGAGCTCCGTCGCTTTCGGCGATAGCCCTGCCGTGTCGACCACCACGCGCGGGTGGGAGAGTTGGGCGAGGCGTTTCAGTTCGTCCACGTCGTCCCAGGCGAGATTGAAGTAAGCCGAGATCTGCTGCACCAGGCCCGAGGATGGGCGGCCGCGATTGCCGTGCTCCAGCGCCGACAGATAGGCGGATGACACGCCGAGCGCCGACGCCATGTCCTTCAACAGGATGCTGCGGTCGGCGCGGAGTTCGCGGAGGCGGCGGCCGAAGGGGGTCATTGGAGCAAAGCCTTGCCGGCGTGCTGCACAACAACTTCCCTTCTCCCCTTGGGCGAGAAAGCCTGTCCCGGACTTGATCCGGGAGGGCAGGGGATGAGGGGTTTCACGCGCGGTAGCGTGGAGAACAATTTTTCCTCAATGGAATGCTCTTGATCCGCCCCTACAGATTCGTGGGCGCCTGCCGGCGCCAGACCCCTCACCCGCGCGAACTCCGCAGAGCGGATGTTGCTCGCCCTCTCCTTCAAGGGGAGAGGGGACATTCCGGTGCATGACTGCGTGGCGCGCGTCACTTCAGAAACACCCCTCGCGTCTTGTGCCAATCCTCGATCGACTGGTCGGGATACTCGCGGAATTTGCGATTGCGTTTTCCGCCGGGCACTTCGGCCCAACTGCATTTCGAGTCCAGCATGATGTGCGCCGTCTCCACCGGTACGGGCAGCGGCGTGTCGACGGCCGACGCGTGGGGATAGACCCACTTCTTCCAGCGGGGATCGGCGATGAAGAGGGCGCTGCCGCAATGCTTGCAGAAGTGCCGGCGGGCGGAGCTCGGCATGCGCACGCCGCCTTCCTCCAGCGTGGCGCGGTAGACGCCGAGATGCTTGCGGCCCTTCACTTTCAACGTACGCGCCTCGCCCATGATGTTGATGGCATAACCGCCTCCACCAGCGGTCTTGCGGCAGATCGAGCAGTAGCAGCGCATGTAGGGCTGGGGCGTGTGGGACTTGACCTCGAACGACACCGCGCCGCAGTGGCAGGAGCCTTTCAAATTCATCATCGCGAATCTCCCTTTGCGCCATTCTAGACAAAGATCGCCTCGGATTGAGTCAATCCGAGGCGTGAATCTTTGTCTACTTCAATGAAGCAGAGCATGATTCACGGATCGTGCAGAAGCAGCACGATCCGATCATGCTCTAGCGCAGGCGCTTGAGCAGGACATAGAGCGCGCCGGTGCCGCCATGCTGCGGCTGGGCCTGGGCGATGGCCAGCACCCGGGCCCGGTTCGGCCGCTCGTTCAGCCAGCGCGGCACGTTCTCCCTGAGGATGCCGGCGCCCTCTCTCCACATGCCCTTGCCGGTCACCACCAGAATGCACCGCCGCCCCTGCTTTTGCGAGATGGCGATGAAGCCGCCGAGCTGATCATGGGCTTCTTCCTGGGTCAGGCCATGGAGATCCAGCTTGCCCTCGATGGGAAGCTGGCCACGGCGCAGGCGTTCGGCCAGGCGCTTGTCCATATCGGCGAGGCGGCCGACGGTGAGCTCGGAAGCGGGCCGGGGTTTGGGCGGCGGCGGTGCAGGCGGTGCGCTCGGCTTCTTCCCTGTGGGCTTGGCCTGTGCTGGCTCCTTCGCCGGCGCCGAGGGCGCATGTTCGACTTTCGGCTTCGCTGCCTTGCCCTTGCGCAGCGGCTTGACGTCGCGCATCGCCGTGCGCCAGAGCTCCCGCTCCTTAGGATCCGGCGGGCGTTTCGCCATCGATCAGGATGATATGCAGCCGCCGCGGGCCGTGGGCGCCCATCTGCAGGGTCTGCTCGATATCGGCGCTGCGGGACGGGCCGGTGATGAAGTTGACGGTGCGTGGCATGTTGCCGGCGCCGAATTCGCCCCGCAGCCTGGCCCAGGCCTGTTCCAGCGCGCCGACAACCCGGTCGGCCGGGAGCACGACAATGTGGGTTTCCGGCAGAAAGTTGAGGGTGGTGGGCCGTTCGGCGCCGGAGGCCAGCATCAGGGTGCCGGTCTCGGCGATTCCGGCATAGCCGCCGGTGACCGAGACCTCGTCGCTGCCGTCGGTGACGCCCTGGGTGATCTCCAGCAGCGGCCGGGTCGACCAGGGCAGGCCGGTGATGTCGGTTTCAGTGGAGAGCCGCAGCCGCGCCGGCAGATTCTCCCGCGCCAGATAATCGGCGATGGCGGCGGGCACGGCGGCGGCATCCGCCACCCGCGTCACGGTCGCCGAAGCCTCCTGCGCCATCTGCTGGAACAAGGTCGTTTGTGCCTTCGGTTCGAGCTGGCCCCGCGCCGGCAGCAGATTGGTTTTCGCGGCGGCGATGCGCGCCTCTGCCACGCGGCGCTGGTCGGCGGTCGGTTCGCCGCGTTTCAGGGCGCTGCGGATGTTGCCGAGGACGGCCGACCGGGAGTCGCTCACCGGGACTTCCTCTCGGCCCACAACGACTGGAAACTCCGGCCTTCGGGCGCAGGCATATCGCGATGGGCAGTCCAGCCGGAGGCCAGGGGCAGCGACGAGAATTTTCCGCGGCCTTTGCCGAGCGCGCCCAACATGCGCGCGCCCATGCCGGAGACGAAATGATAGAGCGCCGGCCGCGTCGCCAGGAATGCCCAGAGCTTTAGTCCCCAGCGATAGCGCGGCGGCGTCAGATGCCGCTCGAACTCCCGCTCGCGCCAATGGCGCATCATCTTCGGCAGGGGGATGCGCATGGGGCAGACGCTTTCGCAGCGGCCGCAGAAAGTGGAGGCGTTGGGCAGCGCGCCCGCTTCCTCGATGCCGATCAGCGCCGGATTCAGCACCGCGCCGATGGGCCCGGAATAGACCCAACCGTAGGCATGGCCGCCGACAGCTTGATAGACCGGGCAGTGATTGAGACAGGCGCCGCAGCGGATGCAGCGCAGCGCCTCGGCGAATTCGTTGCCCAACATCTTGCTGCGGCCATTGTCCAGGAGCACGACGTGATACGAGTCCGGCCCGTCCGCGTCCTCGGGCCGCCGAGGCCCGGTGGAGAATGTGGTGTAGACCGACATCTCCTGCCCGGTGGCGGAGCGCGCGAGCACGCGCAGGATGGTGGACGCGTCCTCCAGCGTCGGCACCACTTTCTCCAGCGAGGCCAGGACGATATGCATGCGCGGCAGGATCTGCGTGAGATCGCCATTGCCTTCGTTGGTGACGATGACCGAGCTGCCGGTCTCCGCGACCAGGAAGTTGGCGCCCGTGATGCCGACGTCGGCGGCGAGGAAGCGGTCGCGCAACATGGCGCGCGCCTCAGCGAGCAGGGCTGTCGGCTCCTCCAGGTTTCG
>JBJXDY010000077.1:0-54455 GCA_046154965.1 Dongiaceae bacterium | reverse complement strand
CACCTGGCGCGGTTTAGCAGTAAGACATTGGACAGCGCAGGGGTGAGGATGCCAACGAGGTGCGCCGCCCATCGGTCAAGCGCGCCACGCTTCTCAGGCAGGAACTCGTATCTATCGTACACGCCACGGATACCAGGGATCACATGTCCGAGGACGCGCTCGCCGACGTCACCGGGAATGCCGAGCTTGGTCATGTTTGTGCGCGCTGTTCTCCTCAAGTCGTGAATGATCCATGGTGGCAGTTTCACCTTGTCCGGCTTTGGCGCGTTCCGCCGCAGTTCTTCGATCATATAGCCGTCCAGTTCCGCCTTGGCCTTCGAGAAACCGCTCACAGGGGTCTTGTCATTGGTCGTAAACACTAGCCCCGACTTGTCGCCGCGCCGGGGTAGTTCTTTGATGATCGCGAGCGCCGCATCCGACAACGGCACAGTTTGCGTGCGGCCGGTCTTATAGCGCTCTCCCGCAAGCTCGATTAGCCGTTCGCTGTCGTTGATCTCATCCCACCGCAGATTGCCAATCTCGCTCTTGCGCTGCGCCGTGAGAGCTAGCAGTTGTAGGAGCGGGCCGAACGGCCAGCCGAGCCGGTCGCATCCACGCCAGAAGGCGCGCAATTCATCGTCGTTTAGAAGTCGCTCGCGCTTTTCTTCCTTTGTGGGCTTCTTGACCCGCGCCGTCGGATCAGCCGGGATGATGTCCTTGTAGGCACACCAGCCGAAGAAAATGGAAAGCACCGTCAAAGTGCGGTTTGCCTGCACCGGGGCTCGTTCGGCGATGGTGTCGAGCAAATCCATCACGTCGCGCCGCGTGATATCGGCGACCGGCCGTGTACCCCATGCTGGGATTACGTCGCGCCGAATGACGCGCTCAAGCTCGCCCCATCGGCGCTGAGCGGCGTGCTTGGCGATGAACTTCTCGCCGATTGTCACGACGGTATCGGCTTCCTGCCTTGAGCGCGCTTCCGCAGCCCGTTGCGCTTCTGCAACCGGATCACCGCCTTCCCTAATCGCGTTTATTAACTTACTGGCCTTGCGGCGCATGGCCTCAACCTGCCCGTGCTGCCCTTCCTGCCAGTGTCCCAGCGTCATGCGGCGGTTTTTCCAGCGGTCGCCATCTTTGGCGCGGAATTGGAGGAAGAACGTCCGGCTACCCCCGGGCAGGATACGGCACCCAAAGCCCGGCGTGTCACGATCCCATAGGATGCGCTCACGGTCGCCGCTGCGCGCTTTGCGGATGCTGTCGCGGGTCAGTGCTGGCATCTTACCACCCCTTCCTTCAAAGCGTATCACGGGCGCTCTAATGCGGTCGTCGCGTGGTACGTCCATTGCGTCCAGACGGTACAATCTGGACGCAGAAGGCATCGAATTCAAGAGTAGTCGGTCATGATTGAGCGCCATGTAGAAATACTAAGTATTTCAGAGTCTTCGCGCATCTCTTGTGAAATTCATGGTGGGATAACAAGTTAGCCGCAGCGCTTATAACCGCCTTGTAAGCGGTAGGTCGTCGGTTCGATTCCGACACCCGGCACCAGGCTCCGCTCTACGTCCGGAATTGCCTCGCCGCAGAAATCTACAGCGCACAGAAATTCGGGGCGGCACTCTACCGCGCGCCGCCCCGCCGCTTTGGCTAAATCAGAGACATACGCCTTAGCTGCCGCTGCCCGTGCCCTTCGCGGTGCCGACTTCATTCCCGTCATAGTCATAGAGCTTGCTGGCGCTCTCGACGAAATTGAAGGGGATGTTCAGGCCGATCTCCCGCACCTTGCGGAAATTGATGGCGATATCAGGCGGCGACACGATGCCGACAGGCAGTTCGCCGGCCTTGCGGGTGCCGGCCAGCACATCGGCGCCGTAGATGGCGGCGAGATGGGCGTTGCTCTCGAAGCTGATGCCGATCGACATGACGGCGCTGTCGTTGCCCGCCTTCACGTTTTCCGGCACCACGCTGAGGACCGGCACGCGGTCCGACGAGGAATTGATGGTCGCGATCTCCTTGAACACCGAAGTGCTGCCGGTGATCCAGAACAGGCTGTCGTCCAGCGAGGGATCGCTCTTCCGCATTGTCGTCACCGCGGAACTGACGAGTTCGGCCAGTTCCGTCTTCGCGTTCTCGGGATTCTTGACGTCGAGATAGAGAACCTGGATGCCTCGCTGCTTGGCGACCGCGGCAATGGGCTTGGCCTGGGTCTCGACCGCGCTGACATTCTGGCTGTCGACGAGGATGGCGAAGTTCTTCAAGTTGGGCTTAAAGTCCAGAACATAGGCCATCTGCACTTCGACTGGCATATTGAGCGACGTGAAGGCGAAATTAGTGCCGGAGCCGGAATCATAGGCCTTGGTCTGGCCCAGCAGCACCGGATCCTTCGAACATACCGAAATGACGGGGATCGGACCGTCGTGGAAATTCGCGTAGAGCCAGGCGGTGGATTCCGAACCCATGGCGAAGATCAGCTCCGCGCCGTTCTTCTTGGCGACCTTCAGGGCTTTCACGCCCTCGGCGTCATCGGTGCGGAAGTTGTAGACAGTGAACTCCGCATTGATGCCCTTCTCGGCAAAGACGCCGAGGATCTTGGAAATCGCCGTATCGTAGGCAGAAGACGGCCGCGGATAGAAGACGGCAATCTTCCGCAGCGGTCCGGTCACGCCGGCGGATTCGTAGCGAACGACCCTGACCTGGTAGGGATCGTCGCCGACGCCGGAAACACTCCACATCTGGGCTGTCTCTGGCGTGACCTTGAACCAATCCGAATAGGACGGCTCGTCCGCGGTCGCGGCCGTGGCCCGTTCTATGTCTGCCGTTGCAAAGCCGAGCACTGCCACGGCGATCAGCCGTGCGAAGCAGCGCGTGAACGAGAGTCTCATGACGTAGCCTCCTTTGAGGATGGAAAACGAAGCACGAAAAGCACACCGCAAACGGCAACTCCGAAGCCGATGTAGCCGAGGACGTTGGGTCCGGTTCCGACCAAGAGGAAGAGCTGTCCCATGAGGATCGGGCCGGCGATATGGCCGACGCGCTCGAGGAATCTGTAGGTCGCCGTCACGGAGCTTTCGCCCAGCAGGATGGCAAGGCGGGACCGCGCGACATGGGTCACGACCGGCGCATTGATGAAGCCATGAGCGATGCCGACGACCGCGACACCCAACAGCAGGATGAGCGCGGGGATGATCGAACTGCCGAATATCTCAACGACCTGGTGCCAGCCTGTCGCGGAAATGCACAGGAGCCCGACGCCGCTGAGGATCGCGCCCAGCAGCAGCACCGGCTCGCTGTCGCCGGTCCGGTCCACAAGCCGCGACGCATAGGAATTTGCGACAAGGACGCCGGCGGCATAGGCCATCAAGATCTGGCCGATGTCTTCCTGTGCGTAATCGGCTTGGGCCATGATCAGCGGCATGGCAAAGACGATAACACCCGTGAGAACGGCCTTTGCGGGGACGCCCACCAGCAGCATGGTGCGGACGAAATCCCAGTTGCGGAGAACGCGCACGAGATCGCGGATCAGCAGGCGGAAGCTGCCCTCTTCCATGGCGCTATCGGCTGTCCGATTGCCGCTTGCAGGCACCAGGGCCCAGGCATAGAGCGCCATCGCCGCGGCGATAACCGCGCCGAGCCAGAAGACGCCCGCCGCCCCCATCTGCGTCACCAGCAGCGAGCCGATCGCCATGCCGGAGATCATGCCGCCCTGGAACCCGAACACGATAATCGCGGCGCCGCGGGTCTTGCGATCATCGGCCGAGGTTCGGAGGATGAACGACTGGACACCGATGAACAGCATGCCTTGCCCAATGCCCGACATGGCCCGCGCTAGGAACAGGACGATAAGGCTGGGGTCCGACGCCAGGGCGATGAATCCGGCAGCCGCCAGCACCAAGCCGCAATACATCAGCGGTCGCGGACTGAGTCGCTGCGCGAAGTATCCGGCCGGTATCAGGCTGAGGGCGAAACTCAGGTAGTATGTCATGAAAACCGCCGATGCCCCGTCGGGAAAGCCCGAGGATTCCATGATCCTGGACACATATTGCGGCAGGAACGCATAGGTCAGGTGCTCGACGAACGTCGCGAGGAAGAACACCGGCTTTACCAGGCGCAGGTGAAAGTCGCTTTTATCGCCGGAACCGTCCGCCGGCGCCGCACCCGCCGCGATTCTTCCGGGCTGGCGCAGGGAGCCGGCGAGTTGCAGAAACAGATGCGCCATGAAAGCAGATGCAACGAACAGCGCGGTGAAATTCTTTACGCTGCGCGCGATCTGCCGGTAGATGACGTTGACCGGAAGCGCCACGGAAACGCGGATGTCCCGGCCGCCCGGACGGGTCAGATTCACCTGGTATTCATAGGTGCTGGGATCGGCCCTCCAGCGCTGCCCGACCGCCGAGGCATCCGTATGAATCACAATCATGGAGTCGACAATCAGGCCTGCGGAGCTGACGTCCGGGTTCAATCGCCGATAGTCGCTGAAGACATCGTCGAGGCCGCGGATCTCCGTGATGTTGAGGCCGGACTGGACGATGCTATTGAGACGCTGGCCCAGCGAGTCGGCCAATGCCTTCGTTTTTGCCTGCGCGCCCTCTGAGTAAAGGGATACGAGTGTAGCGACGACGGCGATGGACATGCCCAGGAACGTCAGGGCATAGACGGCATGCAGCCAGCGCCGCCGCGGTCCGATCAGCATCGAGCCGCCGATAGCGACGAAGACGCCAAAGGCGACGGAGGCTAAGCCAGCGCCGACGAGCAGCGCAAAGAAGCTCTTTTCGACGCGATCGACGACGATCGCCCGCGGCATGCTCACCGCGAGGCTGCCGACAGTCTCGAAGCGGTTGCGCAACGGCAGCACCACCTGCAGATACTGGCCGCTTTCCCGGAGATCGAGTACGCTGGTCGCGGGGCCCAGATCCTGGGTTGCCGGAAGGAGCGGGAGCGTTGCGTCGCCGCTGGCGAAGACTGGCTGCCCCGTCGTGTCGAACACAGTCATTGCGACGATCGAGTGATCGGCCGCCAGGATTCGTTCGCTCAAGGTCTTGAAGCCGATGAACTGCTTGATCGGTAGGCTTCCCGGCCGCAGAAACGTTTCCATCGTGTTCTGCACGACGCGGCCTTGCGCCGCCAGCTTCTCAATCTGAAACTGCTGAAACGTGCGGGTCGCCTCGCCGAAGCCGACATAGATCAGCAGCAGCAGCGATAGCCCGGCGACCAGTGCCATCATCGCCGCATCGATTAAGCCTCGACGAATGCTTGATTCCTGACCCATCAGCCGGCCCTTGGCCTTTCCTCCGGGGGTTTCAGTCGATCAAACTGGACAGGTGGGTCGTGCAGCCGCGCTGTTGGCTGAACAGAATGTCCACTCTGTCGGCGAATAGAGACAAAATGAGATCATCGAAATCCATGCCGCAGGCCGGCAAGCCGGCGCAAGCGATGCTCGTTCCGCCGGGGGTCGGCTTCTTGAGATCCGGCTTCGGGTTGGCCTCGATGACGTAGAGCTTTTCGTCGGCGCCTTTGCGAACATCCAGGCGGATGATCGATTCCAGTTCGAGCTCCACATACACATTGCGGGCCACTTCGCGCAGGCCGGCGATCAGGTCGGCATCGAACTGCGGTTCGAGAACGCGCAGCCGCTGCATGGTGATCGGCCGGATATCCATGGAGGTGAAGATGACCTCGCCCTCATCCAGCACCCGTTCCACGAACGAGAACGCAAACGGTTCGCCCCGATGGGCCAGCTTCCGGTTCTGCGCCACGATCGGACCGGATACGGCAACGCAGTACTCGGCGCCCGGCAGAAATTTCTCGATCAGAACCTGGCCCTTCGTCGCCCAGAAGACCTTGGCGACGGTATCTGCAAGCGCCCGGCAATCCTGGACAAAGTGGACATGCAGCGAGGCGCGGCCGGAGACCGGCTTGACCACGAAGGGGCCGTCATAGCTGGGAAACACTCGGTTGAAGGCGGGATTGGTATGGGGATCGAACCGGCCGCGGCTCGGATGCCATGCCACAAAGGGTGCCGTCCGGATGCCCAAGGCCGTGAGCTCCCGCTTGAAGGTGATCTTGTTGTCCAGCATCCCGGCGGCCAGAGGATCGTGTCCCACATACGGGATCCCGAACATCTCCATCATTGCCGCCGTGTGCGACATCGGGCTGTAGCCCTGGACGCCGCCCGTATTCAGCCAGGCAAAGTGGATTTGATGCCGTCGTAACTCGTCGCCGAGCGACATGTCGTCAGCCAGAAGCTGCACATTTCGGCAGCCAAGGCGCTGTAATGCCCCGGCGATGTCTTCGGCGACATTGCGGTAGCTTTTCCATGAGCGCGGATTGGAGGTCTGGTGGATCACCGCGCCGGTCGCCGACTTGTCGCCGCCATAGACGACGGCAATGTTCATCTGCGACAGCAGTGCCGCCACCTGTCCATCCAGCTCGTCGGTGCGGCCGACACGGCGTGGCGCAAATCCCGAGCGCGTCTGCCAACGCAGCATCGAGTCAACGTCGTAATCCGCTGCTTTAGTCTGCACGTTCATCCAGTTACCCACGTCCCTGGCTTCGATTGGTCCAGCGCTGCAATAAGGCGGACGGGGGTAAGCTAAATGATAGCTCGTTAAAACTTATCTAAGTTGCGATGGTATTAATCATATTGAATGCAATTCAGATTAAGATACCGAGTATTGGATTACAATTAACTGGTCTTCAATCTGACGATGTTAGCCTCTGCTGACTAGGCCGAAAGTGCCTGGCCGGTGCTGCTGCGTCGAATGCCGCCGGATTCACTTCAGTATCTCAGGGCTGTTGCAGAGCTTGGACGCCTGATGTTAACGCGTACTGCCGATTCGATCCTGCCTCTTCGGCCAGCAGCCCGCGGGAGTGAGCTCGCGCCGGCCGGTCTGGGGGATTCGGCGCATGATGCTGCGGCATCGGGCACGAGCGGCAGCGATACAAAGGCGGACGAGCGGCTGCGAGACCTTCTCCGCGAACATGCCAGCATTCTCGAACTCATCTCCTCGACCGGGGATCTGACTCAAAGTCTGACCCGGATCGCCGAGGTCGCCGAGCGGCTTGTCAGCGGAAGCCGCTGCGCCATCCAGGTGGCCAGCGCGAACGGCAACTCCTTCAACCAGATCGTCGCACCAAGTCTTGCGCCAGCCTATGCGAGTGCGATCACAGACGCTGGCTTGCCGAACACTACCACGCCGGGCGGCCTGGTCCTCGCCACCGGCAGCAGCATCGTTGCCGATGACGAATCTTCGAATGGCATCGCCCCCTCCATCTGGGCCTCGGGCGCCGCATACAGGCTGCGCGCCTTCTGGGGTTGCCCCTTGCAGGAGCAGCGCGGCGACGTGCTCGGCGTATTCCTCATGTTCTTCGCCAAGCCGACAGCCCCCGATTCGGGCGATGCGCAGTTGCTGGAGTCACTCGTCTCTCTGACGCGCTACGCGATCCAGAACGGGCGCCGCCTCGCCGACCTGTACTCGGCCGATCAACGGTTCGCCTCGCTGGCGGCCAGCATACCCGGCGTCGTTTATCAGCGTATCGTCACGCCCGATGGCGAGATCCGCTACACCTATATCAGCGAAGGCGCCAAGGACCTGTTTGGCGTAAGCGCCGAGGAGATCCTCGCCGATCCGAACGCTCTGTTCGATTGCCACAGCCCAGAGTATCACCAGACCTTCCGTGAGCGCCTGCTGCAGGCGTCGCGCGAACTCAAGATGTGGGACGTCGAGGCGACCATCATCTCGAGATCCGGCGAGCGCAAGTTCACCCACGCGATCGCCAGGCCGCACCGGCGCGCCGACGGCACGGTCGTCTGGGATGGTGTCATTCTCGATTCAACGCGCATTAAGGAAGCCGAGCACCAAGCGGCCGCGACCGCAGAGCAAACCCGCCAGGCCATCGTCGAAAGCCTGTCTCAGGGTTTCGTGCTTTTGGACGGTAGCGACCGCCTGCTGATCTCCAACAGCTCCTATGCGGGACTCTATCCGGAAGCAGCCCCGCACCTAACCTCCGGACTAGACTACGACGCCCTGGTCGCCGGCGAGTTCGCCGGTATCGCCGATGAGGAGGAGCATGCGCAGGGGCTGCGGAAGCGGTTCGAAGCGCATCGATCGGAAAACAGCTCGATCGAACGCCGCCTGCCGTCGGGCAAATGGGTGCTGATCAACGAGCACCGGACCGCGAACAACGAGACCGTCATTCTCCACACCGATGTCACGGAGATGAAGGAGCGCGAAGCCGAGCTGGCGCGCAGCAATCGCGAGCTGCAGGACTTCGCCTCGGTGGCATCCCACGACCTGCAGGAGCCGCTGCGCAAGATCGAAGCGTTCGGCGATCAGCTGCGCCGCAAGTACGGGCCGCAGCTCGATGAAACCGGGCGCTTCTACGTCGAGCGGATGGAAAAGGCCGCAAAGCGCATGCGGGCCCTGATCGAGGGGCTGCTCACCTTTTCGCGCATCTCCACCAAGGCGCAGCCCTTTGCCGCCTGCGATCTAGGCAATGTCATCGACGGTGTGCTTTCGGATCTCCGGGTTCGGATCCGGGAGACCGAGGGCACTATCGATCTCCAGCCTCTGCCGGGCATCGAGGCCGACGCCATGCAGATGCGGCAGCTGTTCCAGAATCTGATCGGCAACGCGCTGAAGTTCCGGCGGCCGGACCAGCGGCCCCGCGTGACGATCAAAGCCAGGGTGCACAAGGGCCGCGCCGCGGCTCGCGCGCTGGACAAGAGCGCTGTCGGCGACGTCTGCGAGATTGATGTCACCGACAATGGCATCGGCTTCGACATGAAATACCTGGACCGCATTTTTAACATCTTTCAGAGACTGCATTCGCGGAACGAATATGAAGGCACCGGCATCGGTCTTGCGACCTGCCGGAAGATCGTCGAGCGCCATGGCGGCCGGATCACCGCCGTGAGCGCTCCGGACCAAGGCGCCACATTCACCATAGCTCTTCCGATGCAACATGGATCGCCGGAGAGCAAGTCATGAGCAGAAATACCTCACCCATCACAATTCTCATCGCCGAGGATGACGTTGACGACCGCATGCTGCTGAAGGATGCGTTCGAAGAGAACAAGCTCACCAATGAGCTGCGCTTCGTCGAGAACGGCGAAGAGCTGCTGGCCTATCTGCGCCGCGAAGGCAAGTTTGCCGACACCGCGGAGTCGCCCTATCCCGGGCTCGTCCTGCTGGATCTCAATATGCCGCGGATGGATGGTCGCGAGGCGCTGAAAATCATCAAGAACGACCCCCAGTTGAAGTGCCTGCCGGTCGTCGTGTTGACGACGTCCAAAGCAGAAGAAGACATCGTGCGCAGCTACAATCTGGGTGTCAGCTCCTTCATCACCAAGCCAGTGACATTCAAGGATCTGCTGCGGTTGGTGCATGTGCTGAACGAGTACTGGATCGAGATCGTGCAGCTGCCGCCATCAGGGGGGCATGACGCTTGAGTCTCGGCTCAAAGTCAGCGGAACCGCGCCGAGTCCTTCTCGTCGAAGACGATGAGGAGGATTACCTCATTACCCGGACGCTGCTCGCCGAACTCGCGGAGTCGGAATATCAGCTGATCTGGGAACCGACCTTCGAGAGCGCCCTCGCGCGGCTGCAGACGACGCGGATCGATGTCGTTCTCGTGGACTATCTGGTCGGCACCCATACCGGCATCGAGATCGTGCGCGAGGCGCGCGCCGCCGGATGCACGGCGCCGATCATCCTGCTGACCGGCGTCGGCAGCCGCGCTGTCGATCTGGCGGCGATGGAAGCCGGCGCCGCCGACTTCCTCGAGAAAGGTAAGATGACGGCGGAGCTGCTGGAGCGGTCGATCCGCTATGCGCTCAACGCCGCCGAAGCGCACCGCGCGCTTGTGGAGAAGACGACTCTGCTGCAGGCAACGCTGGACAATACCGGCGCCGGAATCGCGTCGTTCAACCGCGGCGGCCGCCTGGTCGCATGGAACGAGCGGTTTGTCGGATTGCTCGGACTCACCGGAGATGTCCAGTTCGGCGCGGAGACCGGTACGGCCGCCAATGCCAATGTCGGCGACCTGAGCGCCGAGGCCCGGGGCATCCTCGATACGGCGAAGCCGATCGGCCAGGATCGCTTCGAGCTGTGGCGCGGCGATGGCTGCGTTCTGGAGATCCGGCACAACCTCGCGCCGGATGGCGGCCTGGTCGTCGTCTGCATGGATATCACCGAGCGCAAGGACGCCGAGCGCCGGCTGCTGAAGGCGAAGGAACAAGCAGAACTGGCCAACCGGTCCAAGTCGGAGTTCCTGGCGAACATGAGCCATGAACTTCGTACGCCGCTGAATGCCATAATCGGTTTCTCCGACCTGATGCGGCGCGAGATCAAGGGGCCGCTCGGCGACGAGAGCTACCGCGGCTACGCCGGTGATATCCAGCAGAGCGGTCATCATCTGCTGAGCATCATCAACGATATTCTCGACCTCTCGAAGATCGAAGCCGGGCGATTCCAATTGCTCTTCGAGGAGCTGGACCTGAATGACATCCTCGGTGTCTGCGTTCGCATGATCGACGAGCGGCTGCAGGAAGCCGGGCTATCGCTCATCCTGCAGACACTGCGGGAAAAGATGACCATCCGCGTCGACTCCCGCGTCATGCAGCAGATCGTGCTCAACCTGCTGTCGAACGCGGTGAAGTTCACGCCCCGCGGCGGCTCGATTGTCATATCTGCGGCACTTTGCGACGGCGAGGGGCTTTGCCTATCCGTGACGGATACGGGCATCGGCATCGCAGCAGCCGATATCGATCTGGTGCTTCAGCCCTTTGGGCAGGTCGAGGGCGCGATGAACCGGAAGTTCAGGGGCACCGGCCTGGGTCTGCCGCTGGCCAAATCCCTGGCGGAGATGCATGGCGGCCGGCTATTGCTCAAGAGTGAGCTTGGCGTCGGGACGACCGTCTCGGTGATACTCCCGCAGGAATGCTTCGTCACAGCCAAGGAACCGCCGGTGACCAAGTCGGCAGAGGCGATCCAAAAGGCCTCCTGAGCCTGCCGGCGATGCTATCTCAGTGCGCGCTCCAGGAACGGCAGGCTGACATCCATCCGGTAGTCGACATCGGAATGGTTGTCGGGAAACTCCTCATAAGTGTGGGCGATCTTCAGGCGATCCAGCGCGCGGTGCAGGCGGCGTGAGCCGAAATGCAGATGATACTGGTCCTCGTCGCCGCAATCGATATAGATCGCCTTAAGCTTCCGGAGATTGCCGGCATACTTGTCGACGACGATGGCCGGATCGTGGGCCAGCCAGTTCAGCCAGCGCTCGGCAATCAACTCCCCGGTCTCCAGGTCCACCGGCAGGCGGATGCCCAGGAATTGCCGGGGATCGGGATCGTAGCTCGCGGCCATCGCCAGCATGTTCAACAGCGTGATGTCGCTCCCCTTCGGCTTCTTCACCTGTTCGAAATAGGCCATGAATTTCTCGATCGAGCGGTCGTGCTTCGCCAGCGCGTTCAGCACCAGCGGCATCTCCGCCATGTAGGAGAATTCGAAGGCCATGTCGCCGGAGTGGCAGGCGATCGCCGCCCAGACATCCGGCCGCCGCATGCCGTGCATGATGGCGCCGTAGCCGCCAGAGGATTTGCCGAACAGGCCGCGTCGGCCGGTGCCGCCGCAATTCGCTTCCGCCTCCACGAACGGGACCACCTCTTCGCAAAGGAAATCCTCATAGCGGCCGATGGCGGCGCTGTTGATGTATTGGTTGCCGCCGAGGCGCGTGAAGCAATCGGGGAACGCTACCACGACCGGCTGCATCTTCCCTTCGCCAATCAGGCGGTCGAGCCGTTCGGGCACGTTCTCCGTGAAGGCGCGCCAGTTGGTATGCGCGATGCCCGAGCCGGTGTAGCCCACGAGATCCACCAGCAGCGGCAGCCCGCCCGCCGCCGCATGGCCGGGCGGCAGATAGACGCGGATCTCGCGCGCCGCCGGATCGCCCAGCGGATTGTCCTTCAGGATCTTGCTGTCGAGCGCGAGCTGGCGCACTTGCCCCGCAAGCACGCTTTTGTTCCGGCGCATGTTCGGCTATCCCTTGTAATCGGATCGGATGACTGCCGCTAGCAATGACGGGAGGCCGCGATGTCCGCAAGCGCTCTGTTCAAAATCGCCCTGCCCTTCGGATTCTGTCTGGCGCTGACATCGGCGCTGTATCCGGCGGCGATTGCGCTGGCCGGCGAGGCCGACGTCATCGGCGCCGAGGTTCGCGCGCGCGGCAACGGTGCTTTCGATTTCGACGTCACCGTGCGCAGCAACGACACGGGCTGGGATGCCTATGCGGATCTGATCGAGGTGTTGGGACCGGACGGCAAGGTCCTGGGCACGCGGGTCTTGTTGCACCCCCATGAAACCGAGCAGCCCTTTACCCGCGATGTCCATTGCGTGGTAATTCCCGCTGGCGTGACCGTCGTGACTGTCCGCGCCCGTCATAGCGCGAACGGCTATGGCGGCGAAACGTTGGAGGTCGTGCTGCCGCAGTGAGGCGGCTTGCGCCGCGGAACGGGGATCAGCGCCGCTGCAGGACCCGCCAGGCGGCCGGGAACAGCACCGCCGCGGCCAGCAGCTTCACCATGTCGACATAGACGAACGGCGCCAGGCCGAACTGGATGGCCCCGTCCCAGCCGGTGAAGCGCGAGAGCCAAGCCAGCCCCGGCCCGTAGAGCAGCACATTGCCGATCAGCATTGCCGCCGCCATGGTCCAGAGACTGCGGTCCCAGCCGCGCTCCGCCAGCCAGCCGACGACGCCGGCGGCGACGAGGAAGCCGAAGAGATACCCTCCCGTGGGACCAAGCAGCACCGCCGGCCCGCCGGTCATGCCCGCAAAGACCGGCAGGCCAATGGCGCCTTCCGCCAGATATGCGGCGATCGTGGCCATGCCCAGGCGCGAACCATAGACCGCACCAATGACCAGCACGCCGAAGGTCTGCATGGTCACGGGAACCGGTTCGTGCCAGACCGTGATCTGCGAACACGCAATCAGGAACAGGCTGCCGAGCAGAATCAACACGCCCCAGCGCAAAGCGTTAACGGAACTCTCGGGCCAGACCTGGCCGATCAAAGTCCGGCGCAGTACTTGCATTTCGAACATCACTCCTCCCATGCCGCCCCTCTTGATCAATGCCCTTGTCCCGGCCGGCGGCAGGCTTCATACAATAGATGCCTATGACCGCGCAATCGCGGCCCATACCCCAAGAAAGTGGGGCAATCGCGGCAGATTCGTGCGACTTCCGGAGGCGGCGGAGCCGACTGCTGAGATGGCTGGAATCGATCTCTTGCTGCTGGCCTATGGCATGGCCTGCGTGTTCGGCGCGGCGATCGTGCGCGGCTACAGCGGCTTCGGCTTTTCGCTGCTGACGGTCACGGCGCTGTCACTCACCATGGCGCCGACGGCGATCGTGCCGGTGATTTTCATGATGGAGATTGCGGCCAGCCTGCATCTCTTGCCGGGCATCTGGCGCGAGGTCCACTGGCGTTCGATCACGCTGCTGCTGATCGGCTGCGTCGCGGCGACGCCGCTGGGCGTGTGGATTCTGGTGTCGCTGCCGCCGCCGCTGCTGAAAATCCTGCTGGCGATCTTCGTCGGCGCCGCCACCATACTGCTGTGGCGCGGCTTCCGCCTGGAGCGCGCGCCGGGAACGACCGCCACCATCGCGACCGGCGCGGTGTCCGGATTGTTCAACGGCGCCATCAGCGTCGGCGGTCCGCCGGTGGTGCTGTTCTACTTTAGTTCGCCGGCAGCGGTGAATGTGGGCCGCGCTTCCATCATTGCCTACTTCCTGTTCACCGACCTCATCGCGCTTGCCGTCATGGCGCCGCAGGACCTGATCGATCGATCGACTTTGATACGATTTGTTGCTTTCCTGCCGGCATTGATCGCGGGAATCTGGGTCGGCGCACGCAGTTTCCGCGGCGCCGATCCCGCGAAGTTCCGGCGGTGGGTGCTGGTGATTCTGTTCGCCATTGCCGTGCTCACGGGCATCAAAGGGGCGCTCGAGCTGACGGCCGCGGGATAGCGATTGCCGCAGGCTGAAGGCGGCACGAAAACCTTCCATTCACTTCTTCGCCCTAGACTGCGCCTCCGGGCGAAATGCCCCGCACAACAGGCTCTTGGAGGCGGTCATCCCGGCAAGGCAAAGAGCAGCGTCGACGGCGGTTGCCGTACGCGCCGGCGTTTCCGGCACGTTCGACGAATTGGCCCATGAGTGGCCTGCCGATCGCATCGCGCTCGGCGACCTGATGCTGGCGCTCAGGGAGCGCGGCTTCGGCATTCTGCTGATCGCGCTGGCCATCCCCAATTTCGTGCCGCTGCCGATTCCGGGTCCTTCCGCCGTGTTCGGACTCGCGACCGCCATCTTCTCCATGCAACTCCTGCTTGGCTGCGAGCGGCCCTGGCTGCCGCGCCGTCTGCGATCCCTGTCGGTCGCCCGCAGCGACTTCGCGGCCATGATCGGCCGCGCCTTGCCGCACTTAAGGCGTTGGGAGCGGGTGCTCCATCCCCGCCTGCCCGGCCTGATCTCCCCGCTCTGGGAACGGGTAGTCGGCCTGGCCTGCCTGTTTCTATCCATTCTGATCGCCCTGCCGATCCCCTTTACCGGCATTCCCCTGGCCCTGCCGATCATCGCCATGTCCCTGGGCATCATCGGCCGGGATGGACTGTTTATTGTCGGCGGCCTGTTCGGCGCCATCGCCAGCACGATCTATGCGTTGCTGGTGGCCAACACAGCCATTTTTGCGGCAGTGTTCGCGGCCAGCTGGTTCTAGCCGCCACTCCGCCTTAGTCTCTGATTTCAGCAATGCGGGTCGAGGCGGTGGACGAGACCTCACTATCGGCCATCGGGCGGACAGCGATGCAGGAATGCGTTTCGCGTGTCGCGGTTGGACAGCGCCGGCTCGCTGGAGCAATCGAGCCGGCGCTCGATGGTATCATCGGCAATGCCGCTGCGCCGGCCTGCAAGCGGCGATTCTTCCTTGCGCGCGATCCCGCCGGCCGGCTGCAAATCGTGCAATTCCGGGACGGGGCGCACCTCCGTCTGCGGCGGCGTTTCGGCTGATGGAGCTTCGATGGACACCCGCGGCGGGAGCGGCGGTGACATTTCGATATCCGTTGCCGTGCAGGCGGCAAGACCGAGCGCCGCGACCAGCGACCATCCACGCATAGGCTTCTCCCTACTTCTGCGACGCTAGCTAGGATTTAAGCCTGCCCGCATCTTTCGCAAGGCCCAGCATGCATGCTAGCTTGTCGCAATCCTGACCGGCTGGTCAGCATTTTCGGGGAGGGCAACATGGCGATAGTCCGCGGGGGTCTGATTCAGATGTCGCTGAAGGGCGATACCTCGATGACGCCGGAGAAGATCCGCGACAAGATGCTGGAGGCCCACCTGCCGCTGATCGAGAAGGCGGCGAAGCAGAAGGTGCAGGTGCTCTGCTTCCAGGAGGTGTTTACCCAACCCTATTTCTGTCCGAGCCAGGACAAGAAGTGGTACCGCGCGACCGAGAAGATCCCCGACGGTCCGACCACGCGGCTGATGCAGAAGCTGGCGAAGAAATACGGCATGGTCATTGTCGTGCCGATCTATGAGGAGGAGATGACGGGCGTCTACTACAATACCGCCGCCGTCATCGATGCCGACGGCAAACTCCTCGGCAAGTTCCGCAAGATCCATATCCCGCAGGTGGCCGGGTTCTACGAGAAGTTCTTCTTCAAGCCGGGCAACCTGGGCTATCCGGTGTTCGACACGGCCTTCTGCAAGCTCGGGGTCTATATCTGCTATGATCGGCATTTCCCCGAGGGCTGGCGCGCGCTGGCACTCAATGGCGCGGAATACATCGTCAATCCCTCGGCAACTGTTGCGGGTCTCAGCCAGTATCTGTGGAACCTGGAGCAACCGGCAGCCGCCGTGGCCAACGGCGTCTATATCGGCGCAGTGAACCGAGTCGGCGCGGAGAAGCCCTGGAGCATCGGCAAATTCTACGGCTCCAGCTATTTCGTGAACCCGCGCGGCCAGATCCTGAAGCAGGCCAGCGACACCCGCGACGAACTGGTGGTCGCTGACCTGGACATGGCCATGGTGCAGGAGGTGCGCGACCTCTGGCAGTTCTTCCGCGACCGCCGGCCGGAGACCTACGGCGAATTGGTCAGCCCCGGCCGATAGGCGCCGCCGTCAACGCAGCCGGCGCACCGCATCCATGAACTTCTTCACCCGGGCGCCGTCGACGGCGTTCCAGGTGTTGCCGGACTTCTTGAAATGGGTGCCGACGACGCAGCCATCGGCAACGCGCAGGATGTCCCGTACATTGCCGATATTGACGCCGGTGTTGGCGAAGACCGGCACATCCTTCACCGCATCTTTCACCCGGCGCAGATCGGCGCTGTCCACCGGCTCCCCGGTCATCGGACCGGAGACGCAAATGATATCGGCCAGGGACGAGAACACGGCACTGGTGGCGCGCTTGGCGATCGGACGGATATCTAGCGGTGCCGCGAACTCCGCGTTGATGTTGAACAGCAGCTTCATGTCGTCCCGGCCCAGATTGTGCCGCAGCCGCAGCGCCTCCGCGCATTTCGGCGTCCAGACGCCCATATCCGAGGCATAGACTCCCGTGAAGATTTCCCGGCCGAAGGCGGCGCCGGTGGCGGCGCCCAGCGCCACCGTGGCCACCGGGTCCCAGAGGTAGTTCACGCCGAAGGGCACTTTCAGCAGTCGCTTGAGCTGCCCGATCGCCGCTGCCATCGCGGCCAGGCTCTCGGGATTGGCCTGCAACACATAGGGCCGGTCGCCCTCATTGCCGAACATGATGGCGTCGACACCGCCGGCCTGCAGCCTTTCAATGTCGGCGGCGACCCAATCGAGGATGTGGTTCATGCCTTTCCTGGCATTGTAGCCCGGCGAACCCGGCAAGGCCGGGAAATGCGCCATGGCGATGACGGGCTTCTTGCTGCCGAATGTTTCTTTGAGCATGAACGCGATCAAACTCCTGAACTGATCCTGGCGATGAAACGAACCGGCTGCCCTAGGCGGCGTGGTTGCGCGGTATCGCCGATGTGGTCTCGGGATCGAACAGATACATCTGCCGGGGATCGATATACAGCCTTTGCGTGCTGCCGATCCGCGCCGAGAATTCGCGACCGAGGCGCGCGGAAATCTCCGCACCGCCGGGAATCTCGCTGACCAGCACGGTTTCCGGACCCAGGGCTTCCACCGCAGACACTTTGACATCAACGGGGACAAAGCCGGGAGAGGCCGGCGCGTAGAAATCTTCCGGCCGCAGGCCGAGGATAACCGGTTTGCCTCTGTAGGCGGCAAAACCGGCGTTGAATTCAGGCGGCACGGGCACACGCAGGGCGCCGTGGACCGCGGTGAGCCCCTGCTCTCCTTCCAGCCGCGCCGGCAGCAAATTCATCGGCGGGCTGGCAAGGAAACCGGCAACGAAGGTGTTCGCGGGATTGCGGTAGACCTCGATGGGTTCGCCGATCTGCACCATCCGGCCATCCTTCATGATGCAGACCCGCTGGCCCATGGTCATGGCTTCGACCTGGTCGTGGGTGACATGGATGATGGTGCGGCCAAGCTGGTGATGCAGTTTGATCAGTTCTGTGCGCATGCTCGCGCGTAGTTTTGCATCGAGATTGGACAGGGGTTCGTCGAACAGAAAGGCGACGGGATCGCGCACCAGCGCCCGGCCCAGGGCGACCCGCTGCCGCTGGCCGCCCGAAAGCGCCGCCGGCTTGCGATCCAGCAAGGGCTGAATGCCGAGCACGGCAGCAACTTCGCCGACGCGCTTGGCGATGTCCTCGTGGGGAACATGGCGCAAGCGGAGGCCAAAACTCAGGTTGTCGCGCACGGTCATGTGGGGATAGAGCGCATAGTTCTGGAACACGATGGCGAGATCCCGATCCCGGGGATCGACATCGTTGACGCGCCTGTCGGCGAGATAGAGGTCGCCGGAGGTGATGGTCTCCAGCCCGGCGATCATGCGCAAAGTCGTCGACTTGCCGCAGCCCGACGGGCCTAGCAGGATCATGAATTCGCCGTCCCGGATATGGAGGTTGAGATCCTCTACCGCCATGACATTGCCGGGATAGATCTTGTTGACGCCGCTGAGCTTGATTTCAGCCATGTCCGCCTACGCTAGTGACCGCATGTACCGATAGAGATAGGCCGTCAGCGCCAGGACGATGACCAGCAGCAGCACCGAAATCGCCGAGGCCTGGCCGATATTCAGTCCGAAGAACGCCGAACGGTAGATGAAGTAGCTGATGAGATCGGTCGCTGTGCCGGGTCCGCCGCGAGTCATGACATAGACCAGGTCGAAGGTCTTCACCGCGAAGATCAAGCGTATCAGCAGGGTCACAATGATGACCGGCCGCATCAGCGGCAGGGTCACATGAATGAATGATTGCAACGTGGAGGCGCCGTCCATGCGCGCCGCTTCATAAGGCTCCTTCGGCAGTGCCGACAGGCCGGCTAGCAGCAGCACGATCATGAAGGATACCTGATGCCAGATATCGGTGAGGACCACTGTCCAGAAAGCGATGCCGGGATCGCCCAGCCAGTTCACCTTGGCGATGCCGACCAATCCCAACAGATAATTCACGATTCCCAGTTCCGGATGCAGGAACATGCGCCAGATCAGCGCCACCACCACCGGATTAATCAGCAGCGGCATCAGCAGAATCAGATAGTAAACATTCTTGAACCGCGTCACCGAGTTCAGCATCAGCGCGATCATGAAGCCGATGACGAATTCGAGCAGCACGACGCAAACGACGAACTTCAGCGTTACCCAGAGAGCTTCGCCAAAGTAGTTCTCGCCAAAGGCAGACCGGTAGTTCTCGATGCCGACAAAAGTATCGAAGGACCGGTGTATCAGCGTGTAGTCGAAGCCGCTGACGAATATCGTGAAGAACAGCGGGAAGGTGATCACCAGCATGAGCGCCGCCAGGCCCGGCGCCGTCAGCAGCCAGCCGAACCGGCGGTCCTGCCGGTCGATGTCGGAGATTATCGTTGCGGTCATGATTGGAACGCGGGCCGGGCGGGAGCGGCCGGCGCTCCCGCCCTTTCCTGGGTTACTCCTTCAGCAATCCGTCCTTCTTGGCCAGCGCGTCCAGTTCCGCGGCGGCCAGATCCAGCGCTTCCTTGGGGTCCTTCTGGCCGGTGACCGCCAGATTGAGTTCGCGGCCCAGCACTTCCACGAAATCCACGGTGTAAGTGAAGGTCGGGAACTCCTGCGCCGTCGCCACCAGGGTCTTCAGCTTGTCCATGTAGGGGCGCTTGGCCACCACATCGGGATCGTCGAACACCCAAGCCTGGGTCGGCGCGCCGCCGGCAAGCGAGCGCTTCTTCACGATGTCCTTGGACTCGACCCACTTGATGAAGGTCCAGGCCGCGTCCTTGTTCGGGCTCGAATTCGGGATCGCCCAGCCCCAGCCGCCATTCAGGCCGCCGATGGGATTGGGCGCGATATCGGCCTTGCCCACCACCTGGGAAGAGGCCGGATCGTCGAAACCGGAAAGCAGGATGTTGAATGTCACGAAGCTATAGGCCTTGCCCTGCGCGAAAACGCTGTTGGCCTCATCGAAGCAGTAGCTCTCCGAGCCGGTCGGCCCATGCTCGACGATGTCCTTCTTGAAGTCCTCGACCGCCTTGAGGCCGGCTTCGCCGTTGAACGTCGCCTTCCAGTTGGCGTCATGATACTGGCCGCCATTGGCATAGAGATAGTTCGACCATTGCATGCAAATGCAATCGCCGCGCTGTCCCTGGTTGATGGTGCCGTAGAAGTCGCGGTTGCCGTCGCCATCCGTGTCGCGGGTGAAGAATTCGACCTGCTTGCGGTACTCGTCCCAGGTGGCGGGTATCTTCAGGTCCATGCCGTACTTTGCCTTGAAGTCCGCCTGTTCCTTGGGATCGGCGAGCAGGTCCTTCCGGTAGATGATGCCCATGGAGTAATTGTAGAAGGGCAGCATGTAGGTGACCTCGTTCACCTTGCCCACCAGGCTAAACAGGCTCGGCACATAGACGCTGGTATCGACGCCATCCTTGGTAATCAGTTCATCCAGAGGCATGAGCCAGCCGGCCTTGGTGAACTCGGCGACCCAGTAGAAATCCACGACAATCGCGTCATAGCCGCCGCTCGGCGAAGTCAGCTGCGGCACCAGCTTGGAATGCATGTCGATGTAGCTGATCGCCTCGATCTCCACATCGATGCCGGTGGCCGCCTTGAACTCCGGCAGCAGGTCCTTGATGAATTGCGTATCAGGAACCGTTTCCATCAGGATATTGATGGTCTCGGCCTTTGCCGGGCCGGAAATGGCCAGTATCAGGCCGGCAGCTAACAACAGTTTTTTCATTGCCCTCTCCCTCTCGTTTCTTACACACCCGCCGCTGGGCTACTTCAAGGCCCCCAGCGACAATCCCTTTATCAGATATCTGCGCATGAACGGCAGCAGCACCAGCACCGGCGCGATGGCGACGAACGACGCCGCGCCGACCAGTGCGATCTCTACGCCGCGCTGGGTCTGAAAGCTCGACAGCCCGACCGGCAGCGTGTTGGTCTGCTTGCCCGTCAGCATGAGCGCGAACAGGAACTCATTCCACGAAAGGATGAACGACAGGAGGCCCGCGGCGAGCAGGCCCGGTGCCGCGACCGGTACGGCGATCTTCCAGAAGGCCTGGAACCGCGTGGCCCCGTCGACCCGCGCCGCCTGCTCGAGTTGCACGATCTCGCCCTGGAAAAACGCCACCAGCATCCAGGCCAGGAAGGGAATGTTGATCGTGAGGTGGGCGATGACCAGCCCCGCCCATGTATTGATGAGCCCGGCGAACTGAAAGACCGTGTACATCGGCAGCAGCAGGATCACCGGCGGCAGCATCTGGCTGGTCAGCACGAACAGCCGCAGCGGCATCCCGCCGGTGTTGAAACGGGCAAAGGTGTAGGCCATCGCCGTCGCCAGCGGCAGCGAGATCACCGTCGATCCGACAGCGGCCACGATACTGTTTAGGAAGTAGCCGGCAAAGTTATAGTCGGTGAAGATGGCAATGAAGTTGTCCAGGCGGAGCGCCACCCACTCCGGCGGCAGTTTGTAGGCAGTGAGTTTGTCGGTCAGGGCCACACGCGCGAGCCATACCAACGGCAAGAGGATTACCGCTGAGAACGCCACCATGATCACGTGAGGCAGGACAGCTCGCGCCATCCGGCCACCGACTCCCCGCCCCGATGGCATTCGCGCCGCCCCGGATTAATTCTTCGTTGTCGTAATCATAGCCGCCGCCCGCGGCCGCGGCCAAGGATTAGTTGGCTGCAGCCCGGGCCTGAAACTTGGTCCAGCATTGGTTCGTCGTCGTTTGGCGTTTGCGCGGGACGGAGATCCTCGACCCTCTCAGCGCTGTTCGGCAAGTTGCGCGCCGTCGATCACATAGGAGGCGCCGGATATGAACGAGGCCTCGTCCGACGCCAGGAAGCAGAACAGGTTGGCGATTTCCTCAACGCGACCGATACGGCCCATCGGGACATGGGCGGCCATTTCCTTGAAGTAGTCCGGCGAGCCGCCGCCATCGACGACCAATCCGGTCGGCCCAACATAGCCGGGCGACACGCAAACGGCGCGGATGCCGTACTGCGCCAATTCGATGGCCATGGTCTGCGTCAGAAGAACCACGCCGGCCTTGGCGGCGTTGTAGGCCGCGACATTGCGTTCGGCCACATGGCCATTGGCGGACGCCGTGGAGAGGATGACGCCCCCTTGCCCCTGCGCCACCATCTGCCGCGCCGCGCGCTGGCTCAGCAAGAAGACGGCCGTGAGCAGCACCGCGATCGTATCGTCCCAGTCCTTTCGGCTGTGCTCCAGAAAGGGCTGCGGCCGCACGATGCCGGCATTGTTGACGCAGATGTCCAGTTTGCCGAAGCGCTTCACGGCCTCGTCCACGATCCTCTGACAGGTGGCTTCGTCGGTCACATTCCCGGCGAACGGCACGACCTCGCCGTTCGCCGAGAGTTCCCGGGCGGACTCCGCCACCCGATCTCCGTCCCGATCGGCAATCAGGACGCGGGCGCCTTCCTGCAAGAACTTTCGCGCGATCCCCTGGCCGATGCCCCGCCCCGCGCCGGTGACGATTGCCGTCCTGCCTGCCAGCCGCCCCATGGGGACCACCCTCTCCTCTAGTTCACTTCGCACGCGGTCATGACGCCGCGGTATCGCCGATTGTGACGTTCCGTCCGCCTCCTGGCCAGACGCGATTTTGCGCATGGCTTCGGCTCGGATTGTCCGCCCACCGTGGATCCGTACGGGACTGTGACATCTTGGGGGCCTCGCCGCGGCGCCACGCCGATCTGTGCGACTCCGCACAGTGTGACGCCATCGATGGGCATAGTTTCCGCCAAGCAGGCAAGAGAACGGGCGGCCGAACTCAGCCAACGCCGCCGCGACTTTGCGCCGGCAGGCCGTCAGATCAGACAGTGATCGCCAAACCGGCGGACAGCGTGTCCGGCCGATCCCCGGCGCGCGGCGATCGTCAACCCGACCGTCACATCCGCGCGGTCACCAGCGACAGGAGAATCAAGCATGAAATCCGCACCTGAATCGAAACCGCTCACAGTTCCGTGTTGTCCCGAATTGACCAGCGACAAGGCCTGCGACGTCCTCGATTTCCACTACCGCACGACCCACCGCGCCGTGGTGGAGAACAGGATCGTGCCGATCGAGGTCCTCATCCATGCACGTTTCGAACGCTGCCCCGGGCCACTCGCCCTCGGCGATCTCACCTACTCGACCACTCTGCTGCCGGGCGAAAAAGTACGGCTGTTCACCAGCGACCGCCGCAGCCAATTCAGCTTCGACAGTTCCACCAGCCTCAGCTACCGCAACTCGCAGACCTCGGAAGAGAGTTATCTCATGTCGAGCTTCGGCGACATGATGTCCGACCTTTCAGTCCGCGACGACGCTCATTCGAGCAATCAATCCAGGGGTTCCGCGCAAGGTCATGCGGAAACCAGCGGCGCCATCGAAAGCTTCTTCGCCGGGCCCTCGGTCGATGTGAACGGTTCGTACAATGCGGAGTCCACATCCGACTTCCTGCGCGAACTCAGCCAGCACGCGCAGTCCTCCTACCGGCGGTCGGAACAGGGAACGCGCACGGCCAGCAGCGTGTCGGTGGGCGAAGTTCAGACCCGCTCCCACGCCGAAGGGCAGTCGCAGGATCATTTCGAGTCCGCGTCCCGGGAATTCGCCAACCCGAACAAATGTCACGCCATCACTTTCTTCTTCTACCGCATCAACAAGATGCAGACGGTCAAGTTCACCATCGAGTCCATCGAGCGCCGGGTGATCGATCCGGCGGCCGACACCAAAGTTGCCGTCAATCCCTTCATCTCCCGCGGCGACGTCGCTGTCGTGCCGACGGCGATCCTGGCGACCGCCGAGAACCGGCTGGAAGTCGAGGCTCGCGGCCGGCGGAGCATCGCGGCGGCGCAGGAAGACGCGATCCCCGGCGGCGCGGGCGGCCTGCGGGCGACAGCCGTGAGCGCCCGCCTGCAATTGGCGGCGCCACAGTTGGCCGAGCCGATGCCAACGGCGGTCCGCATGGCGGCCCTGAAGCAGGTGGATGCCAACCTGGTCGCCGCCGGGCTATTGGACAAGACCAGCGGCCGCGTGTCCGAGGAAACGAAGAAGAAGTTCTCCTTCGAGATGACCAGTTCGTTGCCTACGCCCGGGCTGCTGGTGCGCGGCTGCATCGACGATTGCGATATCTGCGAGCCCGCCCGGCAGAAGGAAATCGAACTCGACCTCGAGCGCAAGGCGCTGGAGAACCAGATGCTCAAGCGCCAGATCGACTTGCTGGACAAGGCGCAGGAGTATCGCTGCTGCCCCGCCGGCGAGGAACATGAAGAGGACGACGACCGGTAGCAGGCGAAAGCGCCGGCAGGGCACGGGCATTGCCGGCGCAACTCCCTGTTTCCACACCAATCTTCGTCAAGGCCGCTTACCCGCCACGGCGGTCCCTTAGCGGATTGTTAACCGAAATGCCGCTACCTTCGCGGGATCATTCTTGGGAGGAGCGTCATGACGCGCATTGCGGTCACGCGCGGTCATCTATTGACCGCCCTGTTGGCATTGCCACTGTTTTCCGCCAACCCGGCTGCCGCCGTCGATTTCGCGCCGGCTGCGCCAGGCACCCGGTTCGAGTATGAGTGCAACAGCAACATCCCCAATCCGATCAATCCAGCACGCACGGCCGAGATCAATATAAAAGTCGTTGACGACAACACAGTCGTTTATGCCCAGCTTATCAACGGCACGCCGCGCCTGGAGATCCGCCAGCCCCGCTCGCTCTACGGAACCACCCTCGTCGAGCAGATCGCCACCAAGCAGGGAACCGGAAAGACGGTCTCCGGCCTGGACAAGTTTCCCAACCTGCGCGACCTCAAGGTCGGTTCGAAGCATGAAGGCACGATCCAGTGGATGGGCATCAACGGCAAGGAAACCACCTACCAGGTGACCCTTGTGGTGTCGGACCAGGAGAAGTACCGGACCATTCCCTTCGGTTACATTCCGGTCATCGTGCTTGAGGAAACCTGGAAGGGTCCTCGCAGCACGATCACGCAGCTGACCTACATTTCGCCGGAGAAATCGGCGGTGGTCGGCTGGGACTACCGCATCAACAAGTGGGGTTCTGAGGAGTGCTGGCTCAGCGGCGCACCGGTGCTGTAGGCCCGCTTAGTCCATGAACGCACCGCCGGTGACGCAGACCGCCTCACCGGTCATGAAGCGCGAGAGATCGCTGGCCAGGAAGACGACGACATCGGCCACGTCCTCCGGTTCCTCGATGCGGCCCAGCGGCGTCATCGTGACATACTCGGCACGCACGGCGTCAGGCTTCATGCCGCGCAGTCCGGCTTCCCATTCCAGCTCGCGATCTTGCATCGAGGTGCGCACGAAGCCGGGGCAGACGCAATTGACGCGGATGCCCTGGGCACCGACTTCCTTCGCCAGGGATTGAGTGAAGCCCACCACGGCGAACTTACTCGCGGCATAATGCGCCAGCAGCGGCGCCCCGATCTTTCCGGCCATTGACGCGGTATTGACGATGACGCCCGGCGCCTTCGCGGCCAGGAACCGCCGCACGGCTGCTTGGTTGGTCAGGAAAATCCCCTTGGCGTTCACGTCCATGTTGAGGTCCCACTCCTTCTCCGTGAGATCGGCAACGCGGTTCATGGTGGAGACGCCGGCATTGGCGCAGACGATATCCAAGCCACCCATCGCCCTGGCCGCGGCGTCCAACACTGTTGCGGTTTCAGCGGAGTTTGTCACATCGAGCCGATGAGCGGTCGCTCCGGCGCCCGCCTGATCGGCCACCGCCCGCGCGGCCGCTTCGTTGATGTCGCTGACGGCGACACGCGCGCCGGCTCTGCTCAAGGCCAGGACGATTGCCTTGCCGATACCCGACCCCGCGCCGGTTACGAAAGCCCGCCGTCCGGCCAGTAAATCCTGTCCTGCCATTCCCGCCCCCTGTATCATTGTTCAGCCCGCCTGGGGCTATAACCGCGTCACCCGGTCCGGTCCCCGCGCCAGACTCTTCTGACAATAGGCCCGGCCCTCGCGTTCGGAATCATCGGCGGTCTTATGCGGACCGCCCATCTGCAACCGGCGCCCCTCGACCCAGACCGACCAACGGTAGTCGATGCTTTGGTTGAGATTGGTCCACCGCTCGATTATCAACTCCGTCACGATGCGGGCTCCCGTAAGTTGACGCATCACCATTTCGGGCTGCTATAGTGCCGCCCGATTCCTAACGCGCAACGGGGGAAAGCATGAAGCTGGTCCGCTATGGCCGGCCGGGCAAGGAGAAGCCCGGCCTGATCGACGCCAACGGAAAGATCCGGGATCTGAGCAAGAAGGTCGGCGATATCGGCCCGGCGGCGCTATCGCCGGCATCGTTGAAGAAACTGGCCAAGCTGAAGCCCGCGAGCCTGCCGCTGGTCCGCGGCACGCCCCGTTTTGGCCCGCCCGTGGCCGGACCCGGCAAGCTTGTCGCCATCGGCCTCAACTATTCCGACCATGCGGCCGAGACCGGCGCCAAGCCGCCGAAAGAACCGATCATCTTCATGAAGGCCACCAGCTGCATCGTCGGCGCCCATGACGACGTGACCATCCCCAGGGATTCTAAAAAGTCCGACTGGGAAGTGGAGCTCGCCATCGTGATCGGCGCCAAGGCGCAGTATGTGGCGGAAAAGGACGCTCTCAAGCATGTTGCCGGCTATCTGATCTGCAACGATGTCAGCGAACGGGAATACCAGACAGAACGCGGCGGCACCTGGGACAAGGGCAAGGGCTGCGACAGCTTCGGTCCGCTGGGCCCTTGGCTGGTCACCCGGGACGAAGTGCCCGATCCGCAGAATCTGGATATGTGGCTGGACGTCAACGGCCAGCGCATGCAGACCGGCAACACGCGCACGATGATCTTCGGCGTGGCGCATCTGCTCAGCTATGTCAGCCATTTCATGACGCTGATGCCCGGCGACATCATCACCACGGGAACGCCGCCCGGGGTCGGCATGGGCAAGAACCCGCAGGTATTCCTGAAGCCTGGCGACGTCATGACCCTGGGCATCAACGGCCTGGGCGAACAGCGCCAGAAATGCGTGGCCTGGAAGCGTAAGCGCTAGGCTTACTGCAGGATCAGATTGCCGTCGGCGGCCAATTGATTGGGATCGGTGACGGCGATGCCGACGAGCACAAAGGCATCGGCGAACTGAGCGCCGCCGGTGCTGCCATTGGCGTCGATGCGGACGATGGTATTGCCGTTGCTGACGACAAGCTGCACGAATTCGGCGGCATCGTCGCCAGCGTCATAGCCCGTGAGCACGTCGCCGATATCCAATTTGTCGCCGCCCGGGCCCAGGGTGAAGTCGGTGACCGTATCGCGGCCATCGCTGCCGAGGACACGAACGAAGCTGTCGCTGCCGAGGCCGCCGATCAGCGTGTCATTGCCGGCGCCGCCGCGCAGGACGTCGTTCCCCTCGCCGCCATCCAGCCGGTTCGCCGCCGCGTTACCGGCGATCAGGTTGTCGCCGCTGTTGCCGGTGCCGTTGATGGCGCCGGTGCCCACCAAAGTCAGGTCTTCGACATCGGCACCCAGCTTGTGGCCGATCGCGCTCTGAACGGTGTCAGTTCCGCCGCCGCCTGACTCAACCACGATATCGCCGGCGGCATTGACCAGATAGACATCGTCCCCGTCGCCACCGGTCATGCTGTCATTGCCGGCACCGCCGTCGAGCGTGTCCGCTCCACCGCCGCCCGAAATCGTGTCATTGCCCGCGGAGCCGGCCAATCTGTTGGCGCCCTCATTGCCAGAGACAATGTTGTTGGAGCTGTTGCCCGTGCCATTGATGCTGCCCGCGCCCGCTGCGAGCGTGAGGTTCTCGATGTAGCTCCCGAGCACGAAGTTTGCCGACGCCATGACGGTATCGAGACCTTGCCCCGCGGCCTCGATTGCAACATCGGTGCTGCTGTCCACATCGTAGAAATCGTCACCCAGGCCGCCGCCCAGGCGGTCGATGCCGGCGCCGCCGATGAGGGTGTCACTGCCGCCGGCGCCGCTCAGCGTGTCGTTGCCGCCGGTGCCGTCTAGGGCATTGGCGTCATTGTTGCCGGTGATGCTGTTGTTCAACCCATTGCCCGCACCGTCCCTGGCGCCGGTCAACAGCGTCAGGTTCTCGACGAATGCTGCAAGCGTTGTCGCCTGCAGCGAGCTTTGCACGGTATCGACACCTTCGCCGTCCCGCTCGGTGACGACGTCGGATGCACTGTCGACGATGAAGATGTCATTCCCTAGCCCGCCATCGAGCGAATCCGCGCCCACACCTCCATCCAACAGGTCGTTGCCGCCACTGCCCGTCAACGTGTCATCGCCCAGCAGGCCGGCGAGCTTGTTCGCTGCATAGTTGCCGGTGATGGCATTTGCGCCCCCATTGCCGCTGCCGTTGATGGCGGCAATGCCCGCAAGCGCGAGATGCTCGAGATTGGCGCCCAGCACATAGGACGCCGAGCTCTGGACCGTATCGTTGCCCTCGCCGGCATTCTCGGAAATCACATCATAGGCGCTGTCGACGACATAGCGATCATCGCCGATACCGCCGACCATCTTGTCGCCGCCACCGCCGCCATCGAGCGTGTCATTCCCCGCCAGGCCGGAAAGCTGATTGGCGGCGGCATTCCCTGAGAGCCAGTTCGCGCCGGCCGTCCCTGTGGCGGCAGCGGCCGACTTGCCGAGCAGCGCTGCATTCTCGATACCGGGATAATCGACACCGAGATTGACGGCGAAGTAGCTCCGCACGGTGTCAACGCCGCCGGAATCGACAATAACGTCGCCTTTGTCCGCGCCGGCGCCATCGGTATCCAGATCGTCGATGACATAGGTATCGTCACCCGAGCCGCCATCCATGAGGTCCGCGCCGGCGCCGCCGTCGAGCGTATCGTTGCCGCCATC
Source organism: Dongiaceae bacterium (assembly GCA_046154965.1). Classification (GTDB taxonomy): domain Bacteria; phylum Pseudomonadota; class Alphaproteobacteria; order Dongiales; family Dongiaceae; genus DATKFM01. The sequence goes on along the minus strand of JBJXDY010000077.1, from coordinate 25,990 downwards.
CGCTTGCAGGGTATCATTGCCGCCGCCGCCGCTCAGGGCGTTGCTGCTGGCATTGCCGACGATGATGTTGACGAGCGTATTGCCAATGCCGTTGAGAGCGGCGGCATCGGTGAGAGTCAGGTTTTCCAGATTGGCGCCCAGGGTCCAGGATATCTTGCTGAGAACGGTGTCGGTTCCCTGGCTAGCGGCTTCGGCGATCCTGTCGCCGGCGGTGTCGACGATGTAGGCGTCGTCGCCCAGCCCGCCCGCCATTGAGTCAGCGCCCTGGCCGCCGTCAATATCGTCATCGCCGCCATAGCCGACGAGCGTGTCGTTGCCGGCGGCGCCGGTCAGTTCATTGCCGCCGCCGTTGCCGGTGATGTAGTTGGCAAGGCTGTTGCCCTCGCCCGATCCGGCGGAACCGAGCAGCACGAGATTCTCGACATTGGCTGCCAGCGTCGCGCCCACGAAGCTGCGGACCGTGTCAGTCCCCTCGCCCGATATCTCGACGACGTCGTTGTCTTCGGTCAGCTCATCGATGACGTAGACGTCGTTGCCCTTGCCGCCGATCAGGTTGTCGAAACCGGAACCGCCATCAAGCGTATCATTGCCGTCGCCACCGATGAGCGTGTCATCGTCTGTGTTGCCGCTGATCGCATTGGCGGCAGCATTGCCTTCCAGGCGATTGGCCCGGTTGTCGCCGATCACGCTGCCGGCGGCTGAGCCAAGCAATCGCGCATTCTCGATGCCGCCGAAACGCACATCGTTGCCCAGGTCGATCGACAAGGCCGACCACACGGCATCCGCATCGGCGACATCGCCCTGCTCCTGAATGAAATCATAGACGCTGTCGACAATGTAGACATCGCTGCCCTCGCCGCCGCGCAGGGAGTCGATGCCCGTGCCGCCATCGAGCGTGTCGCTTCCCGAGCCGCCATAGAGCCAATCGCTGCCGCCAGCGCCCGCCGCCCTGTCGTTGCCGATGCCGCCGCCGAGGACGTCGGCCACAGCCGTGCCCACCAGGTCATCATCGCCATCCGTACCCGTCACCGGTTCCAGTCCGGGCGGCGGGCTGCCGCCGCCGACGAAGCTGTAGTCGCCGGCAGCAACCGCGCCGACGATGGTGATGTTCTCGACAATGCCGTTGCCGACGACACGCCATTGGTTGCCGGAGACGAGCTGTAACGCCGCACCGTCGCCATAGTTCTCAAAGCGCATCGCGTCGCCCGCGCCGCCGCCGTTGCCGGCAAAATCAGCAATGATGTCGCCATTGGCCTCGCCGGCTTTCAGGACGAAGACGTCGTTCCCGCCACCGCCGGTCAACGTATCGGCGCCGCCCGCGCCGTTCAGCTCGTTGGCGCCCTTGTTGCCCAAGATCTGGTTGGCGTGACCATTGCCGGTGCCGCTCGCATTCTCGATGCCGAGCAGCACCAGGTTCCTGCCGGCGCCGGTCAACGTCGCGCTGACATTTGTTGCCAGCCCATCAGCGGCAATCACATCGACTTTGATGTTCAGCGTGCCGAGGTTGACGGCGATGCCCATGGCCGCAGTGACGCCGCCGCCGGAGAAGGTCAGCTCATAGGCTCCACTGGCGAGTTTAGCCCCATAGCCGCCGGCGCTCGCCGTGGTGACTGTCGTCACCGTGCCGCTCGACAGCAGGCGCGCATCCATGCGCACGCCGCCGCGGCCCTCGCCGATGCTGTAGAACCTGTCGCCGTTGGCGTCGAAATAGGCGACACCGGTGACGAATTGTCCGGTGCCGCTTCTTGCGAAGGCCTCGGTCGCCATCGAGGCGTTGTAAGTCTGAAAGGTGCCGGTCCGGACGCCGACACCGATCTCGCGGAAGTCGCCGAGGATGTTTTCGCGATGACCGGGGCTCTCAAACAGTCCCTGATGATGCGAGGCGATGTTCGCCGTCAGATTTAGCGTGCCTGTCGTGCCGCGCCAGGAAATGTTCTCGCCCCAGCGCCAGGAGCCGGTGAAGGCGTAGCCGGCGCCGCGCATGCGGTCGTCCGGAGCAGACCCGCCCGCGCCGGTATGACTGAACACATCGTTGTCCAGCATCCACTGGCTGTGGTTCTGCGCCGCCGTCGCCAGATTCGGATTAGATGCGAGCGGCTGTTTGGGCGCGGCCGATATCGTGCCGGCAGGGAGCCCTTGATTGAGGTCGATGCCATACCGCGCCGCTTCGCCCGCCGGGTCGAGACGAGCCCGGTTGACGAGCTCAAGCAGCAGCTGTTCGTGCGCCGTCAATTCAGCCATGAAAATCTTAGACGCTCAACGTTCGGATTCGCATTGTTAAGCGGAGATTAACTGCGACTTATGAACGCCTCCTTAAGGCCAGCGCCGCGCATTCCGCACGCTTCCATTAAGGGTGCGGCAGGCAAACTTTTCTCAAAATTTTATGCGTGTTATCCCGAGTGATTCGGGTGGTACTCGCGGTGATGGAATGCCGCTATGTCAGCACAAGATTGCCGTCAGTGATCATCTGGCTGACACTCAGGCCGGTAACATTCGTTAGCACGAATGCATCGGTAAAGCTTGCTCCGCCGACCGCGCCGTTGGCATCGATGCGCACGATCGTGCTGCTGCCGCTGACGACAAGCTGCACGAACTCGTTCACATTATCGCCAGAATCATACCCGCTGAGCACATCGCCGATATCCAGACGATCGCCGCCGGAGCCCTTGGTGAAATCCTGGATCGTATCGCGCCCATCGCTGGACGTCGCGCGCCAGAACGTGTCGGACCCGGTGCCGCCGTTGAGCACGTCATTACCGCCCGCGCCGCGCAGCGTGTCATTGCCGCCGCTGCCGGAGAGGGCATTCGCGGCGGCATTTCCGGTAAGGAGATTGTTGCCGGAATTTCCCGTGCCGCCGATACCCGACGAGCCGCCGAGGATGAGATTTTCAAGATTGGTCCCCAGCGTATAGGAGATGCCGACTTGCACGGTGTCGGTGCCTTCGCCGCTGTTCTCGGTCACGACATCACCCGTGGAACCGACATAGTAGTAGTCGTTGCCGCCGCCGCCGATCATCGTGTCATTGCCGGAGCCGCCATTGAGCGTGTCCGAGCCTGCGCCGCCGGTCACGGAGTCATTGCCCGAGCCGCTGGCCAGGGAATTGTCGCCTTCATTACCGGCCATGACATTGTTCGAGCTGTTGCCCGTACCATTGATGCTGCCCGCCCCGGCCAGCAGAGTCAGGTTCTCGACATAGCTGCCCAGCGTATAGGTGATCGAACTCTGCACCGTATCGGCACCTTGGCCTGAAGCCTCCGACACCCGATCCGTCGTGGCATCGACGCCGTAGATATCGTTGCCGGTGCTGCCGGCCATGCTGTCGGCACCGAGACCGCCGGTCATGACATCGTTGCCGGTGCCGCCCAGCAGCGTGTCGTTGCCGTCGCTGCCGGTCAGATGGTCGTCGCCCGCATCGCCGGTGATCCGGTCGCTGCCGGCCAAGCCGTCGATCGTGTCGGCGCCGGTGGTGCCGGCCAGCGTGTCTGCGCCCGCGGTCGCACCGCCTGTTCCGCCGCCGCCACCCCCGGGCAGCGTGCTGGTGCTGCCGTCGAAGGTGAAATCGCCGCTGGCGACCGCGCCGGTGATGGTGATCGTCTCCGTGAAGCCGCCGCCGCTTACCCGCCACTGGTTGCCGGAGATATTGGTCAGCGTGGCGCCGGTGCCATAACCCTCAAAGCGGATCGTGTCGCCGGCCGAACTGCCGTTGCCGGTGAAATCGGAGATTACGTCGCCATTGGCCTCGCCGGCTTTGAGGATGAACACGTCATTGCCGGCGCCGCCGCTCAGCGTATCGCCGCCGCCGCCGCCGTTGATCTGGTTAATGCCCTTGTTGCCGGTGATGTTGTTGGCCAGGCTGTTGCCCGTGGCGTTGACGTCGTCGATACCAAGAAGCACGAGGCCCCGGGTGTTCGCGCCCAGCGTCGCGCTCACATTGGTGCCGAGCGTATCCGTGCCCATGACGTCCAGCTTGATGTTCTCGCTGGCGATGGCGAGGGTGATGCCGAGCGCCGCGGATAACCCGCCGCCGGAGAAAGTTACATCATAGGTGCCCGCCGCCAGCTTGGTCTGATAGCCGCCGGCCGCTGCGGTGGTCGTGGAAACTATCGCGCCGCTGCTGTTACGCGCATCCATGCGGATGCCGCCGCGGCCCTCGCCCACGGTGTAGAACCTGTCGCCGTCGGCGTCGAAGTAGGCGACGCCGGTCAGGAAATTCCCGGTGCCGCTGCGGGCGAAGTTCTGGGTGATCATTGAGGCGTTGTAGCCTTGGTACACGCCAGTGCGAACGCCCACGCCGATCTCCCGGAACCCAGGGTCGAGTATGTTCTCGCGGTGGCCGGGACTTTGGAACAGGCTGTTATGCTGGATACCGACCGAGGATGTCAGATTCAGAGTGCCGGTAGTGCCGCGCCAGGAAATGTTCTCGCCCCAGCTCCAGGAACCCGTGAAGACATAGCCGGCGGCGCTCATCCGGTTGCCGGCGTTCGAGCCCCCCGAACCCGTGTGGGAAAAGGTATCGGTATCCAGCATCCACTGGCTGTGTCCCTGGGCCGCAGTCGCCAGGCTCCCGTTTGATGCTAATGGCTGCTTCGAATCTGCTGTTATCGTGCCTGAGGCCAGTCCGTCATTCAGCCCGATGCCGTTGCGCGCCGCCTCGCCGGCGGGGTCGAGCCGGGCACGGTTGACCAGCTCCAGCATGTATTGTTCCTGCGCGGTAAGTTCGGCCATTATCAATCCCCTTGTCGGCCAAGGCAGGAGGCACCCCGAGGCCGCAAAAAGCGGCCTGCATCGGCAGGCATGGGAACTCTTGCAGCCCGGTGATCACCGGGCAACCCTTGACCCGAGGCTTGCATCAAGAAAACTGGCCCACTTTCTGCTTCCGGGACAGGTACACGCGATGCATGATCCCCCCTCCTCCCAGAGATTGCGACTTATCGCCAAAACATCGCACAAGGGGAGCGGCAAAATTGTGACTGAAGCCTGTTCACGAAGATGAATAGACAGAGATGCAATCAGGGATTCATCTTAGGTGGTCTGCTGATTCTCCAAGTGGCTCATTCATGAACATAGCGACGTAAACAAAGAGAGACTTTAGATGGGGGCGGGACGGCGGTATCTGGTCACAGGCGCGGCGGGCTGCATCGGCGCCTGGGTGGTCGCAAATCTGGTACAGAAGGGTGCGATGGCGACAGCCTTCGATCTTTCCGAAGATCGGCGGCGCTTGCGGCTGGTCCTGGACAAAGACCGGGCAGATGGCGTCGCCTGGATCAAGGGCGACCTGACCGATACGGCTGTGGTCGAGCGCGCCGTCGCTGAGAGCGGCGCCGACGCCATCATCCATCTGGCGGCGCTGCAAGTGCCGTTCTGCAAGGCCGACCCTGCCCTGGGCGCGCGCGTCAATGTGGTCGGCCATGTGAATGTGATGGAAGCGGCGCGCAAGCATGGCGTGAAGCACCTCGTCTATGCGAGCTCTGTCGCCGCGCTGTCGGCGGAGAACGCGGACTCGCCCCATACGCTCTATGGCGTCTACAAGGCGGCCGATGAGGGCATCGCCCGCGTTTACGCCCTGGATTGGGGCGTGCGCAGCATCGGGCTGCGGCCGCACACGGTCTATGGGCCGGGCCGCGATCAGGGCCTCACCTCGGCGCCGACAAAGGCGATGCTGGCCGCGGCCGCCGCGCGGCCCTTCACCATCCCTTTCACCGGCACGATAAATTTTCAGTTTGTCGGCGAAGTCGCCGATATCTTCATCCGCGCCGCCGATGCGGAAATCGGTGCCGATCAGAGCCCGGTGTTCGACCTCATGGGGGCCAAGGCGGAAGTGGCCGATATTGTCGCCGAGCTGCGGCGTGTCGAGCCTGCCGCTGAGATCGCTTGCGAAGGCTCGAGTCTGCCGTTCCCGGCGGAATTCGACGACCGGCCCTTGCGCCGGGTTGTCGGTGATTGGACGACGATCCCGCTGCGCGACGGAATCTCGCAATCAGTGGAAGCCTTCCGCCATCTGCTGAGCCGCGGTCTGATCAGCGCCGACGTGGCTTGAGCATGGGCGAGGAATCCACCGCGCTGACGCTGCTCACCGAGCAGATCCTGCTTTTCGCCACCGTGGTCGGTACGGTGGCGGCGCTGCCGGCGCTGATCGAATTTCTCATCGACCGGCGCAAGCGGAAAGAGCGCATCGCTCTCAGTCTTGACGATCTTGACGTGAGCGAAATCGACGTGCCGCTGGCGGGACTGGATGGGTTGCTGGGCGATATCGCGGATCTGATCGACCGGGCGAAGCATCCGGACGCCTACAACACGCTTCGCGTCGGCAACGAAATCCTGATCATCGGCCCCAATCTCAACGGCAAGAAGGCGCTGGCCCGCCGCATCGCCAAGGACGCCGGCATGGACCGGCTGATCGTCGTCTACAATCCGCGCAACGCCGACGCGCTCGCCAAGGCCAAGAGCCTGATCTGGCACTACCGGCGGCAGAAGGTGATGCTGCTCTTGCCGCGGCTCGACCATGTGGCCGAGCATGAGGACGACGAAGTCTTCGCCGAGCTGGATGCGCTGATCGACACCACCTCAAATCTCAGCAACACGCTGGTCGTCGGCACGGCCGTGCGGTTCGAGCCGAACGGGCTTCTCGACAACATGTTCGGCATCGTTCTGGCCCTGCCAGGGACGCCGCTAGCGTCGGCGAGCGCTCAAGGTGCCGATATCGCCGGGGAGGCCCGGCGCATTCTCATCGATGTCGCGCAATACTATCTGCAGCAAGCGACGGGAAGCGGCTATGTGCTGCAGGGCCTGGACGAACCGGCGGCGGTGCAGCGCATCGGCCAGGCGGCGCGCAGCCCGGCCGACGTGGAGGACATCGTCGTGCTCTGTCAGACGACCGCGCTCTACCGCCAGCGCTCCGGCGCCACGAAGTTTCCGGAGATCACCGCCGAAGTGATCGAGAAATCGATCCGCCGCGTGATCGTCACGCAGGCGTGACGTCGTCAGTCTCCGCCCCCTGCCCCTCGACGGCAAACTCTTCGGCCAGCTCCGCTTCCAGGTCGGCCAGGTCCTGCGGGATCGGCATGCCCATGGCGCGCATCTGCCCGAGGATCGATTCCAGCCGCTGGAATGCCTCATGCCGGTCCTCGATCTCGCCGTCCATTTCGGTAAGCCAGAGTGAGAGCGCCGCCTCCAGCTCCTTTCGGTCCATCGCCATGGGTGTTATCTCCAGCGGAAACATCCGGAATGACAGTATAGCACGCTTCCCGCCGCGGCAGGACGGTTATTGCCGGCTGACAGCCAGATGTGCGCCCAGGCCGACCAGCATCGAACCGCCGGCCAGCCGGACAAGGCGCACGGCGCGGGCGCTCCGCTTCAGCCGCTCGAGAATCCTGTCCGCAAGAAGGATGGCGAAGATATCGGCGGCGAAGAAGCAGAAATTCACGAACAATCCCAGGAGCAGGAACTGCAGCCAGATCGGCAGAAACGCCGCTCCGTCGACGAATTGCGGCAGAAAGGCGATGAAGAAGAGCGCGGTCTTCGGATTGAGCAGTTCGACGACCACGCTTTCGGCGAAGACGCGCCGCGTGCTTTTCGCCGCCAGCGCCGGCAATTGTCCAAGGCTCCGGTTGCGGATCATCTGAATGCCGAGCCAGATCAGATACCCCGCGCCGGCAAGTTTCACGATCATGAACAGGTCCGGCGAATTGGCGAAGATCACCGAAAGTCCCGCCGCTGCGGCGACCACATGGGCGAGTCCGCCCAGCGCCAGGCCCAGCGCCGCCAGGAATCCGCCCCGGCGGCCCCGGCTCATCGTCTGCGCCACCGCGTAGAGGATCGCGGGGCCGGGAAAAACGGCAAAGACCAGGGTGGCGGTGAGAAACGCCAGGAGATGTTCGGTCGAGGGCATGGGTGCGGGAACTCCGGTCGCGGGGATGATTGGCGCGAAGCCTAGCACATCATCCGCCCATCACCACCAGGGCGTCGACGGCGATGGCGCCCTCGCCCTTGGGCATCACCAGCAGCGGATTGACGTCGAGTTCCACCAGCTTGGCCCGGTGCGCTTCGGCGAAGGCGGCGACGGCCATGACCGCGTCTATGACCGCGTCGAAATCGCCGGCGGGCTTGCCGCGATAGCCGCGCAGCAGCTTGGCCACGCGCAGGCCCTGCACCGCCTCGGCCACGGCCTCGCGGGTCACCGGCAGCAGGAGAGTCGCCGCGTCCTCCACCATCTCCACGAGGATGCCGCCGGCGCCGACCACCAGGACCAGGCCGAACAGATCGTCACGCTTCACGCCGATGATCAGTTCGGCGACGGCGCCGGTCATCTGCCGTTCGATCAGGAATTGCTCGGCCGCGAGGCCGGGCTTGTAGGCGGCGACGGATTTCGTCATGCGCACGATGGCCGCCATCAGCGCCGCGCCATCGCCGATGTTCAGCGCGACGGCACCGGCTTCTGTCTTATGGGCGAGCACCGGCTTCGCCAGTTTGACCACCACCGGGAAGCCGATGGAGACACTGGCTTGTACCGTTTCCACTGGAGTCGCAAGCGCAGCCGCCGGCACAGTCAATCCGTGCTTTACCAACGCCTGCTTCGCGTCCCACTCCGACCAGAGTCGCGTGGTCGTCGGCGCCGGCCCAACATCGGGCAACTCGGCGGCAGATCCACCAGCCAGTACTTTCCGCTTGAGCCGCGCGAAGCGCACGCCCGCGGAGAAAGCATCGATGGCGCTTTCCAAGCCCTGCATCGGCGGACAACCGGCCGCGACCATCTTCTCCCGCGAGGCGCGCGGCATCGTCTCCGGCAAAGTCGTCGTTACGATCGGCTGCTTGCCGTTGCGGCGCGCCGCCTCAATCACCGCGCGCACCGACTTATCGCAATCGGCGGTGCCCAGGAGATCGGCGTTCGGGTAGTCCAGGATCAGCATGCCCGCATCGAAGTCCCCCGCCAGCACCGTATCGAAGCACTTTGTCAGCAAGTCCTCATTGCCCCAGAGCGATGTGTTGTAGTCCAGCGGATTGGAGATCGAGGCGAAGACCGGCAACTGCGCCCGGATCGCTTCATGCTGCGCCGGCGGAAACTGCGGCAGCGTCAGCCCATGCTCGGCCATGCAGTCAGCCGTCATCAGGCTGTCGCCGCCGGAGCAAGTGAACACGGCGAGCCGGTCGCCGCCGACCTGCTGCGCCACCGAGAGATACTTGATCGTCTCCATGAGATCGGCGAGCGATTTGACGCGGATGACGCCGAGCCGGTCGAACAGCGTGCCATACAGCTTGTCGCTGCCGGCGAGCGAACTGGTGTGGCTCATAGCCAGCTTGGCGCCCAATTCCGAGCGGCCCGCCTTGAACGCCACGATGGGCTTGTTCGCCGCCAGCGCCTTGCGCGCGGCGCGGCTGAAGGCGGGAATGTCGGCGAGGCCCTCGATATAGAGCCCGATCGCGGTCACGCGCGGATCGTCGGCCAGGCCCTCGATATAGTCGGAGATGCGCATGACCGCCTGGTTGCCGGCGCTGATGACATAGGAAAACGGCACCGAACGGTCGTTGAAAGTCAGCGTCAGCGCGATATTGCCGCTTTGGCTGATGATCGCCGCCCCCCGCTCCGCCTTCCACAAGCCGGGGCCGGAGGCGAACATGATCACGCTGTCGAGATAATTGATCAGGCCATAGCAATTCGGCCCCACCAGCGCGAGGTCGCCGGCCGCGGCGACGAGCTGCTTCTGCAGCTCTACACCCTCGCCGCCCACTTCCGCATAGCCCGCAGCATAGCAGACCGCCCCACCCGCATCCCGCGCCACCAGCGACTTCACGATCTCGATGGTGAGATCCCGCGGCACGGCGATGAAGGTGGCGTCAGGCGAATCCGGCAGCGACTCGATCGTGGGATAGGTCTTGAGCCCGGCGATGTCGGGATACTTCGGACTCACCGGCCAGATCTTTCCGGCATAGCCGTTAGCCAGGCAGAGCTTGATCGGCACGGCCAGATTCGATCCGCCGACGAAGGCCACATGGCGCGGGCTCAGCAGCCGGCGCAGATTTGCCAGCCGCTTTGAATTGGGAACCGCGCCGCCATCAGCCATTGAATTGCCCGGAGTTTAGACCGGCGCCTTGCCGCCGGCTGCCTTGCGGGCGTCTTCCACCGCCGCCATGACCCGGATCAGGCAATCGTCGCGGAAGCGCTCCAGTTCCTTGATCGACCAGCCCTTGGCCTGCTCGCCCGTGCCTTCGACCATGCGGTCGATCAGGGCTTGCGTCAGCTTCGGCGCCTTGTGGTTGGTCCAGGGCAGATCCAGCGCCGGGCCGAACTGCTCCAGCATATGCTTCATGCCGCCCTCGCCGCCCGCCAGATGATAGATCAGGTTGGTGCCCATGAACGCCCAGCGCAAGCCGGGGCCGTAGCGGATGGCGTCGTCGATCTCGCCGGTCGTGGCGATGCCGTCATTGACCAGATGCAGGATCTCGCGCCACAGCGCTTCCTGCAGCCGGTCGGCGATATAGCCGTCGATCTCCTTGCGCACCTTCAGCGCGCGCATGCCGATGGACGTATAGAACTTCATCGCATTGTCGATGGCCGCAGCATCGGTCCGCTTGCCGCCGAGCACTTCGCAAAGCGGCAGCAGATAGACCGGATTGAACGGGTGGCCGACGAGCACGCGGCCGGGATGCTTGCAATCCGCCTGGAACTCCGACGGCAGCAGGCCGGAGGAGCTGGAGGCGATGATCACGTCAGGCCGCGCATGGGCATCGATCTCCGCATGCAACTTCCTCTTGAGATCGATGCGCTCGGGAGCGCTCTCCTGCACGAAGTCGGATTTCGACGCGGCTTCCGCCACGCTCTTGGCAAAGGTCATGCGTTTCTGATCGGCGCCGGGCTTGAGGCCGATGCGGGTCAGGGCTGGCCAGGCATTGGCGACGCTGGCGCGGGTCGCCGCCTCGGCATTCGGCGCGGGATCGCTGACGATGACGTCGAGGCCGGCGGCCAGGCAGCGCGCGGCCCAGCCGCTGCCGATGACGCCGCCGCCGACGATGCCGACGGTCTTGATGGGGGATGATCCGGGTGCGGGCATGTTGTATTCCTCAGTTGATTCAGATCACCCATATCATGTTTTCCCCGCGAAAGCGGAGACCCAGGGTTGCAGCGCGCCCTTTGTCCCTGGACCCCCGCTTTCGCGGGGGAAACACATTTGGAAGGATTGCTGCGATTGGGTGAATCGGGGCGCTGTTCTAATTCCTCGGCCTCAATCCCAGCTTCTTGCGGGCTTCGGCCGGCGTGACGACACGAGCGCCCATCAGTTCGATGAGCTTCCGCGCGCGCTCCACCAGAGAGCCGTTGGTCGCCAGCACGCCCTTGTCCAGATAGAGATTATCCTCGAGGCCGACGCGCACATGGCCGCCGAGCATCACGGCCTGCGTTACCATGGGCATCTGCATGCGGCTGATGCCGAAGCCGGCCCAGTTGGCGCCCGGCGGCAGCATGTCCACCATGTTCTTCATCGACGCCGTATCGGCCGGCGCACCCCAGGGAATGCCCAGGCAGATCTGGAACATCGGCGGATCGGTCAGCAGGCCTTCCTTGATCATCTGCTTGGCGAACCAGAGATGGCCGGTATCGAACACTTCCAACTCCGGCTTCACGCCAAGCTCTTTGATCCGCGCCGCGCCCCTGCGCAGATAGCTCGGCGTCGAGATGAAGATCATGTTGCCGTCGCCGAAATTCAGCGTGCCGCAATCCAGCGAGCAGATCTCCGGCAGCAGCTCTTCCACATGGGCGAGGCGCTCGATCGGACCCACCATGTCGGTCGCGGGACCGGCTTTTGTCGGCTGGTCTTCCTGCACTTCGAAGTCGCCGCCCATGCCGGAGGTCAGATTGATCACCACATCGGTGTCGCTGCTGCGGATGCGGTCGACCACTTCTTTGTAGAGTTCCACATCGCGGCTGCCCTTGCCGGTCTTGGGATTGCGCACATGGCAATGGGCGACCGCGGCGCCCGCTTTCGCCGCTTCGATCGCCGCCTCGGCAATCTGCTTCGGCGTGACCGGCACCTTGTCGCTCCTGCCAACGGTATCGCCGGCCCCGGTGACGGCGCAGGTGATGATGACTTCATTGTTCATGGAAACCGTCTCCCCAACGGCCTGTTAGCCCTATGGACTATGCCTGCTCGACCGTTGGCGGCATGGTCCGCAGCGGCCGCAATAATGCTTGTGAAATTCCGACAGCGACCGGACAAAACCCGACATGGAATGGCGCTCCACGGGGCCCTTTTCCCGCTCCATGCCGTCGGATAGAGCTATGGACGGCAAGTGCTTGTCGCCGCTGGTACTACCGGCAACCCAAGGAGAGTTGACGATGCGCCGCCTATCGACGATCGCAATCCTGGTTTCCATCACTCACCTGCTGACAACGGCACCAGTTGCGGCGGAAGACTATCCCATCGGCGGCCGCAGCTCGATGTGGGACGATCCCTACATCATCGGCTCGTACCGCCATCTGGGCGAAATTTACGCGTCACGCCTCGTGCCCCGGGCCAGCCAACCCAGCGAGCTTCCCCGTGGGGAACAGATCGAATTTCCCGCCTACGATCTGCGCGGCACGCCGCGGGACCTCGAAGACTATGTGTTGCGGGCTCGCACCACCGGGCTGATCGTGCTCAAGAACGGCAAGGTCGTCTATGAGCGCTACTGGTTCGGCGCCGATGAACACTCGCTGTTCACCTCCATGTCGGTGGCGAAGTCTATTACATCGACCCTCGTGGGCTTCGCCGTCGGCGACGGGCTGATCAAGAGCGTCGACGATCCTATCAGCGATTACCTGCCCGAGCTCAAGGGCTCCGGCTATGAAGGCGTGCCGATCAAGGCCGTCCTGCAGATGTCGTCGGGCGTGGATTTCACCGAGGACTACGACAGCGCGATGTCGGATTCGACGCGGATGTGGAACAAAAGCCTCGTCTACAACAACACGCCGATCATCGACTTCGTGCGCAAGGTGAAGCGGTCGCGTGAACCCTTCGCGACCTTCAACTATGCCGGAGTCGAGCCGGTAGCGCTGGGCTGGCTGGTGTCGCGCGTGACAGGAAAGACCCTGTCGGACTACCTGGCGGAGAAGATGTGGGGCCCGGTGGGGATGGAGGCCGATGCCAACTGGGTCACGGACGGACGCGGGGCGGATGCGGCCGAGGCGGCGTTCTGCTGCTTCAACGCGACGCTGCGCGACTACGCCCGCTTCGGCCTGCTGATGGCGCAGGATGGCGTCTGGCAGGGCAAGCGGCTGCTTCCCGCCAATTGGGTGGCGGAAGCGACGCGGCCCGACCGGCCGCAGGTGCAGCCGGGACAACTCTATGCGGGCTACCAGATGGGTTATCAGTATCAGTGGTGGACCTTCCCCGGCGAGGATCACGCCTTCACCGGCCAGGGAGTCAACGGACAGTTCGTCTATGTGAATCCGGCGGAGAATCTGGTGATCGTCATGACCAGCGTATGGAAGGACTGGTGGAGCGACGATCTGGAAGCGCACACCTATGCGATCTTCGATTCCTTCGCGGCCAAGCTGCGGAAGTGAGCTCGGCGGCATTTCGTGTTTGACCGAGCGGAACTTGACAGCCAGTATCCGGCGCCATGTTTACCGTGTATTGCACACCGGAATTGAGCCGGCCCGACATCGAGCGCATCCAAACGGTGCGCGCAACCCATGATCCCCAGGGCAAGCTGCTGGGTCCGCACGTCACCGTCGTATTCCCGACGCTGGCGGCGACCGAGCGGCGGCTGCTGGATCATGTGACGCAGATCGTCGGCAATGTGCGCGCCTTCCGCGCCGCGTTCCGCTGTGCCATTACCTACAGGGATCTGGATAAACCGCAGACCTATGCGTTCCTGCTGCCGGACGAAGGTGCGTCGCATTTCGTGCAGCTGCATCACCAGTTGTTGACCGGACCGCTGGAGCGCGCCTTGCGGCTTGACTTGCCTTATGTGCCGCACATCACGCTTGGCGCCTTCGAGCGGCCGGAGGCCGCGAAGTCCGCCGTCGACGCATTCAATGCCCAGCCCTTCACCATCAGCGGATTCGTCAACACCGTGAACATCGCCCGGCTGGAGGAAGGAAGACTTTCCACCCTTGCCGCCCTGCGGCTGCGGCCGCCGGAGATGGCGCGGCCAGGCGGCCCGCGGCCGATGCAAGCGCGCGGCGACCGCCGGCCGGGCCCGGGCGGTCCGCGTCCACGGCCGAGATAGCCAGGCTGAAAGCTCCGAGCTCATTGCCTATTCGATCCGCCGCGGCGGCTCTTCCTTGCGCTCCGTGTCCTGCAGCAGCGACGCGAAGCTCTGGCTCACGAGCTGGCGCAGGTTCGGACGATCGTCTTCGGCGAAGGGCAAGGGCCGCACCTGCTCCAGGGTGAACAGACCCAGCCGCGCCGTGCGCACACCGGCATAGACCCCTTCGGCCAGTTTCCCGGAGAGTATTCCCGCGAGACGTCCGCCCATATGGGCACCGATCACGTCGCCCACCATATCGGCGGTGACGGTGAAGGTCGCGGTCACCAGCATGCGGCGGATCAACGACAGCACGCCCAGCCGCGATGGGCGCAAACCATAGATCTCGCCGATCTCCCGGATCATGCGCAGGCTGCGCCAGATGACGATGGCGGCATCGATGCCGGCGATCGGCGACACCGAGGCGCCGACGGCGGTGTCCCGCGCGGCGCGGCGGATGGCGGCCTGGGCCTGCTCATCCAGGGGCCGCAGCACGATGCGCTCGAACAGCTGCAGCGCCTCGCGGTCGTCATGGGTATCGGAATGAGCGTCGCGGAAACGATCGCAGAGCTGCCGCCCCGCCGGGTGGATTGAAATCAGCCGCATGAGATCGTTGAGATAGCCGTGGCCCTCGAACTTGCCCGCGCCCTGCAGGAAACGATGGCCCTGGTCGCGGATCTCGCCGGCCGCGCGGAGACGCATCAGGGAGCGCACCTCGCTGGTGGTGAGGCCGATGGCGCTGCCGATGACAGCGACCAGCAATCCGGCGGCGCCGAAGCCGAGCAGCGGGCTGCGGTCGAACAGATCGGCGACCCACAGCGACGCGTCGACGGTCACCAGCGTCGCCAGGAATCCGGCCAGCGACAGGCCC
The DNA here is from genome assembly GCA_046154965.1 of Dongiaceae bacterium. Classification (GTDB taxonomy): domain Bacteria; phylum Pseudomonadota; class Alphaproteobacteria; order Dongiales; family Dongiaceae; genus DATKFM01. Next base: position 10,898 of record JBJXDY010000077.1, on the reverse strand, counting down.
AGCGCCACGCCCCAGCGGAAGCCGCGGCGGCGCTTCGCTGGCAGGATCTCCGGCAGCGCCTGCCCCACCGGAACGAGCGGCGGATAATCCAGCGCGCTGCCGGGCAGCGGCGTCGTCATGCCGCCGGGAAGTATGCCCGGCTTGATCTGCGTCGGCCTCTTTTCCGTCGGTTCGCCTACCAAAACAAATCTCCCGTCAGGAATTGCAGGGCGCGGTCCAGATGCACATGGGGGATGCCGCGGCCCGGGGCCAGGGGCGACTCGCCTTCGAGATCGGGCGGCCGGAAATCATAGAAGCGGAAGCGTTCGGACCGCCAGTCGTCCCCGCTCGGCAGATGCTCGGGGATTTCGCCGGGATAGAGTTGCTCCACATCGTCGCGGCCGCGGATGATTCCTTCCAGCACGGTGATCTGCTGGCCCTGATACATAACGCGGCGGTTTGCCGTGCATTTGATTGCCGAGAGCGCAGCGAAATCCGCCTCCTCCGCCGATATCGGCAGGTTGCCGAGATCGTCGGCCATCATCGCCCGCAGCAGCAGGCGCAGATTGTGGAACTGGTTGGCCGTCACATGGTCGGCCTTGGTGGCGGCGAACAGCACCTTCTCGGTGCGCGACTGGAACAGCCGCGCCAGCAGGCCGCCGCTGCCGCGATTGAAGCTGGGCAGCACATCGCGCAGTGCCCGGCGCATGTCGTGGAACGGCTCCGGTCCGGCATTCAGCGCGCCGATGACGTCGACCAGAACCAGCTGGCGGTCGAAGCGGCTGAACACGTCGCGGAAGAACGGATGGACGATCTCCGCCTTGTAGCGCTCGAAGCGCTGCGCCATCGCCTCGGCCAGGCTGCCCGGCTTCGGCGCGGCGCCCGGCGCCAGCCGCAGCGGGCAGAAGCGGAAGGCCTGGAGGTCGGCGGTGCCGTCGCCTGGATTGAGGAAGCGGCCGGGCTGCACATGGCTCAAGTGGTAGGGTGCGGCGCGGCAGGCGGCGAGATAACAGGTGAAAGACAGCCGCGCGGATTCCAGCAGCGCTTCCGTCGCCGGCGCGTCGGCCTCGAGGCTGCGCCAGTCGCCGGCGATGCTGGCGCGCGAGCCGCTCTCGGCGAGCCGCAGCGCCGCCGCCGACCAGTCGGCATAGCTCAACTCCAGCAACGGCAGATCCAGCAGCCACTCGCCGGGGTAGTCCACCATCTCGATGGTCACCGTGGTGGTGTGCGCGAGGTAGCGCCCCCAGAAACCCTGCGGCCGGTAGCGCAGCGCGGCGCCGAAGCCGGAGACGCCGGTGGTGCTCGGCGGGAAGTCCGGCGCCGCACCGGCCGATGGCGCCACGATGCGCCGCCAGTTAGCCTCGAAGGGAAAGGGCGGCAGGTCGCCGAGCGGCGCCAGCGTCACATCCTCAAGCGCCCCCTTGGCGACAGGCTCGAAGAAAGGCAGATGCCCCGCCTGCCCTTCGCCCAGCCGCGCGGCGAGGCGCAGATTGTGCAGCAGCGCCGTCATGAACACGGTCTTGCCGGCATGGCTCAGGCCGGTGACGGCGACCCGCAGGCGGCGGCGCAGGACGGCCTGGCCGATCCCGCGTGCGGCTTCATCCGCCGATCGCGCGATCCAGCGGCCCACCTGATCCAGCAGGCTGTCGTCGGCGGGTCTGTCTATGGACACAAGTGGCTCGGCCGGATGTCTGTTGGGCACTGTCTAATCCAGCGCCCCGGGGCGCGACAAGAATGCGGAATGCCAGATGGGGATACCGCGGCCGCTCCGCAAGGCGTTGTGGGCCGGGCGAGCCGGCACACGCAGAATAGATTGTTTGGAAACCGGATGGAGCGATGCCATGCAAGGGAAGCCCGTGCCCATTCTTTCTGCCGTTGTCCGGCCACAGAGGTGCTCAAGACGTCATTCTTCACTGTCATCCGGGGCCGGCGTGTCACTGCGGTTTGCGAGATGACAACCGAGCGTGAGTTGCTGCGTGCAAGCTATGCGCCAGCACCGCGCTTGGGCCAGGGATGGTCGCGGCCGGGAAAGGCTACCCGGGAGAACGGCCATTCGTCGGCGACGAAGCGGCGGAAGCTGGCGCTCAAGGCCTCTTCCAGATGCTTGTGGCTGGACCGCACCCAATAGAAGGCCATGGCATCGAAGCCCGGCAGATCGCTGGGATTGATGTAGCAACAGCCCAGACAGAGCGATTCATCGGGCGCCATCACGGTATAGGCGAAGGAATGGCGCAGCGTGAACTCGCGCTGGTGCCAGCTGAGGTCGATCAGGTCCTCCTCCAGCGTCAGGCCCCGGGGCCACTCGCTGTCCGGTTCCATCAGGCCGACCAGTTCCTTCTCGGTGCTCATCACGGCGTCATAGTCCGGAATCAAATCTCGCACGCTCAGCATGCGGGCGATGAATTCCTTATGCCGGAAGCCCGCCGGCACAACGAAATCAGCCGGAACCAGGGGACGTTTATACATGCAAGCGCCCCCGCCGGCCGTTCACACCCCCTCCCGCTTGATCTTCGTGTTCCACTTCTTCTCCTGCACCAGCTTGCCATCCTCGTAGGCTTCGACCGAGCCGGTGACGTGGAAGTAGTCCCTGTCCGCTTTCAGCATGGTCATGGCTTCCGTGCGCACGGACCAGTCGCCGCGGCGCAGCGTTTGGGTCCAGTGGGTTTCGGCGGTCGCGCTCAGGGGATCGTCGGGCTTGATGCGGTAGGTTTCGCGGCCGATGGAGCCGGTGATCAGGCCATGGGTCGGATTCTCCGCCTCGCCGAAATCGTCGACGATGCGTAAGACAGACTCGCCGCTGGCGATGTCCATCTCTGAGGTGCGGTAGTTGCTGGCTTCGCGGATGAAGCGCTGCTTCAAGGGCGGCGCGCCTTCGGGCGGCGGGAACGGGCGCAGCTTCTCCTTGCGCTTGCCGCGCACCGGCAGCGTGAGTTCGCTCTTGGCGCCTGTGAACAGCGTCATCAGCACCGGCTCCGGCGATGGCCAGATCAGCGGCCAATAGCTGTTGGAGATCGCCAGGCGGATGCGGTGACCCTTGGGGAAGCTATAGGCCACATCGTCGAGCTGCAGGTGCACGCGATAGCGCTTGCCGGGCTTCAGCGGCGACGGCTTCTCATGGCTCTCGCGGTGGCACAGATTGAGCACGCCATAGGTGACGCGCGCGGACTCGCCGCCGGGGAAGACGTCGCAGAGCCGCACGGCGATATTGGCCTGGGGCTTGTCCACTTCGAGCTCCAGCTCGACCGCGGCCGCGCCGAATATCTCGATGTCGGAGGTCAACGGCGCGGTGTCGAACAGCAGCGAGCCGCCGTCATCGATGCGCTGATCCACCGGCTGCTCGGCGCCGAGCCAGATCGGGCAGTACTCGCCGGCGGCGATGCCGGTGTTCTGCGGCGAGCTGAGGGTGAGCTTGGCCGCGGGCTGTGCCCGCTTATCCAGCGCGCCGCGGTTCAGCTTGAGCGTGAGCGGCTTGATGCTCTTGGGGGGCCATTTGTCCTCGGCGATCCAGCGGCCGGCGCGCTCTTTGTAATAGGCCTTGGGCGGCGCGCTGTCCTGCATATAGGCGGTGTAGAGCGGGTCCTTGTCGACACCGTTCTTCCTGTCCTTGAGCCAGCGGTCCCACCAGCGGATCGCCTCCTGCAGGAAGCCGATGGCCGGACCGGGCACGGCGAAGTGCGGATACTTGTGGAGCCAGGGCCCCACCAGCCCCTTCACCGGCGCCTTCAGCTTGGCGCAGAGCTGGGGCACGGCATTGGTGTAGGCATCGGCCCAGCCGCCCACCGCCAGCACCGCTGCCTGGATCGCCGACCAGTCCTCGCAGACCGAGCCATGCTTCCAGAAGGCGTCGCGATGCTGATGCCTGAGCCAGTTCTCCAGCAGCAGGGGCTCGTTCTTCAGGCGCACCAGCCACATGTCGCGCCAGCGCTGCCCCACCAGGGCCGGATCGGGCGGGCGCGAACTGTATGACAGCATGGTGGTCGACCAGCCGAGATTCTCGTTCAGCAGGCAGCCGCCTTTGTAGTGGATGTCGTCGGCATAGCGGTCGACCGTGGAGTCGATGGTGATGACCGCCTTCAGGGCAGGCGGGCGGCGCATGGCCACCTGCAGGCCGTTGAAGCCGCCCCAGGAGATGCCGATCATGCCCACGGTGCCGCTGCACCAAGGCTGTTTCACCAGCCAGTCGATCACCTCCAGGGCGTCGTCCTGCTCCTGCTTGAGGTACTCGTCCCACATCAGACCGTCCGATTCGCCGTTGCCGCGCATGTCCACGCGCACGCAGGCATAGCCATGGCCGGCCATGTAGGGATGGGTGAGCTGATCGCGGACCGAGGTGCCGTCGCGCTTCCGGTAGGGCAAATATTCCAGGACCGCAGGAACCGGGTCCTTGTCCGCATCGGCCGGCAGCCAGATGCGCGCGGCCAGGCGACACCCGTCTTTCAGGGTAATCCAGGTGTTCTCGATCTCCCTCACCTGGCGCGGGAATTTTTCAACCGTTTTCATTGAAATTACTGCCTTTTTCCCGATCGGCCGATGGCGCGGTGATGGTGGCGAGGAATGCCGGCGGCCGGCCTCTGCGCGGCGCTGATTTGTACCGGCCGTTGCGCGTCAGCGCAATCGGAGGCCGGAAGCCGCCCGCCACGCCGGCCTGGGGCATCGTTGGGATGATTTAGCGAATCTGTGATCGCCATCACGGGCGGCTGTCCCTCGACCACCGACCATAAGCGTGTAAGGTTGCAGCCGGCGCCGAGATCTTAGGCTGGCTGTCCTGCCTTGCAGAGACGACATGATACGGCGTCGCGCTGAGCATTCTGCCGAAAGGCAGGTGCGCCGCAGGGGCGTCGCAAGTAACGGGGGCGGGCGATGGCGGGACTGGCGGGGCTTACAGCGGAACGTGGCAGCTGCATCTGGCTGTCCTTCGTCGGCCTGCTATGGCTGTGCGGCGCGCCGGCCGCCGCCCAGGATTGGGTTCCGGAGCTGCAACCGCCGGCCAGCGGCAGTTTTTACGCCGCCGATGAAGCGATCGTCCTTGTCATACCCGATGACGTCGCCGCGGGGGCCGCCGTGGAGCTGGCCGTCGAGCTCGACGAATTCGATGTCACGGCGCTGCTGCAAGTCGAGGGCGGACGGCTGCTGCTCGATCCGCCGGAGCCGCTGGCCACGGGCATGCACCGGCTCCGCCTGGTGGAGTATGGCAGCGACGGCAGCATCATCGAGCGCGGCGCCTGGAGCCTCGAGGTGCGGGACGGCGAGGCCCTGCAGGAGCTCAGCGCAACCGCCAACACCGGCGTCGATCTGCTCTACCGCTTTGCCGGCAACGACCTGATCGATCCCCCCGACAGTTTCACCGCACAGGGCGCCGGCGACGCCCAGGCCCGCATCGCCGACGGGAATTGGCGCGTCGATGCCGATGCCAATTACTTCCTCAACAGCCAGCAGGATCAGACCATCGACGGCAAGCGGCTGGATATCGGCGAGTATCTGTTCAGCGGCAGCTATCAGGGTGAATCCGCTGACATGAACATCAGGCTCGGCCATCAGGATATCGGCGCGGATAACCTGATCATGTCGGATTTCTACCGCCGTGGCCTATCGGTCACGCTGGCGCAGCCGGATGAGAACCTGTCGGTCACCGCCTTCGCGCTTCGCAGCGAGCCTATCTTGGGCGTCGACAATTTCAGCGGCGTCGGCGACAGCGAGAACCGGGTGCAGGGCGTGATGGTGAAAGCGCGTCCTTTTCAATCCCTGTCGGAGAATGTGGAGATCACCGGCACGTTCTATGAAGGCGAGACCGATGCCATCGGCAATGCGACGGGGCAGTTCGGCGAGGACAGCTCGGGCACCGGCGGCTCCCTGGCGGTGGATACGCTGTGGCTGGACCGGCGGCTGCGGCTGCGCGGCGAGGCGGCGCTGACACGCTTCGATTTCGACGACAGCGGCGACCTGCCCGCCGACAACGACCTGGCCTATTCCCTCCTCGCCTCCTACGCGCTGATCCCCGGCGGCGAAACCGACGGCGAGTACCTGAGCTGGGATGTGGGGGTGGAGCACAAGCGTGTCGGCACCTTCTTCGCCTCCGTCGCCAATCCATTTGTGGTCACGGACCGCGAGACCACCTCCGCCTTCACCAATGTCGTTTGGGAGGAGGTCTCCCTGCAGGCGCAGGCCGGGTATGAGACCAGCAATGTGGAGGAACTCAATGTCCTGCCCACCGACCGGACCTATTTCGCCACCTTCAACGCCAACTATACGCCGGTCATGGAACCGGACGAGGATGGCGGCTATGGCTGGCTCGGCCAGCCGACCTTCGGCCTGTCGCTGAACTTCAACGACGGCAAGCAGATCGACAAACCGGCCGCCTTCGCCGCAATCGGCGGCGACTATCAGGTGCGCTCGGCCACCGTCAGCGCCTCCTCCTTCTACGATTTCTGGAGCTGGAATCTATCGCAATCGGTGAACTCGTTCGAGGACCGCTCGGGCGCAACCGGTGACACCATGAACTACCTCACCGATCTCGGCTTGCAGTTCCAGCCGGACGAAAGCCTGACGATCGGTCCTTACGCGCAGTTAAGCATATTCCGCGACAATGCCTCGGCCGACGATCTGGACAGCGTTAATCTGGGCCTGGATATCGCGGCTGAGCTGATCCCGGAGGTGCTCACCAGCAGCCTGAACGGTTCTTTGAACCTTACCGACAGTATGGGACACACACCGGATAGCTATTTCGTCGGCGGCGAGGTGCTGTGGAACGCCATCCCGGCCGAGGTCAACCGGCCCGGCGTGGCGCTGGCGGTGACCGGCAGCTATCAGCACACCGACGATGCGGATTTCTTCATCGCCGACGATATCGTGCAGGTGTTCGGCAAGGTGAAGCTGACCCTGCCGCTGGCCTACTGAACGGGAGTTGGAGATTGCGGATGCGACACTGTTTTCGCGCCCTCATCGTCGTGATGCTTGCAGCCTGGTTGCTGTCATTGGCGCCGGCCTTGGCAGCTCTTGTCACGGTCACGCCATCGCCGTCCAATTTCAGCCTGGCGATGAACCAAGCAACGGCGGTGACGATCAACTGGCGCATCCAGCGGGCGATTCCTCCCGGCCCGGCGAATGTAATCTCCAACAACGGCACGCTGACCATCGCCGGCGCCACCATCACCGTCAACCGCCGGCTGTCGCGGCCGACCGCCGGTGCGGAGCCGGTGGTGATCGTGGAGACGCTGGTGGTGCCCCGCTCCCTGCTCGTGCGGGCCATCAAATCGGGTGCGCCGCTCACCGGCACCTATGTCCGCATCTTCACCGAGGCGGGCACCACGCAGGTCGCGACGGTGACGTTCGACATCACCACCGGCGGCGGCGCGAGCTTCGGCATCTCGCGGCTCGACCTGAAGTTCCTGGATGACGATTCCCGCGCCACGGTCCGCACCGTCGACTCGCGGCTGCGGGCGGTGGCGCGGGTGCGCTTCACCGGCAGCGGGCTGCTGCGGGCCTCCTGGCAGATCGCCACGCCCACCAGCACGCCGGGCAACGAGATCTACCGGCCGCTGCGGCTGGAGCGGCGGCAGCTTACCGGCAATGGCGAGGTGGAGCTGATCAGCCCGCCTCTGCCCACATCGATCCAGGGGCAGTATCTGGTGGCCCTGATCGTGGAGAAGCCCGGCCTCGGCTTCGATTCGCCACGGCTGACCTATGCCATCCTGCCGCCGGGCGCGCCGCTCGCGGAGGCCACGCCACTGTCGATTCTGGTTACGGCGCCGGCGGCAGAAGGCGCGCTGGCGCGCGGCGCCAAGATCAGATGGTCGCCGGCGCCGGCCGTTGCTGTCTACCGCATCCTGCTGCTCGATCCCGCCGGCGAACCGCTGACGCCGCCGCAGGAGGACCTGCAATACGGCGCCGCGGTGAGGCCCGTCGCTTCGGGCGTTGTGGTCACCGGGTTCTACATGCCGGGCACGTCGACGGAGGCCGTCTTGCCCGCCTTGGTCGCCAGCCGGCTCACGCCCGGGCAGCGATATCTGCTACAGATACAGGCGCTTGATGGCGCCGGCCGGCCGATTGCCGAGAGCCGCCGCCAGGAGGTCTACTGGCCTTGACCCCGCCCGAGGGCGTCAACCTGAAGCCACGTCCCGTCGAGGAAATCGACGGCGAAGCCCTGCTGCGGCGCATCGCGGCGGGCGAGGAGGCCGCCATGGCCGAGTTCTACAACAGCTTCGAGAACCCGGTTTACCGGTTCATCCTCTCGCGAATGAACGATCCGTTCGAGGCCGCCGACATACTGAATGAAGTGATGCTGGAGGTCTGGCGAGGGGCTGGGCGCTTTCAGGGTCGCTCGGCGGTCAAGTCCTGGATCTTCGGGATCGCACGGCACAAGACCCTCGACCGGCTGAGATCGCGCCAGCGGAATGCGGCCAGGGCCGGCGAGGAGCCAAGCGAGGATATCGCCGACGAAAACGCGGTGGACCCGGCCGAGGCGATCGCCGCCACACAACATGCCGAGTTCGTCCGGCACTGCCTGGACAGAATGTCGGCGGCCCACCGCGAAGTCCTGCACCTGACGTTCTTCGAAGACCTGACCTATGGGCAGATCGCCGAAATCGCCGGCTGCCCGGAGGGAACGGTGAAGACGCGCATGTTCCATGCCAAACGCGCGATGCAGCATTGCCTGGCGAAATTGATGGGGCGAAGCTGATGGGGCGAAGGGAGTAGCTTAAGATGGCCGGGAATCGCGACAAGGACATCGAGCAATCGCTGCCATGGCTCGCCAACGAGACGCTGCAGGGCGAGGAGGCCCGTATGGCAGAGACATTGGCAAAGGGATCGCCGCAGGCCGCACAGGATCTTGAGTTCATGCGCGGGTTGCGGGCGCAGATGAAAACGATGGAGGCCGGCAACAGCCCGGGGGCATTGGGCTGGCGGCGGCTGCAGCAGCAAATCGCGCGGGAGCGCAAAGCAGCCGGCGGCGGCACAGGCTGGCGCAACATCGCCGCCATCGCCGCGGCGGTGGTCATCCTGCTGCAGGCCGGCATCATCGGCTATCAGTGGTCGCTCGGACCGGTGAGCCCGGCGGGCGGCGGCGGCGCGACCCTGCAGGTGCGCTTCGCGCCGAACGCCAGCGAAACGGCGATCCGCGAGCTGCTGCAGGAAGTCCACGGCACGATCGTGGACGGGCCGGGCGCGCTCGGCGTCTATCGCCTGACGATCGAAGGCTCGGAAGATCATCCGGAACTCGCGGCACAGGCGCTGGCGGCGTTGCGGGCGCGCGGCGATATCGTGCTGCAAGCCGAACAAGAGCAGCCGTGACGCCGCGCGTTCTCATTCTCGCCGGGTTGCTGCTGCTGGCACTGCCGGTCCACAGCGCCGATGCGCAGAGCTCGACGACATTGCCGAAGACGCCCACGGGCAGTTCGGATTTCACGGCGACGCCGCCTCCCCCGCCGCCGACCGGCGGCGGCAGCGGCGTGCCCGTCGATCCGGCTGGCGGCGGCTCCGTTCCCGGCGGGCCGGCAATTCCGGATCCGGCCACCGGCACCGTGCCGCCGCCTACCACGCCGCCGACAGTGGTGACGCCTGCGTTCGTGGCGCCGGAGACGCCGACGGTCCCTGTTCCTATCCCCGGCGCGGCGACCGCGGTCGCCGATGAGCTGCTGGTGGTCAGCCGCTCCATCGCCGAGGCCACGGCCCTGGCGCAAGCGCTGGCGCCCAGGGGCTATCGGGTGCTGCGCCGGCAGCCGCTGAGTTTCCTCGGCGGCGCGCTGACCGCCTTTCGCCTGCCGCCGGGCCAGAGTCTGGGCGGCGCGGTCACCGAGCTGGGCCAGGATTTCCCGGACCATATCGTTGCGCCGAACGGACTGCTCACCCCCGCGGCGACGGAACCGGCGGCGCAGCTCTATGCGAAGACCCTGATCGGCTGGCGGGCCGCGCCGGCGAAGTGCCGGGCGGCGCAGCCCATCGGCCTGATCGACACGCCCGTCGATATGAAGCATCCGGCCTTGAGTGGACAGAAGCTTGCCTCCCGCTCGTTCCTGCCGGCTGGGATGAAACCCGGATCGGCGGAACATGGCACAGCCGTCGCCGCGCTGCTGATCGGCAGGGAGAACGAAAAATCATTCGGCGGCCTGCTGCCCGGCGCAGCATTGCAGCATGCTGGCGTGTTCCACGCCACCGACGACCGGCCGGCGGTGGCGACGGTCGAGCGCGTCGTGGCCGCCGTCGATTGGCTCGGCGGCGGCGGCATACGTCTGGTGAATATGAGCCTGGAGACGGGATCGAATCCGGTGCTGGACTTCGCCATGGGCAGCGCCGCCGACAAAGGTATGATCCTGGTCGCCGCCGCGGGCAATGGCGGCAAGGACGCGCCGGCCGCCTATCCCGCCGCGCATCCGGATGTCATAGCGGTAACCGCCATCGATGCCGATGCACGCATCTACAAGAAAGCCAACCGCGGCGACTACATCGACCTGGCGGCACCGGGTGTCGATGTCTGGGCGGCGAAGGCAGGCGGCGGCGGCAGCTATCGCTCCGGCACCTCCTTTGCGGTGCCGTTCGTGGTCGCCGCCATCGCGATCGAACAGAGCGCCATGCCGAACGCCACGGCCAAGCAACTTCTGGCCAAGCTGCGCGCGGCCGCGCAAGACCTCGGCGCAAAGGGCCATGATCCGATCTTCGGCAGCGGCCTGCTGACCGCGCCGAGATCCTGCGGCGGCGCTTCGGCGTCCAACTAGGTCGTTCCAATCCGCCGATCACGCGCGGATGTGACGGCAGTCACGCCGATGCTGCCAATTACAGTGAACCTGCAGCGCCCTCATTGCCGACCCATAGGCGATGGCGGAACGACTTCGCCATCGACATTTCGACAACCAATCAGATGGAGAAGTCCCATGTTGAATCGTTCGAAATTGATGATCGTGGCGCTGACCGCCGTTTCACTCGCT
>JBJXDY010000076.1:0-19912 GCA_046154965.1 Dongiaceae bacterium | reverse complement strand
ACCTGGCGAGCAAGCTGCGGCTGGAAGCGGAAGCCGCCGAGCATCAGCGGGCCGAGATGGCCCGGGAGCGCGACGAGCGGGCAGAGGAGCGACGGCTGCAGGAGGAATTGGCCCAAGTTATCGATGCCGTAGCCGCCGGTGATTTCAGCCGCCGGCTGTCCCAGGCGGGCACGGAAGGGCTAGCCGCCAAGCTCACGGCGGGCATTAACCGGCTGGCCGAGACGATTTCCTCGGCGCTGGCCGACGTGATGGCCATGATGTCGGGCATGGCGCGCGGCGATCTTTCGACCCGTATCAGCGGCGAGTACGAAGGGGACCTGCAGCGGCTCAAGCGCGACTGCAACGCCACGGCGGATCAGCTCGCCAACATCGTCGGCCAGACTGTCGAAGGCATGGAAACGATCCGCTCGGCGACGGCGCAACTCACGACGGGATCAAGCGATCTTTCGGTGCGAACGGAAGAGCAGGTCTCGAACCTTGAGGAGATGGCGGCGGCGATCCGCCAGCTTTCGGCGACGATCAAGCAGAATGCCCACAATGCACAACAGGCCAATCAATTGGCCATGGCGGCGCGCCAGGCGGCGGAGGGCGGCGGCGGGATCGCCGGTTCGGCGGTAAAGGCCATGGGGCGCATCGAGGAATCCTCGCGGCGGATCGGCGAAATCGTCGGCATGATCGATGAGATTGCCTTCCAGACCAACCTGCTGGCGCTGAACGCTGCGGTGGAGGCGGCGCGGGCGGGCGATGCCGGCCGCGGCTTTGCCGTGGTGGCGTCGGAAGTGCGCGTACTGGCGCAGCGCGCGGGCGATGCCTCCAAGGAGATCAAGACGCTGGTGGGCGCCAGCAGCCAGAGCACCAAGGAAGGGGTGGAGCTGGTAAACCGGGCGGGGAACTCGCTGACCGAGATCACCGGGTCGGTGAAGCGGGTGGCCGATATCGTGGCGGAGATTGCCTCGGCGAACCGCGAGCAGAGCACCGGCGTCGCCGAAGTTGAGAACACGGTCGGCCAGCTGGAGCAGGTGACGCAGAAGAACGCGCAGCTTGTGGAGGAGTCCGGCGCCGCGCTGGCCTCGGTGGATCAGCAGGCCGCGAAACTGGCGGCGCTGGTGAAGTTCTTCTCGGTCGGCCGCGACGGCGAGCAGCGGCATCAAGCGCCCGGCGCCGCGACGACGTTGCGCTCGGCGGCGAGCAGCGGCGGCGAGAACGTCAAGCACCGCGCCGCGGGCAAGCTGCTGGACAAGCTGGGCAAGACCGTCGGCGCCGCCGCGGCACCGGAGGCCGAACCGGCGGTGGCCTCACAGCAATCCAGGCCGTTGCGCCGCCAGGGCGCCATCGCCCAGGGCGCCGCCGCCGACTGGAGCGAGTTCTAGGGCATGATCGGATCGCACTGAAGCCGCGCAATCCGCGGCTCTCGCCCTGCTTCGACAAGGATAGACAAGATCGAAAGAGATAGTCGCGCCCCGGATCGGCTCGATCCGACGCGATCTTGGTTCAGTGGTTTGAATGGACTCGCCAGCAATTCTGGGATGTTTCGTCAGCCGGATTATCAACGATCCCACTATCATATGATATTATGTATGATAACTGCTGATTAACAATTCCGTGGAATAGTTACAAATACACGTAGACCCGCTCGCCGGTCAGATATCGGCGCGTGGATGCGCGGAACCTATTGTTGAACTCGTGGCCGGAGGCAGCCTCAACGGAGTCTCCGGCGACGGCGTGCCTGATGAGGACCAGCCGAATGGCGATCGATGTTGACTTACTGCGCGCAACCGCGGCACCGGCTTCCGGAAAGTTTGCCCATCTCGCATCCGTGCTCACGCGGCGCGGAATCAAGTGGCACTGGATTTACTACACGCTGGCGGCGTTCGATCTGCTGACGATCGGCAGTACGCTGTTCCTCAATCATCTGCTGGTGGAATCCTACAAGGACGCCGTGGCCGAGAGCCGTCTTTGGGCCGACCGGCTGGGCGCGATTGCCGATCTCGGCGGCTATGCCACCGCGGTCAACGCACCCGGCAACGACATATTCGACAGCCAGAACGTCACCCTGGAAATCGGCCGCCGCGACACGGCGATGGAAGAATTCACCGCCTTCTCCGCTTCGACGGCGAAGGAACTGCAAGACAACGTCGATCCGGCGCAGGCCGGTCCGATCTTGGAAGGACTGAAACAGATCGATGCCGCGATGGCCGAGATGAACGCCGAGGCCGACCAGATCTTTGCTTTCTTCACCGGCAACGACCCCGCGTCCGCCGGCCAGCGCATGGCGACGATGGATCGAAAGTACGCCGGCCTTACGAAGGCGGTGGATGGCGCGGTCGAGAAGGTGCAGGCCATTCAGGCGCAGCTTTTCGACCGGCAGATCATGCACGCCGAGGACCTGCGCCGTTTCGAGTACGTTATCGGTGTCGTCGTCATCTTCATGGTCGGCGTCGCCACGCTGTTCGGCCACATCATCGCCCGCGTCATGCAGAACGGCGAAACAGAGGTGAAGCGGGCAATGGCGTTGTCGGAACTCACCATCGCCCGCCTCGCCGACGCCATGGACAAAGTGGATGACGGCTTCGTCCTGTTCGACGCCGAGGATCGGCTCGTGGCGTACAACGAGCGATTCCGCCAGATGTTCGGTGACCAGCGCGCCCTTTATGAGCTCGGCCGGACCTATCAGGAAATGCTCCGCATAAGCCTCAGCCAGGGGATGATCCCGGAGGCGCGGGGACGCGAGGAGGCGTGGATCAAGAAGCGCTTGGATCAGCGCGCGACGTTCTCCGGTACGATCGAGCACGCCATGCCGGACGGCCGCTGGATGCAGATCACCGAACGGCGCACGGCCGAGGGCGGCATCGTTACGGTCTATCGCGACATCACGGAGCGCAAACTCGCAGAGCAGGACTTGGCGGCATTTGTCGACGGCGCCGCTACGGGCGATCTGTCGCGACGCGTTTCGCTGGAAGGCCGCAGCGGCCTGGTGCTCAAACTGGGCGAGGGCATGAACCGCTGGGCGGCGGGCATTGCCTCGGCGCTGACCGAGGTGGTGGAGATGATGTCGGGGATGGCCCAGGGCGATCTCACCAGGCGCATCGCCGGCGACTATCAAGGCGATCTGCTGCGGCTAAAGCGCGACTGTAACGAGACGGCCGATCAGCTGGCCAACATCGTCGGCCAGACGGTGGAAGGCATGGAGACGATCCGTTCGGCGACGGCGCAGCTGGCCACCGGGTCCAGCGATCTTTCGGTGCGCACGGAAGAGCAGGTCTCCAACCTCGCGGAGATGGCGGCGGCGATCCGCCAGCTTTCGGCGACGATCAAGCAGAACGCTGATAGTGCCCAACAGGCCAACCAGCTGGCCATGGCGGCGCGCCAAGCGGCGGAGGGAGGCGGGGATATCGCCGGCTCGGCCGTGAAGGCCATGGGCCGTATCGAGGAGTCGTCACGGCGCATCGCCGAGATCGTCGGCATGATCGACGAGATTGCCTTCCAGACCAACCTGCTGGCGCTGAACGCCGCGGTCGAAGCGGCACGCGCCGGAGAGGCGGGCCGCGGTTTTGCCGTCGTGGCCAGCGAGGTGCGCGTCCTGGCGCAGCGCTCGGGCCAGGCTTCAAAGGAGATCAAGGCACTGGTGGGCGCCAGCAGCCAGAATACGAAAGAAGGCGTCGAGTTGGTCAACCGCGCGGGAACCGCCCTGTCGGAGATCACCGGATCGGTGAAGCGCGTCGCCGATATCGTGTCGGAGATGGCGGCGGCGAACCGGGAGCAGAGCGCCGGCGTGATCGAGGTGGAAAACACCGTCGGGCAAATGGAATCCGTCACCCAGAAGAATGCCCAGCTGGTGGAGGAATCGGGCGCCGCGCTTGCCTCTGTCGATCAGCAGGCCGAGGAGCTGGCGACGCTGGTGAAGTTCTTTTCGGTCGGCCAGCGGTCATCGGCCGGCGGGACCGCCAAGGCCCCGGCGGCATCGGCCTTCCGCACAGCGGCGAGCCGCAGCGCCGGGGCCAAGCGCAGCGATGTCAGGGAGATGCAGAACCAGCTGACGCAAACCGTCGGCGCCGATGTCATGGAAACGGCACGCGAGCCTGTATCAGCTCCGGCAAAGCCCCCGCGCCGTCAATCCCAGGGCGCCCAAGACGCCGCCGCCGATTGGAGTGAATTCTAGTCAGATTGCCGCTATCGGCGCCTTCAACGCCTTGTCGAAATTGGACAATTCTTAGGAACTCGCTCGCAACAGCGGTGGCGGCGCTGGATCGATTTGACCCGCATCAATGCGGCGGGGCCGGCGATCCCCGAACCTGATAAAGGTAAAAGGAGTCTCTCATGGCCCACACCGGCAACGACGAAAACGAATCCAGACCTGACATGTGGCAGGTCCAGCATGCGGCGGAGCGGCTGGTCGCAGGCGTCCATCGGGGCGTGCGCGCCGCCGCCGATGCGGTCGAGGCCTGGTGCCGCCAGGCGGCTCTGGAAAAGGAACTGCAGCGGCTGACCGACACTGACCTCGCGGATATGGGCATCAGCCGGGATCAGATCGCCGATATCGCCCGGGCGCAGGAGGCGCCCCAGCTTCTGCAGCAGATATTGCAGCGGCTCGAGATCGCCGACGGCGTCCTGGCCCGGCATCCCGGCTTGCGCGACGAACTGGCGCGCGTCTGCCGCAGTTGCGGCGCGCGAAATCTTTGCCGGCACTGGCTGCAACA
The DNA here is from genome assembly GCA_046154965.1 of Dongiaceae bacterium. Classification (GTDB taxonomy): domain Bacteria; phylum Pseudomonadota; class Alphaproteobacteria; order Dongiales; family Dongiaceae; genus DATKFM01. The sequence goes on along the minus strand of JBJXDY010000076.1, from coordinate 15,215 downwards.
GGATCGGACTGACGAATCCTACCGCGATTTCTGCCCCAACGAATCGCAACTCGCGGCGCTGAAGAAGAACCGCTAGCCGCCGGCATTGCGGGAAGAGTTGCGCTTTCCGGCCGTTGCGGAAATCATGCGGCCTGCAGGAGGGCGGCAGGCCCCGGCCATTGGGCCGGCAACCCGCCGCCGCGCATGAGGGTTGGGCGGCATGATACGCAAGGATTGGTCGGATCCGCAGATCCGCGACTATGTCAGCCATCTGCCGATCTGGCAGGGCCAGCCGCAGCTGGAGCCGATCATCGGCGGCCTCTGCAACAGCAGCTACAAGGTCACCGACGGCAAGGGCAGCTATGTCGCCCGCATCGGCTTCGACATTCCCGTTCATGGCATCTACCAGTCTTCGGTGCAGGCGACGGCGGAGGCTGGTTCGCATCTGGGCGTCACGCCGGAAGTGATCCATATCGAGCCGGCGCTGATCGTCGCCCGATTCGTCAGCGGCGGCACGCTGCGGCCGGAGAACATCCATCACGGCCCGACGCTGGAGAAGATCGTCGCGCTGATGAAGCGGCTGCATGGCGGATCGGCAGCGCTGCGTCCGGCGGCGCATTACTTCTGGCCGTTCCAGGTGGCGCGCCGCTATTGCGAGATCGGCCGGCAGAAGAAATCGCGGCTGTTGCCGAAACTGGCGGAGCTGGAGCGCATCGCCGGGCGGCTGGAGCAGGACGTGCCGCCCTATACGCCCGTGTTCACCCACAACGATCTGGTGCCGCAGAATTTCGTCTTCGACGAGAACGGCGAAGTGCTGTTCATCGATTGGGATTACGGCGGTTTCGGCAATCCCAATTTCGATCTGGCGGCGGCGATGATCAATTCCGATGCAGCCGAGGATCTGGATCTGCGCGTCGTCGAGCTCTATTACGGCCAGCGCACGAAGGAGAACTGGCGGCAATACCGGCTGTTCAAGGTCGCCGTGTCCTTGCGCGAGTTTCTCTGGGGCATGGTGCAGGAAGTGACCTCGGAGCTGGCGCCGGAGCTGGTCGCCGCCGGCATGTCCGCGCTCTATGGCGATCAGAAAGCGGGCTATGAAGGCTATACCGACATGAACGAGGCCCGGTTCAATTTGATGTGGGACGGCTACCGGCGCGAGTTCGGACTCTAGCGTTTCGCGCCGCATAACCCGATCAAGGAAAATCCATGAACGCATCGATCCAGCGCTACAGCGCCGCCGAACTCGTTACCTTCGCCCGCGGGCTCTTCGCGGCCGCGGGCTGCGACGGCGACAAGCCCGCGCTGATCGCGGAGATGCTGGTGGAGGCCGACCTGATGGGCCACACCACCCACGGGCTGCAGCTGGCCGGCGGCTATCTGCAGGAGATCGCCGAGGGCGGCATGAAGGCGGCGGGCGAGCCCGGCATCGTCGCCGACCGAGGCGCGGCGGTAACCTGGGACGGCGGCACGCTGCCGGGCGTCTGGCTCACCGCGCGCGCGGTGGATCTGGCGGTGGAACGGGCGCGGAGCCACGGACTTTGCGCCATCGCCATCCGCCGCAGCCATCATATCGCCTGCCTCGCCACCTTCCTGCCGCGCGCCACGGCCGCGGGCATGATGGTCACGATCCTGAGCTCCGATCCCGCGGATGCCAGCGTGGCGCCGTTTGGCGGCCTCAAGGCGGTATTCACCCCCGATCCCCTCGCCGTCGGCATTCCCACCGGCGGCGATCCCATCCTGATCGACATGAGCGCGTCCATCACCACCAATGGCATGACCAACCGCCTGCGCCGCGAGGGCCGCCGCTATCCCGGCCCCTGGGCGATGGATGCGCGGGGCCACGGGACAGACGATCCCAACGCGCTGTTCACCGATCCGCCGGGCACGCTGCAGCCCACGGGCGGGCGCGACCACGGCCATAAGGGCTATGGCCTGGCACTGACGGTGGAGGCGCTGACCCAAGCGCTGCCGGGCTTCGGCCGCTCCAGCAAGCCGACCGGTTGGGGTGCGGGCGTGTTCATCCAGGTGTTCGATCCCCGGGCTTTCGGCGGTGCGGCGCCCTTCGCGCGGGAGATGGATTGGATCGCCGAGGCCTGCCGCAGCAATCCGCCGGCGCCGGGCTTCGACGCGGTGCGCCTGCCGGGCCAGCGGGCGATGGCGCTGAAGCGCGAGGCGCTGGCCAAGGGTGTGCCGCTCTATCCCGGCATCATGCCCGCACTTCAGCCCTGGGCGGAGAAGCTGAAGGTAAGGGCCCCCGCGCCGATCGGCTAAGCGCCCGCCGCCGGGGCCTCGGCATTTCGCCGCATCTTCTCCGCAGCATTTCCGCCAAGGAAACAAGGCCTAAGCCCCGATTCTGCCGATTCCCAGGGACCCTGTTTCCGGGGATCGATGCCATGCAAGGGAATCACCGCGCCTGCGGTCGATACGGCGCGCTTCCTTGGTATCCCGATATACAATGTCCAACATCCAGGCTGCCGGAGCGATCGCGGCAACGGCTGTTCCATTCTAGGAACATAGTCCGCAATGTCAAGCAAATCATGCCGACGCGGCCCGCCAGACGGAACAACAAAAGCATCGCCCCCGCGACAGTCCCGGATTCTCCGGCGGTTCCCGACCTCAGCGCGCTTTCAGCTGCAGCGCTCCGCCGGCGAGCGACAAGGCCGGCGGAGCATGGCGTTTCAATCTACGGGTTTTCGTACGCGCAGCAGATGATCCGCACCAATAGCGGGGCGAAGATCGCCGCAAGCAGGATGTTCACCAGCACGGCCCCTGCCGGTGCCACGCCAGTCGCAATGAACACGGCGAGGACTCCGATGATGAAGAGGCTGACGATCAGGATCGCCGTCGGCAGCCAGCATCGGCGAATGCAGGCGAAGTAGCGTTGCCAGTTCCATTCACCCGGATCGCTGCTGCCCTTGCAGCAGCAGACGCAGATCGCAAGCACGGAGCCGAGGATCATCAGATACTGCAGATCCACGCCGACACGGTTGTAAACCCACCACCACAGCAGGCCGAACACGACAGTGATCAGGATTCGAAAGGCAATGGTCATGCTATTGCTCCCCATGTTCGGGACCGATGCCGCAACCGCCCTGAAAAACCGAGTCCTGACTTTGGGCGGGCAGCGTTCCCCTCAACGCAAGATTGTCGTTGCGGGCTGGAGGCTACACCCATTCGGCGTGCAGATTATCGAACATGGCCTGTGATTTTTCCGTGACAGCGCCGCCGGGTTGTTAAGGATTCCTCGTCACCGGCCAAAGCCGGCCGCGATGACAGCTTGCCCCCTTGCGAATAAATTCAGAGACGCGGGTTTGAGACCCGCCCCTACAGATCGTTGCGCGACCTATAACCGCCGTCCGCTATCCGCATCGAAAGCATGGATCGCGTCCAATCGCGGGGCCAGCGCGATGGCGGAGCCGACCGGCGGCAGGATGCGCTCGTTGAGCAAGGCGGTGACCTCGCGGCCGGCCACGTCGGCGATGATCTGCACTTGCGAGCCCAGCGGTTCGACCAATGAGACCCGGCCCGTGAGAGCACCGGACGACGGCCCGACCGTCAGGTGCTCGGGCCGGATGCCCAGCAGGATCGGCTGGCCGTCATTGCCGGCAAGCTGCGGCGGCAGGGCCACCGTGCCGCCGCCGGTGATCTCCGCCGCGCGCTGCCCGCCGTTCACGCGGAACAGGGCCGGCAGCATGTTCATGGCGGGCGAGCCGATGAACTCGGCGACGAAGACATTGGCGGGATTGTCATAGAGATCCAGCGGCGTGCCCACCTGCTCGATGCGCCCGTCGCGCAGCACGACGATGCGGTCGGCCATGGTCATGGCTTCCACCTGATCGTGGGTGACGTAGATGGTGGTGGTCTTCAGCCGCTGATGCAGCGCCTTGATCTCGCTGCGCATGGAAACGCGCAGCTTGGCGTCCAGGTTGGACAGCGGCTCGTCGAACAAGAACACCTTGGGATCGCGCACGATGGCGCGGCCCATGGCGACCCGCTGGCGCTGGCCGCCGGAAAGCTGCGCCGGCCGGCGGGCGAGATACTCGGTGAGGTTCAGGATCTTCGCCGCCGCCGCGACGCGTTCGGCGATGACCTTCTTGTCGGCGCGGCGCACGCGCAGCGAAAAGGCCATGTTCTCCGCCACGGTCATGTGGGGATAGAGCGCATAGCTCTGGAACACCATGGCGATGTCCCGCTCCTTGGACGGCAAGTCGGTGACGTCGCGGCCGTCGATCTCGATCGTCCCGTCGCCGACCGTCTCCAGCCCGGCGACGATGCGCAGCAGCGTGGACTTGCCGCAGCCCGATGGCCCCACCAGCACCAGGAATTCGCCGTTGCGGATCGAGAGATCGATGTCCCGCAGCACGGCAACGGGGCCGAAGGATTTGCAGATACCGTTGATGCCGATCTCGGCCATGGGAGTGCGCCTTTTGGACTACGCCGTGCTCAACAGGCTGCCATCACAACACAGGTCGGGAGGGATGCAAAGGGGGCTTCGAACAGGACTTAAGCTTCGCAGTGTCTTGGATCCGGCATCTCGGCAACTCCACCTGTGTCGTGTCTCCTACGAGAACCAGCCGCTGCGGGACAGATATCGGGGGTCGGAATACATGGAAGAACCGCAGATATCCAATCTGGCGTTGTCGCGCCTCGCCGACGAAGCGTGGAGTTTGCCAAGGGACATTGGGAGTCGGTCGAACAGCGGCCGGCCCATCCGGCTACCAGCGGCAAGCAGCCGCGGACTTCTTCTTCCATCCCTGGATCGATGACGGCCGCGGCCGGGAAGGGGTTGCAGGACTTCAAGCTGATTAGCAAGCAAGCGCGGCCTTCGCGCTGCGGGCTTGGCCCGTCAATCACCGCGCGAAAGTGGACGATGCGCGGGCCATCGTTTCCGAAGCCATCGCCGCCGGTGGGCGAACTCAATGACGCGGACTGGATGCTGTTGCTTCCCGAGATAAGCCCAGCCAGCCGCGCAAATCCTAACACTTCGTTCACTATGCAGGCCCATGGTGACGGGGGCGCTGGAAGGTTCCCGGCCTTTTCACCAAGGAGAACTATAATGAAAACCAACCGGCAGCAGCAGATCGAGCGCCTTCAAGATGGCCTGCATAGCGTGAATGCCCATCTCAAGGACCTCGCCTCGCTGGGCGTCGCCGCGGCTCTCGAACGCGACACCGTCTCCGGCGATTATCGCCTCATGATTCCCAAGGGCACCAAGCTGGATTAGAACACGAGCACCGTTTGCTTGGCGTCCGTCAGGCCGAGCTGGCGGATGTGTCGCGCCATCGCCGGGCGTAAGATCTCGTCTCCTGCAGCGGTCTTAGGCCGTGCTATGTTCATACCCCCCTGAAGACAACGTCGAGACTACGCCAATTCGATCGTTGCGGCTGCGGCAGCAGCGGCATGATTGCCGCCGGTCCCTGGGAATTTCCTAATCCGCCATTGCGCTCTAAGGCGTTCCGGGAGGACAGGCGAGCGGTCCGTCCTCGCCGGCGCCGCTTACGCCAAGCGGAATTTGCATAGCGGTTTCGGGCTTGCAGGGGCTCCCGCCCCGCGGAAAAGACGGAGTCGCCCTGGTCGGGCATACTCCAAGCGCCCGATCACGCCGTGCCCCGTGCCGTTTCGGCGATCGGTGAAAATCCCAGCCCTGTCGAATCCGGGCGGCGCCGAACGACAAGGGACATTCGCGGCGCTAACAGAAGGAGCTCTATCATGCGCTACGCCTGTCTCATCTACTACAATCCCAAGACACTCTTCGGCGGCAGCCCCGAGGCCAATGCGGTCCTCGCCGAGTGCTCGACCTATGACGACAAGCTGAAAGAAAGCGGCCACTTCGTGATGGGCGAGGCACTGGAGCTGCCGGAGTCATCCATGACCGTGCGGGTGCGCGAGGGGAAGATGTCGGCCACCGACGGCCCATTCATGGAGACCAAGGAGATGCTCGGCGGCATCGTCCTGATCGAGGCGCGCGATCTCAATGAGGCCGCACGGGTCGCCTCGGGGCATCCGCTGGCCAGGCTGGGTTCCATCGAAGTCCGCCCGGTCGTGGATTTCAGCCAGCCTCCGCCGCAGCTGTGAGCGCAGCCGCGGCGCGCGCCGCCCTCGAGGCCGCCTACCGCACCGACAAGCGGCGCGTGCTGGCGACGCTGATCCGCGTCTTGGGCGGATTCGATGCGGCGGAGGAAGCGCTGCACGAAGCCTTCGCCGCCGCGGCTGACCAGTGGCCGCGCGAGGGTGTTCCGGCCAATCCCTACTCCTGGCTGGTGTCCGCTGGACGCTTCAAGGCGATCGACCGCTGGCGCCGGCAGGCGCGGCTGGCGGCCGCCTTGCCGCAGTTGGCGGCGCTGGCGGACCCCGCACAGGAACCGGCCGCGGCCGAGACTATCCAGGATGACGAATTGCGGCTGATCTTCGTTTGCTGCCATCCGGCCTTGGCGCAGGACGCGAGCATCGCTCTGACCTTGCGCGAAGTGGGCGGGCTGACGACGGAAGAGATCGCCCGCGCATACCTGACCCGCGCGCCGACGATCGCCCAGCGCATCGTCCGGGCGAAGGCGAAGATCCGCGCCGAGGCGCTGCCCTACGAGATCCCGGCCCGCGCCGAGTTGCCGGCACGGCTCGACAGCGTGCTGCGCGTGATCTATCTCATCTTCAACGAGGGGTATGCCGCGACAGAAGGACCTAGCCTGACGCGGGCCGGTCTCTGTGCCGAAGCGATCCGGCTGGGCCGGCTGACGGTCGAGCTTCTGGAAGATCCCGAAGCGCTTGGGCTGCTTGCCCTGATGCTGCTGCACGAGTCGCGGCGGACCGCGCGCATCGACGCGGCGGGCGATCTGGTCCTGCTCGACGATCAGGACCGGACGTCTTGGGATCGCGCGCTGATGGCCGAGGCGCAGGGCCTGATCGGGCGGGCCCTGACCCTGCGGCGCGTCGGACCTTACCTCCTCCAAGCTTCCATTGCGGCGGTTCACGCCGAGGCGCCGAGCGCCGGCGAAACCGACTGGGCCCGGATCGTTGCGCTCTATGACGTCTTTGTTCGCGTCGAGCCCTCGCCGGTGGTTGCTCTGAATCGCGCTGTTGCCCTGGGCATGCGCGACGGGCCTGATGCCGGGCTCGCGGCCATCGAAGCGGCGCTGGCACAGGGCGGCCTTGACGGTTACCACCTGGCCCACGCTGCGCGCGCCGATATGCAGCGGAGGCTCGGCCTCGCAGAGGCCGCACGGGCCTCCTATCAACGCGCGCTTCAGTTGACGCGCCAGCCCGCAGAGCGCCGGTTCATAGAGGCCCGCCTGGCGCAACTCGCCGCCGGGCGCGCCACGATCACGGATTAGGGGACTGCTGCCGGCGGATCGGCAAGCGCGTCAGGCGGCCTTGCCCGTGTTCACAATCGCATCGCCAAGGCGAATCGTTTCCCGGACCAGCAGGTCCAGATCATCGCGCCGGCTTCGGTGATTGTTGACGGCCACACGCAGGCAATGCCTGCCCTGGACTGTCGTGTCTGAAATGATAGCGGTGCCTTCTTCCTGCATCCTCAGCATGATCTCCATGTTGAGGGCCTTCAGCTCCGCGCCATCAACCCCTTCAGGATGATAGCGATAGCAGACGATATTGATGCTTGTCGGCGCGACCAGCTCCAAAAGGGGTTCGGCCTCGATCAATGCGCTGAGATAGTGGCCTTGGGCGATATTCTGATCGATCAGGCGGCCGAACTTCTCGATGCCGTGCTCTTTGAGCGCCATCCAGACTTTCAGTGCCCGGAAGCCACGCGAAGTCTGCAGCCCGTATTCGTGCAGCCAATTGGCGGATGCGACGCCGCGGGATGTCTGCTCCAGGTATTCCGGCGTGACCGCAAATGTGCCGCGATGCGCCGCGGCATCGCGGACCAGCGCACAGCCGACCTCGAATGGGGCATGCAGCCACTTATGGGGATCGAGCGCAATGGAGTCGGCACGCTCGATTCCGGCAACTCGGTGGGCATTCTCAGGGGCGACGGCGATGAGCGCGCCGATGCAGCCGTCGACATGGAACCAGAGGTCTTCCTCAGCCGCCAATGCCGCGAGAGCCTGCAGGTCGTCGATGGCGCCGGTGTTGACTGTTCCGGCGGTGCCGATCACGCAGGCGGGTCTATGCCCTGCCGCGCGATCTTCGGCGATCGCCATTCGCAGCGCCGCGAGGTCGATCCTCAGGTTGCGATCCGTTGGAATTTTTCGCAAGGCCCGATTGCCCAGGCCGAGAGCCTCAACGGCTTTGCGGTGGCAACTGTGAATCTGATCGGACCCATAGATGCGCAACGGCTTTCTTATCGCGGCGACGCCGAGTTCGCGCACGTCGACATCAGCCTTGGCGTTTCGGGCCACGGTCAGGCCGATGATATTGGCCATTGAGCCGCCGCTGACCAGCGTGCCGCTGGCCGACGCGGGAAAGCCCAGCATTTCCTTGCACCAGTCCACGACCTGCTGATCCATGTAGGCGGCGGCATGGTTACCGCCGCCGAGGTTCGAGCCCTGGATCGCCGCAAGAAAATCGCCCACCGCCCCGGTGAAATTGCTCGACCCCATGTACCAGGCCCAGAAGCGCGGATGGATGTTGCCCATCGGATAGGGCATCACATTCTCCGCCACCTCGCGATAGATCTCGGCCAGCGGCGCGGGGGTTCGCGGCAATGGCGCCTTGAAGAACGCCTTCGCCTCCGCCGGCATCTCCTGCCAGACCGGGCGGTCGCGGATCCCGCGCAGATAGCCGACGGCGTCGTCGACGATCCGGTGCGATAGCGCTTGCGCTTCAGTCCAGTCGTCGGGGTCGAGCGTTTCCTCCACAGCGGCGTTCAGTACTTTCCGCGTTGCTTCCATCTGTGCCTCCCTTGCTGCGCCATCGTTTCATGTTCTGCCATTAAGATACCCAATTGAAGGCCCGCCGCGGATCACGGTTGCATTGCGGCACAGCTGCTTGTGCGATTGACATGACGCCGTGGCGAGGCGACTTGGCGTGTCTGAATTGGAGTGGCGCGCCCGGAGGAATTCGAATCCCCAACCCCCAGATTCGTAGTCTGGTGCTCTATCCAGTTGAGCTACGGGCGCATCCGGCGGAGAAACCCGGCGAAAAACCGGGGCCGCGACAGGGGGCGCACCCTATAGAAAGGCCCTCGCGCTGGCAAGGCCGCGGGGCCCCGGGAAGCGGTTCGTGAGGCGGCTGGCAAAGCGGCTTGAGACCCCTGGCCGCGCTGTCTAGGATGCCGCCAGCCTCAACCAGATAGCGGCTTCATGTCCTTGTCCCAACGCGTCGTTTTCCAGATCTTCCTGCCGGCCCTGCTGCTTGGCCTCGCGGCCTGCAGCGCCGGCGGCAACTCGGCTGATGACGGCGCCGCCGCCACGTCCGGCGATCAATCCGCCGCCGCCACCGAGCCTGCCGCCAGCGAGCCGTCAGCGCCGCTGCCGGCGGACGAGTCCGCCGCGGCGCCGCCGGGCAGCGGCATCGCCACCGGCAAACCCTTCGTGGTCATCTTCTTCCCCGACGGAGGCACCGACTATGAAACCGACCTCGCCGCCGCCATCCGCAAGGCCCAGGAGCGCAAGCCCGGCTTCGCCCTGGACCTAGCGGCGGTGTCGCCGACATCAGGCTCGCCGGAAGAGCTGCAGGACAACAGCAAGCAGGCCCTGGCCCGCGCCGACCAGGTGATCCAGAGCCTGGGCAGCCTGGGCGTCGGCCGTGACCGGATCAATCTGGTGACCTATAGTGCCCAGGAATCGGATTCGGTCGAGATACGCCTCTACATCCGCTGATCAACCGCAAACGCCTAACCCGCGGGCCGGCTCTCACCTTGAGGCCGGCCCGCCGGCTCTTGCGGGCTACAGCACCGCCCTAAGCAAGATTATGACCGCAACCAAACCGCGCCGGCGCACGTATAATGTTTGCGGGTGGCCGCCGGCCTCCCAAGTCATGGAGGCTGAAAAATGCGCGCATTCCTAGGGTTGTTGCTGCTGATCCTGGCCCTGGCGATCCCCCCGGCCGCCGCCCAGGAGGCGTCCTCGGCGGATCAGGCGGCGATCCGCCAGGTGATCCAGTCCCAGCTCGACGCCTTCCAGCAGGACGACGCCGGCGCGGCCTGGTCCTATGCCTCGCCGTCGATCCAATCGATGTTCAACACGCCGGAAATCTTCATGCAGATGGTCAAGACCGGCTATCAGCCCGTCTACCGCCCGCGCGAGGTGGAGTTCCGCCAGCTCGGCGCTGTCGGCGGCAGCCTGGTGCAGGATGTGTTCCTGGTCGGCCCCGACGGCCGGCCGGTCATCGCGCGCTACAGCATGGAAAAGCAGCCCGACGGCTCCTGGCGCATCAATGGCTGCGCCCTGACCCAGGCGCCCGACCAGAACGTCTGACCGTATTCCGGCGCGGGGTTGCCCGTGCCGGAGGGGCGGGATAAACGAGCGTCCCAAGGTAGGCCACCGAGGGGGAAAACGCCGTGAATTCTGCCCATTCCAGCCAAAAGAACTTTCCCGTCACCTGGGACGAATTGCACCGCAACGCCAAGGCGCTGGCCTGGCGGCTGGTGGAAAAGGGGCCGTGGAAGGGCATCGTCGCCGTCACCCGCGGCGGCCTGGTGCCGGCCGCCATCGTGGCGCGGGAGCTGGAACTGCGGCTGATCGATACCGTCTGCATCACCAGCTATGACGACCGCAGCCAGGGCAAGCTCACGGTGGTGAAACAGGCCAGCGGCAGCGGCGACGGCAGCGGCTGGCTGATCATCGACGATCTCGTGGATACCGGTAAGACCGGCCAGGCCGTGCGCGACATGCTGCCGAAGGCGCATTTCGCCACCATCTATGCCAAGCCCGCCGGGCGGCCGCTGGTGGACACCTATATTACGGAAGTCAGCCAGGATACCTGGATCTTGTTCCCCTGGGACATCGAGCCGCAATTCATCCAGCCCATCGCCAAGATGGCGCAGGGTTGATCTAAAGCAGCGTCACCGGATCGCCGACACTGATCTCGCCGGGCGCGCGCATGCCGGCATAGATGCCGGCCCAGCTGCGGTTTGACGCCGTCACCGTATGCAAGATCGCCGGATCGAAAGGCAGGTCGCCTTGCGCCAGCGTGGTCATCACGCAACGCGCGCAGTTATCGGTGGCGGTGATCCGCACGCCGTCGCCGATCTGCAGTATGCGTTCCAGCCAGGCCTGCTCGACAAAGCCGCTGGCGCCGCCGGTATCGATCACCAGGTTGGGCCGGAAACGCGCGGGCGTGAACTGGCCGCTCTTATGATGCGACTTGAACGCGGCCATGCTGGCGGTGGTCAGGATATGCAGCGGCTCGTGGCCATAGCTGGAGCGCTTGTTCTCGCTGACGCGATGGGCAAGATGCACGGGCCGGCCCAGGATCGCGCTCAGCCGCTCGTCGATGTTCTGCTGATCGCCGCGCAGCGTCTCCCCTTCGGGCGTGACGATCTCGACCGCGGGGAGCTTGCCGGCGGCTGGCGCTTCCAGCAGCCGGGCCGACAGAGTAACGATGCCGCGCCATTTTTTCTTGCCCAGGGCGCCGGAGACGACTTCGCCAATGCCGGGATCGACGATGCCGTATTCACGGTCGCCAGGCACGCCGCCGCCGCTCAGCGCCGTCCGGGTCAGACATTCGCCGCCCATGGATTGCACGGGATAGCGCCAGATCTCCGCGATCCGGCCGACAACCGTGCCGGCGCCCGCTGCAGGCGTTTCGCGATGCTGAATGTTCATGACGCCCCTAATCCGTCAGCCGCCAGACCATGGTGATGCGCTCGGTGCAATCCTCCAGCTCCAGCAGCGTCGGCACCGCATAGCGCGCCATTTCCCAGACGCCGTCCCGCGGCCGGTAGGCGCGGCCGGGATCGGCCAGCAGGACGTCGGTGCCGCCATGGAGCAGGGTGCGCAGCCAGCGGATCGCCCGCTCGGCCAGCGGCTGCTCGTAGCAGACGTCGCCCGCCAGCACCAAGCCCCAGCGCGGGCCCTGCGTGGCGCTGTCGATGGGATCGGCGGTGGAGATGGCGACCGGCGTGTTGTTCAGCGCGGCGTTCATGGCGATCGCCGCGGCGGCGAAGGGATCGATGTCGCTGGCGGTGACATGGGCGGCACCCGCGCGCGCCGCGGCAAGGGCCACAAGGCCGCTTCCCGAAGCGAAATCCAGCACCCGCCGGCCGCGCACGATCTCCGGATGGTCGAGGATATAGCGCGCCAGCGCCTGGCCGCCCGGCCAGGCAAAGGCCCAATAGGGCGGCGGCAGATTGTCCTTGTCGAGCGTCGCCTGGGTCGCCCGCCACAGCGGCGCCACTTCCGTCGCCAGATGCAGCTTGATCTCCGGCACCAGCGCCGGCGCGCTAACGGCGGTCTTGGCGCGGATGAAGGCGGTGTGCGATTCGGAGTTCAACGGATAAGCCCAACTTCTATGCCGCGAATGGCAATCCCGCCGGAAATGAGTCCCAACAGAAACATCCAGCCGATCCACCGGTTGGAGTGAAACTTGGCGAGACAGTCAACGGGGTCATCAAGGTCAACGGCTCTAATCTGCCAAACAAGATGGAAAGCGACTGTCGCAAGTCCAACCCAAGAAAGCCAATGCAGCTTGGCGGTCAAGAGTGCCGCCGCGAACAGAACCACTGTTGCTGTCGCGAACAGCCAAAGCCATGACTTGGTCGCAGCGCCGAATTTCAAGGCCGTGGATTTCACGCCGATCAGAGCGTCATCCTCCTTGTCTTGGTGCGCGTAAATCGTGTCGTAATGCAGGGTCCAGGCAACGCCGCCGGCATACAGCAAAACTGCCGGCAATGCGAGATTGCCGCTCAAGGCTGCCCATCCCATCAGCGCGCCCCAGTTGAACGTCAGACCCAGGAATGCTTGAGGCCAGTATGTGACACGCTTCATCAACGGATAGGTGAAAACAAGCACCAGCGATGCAACGCCAAGCCAGATGGTAAACCAATTGAACTGGAGCAGAATGATAAGGCCAATCAACAGTTGCGCGGCGAGAAAGATGATTGCTGCCATCGCCGAGATTTGCCCGCTCGGTATCGGTCGCAACGCGGTCCGCGCGACCTTGGCATCGAAATCTCTATCGACGATATCGTTGTAGGTGCAGCCTGCGCCGCGCATTACCAAAGCGCCGATGGCAAAGAGCGCTGCGCTGACGAGCATCGGTGAGAGGACGCTCGGCGAAAAATGCGGCGCGTCAAATCCCAGAAAGACCCAGGGACTTGGCGATGGTGAGCCGGCTGCCAACATCAATCCCCACCAGCAGGGAAACAGCAGCAGCCAGGTGCCGATGGGCCGATCGAGGCGCATCAACCGCGCATAGGGCCGCGCCGCCCCGGGCAGCCAGCGGTCGACCCAGCTGGCGCGGGGAATGTCCGTGCGGAGTTCCGCTTGCGCGTGGGTTTGACGCGTGTTCGCCATCGGCTACTGTGCCTGCCTTCTGTCCAAACACCAGTCTATGACGGGATCAGCATGAGCGAAACGGCGGAAATACCGCAGCCGGAGGAGCGGCCGGAGCAGCGAATTGTCGAGCTGCGTGCCTATCAGGTGGCGACGAACCTGCAGGACTTTGTGGCGCTGCTGACCGATGCCGTGAGCGCCGGCGGTTCCATCGGCTTTCACTGGCCGATGGCCGACGGCGAGGCCGAGGCCTATTGGCGCGACGTGATCGCGGCCATGCGCGGCGGCGGACGGCATCTCCTGGCTGCCTACGAAGGCGGGCAATTGCTGGGGACGGTGCAACTCGATCTCGCCGCCAAGGCCAATGCGCGCCACCGCGCCGAAGTGCAGAAGCTGCTGGTGCTGCAGCACGCGCGCCGCCGCGGCCTCGGCCGCCGGCTGATGCGGGCGGCGGAGGAATTGGCGCTGCGCCTTGGGCGCACTCTGCTGGTGCTGGATGTACGAAAAGACGATCCAGCGCAGCGCTTGTATGAGAGCTTCGGTTTTAAGGTCACGGGCGTCGTGCCGCGCTATGCCGGCGATCCCGATGGCAAACTGTGCGATTGCACATTCCTGTATCGGGAGTTGGCGGCTTCGTGAAGCCGGACACCGGCACGCGGCTCTATGTCGAAGCAGCGCTATCATCGGGCGCCGCGGTGGAGGTCGCTGCAGACCGCGCCCACTACCTGCGCGATGTGCTCAGACTGAAGCCGGGCGCCGCGCTGCGCCTCTTCAACGGCCGCGACGGCGAATGGCGCGCCGCCGTCGGCAGATTAACCAAGTCCGGCGGCACGTTCGCTGTCGAGGAACAGACCCGCAAGCAATCGCCCTCGCCGGACCTCTGGCTGGCCTTCGCCGCCACCAAGCGGGCCGCCATCGATCTGGTGGCGGAGAAGGCGACGGAGCTGGGCGTTATCAGGCTGCAGCCGCTGCTCACCCAGCATACCCATGTGGAGAGGGTGAATATCGAACGGCTGCGCGCCATCGCCGTCGAAGCGGCGGAACAAAGCGAACGGCTGACGGTGCCGGAGATCGGCGCGCCCCAGGAAATTGCGAAATTGCTGGCGGATTGGCCGGCGGCCCGCCGCGGTCTGGTCTGCGCCGAGGGCGGCGCGGTGCAACCCATCGCCACAGCGCTCGCCGCTTACGAAGTGGATACCACCCCATCCTGGGCCATTTTCATCGGTCCCGAAGGCGGCTGGTCGGCCGCCGAGCTTGACGCTTTCGGCAAAAATCCCATCTTTATCCCAATCGGATTGGGGCCGCGCATCCTGCGCGCCGAAACGGCGGCGCTTGCGGCCATTGCCTGTTGGCAGGCAATATTGGGGGACAAGACCCAGCGGCCGCCGCACCGCAGCTAGTTCTAGCCGGGGCGGCGTAGATAATTTCATAACAGGCTGGTCAACGCGGAGGACGAGATGTCGGCGCCACCGAAATCGCTGGGCGAACCCATCACCGATAAGCGGCAGCTTGTCGACTACATCGCCGCCGGGTCCAAGCCGCGCAGCGAATGGCGCATCGGCACCGAGCATGAAAAATTCGCGTTCACCCTGCCGGACCTGCGACGCGCTCCCTATGAGGGCCGCAGCGGCATCGGGGCGTTGCTGCAGGGCATGACCCGCTTCGGCTGGGAGCCGATCGAGGAGAACGGCAAGATCATCGCCCTGACCATGAACCGATGCAATATCACCCTGGAGCCGGGCGGCCAGTTCGAGCTGTCGGGCGCGCCGCTGGAAACCGTGCATCAGACCTGCGGCGAGATCGGCACCCACCTGAAGCAGGTGCGCGAGGTCGCCAGCGAGATCG
>JBJXDY010000075.1:0-11038 GCA_046154965.1 Dongiaceae bacterium | reverse complement strand
CGCCGCCCGTCTCCGACAGCACCTTCGTGATCGCCGCCGTCAACGTCGTCTTGCCATGGTCCACGTGACCGATCGTCCCAACATTGCAATGCGGCTTCGTCCGCTGAAACTTCTCTTTCGACATCGTCCCTTGACCTATTTTTCGTCGATCAACTGTTACGCCAAATTCACTTCGACCTGTCGCCGTCTTTGCGTCGTATTCGCGTTGCTGAGTCCTGACTGTGGGTTGGAGCGGGTGATGGGAATCGAACCCACGTAGCCAGCTTGGAAGGCTGGAGCTCTACCATTGAGCTACACCCGCAGCTCCTCCGTCCCTCATCGCTCCCCGGGCGCCGTTAGCCGGTTCCCGTTCCACATTCGCCCCTACTCCGCCCGCCCCCGTTCAATGGTGGAGGGGGTAGGATTCGAACCTACGTAGGCTGACGCCAACGGGTTTACAGCCCGTCCCCTTTAGCCACTCGGGCACCCCTCCTGATTGGACAGGCCTCGTAATTTTGCGGAGTTGCGAACTATGTGGATTCACAGTTACTTGTCAACGCGAAAACAGGCCAACAAGCCGCCTCACCGGGACCCCGATCTGGATTCGCCGGCGCAGCAGTCGTTAACCCGCAAATTTCGCAGTGGATATTAGGCAGAGCTATGTCAAAGCGCAAGCGATTCAAGCACCAGCGCAGCCGCGGTGAAGCGGACGACCGGCGGCGCGCCGAGTCCGGGCCCGGCCGCCACGAGGCGTCGGCCCGTGATCAGGCAGTCGGACTCGACGGCGAACGGCCTGCCCGCCGCCAGCTGCAGTACGCCGGCAAGTCGGGTTCGGCGGTCTGGATCTACGGTTTTCACTCCGTTTCTGCAGCGCTACGCAATAAACACCGTGTTATCAGACGGTTGATCGCTATTTCTGATGAACAGAAGCAGCTGGCGAGCGAGTTCGCTTCTCTTATTAGTATGCACGAGCAACCGCTTGTTTTGGAACAACTCGACCGGTCCGCCTTCGAGCGGCTGCTGCCCGCCGGAGCGGTGCATCAGGGCATTGCCGCCTTGGTCGAACCTCTGACCCCACCGGATTTGTTCGAAATCTGCGACGCGGCAGCGTCTTCCGGGTCCTCCCTACTGTTGATTCTCGACCAAGTGACAGACCCGCACAATGTCGGCGCCATACTCCGCTCGGCGGCTGCCTTCGGCGCCCAGGCGGTCATCGTCACCGAGCGGAACGCGGCGGCCGAGAGCGGTGTGCTGGCCAAATCCGCCTCCGGCGCCCTCGAGCATGTGCCCCTGGTACCCGTCACCAACTTGGCGCGGGCGATGACGCAATTGAAGGGGGCCGGATTCTGGTGCATCGGCCTGGAGGCGGAGGGCGGTGAAACCCTGGCCGAAATCGACCTCAGCGGCCGGGTCGCTCTTGCCCTGGGGGCGGAGGGTTCTGGCCTTCGGCGCCTGACTCGCGATAACTGCGACAAGCTGGCGCGCCTGCCGACCCAGGGGCCCATCGGCCAGCTCAATGTCTCGAATGCCGCGGCCATCGCATTATATGAAGTGGCACGGCGGCGCCCCCGTTTGCCCGCCCGTGGTTCGGACCGCTAAAGTAGGTTCCAGGGCGCTAAGTCATCTGTTGGTTCAAAAAAGGAGTCTTGCAGTGCGTTTTCGACCTCTCATCGCCGGTGCATGTTTCTGCGTCCTGTCCGCCGCCGCCCATGCCGAATTCTCCGAGGCGGCGCAGCGCTGGTTCGATAGCTACGATCAGGACAAGGACGGCGTTCTGGCCTCCGAGGAATACAACGCGGTCGCCGAAAAGCAGTTCGGCCGTGTCGACAGCAATGGCGACGGTTCAGTCGACGAGGCCGAATACGTCTACGGAATACCCGAGGGTAACGACGATGAGTTGGCGCGCGCCAAGAAGCGCTTCTCCATCATGGACAAGAATGGCGACGGCGCCGCCACGGAAGAAGAGTTCGTCAGCTTCGGCCAGCAGGTGATCGACCTCTCCGATTTCGACGGCGACGGCAAGATGACCCGGGAAGAATTCGCCGCCAGCGTCTCGCCCAGCGAATAATCGGCGCCAACGGCGGGCAGTTCAGTTCGACAGCGGATAAGTCCGCAGCAGCTTGGTCTCCTTCCACTGCATGCCCAGCAGGTCGCGGGGCGCCATCGGCTTGAAGCCGCGGGCGCGATTCCGGTCGCCGATCTCGAACATCAGATCGAGCTGCTGGAACAGGCTGCGATACGCATCGCCGAGCGTCAGCTCCGGGTCCCAGATGTGGATGGCCTCGGCGGCCGCGCCATTGATTTCGATGATGGAGAAGCCCTCGCCGCGCGCCAGCTCGTCGATATCCCGGAACCGGACATCGAAGCGGCCGTAGAAGAAATCGGGCATCGAACGGGCGATCCCATCGAAGCGCTCCCGCAGGGCCGGCGTGATATACGCTTTGCCGTCACGGTAGAGTGCGCCGACGCGCAAGCTGGCGATCGTCGTCAGGCGCACGACCTCCCCTGCGGCAGGCACTTCATCCAGCCGAGCCTTGTGCGCCGCGCAATGCAGCTTTGCATTTCGAGACGCACGGGCATCGCTTTCGATGAGGCCGCGAACGGACATACGGCCATCGCCGACGACATGGGGGTAGTAGCGCAATCCCAGCGACAGAATTTGTCCGCGCGCCTCGCCCGGTCGCCGGACATAGAAGACGCCGGCCTCGCCGGCCCAGGGCAGATATTGCTGCAGCATGAGCTGCTGGTTCCGTGGAAACCGCGCCAGATAAGCCGCAAGGTCGTCCGCATCGCAAATCAGCCGCACGCCATAGCCGCAGGAACCGATATCGGGCTTGGCGATCAGCGGGTAACCGAGTCCCGCGTCCGCCATCTTCGCTTCGGCGATGCGCAGTGGCGGCCAGGGATGTGCGCCCTCGGGGAATCGCAGCAG
Organism: Dongiaceae bacterium; assembly: GCA_046154965.1. GTDB lineage: Bacteria > Pseudomonadota > Alphaproteobacteria > Dongiales > Dongiaceae > DATKFM01. The sequence goes on along the minus strand of JBJXDY010000075.1, from coordinate 8,127 downwards.
CGCCGAGGCAGCAACCCAGCGCCGCTCAGCCGCGCCAATTTGCCGCAGGTACGACGTCTTCGATTCGCCGCGGATGCCGCCGGTCTCGATGTTCGGGTTCGCCACCGTCGGCAGCGTCAGGCTGCGGTAGCGCAGCGACAGCCACATCCATTTGAAGAACAGCGGTGTGTAGATCCACAACCAGGGAATGTATTCCCGGGGCGCGACCGGCGCACGGTCGAGCCGGACCGCCGGCATGCCCTCCAGCCGGATATCGCAGCCGCCGCCGCGCCGCATGGCCCGGCGAATCGGCCATGCGCGCAGGGCAGCCTGAATCGCAGAACTCAACCATGGCAAGCGCGCCATGACCGCCTTCCCCCGTTTAACTTTTAATTGTTGTGATTTCGCGCTGCAAAATCATTAGTGTCTGTGATAGTTTGCACGGTCAACAAGCCCAGCGCAACATGTCTCCAGGCTCAGCGTCTCGCGGCGATATCCATTCCTGGCTCGCCAGCCTTGGCTTGGAACAGTATGCCGCCACATTTGCCGCCCAGTCCGTCGACATCGATGTCCTGATCGATCTCAGCGACTCCGATCTGGCGCAACTCGGCATTCCGCTCGGCCACCGGCGCAAGCTGCTCCGGGCCATCGCGTCGATCCGCGCGGCCGGAGGCGAAGCCGTCAGAGATCCCGCGGCCGCGCCGGTGCCTGAGCGGCGCTACCTCACGGTGATGTTCTGCGATCTCGTGGGCTCGACGGCGTTGTCGCGCCAGCTCGATCCCGAGGACCTGCGGCCGATCATCCGCGCCTATCAGGATTGTTGCGCCGGCATCGTCGCCCGCCTCGACGGATTCATCTGCCGCTACATCGGCGACGGCATTCTCATCTACTTCGGCTATCCGCGCGCCCATGAGGACGATGCCGAGCGCGCCGTGCGCGCCAGCCTGGACATCGTCCACTCAGTGAGCCGCCTGGCGGTTTCCGGCGATATGAAGCTTCAGGTGCGGATCGGTGTTACCACCGGCCTTGTCGTTGTCGGCGAGTTGATCGGCAGCGGCGTGTCCCAGGAAGTCGCCGCCATCGGCGATGCGCCGAACATCGCCGCCCGGCTGCAGTCGATGGCCCAGCCCGACAGCATCGTCGTCGACGACACCACGCGCACGCTGACCCAAGGGCTGTTCAAGTTCGACAATCTCGGCCCGCAGCAGCTGAAAGGGCTCAGCGACCATGTGCAGGCATGGCGTGTCCTCAGCGAACGCGATCGCAGAAGCCGGTTCGAGGCGACCCGCGGCGAGCAGCTCGTCCCCATGGTGAACCGGAATCACGAAATCGGCTTCCTGCAGGATGCCTGGCGCCAGGTCGGCGCGGGCCGGGGACAGTTCGTCCTCATCAACGGCGAACCCGGCATCGGCAAGTCCCGCCTGTTGGCCGCGTTCACCGAGAAGCTCGGCCAGGGCGGGCATGTAGAGCTGCGGTTCCAGGGCTCGCCGCACCACCAGAGTTCGGCGCTCTATCCCTTCCTTGAGCAGCTGCGCCGTGCCGCTCATCTGAGTCCCGAGGATCAGCCGCGGGAGAAGCTCGACAAGATCGCCGCTCATCTTGCCGGCACTGTCACCAACATCGACGAAGCCGTGCGCGTCTTTGGCACGCTCCTGGCGATCCCCCCGAGCGCACCCGGGCCTGCTGCCCCCTTGCGCAGCGGCGCGAAGCAGCAGGCCTTCGCCATTCTCTGGGAACAGATGGCAACGCTTAGTTCGCTGCAGCCGCTGCTGGTGGTGGTGGAAGACGCGCACTGGCTCGATCCGACCTCCAACGAACTACTGGAGATGCTCGCCGGCCAGATCGCGACGCGCCGGCTGCTGCTGCTCGTCACCTATCGGCCCGATCAGCCGCCCGCCCTGGTCAACAATCCCAATGCAAAGGTCCTGACGGTCAATCGCCTGGCCCACCGGGAGTGTCAGGCCATGGTGCAGCATATCGCCAGCAACAAAGCCATCCCCGAGACGCTGTTGAGCGAGATCATCGTGCGCACCGATGGCGTGGCGCTGTTCGTCGAGGAACTCACCAAGGCCGTGCTCGAATCCGAGATCGTCGTGGACCGGGGCGACCGCTTTGAGATCACGCCCGGCGCCAAGACGCTGGCGATCCCGACCACGCTCAACGGCTCGCTGATGGCACGGCTCGACCGCAATGCCGGCACGCGCGAACTGGCGCAGATCGGCTCCGTCATCGGACGCGAGTTTTCCTACAGCATGCTCGCCGCCGTCTCGCAATGGTCGCCGGCCACCTTGAGCGAGGCCCTCGACAAGCTCGTGGATTCCGAACTGCTGCTCTGCGTCGGCGAACCGCCGCGCGCCACCTACCGTTTCAAGCACGCCCTGGTTCAGGATGCGGCCTACGAAAGCCTGCTGCTGAGCAATCGCCGCGGCCTCCATGCCCGGGTCGCCGCGGTTCTCGAACGGGATTTTCCGGAGACCGTCGCCGCGGAGCCCGCTGTCCTCGCGCAGCACTTCGCCCGAGCAGGCGCGCCCGAGCAGGCCATTGGCTACTATGTCAAGGCGGCGCACCTGGCGATCGCGCGCTCGGCCATGGCCGAGGCGATCACCGTGCTCGAGCGGGCGATGGAGCTTCTGAGCGGCCTGAATAGCAAGATCGATCGCCGGCCGATCGAGCTGGAACTGCAGGTCATGCTGGGCACCGTCTACCGGGCGGCCCGAGCCCCCGGCGCGCCGGAGACCGGCCGTGCCTGGAACCGGGCGCGCGAGCTTTGCCGCGACGACGCGGACGCGCCGCGGCTTCTGCAGGTGCTGTACGGCCAATTCATCTTTCATCAGGGCAATTCGAACCTGGCGAAGGCGCGCGAACTCGGCGAGGAGCTGCTGGCCCTGGGCGAGCGGCTGCAGGACGCCCGCGCGCTCGTGCGCGGCCACAGCGCCGTCGGCCGTGCCGCCTTCGGCCAGGGCGATCTTGCCGCCGCCCATCTGCATCTTGAGAAAGCGCTGTCGATCGACGATGCCCAGCTTCGCCGCTCCTCCAGCAGTATCGAGGGCCCGGAATCCCAGGTGCTCGACCTCTGCTATCTGGCCTGGACGCATTTCATCCAGGGCGACATCGATGCCGCGCTGCAGCGTTGCGCCGATTCCATCGCCGCGGCGCGCAGGCTGTCGCAGCCCTACGATCTCGTCGTCGCCTATGGCAATGCCTGCTACTTTTACCAGTTCCGCCGGGATTCCCAAGCCGTCTCCGCCGCCGCCGGCATGGCGATCGCCCTTGCCGAGGAGAAGGGTTTTCCATCCTGGCTGTCGCTGGCCAAGATCTTCCGCGGCTGGGCGCAGGTGCAAGACGGCGATGCGGAGCACGGGTTGCCGCTGATCGAGCGCTCCCTTGCGGAGCACCGTGCCACCGGCGAGCTGCTGGAGGTGCCGTACTGCATCAGCCTCCTCGCCGAATGCCTGACGATCGCCGGATCCAAGGCCCTGGCGCTGGCATCCATCGACGAGGCGCTGGCGATGAGCAAGGCCACCGGAGAAGCCTGGTTCGAGCCGGAGCTGCATCGCCTGCGCGGCGAGTATCTGCTGGACGCCAGCATTGGCCGGACAACCGAAGCGCTGGAAAGCCTGCGGTCCGCCCACGAGACGGCCCGCCGGCAGGGCGCCCGCACCTGGGAATGCCGCGCGGCCCAAAGCCTCGCCCGCGCGCTGGCGGCAACGGGACAAACGGAGAAGGCCAGAGCCCTCCTCGCGCCGCTGCGGCAGGAGTTTGCCGGCATCATCACGCCGGGTGAGTTATCGGCCGCCGATCAGATACTGGCATTGCTATCGCGCCCAGGTTCCCGCAAGAAGGCGTAGCCGCGGGTCACTCGAGAGGCAGTTTCAGGCCCTCATGGAGGGCGCGGAACCCGAGGGATTTGTAGAACCGCAGGGCGTCCTTGCGCGATTTGTCGGCCGTGAGTTGAACCATCCCGCAGCCGCGCCGGCGGCACTCGCCGATTGCCCATTCCAGAAATTGATGTCCCAGGCCGCGACCGCGCTCGCCGGACGCAATTCGCACGCTCTCGATTTGGCCGCGCAGCATGCCCCGGCGCGACAGTCCGGGAATGAATGAGAGCTGCAGGCAGCCGACCACCCTGCCGTCCCGCTCCGCGACCGCCAGCAATTGATTGACATCGCTCTCGATCGCCTCAAATGCCGCGGCGTACCCGCCGTCGAGCGGCAGTGCCGCACTCTCACGCGACCGCCCGATGGCATCATCGGCCAGCAATGCCACGATACCAGGCGGATCGGCCGCCCGTACCCTCCGGAACATCAGCGCGCTCATGCGGTGTGAGGATCAACTGGGCTCGGCGAACGATCCTTGCTCGCGTCGTAGCGATGGAACACGCAGGCAAGCTTGTTGCCATCGGGGTCGCGGACATAGGCGACAAAAAACTCGGGCCCGTAGATTTTGCGCGTGCCCGGCGCCCCCTCATCGCTGCCGCCATGGCTGAGCGCGGCCGCGTGAAACGCCCTCACCTCTGCCGCGTTGCCTGCGCGGAACGCAACCATCGCGCCATTGCCCGGCGACGGCGGCTTTCCGTTGAACGGCTTGCAGATCCAGAAGCTGACGCCGTCGTCATAGCTCGGACCCCATCCGGCCCAGCCGCTATCCGCTCCCGCGCTCTGCCGAAACCCGAGGGTCGCGAACACCGCATCGTAGAAACGCACCGACCGCGCAAGATCGCTGACGCCGACGGTGGTGTAGAGGGTCATGGTCATTGATGGCGACTCCTAGAAGCTCGGCGGCGTGCAGGCGGTGACGACTTCGCATTCCTCGTTGCCGGGATTGCGGAAGCGGTGCGGCAGGCGGCTGTCGAAGTAGAAGGCGTCGCCGGGGCCGAGCGTCCGGCGCTGATCGCCGACGGTGACTTCCAGCTTGCCGCGCAGCACGACGCCGCCTTCCTGAGACTCGTGGCGCAGCATCGCCTCCCCGGTATCCGCACCCGCAGCGTAGCGCTCGTGGATGATCTGCAAGTTATGCCCGGTGAGATCGCGGCCGACCTGGCGGTAGGAGATCCGGCCGCCCGCCAACTCGACCAGTTCGTTCGCGCTGAAGAAGACCTGCGGCCGCGCCGCGGTCTCGCCGGCGAAGAAGTCCGCGAGCGAGATCGGCAAGCCGTCGAGCACGCGTTTCAGCGAACCCACCGAGGGGCTGTTCCGGTTCTGCTCGATCAGCGAGATGATCGCATTGCTGACGCCCGCGCGCTTGGCCAGCTCGCGCTGGGACAGGCCGTGCATCTCGCGCAGGGCCCTGAGCCGCGCGCCCAGATCGAAGCCAAACTCCACCATGTCAGAATCTCCTGGCCCGTTTAGAGTGTTTAATATTCTAATCACCCAGACAATCACGCGCAAGTTTCTCGCGCTGAATCAGCCTTCTACCGGTTTCATTTTGTTTAGCTTCTTTAGCATGATATAGACTGCCCCTTCGTCGACCCTCCTTCGGAAAGAACCCCGGCATGTCCAACGTCGTCGATACGGCATCGTTCGATGCCTCGCCCAACAATCTCGAAGCCTTCTGGATGCCCTTCACCGCCAACCGGCAGTTCAAGGACAAGCCGCGCCTGTTCGTCGGCGCCAAGGACATGCACTACACCACCCATGACGGCCGCAAGGTACTGGACGGCACAGCGGGACTCTGGTGCGTGAACGCCGGCCACGGCCGCAAGAAGATCACCGAGGCCGTCAGCGATCAGGTCGCGCGCATGGACTACGCGCCGGCCTTCCAGATGGGCCACCCCATCGCCTTTAAGCTGGCGTCCCAGCTCACCACGCTGCTATCGGGCGATTTCGACCATGTGTTCTTCACCAACTCCGGCTCTGAGGCGGTGGACACGGCGCTGAAGATCGCGCTTGCCTATCACAATGTGCGCGGCCAGGGGCAGCGCACGCGGCTGATCGGGCGCGAGCGCGGCTATCACGGCGTCGGCTTCGGCGGCATCTCCGTCGGCGGCATCGTCAACAACCGAAAGTTTTTCGGCTCGCTGCTGAACGGCGTCGATCACATGCCGCACACCCATAATCTGAAGGAGAATGCCTTCAGCAAGGGCCTGCCGAGCTGGGGCGGCCATCTGGCCGATGAATTGGAGCGCATCGTCACCCTGCATGACGCCTCCACCATCGCCGCTGTCATCGTCGAGCCGGTGGCGGGATCCACCGGCGTGCTGCTGCCGCCCAAGGGCTATCTGCAGAAACTGCGGGAAATCTGCACCAAGCACGGCATCCTTTTGATATTCGATGAAGTGATCACCGGCTTCGGCCGCCTCGGCGCCACCTTCGCCACCGAGTATTTCGGCGTGGTGCCGGACATGATCACCTGCGCCAAGGGCCTGACCAACGGCACGGTGCCGATGGGCGCGGTCTTCGCCCGCAAGGGCCTCTATGACACCTTCATGGAGAAGGCGCCGGAGAACGCCATCGAGCTGTTCCATGGCTACACCTACTCCGCCCACCCCCTCGCCTGCGCCGCCGCTCTGGCATCGCTGGAGATATACAAGGAGGAAGGGCTGTTCGAGCGTTGTGCCAGCCTCGCCGGCTATTGGCAGGACGCGGTGCACTCCCTCAAGGGCGTGCGCAACGTCATCGATCTGCGCAATCTCGGCCTGATCGCCGGCATCGAGCTGGAGTCGGTACCCGGCAAAGTCGGCAAGCGTGCCTTCGAAGCTTTCCTGAAGAGCTACGATGACGGCCTGCTGATCCGCACGACAGGCGACATCATCGCCCTCTCGCCGCCGCTGATCATCGGCAAGAACCACATCGACGAGATTTTCGACAAGCTCGGCAAGGTGTTGAAGACCGTCGAGTAGTCCCCGGCCGGGCCGCCGCCGGCTCTTCTGGCGCGCGGCCCTTTATCCGACCATAGTACCCTTATCCCGGCGCCGCTCTGGCGGCCCGTTCCGCTGAAACAAGAAAGACCAAGCAGAGGCAAACCATGCTGATCGGCGTCCCCAAGGAAATCAAAACACACGAATACCGCGTCGGACTGGTGCCTTCGAGCGTGCGCGAGATGGTGCATCACGGCCACAAGGTGCTGGTGCAGACCGGCGCCGGCGCCGGCATCGGCTTCGACGACAAGGCCTATACGGCCGCGGGCGCCAAGATCGCCGCCAGCGCCGAGGATGTCTTCGCCAAGGCGGAGATGATCGTGAAGGTGAAGGAGCCGCAGCCCAAGGAATGCAAGATGCTCCGCGAGGGACAGCTGCTCTTCACCTATCTGCATCTGGCGCCCGATCCCGAGCAAACCAAGGCGCTGCTGAAATCCGGCTGCACCGCCATTGCCTATGAGACAGTGACCAACGCCCGCGGCGGCCTGCCGCTGCTGGCGCCGATGAGCGAGGTCGCCGGCCGCATGTCGATCCAGGTCGGCGCCCATTGCCTGGAGAAGGCGGCGGGCGGCTCCGGCATTCTGCTGGGCGGCGTGCCCGGCGTGCCGCCGGCGCGGGTGGTGGTGCTCGGCGGCGGCGTCTCCGGTACGCACGCGGCGCGCATGGCCATGGGTCTGGAGGCCCATGTCACGGTCATCGACAAGTCGCTCGATCGTCTGAAGCAACTCGACGAGCAGTTCGGCTCCAAGCTCTACACCCAGTACGCCACCGTCGACGCCATCGAGAGCAACGTGATCAAAGCCGACCTGGTGATCGGCGCCGTGCTGGTGCCGGGCGCCGCGGCGCCGAAGCTGGTGACCAAGGATATGCTGAAGAAGATGCGGCCGGGCTCGGTGCTGGTGGACATCTCCATCGACCAGGGCGGCTGCTTCGAGACCAGCCATCCCACCACCCACACCGATCCCACCTTCGTGATCGATGGCATTGTGCATTACTGCGTCGCCAACATGCCGGGTGCCGTGGCGCGCACCTCAACCTTCGCGCTGAACAATGCTACCCTGCCCTTCGCGCTCGCCCTGGCCGATAAAGGCTATCGCCGCGCCTGCGCCGAGGACGCCCATCTGCGCAACGGACTGAATGTTCACGCGGGAAAGCTGACCTACAAGGCCGTCGCCGACGCGCTGAAGCTGAAGTTCACATCGGCGCAAGAAGCGCTGGGCGTTTAGCACGCCGCAGTTCCCGCGTGCTTTGGACATAAACTCGAGAACATGCCGCTGCACGGCTGGTGAGAG
>JBJXDY010000074.1:0-2832 GCA_046154965.1 Dongiaceae bacterium | reverse complement strand
GGATTCGGTGCGGATGTGAGGACGGCACAGTTTAGCAAATCCTTTCAGGCGGGGTTTGCGATATGGTCGGCTCGGGAATTTCAACACTCTCCCGCGTATGTCAGCCGCAACCTCTCGGTCATTGCCGCCGCGTGCCGATACGCGACAAAGACGTCGCTCCAGACGAGCAGTTCTGGACTGATGCAAGAAGTCCGTCTTCTGAAAGTAAGCGTCCGGTGGGCTACGCGGCTTTGGCGTGGAGTTGATTTGCCGGATAATTCCAGGGCAGCAATTCGCCGACGCGGTTGACCGGATGATCGGCGATACGGGCGAGGACATCGCGGAGCCAAGCTTCCGGGTCGATACCGTTGAGCTTGGCGGTTTCGATGAGCGAGTAGATGGCGGCGGCGCGTTCGCCGCCCTTGTCGGATCCGGCGAAGAGATAATTCTTGCGGCCGAGAGCGACGCAGCGCAACGAGCGTTCGGCGACATTGTTGTCGATCGCGAGACGGCCGTCATGGGCGTAACGGATCAAGGCATGCCAACGGCTGAGCGCATAGCGCATGGCCTGGGCGAGTTCGGATTTGCCCGGGAGTTTCGGCACTGTCGCTTCGAGCCACGCCTTGAGACCGGCGAGGAGCGGCACGGCTTTGTCTTCACGATATCGCCTTCGCTCGTCCGGTGGCCTGTCGCGGATAAAAGCTTCGATGCCATAGAGGCCGCCGATCCGGTCGAGCGCCTCCTCGGCGACCGGCGATCCGTTTGCCGCGTGGACGTCGAAGAACTTGCGCCGCACATGCGCCCAACAAGCCGCCTCGGTCACATGAGCTTTCTCGAAGATGGCATTGAAGCCGGCGTAGCCATCGGCGTGAAGCGCGCCCTTGAAGGTCTTGAGGTGATCTTGCGGGTGCTCGCCCTTGCGGTCGGGCGAGTAGAAGAACGCCACAGCCGGCGGGGCCTTGCCGCCATGGGGCCGCTCGTCGCGAACGTAAGTCCATAGTCTTCCGGTCTTGGTCTTGCCCAAGCCCGGCGCCAAGACCGGCACCGGCGTGTCGTCGCCGAAGAGAACCGGCGAGCCCAGCACATCCTTGCGCAGCGCCGCCACCAGCGGATCGAGCAGCGCCGCCGCCTGGCCCACCCACCCGGCCAAGGTCGAACGTTCGAGTTCGACGCCCTCGCGGGCATAGATGCCGGATTGCCGGTAGAGCGGCAGATGATCGGCGTATTTGGCGACGAGAACATGGGCGAGCAATCCCGGCCCCGGACGGCCGCGTTCGATCGGCAATGACGGCATCGGCGCCTGAACGATCGTCTCGCACAGCCGGCAGGAGAGCTTCGGGCGCACATGCCGGATCACCTTGAAGGAGGCCGGTACATACTCCAGCACCTCGCTCACATCCTCGCCGAGCTTGCGCATCGCACCGCCGCAGTTCGGACAGGTGCAGGACGGTTCATGCACCGCGTCTTCACGTGGCAAATGCTCCGGCAGCGGGCGGCGCTTGGGCTGGCGCGCGAGCTTCGCGGCGGCGGCCGGACGTTCGGCACTGCGTTCAGCCTCGTCTTCGTTGAGCTCGTCGAGTTCGAACTCCAGCTGCTCGATCTCGCGGGAAAGCTTCTCCGAGGACTGACCGAACCGCAGGCGCTTCAATTTGGCGATGCGGGCTTCCAGCTGGACGATCTTCAACGCCTTCGCCTTGACGTCGCCAGCCAATGTGCGCACCAGCGCTTTGAGCGCCGCTGTATCTTCCGGCAACCGGTCGAGATCGAACTCCATGCGCGAGGACGTATCCTCCGCCGACACGATATGCAGCGGTGCATTCTGTCGCGAGTCAATCCGCCACTGTCACCTCACCCCGCGATCTCGGGCCGGCAGGTCCGTTGTGGCGCCCGCCAATCGATCCCCTCCAACAGATATCCCAGTTGCGCCGCGCTGATCGTCACCGCATCGCCCACGGTGGCCGGCCAGACGAACCGGCCCCGCTCCAAACGCTTGGCGAACAAACACATGCCCTGGCCGTCGTGCCAGATCAGCTTGATGAGATCGCCGCGCTTGCCCCGGAACACGAACAGCTGGCCGCCAAAGGCGTCGCGCTTCAGGCGCTCCTGAACCAGCATCGCCAGCCCATCGAAGCCCTTGCGCATGTCGGTCACGCCCGCCGCGAGCCACACCCGCACACCCGATGGAACTGGAATCATCGCCCGTCGAGCACTGCCAGCACGCGCTTCAGCGCCGACGCGTCGACCGCGCCATCGACACGCACGCGATGGCCCGAGGCAAGCATGATCTCGATCACACCCGCGCCAAGCGCCAGTATCGGCAATGCGCCACCAGCCGGTGGCGGCAGAAGAGCGGGAACAAAGCCAGCCGCCGGTTTCGCCGCACCGCGACCCAACCCAAGCTCCCGCCGCCAGCGGAACACCAAGCTCGACGATATCCCATGCCGGCGCGCCACCGACGACACGCTCGTCGCCTCCGTCTCGGCAACCACCGCCCGCTTCTCCGTAGCCGTCCACTTGCGCCGCGCCTCAGCGACGACCGCAAAGCTCTTCTCTTGGGCATATCCAGACATAGGCACCGCACAGGTCCATCTATCGGCGACAGACATCGCCAAGACCTACTATCTTCGCCAAGGCATCTGTCAGCACAAGGCGGCCAAGACCGAACGCTTACGATCAAGCCTGCCGCCACCACGAAGCAGCGCCGTCTGCATCGCGCGCCGATCAGCGCCTCCGCCGCCGCTCTACTGCGCACGATCCGGCTGCGTGTGCCGGAAGATTGCGCCTGGGTGTTTCCAGCCGATGTCGAAGGCAAGCCGCTTCAGGACATCAAACGGTTCTGGGAAGATGTGCCGA
>JBJXDY010000073.1:0-3315 GCA_046154965.1 Dongiaceae bacterium | reverse complement strand
TCGGCGTCGCCGACGCGGCCCTTGAGTTCTTCGATCTGGGTCCGCACCGCGATCAATTCGACCTGGCGGCTGTCCGCCATCATCGAGCGGTCGGACAATTCATGATTGATCCGGGCGAGTTCGGCCTGCTTTTCGGTCAGCGCCAGTTCGGCGCTGCGCAGCATCTCGGTCTTGGCCGCAAATTCCTCTTCGGTGGCGCGCAACTGCTCCTTCACCGCCTTCTCGCGCGCTTCGAGCGAGAAGATCGTGGCGTTCTTCTCGCCAAGCTCGATCTTCATGCGATTGATCGCGTCGGATTTCTTGCCGAGTTCGGCGAGTTGGCTGGTGGTCTTGTTCTTGAGCTGCTCGACGTTCATTTCGAGGCGCCGCGCCGACATCGCGAATTCCGCGCGCAGCTGGTCCTTGTCGGCCTGGATTTCGGCCATCGACAGCGGCGTTGCCGCCTCGAGCCGCCGGGTCGTCAGCCGCACCGCGCGGTTGTGCACCAGCGGCACGATCATCAGGCCGAACAGCATCGAGACCAGAAAACCGATCGCCAGATACATGATCGGCTCGATCATGGATGGTTACTCCACACCAGAAGGGAATTGTTAATCACAATGCCATGGCGGACCGGCGGAACGCCAGCCCCATGCCGCGTTAACCTGAATCCGCTTGGCGGCGCAGGCGACCGCGAGGAAACAACCGTCAGAATGGGTTCCAGGTCGCCTGCGGCGTGAACTTGAGATAGCCGACATTGGCGCCGAGCCGCAGTCCGATACCGGAGCGGATCGGCACCAGCACGATGTTGTTGGCGGTAAGCGCGGTCATGCCGAATCCGCCGACGATGTAGGCCGACCCGTCGATGCCGACGAAGCGCTGGTAGATCGCGTTGGTGGCGGGCAGGTTGTAGACCAGCGTCATGGTGCGGGCGCCGTCGCCGCCCCAGTCGAAGCCGACCGACGGACCCTGCCAGTAGACCCGCAGGTCGCCGGCGTTCTTGGTGTACAGCGTGCCTTCGCCGTATCGCAGGCCCGCAACGAAGGCGCCGCTGCCCTCTTCGCCGAGCACATATCCGTTGGGCAGGCCCCATTGGCTGACCGCGCGCTCGATGACGGAGGCGAGGCCACGCGAGACGTTGCCGAAGAACTTGTGGCCGGCCGAGACCAGCTCATCCGGCCCGAAGGCTTCGGGGCCGGCCTGGCGCGGCGGCGGCGGCCCCGGTTGCACCTGTGGCGGCGGCAGCGGCTGCCCCTGCTGCGCGGCGGCCGGCAAGGTCCAGCACATCAGCGCGGCGACGGTCACCGCGGCAAGGCGTGTGGCAAAAATCATCAAAGAACCCCTGGAAAGAATCCTGGCATCGAACTTTGGCCGCCGCCTTAACCTGACACCAACAAGCATGGCTCTAGGTTGCGCCCTGTGTCCCATCGACTCGCATGTTATCGGCACCAACTATGACGGTACAACGGCAGGAAAGATACGCTCGGCGACCCGGAATGGCCGCTCTTGCGCTGTTTGCGGTCGTTTCGGCGCTTCTTTGCCTCAATTTTGCCGCCCAGGCGGCCACCACCGAACGGGTGGTGGTGAATCGATATTCCGGCCTTGCCATCGAGGGCTTCGATCCGGTCGCCTATTTCACCGAATCCCAGGCGGTCCAGGGGCTGCCTGATTTCGAAGCTTCCGAAGCCGGGGCCGTCTGGCGCTTCCGCAACGAGGGCAACCGCACGTCCTTTGTCGCCCATCCGGAGATCTATGGCCCCCAGTTCGGCGGCTACGATCCGGTGGATCTGGGACGGGGGGTGACCTATGCCGGCAACCCGCGCTTCTGGGCGATCTCCGGCCAGCGGCTCTACCTGTTCGGCCGCGAGGAGAACCGCGATGCCTTCGCGGCCAACCCGGCGCGCTTCCTGAAGGAGGCGGCCGCGCGCTGGCCGGCCCTGGCGCAGGAACTGGCGCAATAGTCAGGGCGCTGCCTTCGGATCGCCCCAGGCGATGAACTCGGGAACGATGAAGTCCTTGCGCCCGCCGCCAAAAAGCAAAGCCGCGCCGTTGGAATCCGTGATCCTGCCGCCGGCCGCGGTCACCAGCGCGTGTCCCGCCGCCACGTCCCATTCGGAGGTCGGCGACAGTCGCGGATAGATATCAACCCCACCCTCGGCAACCCGGCCGAATTTCACGGCCGAACCAAGCTCGGAGCGCACCGCGTTCGGCCTTGCGGCGATGAAGGCCTCGGTCCTGGCGTCGCCATGCAGGCGGCTGACCGCCACGGTCCACGGCTCGCCACGTGGGGGGCAGGGCCGGGTGTGAACAGGCTCGATTCGCGGCGGGCCCTTGCCGAGGGTCAGCAGCTCCGCGCCGCGGCCGACGATGCCGCGCCAGATCAGCCCGAGCGCCGGTGCGCTGACGATGCCGAGCAGCGGTACCCCGTGGGTGATCAGCGCCAGGTTGACGGTGAACTCGTTGCGGCCGGCGACGAATTCCTTGGTGCCGTCGAGCGGATCAATCAGGAAGAAGCTGCCGGTATAGGGATGCGCCGCGACCTTGGCGCGCTCTTCTGACAGTGAAGGAATGGTGGGGGCCAGTCGCGCGAGGCCCTCGGCGATGATGCGGTCAGCGGCCATATCCGCCTCGGTTACCGGCGATCCGTCGCTCTTGCCGTCAACCTTCATGGTGGAACGGTCGACCGCGAGGATGGCGCCGCCGGCCCGAATCACGATTTCGGTGAGCGGTTCGATCAGCCCCGCTGCGGCGTCGAGATCGAGTGCAGGCGAACGTACCTCATTCATGAGCCATGCCCGTTTGCAGTTCGTCTTGCCTTGTCATGGCAGCCCCATGCTGGCAGCACGCGGCTGCGCGGTGTATCAAACCAGCAGCACGCGTGATTCGTAACGGCCCCGCCAGCAATTTGGAACTCGGCGGCTTTCGAGGAGCATATGATGTCTGGCACTTCGTCTCCCGGTCCGGCTCCCGACGCGCTCGAACTTGCGGCGCTATTGTGTTCGCGGGTCTGCCACGATCTCATCAGCCCGGTTGGCGCAATCGTCAATGGGCTTGAGGTCCTTGACGACAACCCGAAGCCGGAAGATCGCGACTTCGCGCTCGATCTGATCCGCCAGAGCGCCAAGACCGCCTCGGCGCGGTTGCAGTTCTGCCGCCTGGCGTTCGGCGCGGCGGGATCGGCGGGCGCCCAGATCGATCTTGGCGATGCCCAGACGATGGCGCGGGGCCACATCGAGGACGGCAAGATCACCATCACCTGGAATTTGCCGCGCCTGCTGCTGCCCAAGAATCGCGTCAAGCTGTTGCTGAACATGCTGGTGATCGCGCAGCAGACGA
>JBJXDY010000072.1:0-27528 GCA_046154965.1 Dongiaceae bacterium | reverse complement strand
ACCGTGTAGTGGATGCTCGGCGGCTGCACCCAGCTGGACCCGGCTACCAGGCGCTGCCGCCCCACGCCTTCGAACTCGGTCTCGAACCAGCCCTTGAGGCAATAGACCATCTGGAACTGCAGGTTGTAATGGTGCCGGACGCTGAGTTCGGGCCGAAACGGCCCGGTCATGCGGATCACGTGGGCATGCGCCAGGCCGCGCGTCGCCCCCGCCACGCCGAGGTCGCGGTAAGCCGAATAGTCGCGCAGGCCGCCGGTCTTGAAGTCGGCCTCGTCGGGATGGCTGATGACAAAGCGCTGCGAAGGTGACATGCGGAGCCTCCGGCGGTCGACAGGCTGCCACGAAAGCGTGGAATCGATGCCTGTGCAACTCTACGCCTAAGCCGATACGAGCGCGAGTCCGCTTCGGGTCAAGGTCCTGAGCAACGACGCCTGCAAGACCTGCGGCATCCTCACCGACATCGGCGAAGGCGAGAACGCCAAGGACGGCTACCGCGTCAACCTCGGCTGAGTTGAAGGCCTCGACCCGCTCGCCCTCGACATTCGCCTCATCGACGGCAAGTCGATGCCGTTGGTGGGGGAGTGGCCGGGCGAGTAACCTCTACGGAGGTGCAGGCGGGGTTGTTGTAGGCGGAGCGGTCGATTCCTGACTCGCGGGCGACTCCTTGTGCTTGTGCCACCGCACCCGAGGCTTAAAGGGCGGATACAGAGTATTCAGATCTTCAAGCATTCGATTGACTAGTGCGCAAGCGTCTCGCAGCGTTGACGGCAGTGGTCTGGGGGGCACTAGGATGCGATGAAGGCGATGTAGAGGATTGAGGCACGTGGAAAACACTGCGTCCCGCACACATATCCAATGGCCATGCGCAAATCCAGAGGCCCACGAATAGTATTTGTCGTATACGTCCTTACATCCAATCTCGGTCGCCATCTTTCTAAGATCGCTGTTTGCCCAAGCACCTAGAGGAATGTCCTGGAACTCCATCCACATGTCCTCATTTGCGAACTCCTCGAGCTGCTTCAGATCAATAAAGTCCGGGACATGATCTTCACGAAGGTTCTTGAGAAAGGCGAGCTTGGCTTGGCCGGAACCATAGTTGCGATACTGTTTCCAGATAGTTGGGTCGTCCTTGTCTGCCAAGAATCGGAGCGTGATAAAAAGTTCAACTAAGGATCGCAGTATGATCCGGCCACCTGGCAGAACGTGACTGTGGGCGTGAGCCATCTCGGTAGTCAAAGCAATCGCATAGAGAACGATACCAAATGCTGAATCGAGCTTTGGATCAATTCCGGTGTCCTCGTTTGTCGTATCGAAGTGATTGGCAACCGCCTGGCCCAGATCGAACAGTTCTTTGACTAAGCCCTTAAGTAACTGAGGGATCTCGCTCTCCGCTAGCAACGAGCACCCATGAGCACGGTTGAGCACACCGAGCACACATAAAGCACACCCGAGTACAGCAATCTCGGACTAGGTCCTTTCCGCTACTGCGAAATTTACTGCGCACGGGTTAATCTCGGACACCGAGTCGATGCGATTTGGATCTACTCAAGAGCCAGTTGCCGAATTTCGAATATCTGAACTTCGCGGTAGCGAAATTTAAGTCATTGAAATGATGTCATTTATCTCGAAAATGGTGGACACTGGATGGACGTACTTATGCGGAGTCCACATCCGTGTTTCTCCCCAATGGAGGTATAGTCCGCCTACAGGGCCGGGGGTCCACACCCTGGCCCGCCTTACCATGAAAAGGAGAGATTCCAATGGTTCCAAGTCGCCGCCGCAAAGTCGTTGAGCGACAGCTCGCGCTTAGAGAGCGTCTGTGGCCAAAGGTTAGTGAAGAGAAGCTGTGGATTCGTCAGGACAGGGTTGGAAAGTACAAGGCAGGATTCACTACGATGCCAAAAACGATTCCGCTGATTCTCGACATTATGGATGATCTCGCCAACGGCAAGAGAGTGTCGAAGACTTACTTGGAGTTATGGTGTCGAGCCTTTGATGAGTGTTTTGTTACGCTGTCCAATCGTGGTGATCTTGCATTTTATTCCGGTTTTGCCGGCCAGCGGGGCGAGCGAACATGGGTCGGCCGCATGCGGTTGCTTCATAAGCTCAAGTTCATTGACATCAAACCCGGACCTTCAGGCGAATTGAGTTATGCTCTAATTTGGAATCCCTACCATGTTATCAAGAGCCACCATAAGGCACGCACGCCAGGACTCACTGAAGCGAAATACAACGCGCTACTTGCGAGGGCCAGCGAGATCTGAGCGGACGATCTGGACGATTCGAAGCGTTCTACTAGTGCACCAGGCTTCCGCCTTCCTGCTCGTTCATAGCGTTGACGATACGACGCTCAGTAGTAGGCGCTGGTCTGACATGGGTTGGCGGACGTTTCGACCGTAAAGCGTCACCCTACCTCATCACCGGCATCACATACTCCGCCCCCGCCCGGATTCCCGTCGGCCACCGGCTCGTCACCATCTTCTGGCGGGTATAGAAGCGCACCCCCTCCGGCCCATGCATGTGGTGGTCGCCGAACAGGCTCCGCTTCCAGCCGCCGAAGCTGTAGAACGCCATCGGCACGGGGATCGGCACGTTGATGCCGACCATGCCGATATTGATCTTCGAGGCGAATTCCCGCGCCGCTTCGCCGTTTCGAAGGATTAGTCACGAGCGTCAGCGCCCGGCCAGACTCGCAGGCGGGACTCGTCAAGTATCCAGAGACGCCCCGACACCGGCTCGCGCGACAGGAGATCGGCGAGTCTCACAACGGTGCGGCGGATGATCGGAAGCGTCTGGTCGCGCAGCCTCAGGACGATAATGCCCGCAGTGTCGGCCGGATCATACCGCCGCACGTTGGCGAAGTCCTGGTCCAGCGTAACCAGAACACGGCCCTCGCCCGCGGCCGTGGTCAACAGCGTATCGTCGTCGGTACCGGCGAGGCCTTCTTCGCGCGCTGTCGCCGCATCATGGCCGGCGGTGCGCAACAGCTCGCGCGCCGCATCCGGCAGGTTCTCGTCGAGCTTGAGGAGAGTCAAGAGTCGGAAGGGACCGGCACGATGCGGTCGCGGGCAAGGTCGGCGGCATAGGCGAGGGCGGCCAGCACGGCCTCCGCAGGCAAGGTTGGATACTGTTCCCGGAGTTCCTCGGGCGTAACGCTAGCGGCGAGATTTTCAAGCACGATCGACACCGGGATACGCGTACCGCGGAAGCGCGGGGTCCCGTGGAGAGTATCGGGCGTCGAAACGATGTGGTCTTGCCAGCGCATGTGGGTATCTCCTCGTACGCAATCTACGCCATCGGCCGACGAAGCGCGAGTCCCGCTGTGTAGGAGGCACGTGCTTGGGGGCGGTAACTACAGGCCATTGGCGAGGCGAGCTTTGATATCGCGGATAATCTCTGGGATGGCGCGGGAACTCAGCCCGCTTGCTGCACCTTCCGCTGGCTCTTCGGCGAGACGATCCAATTTACCTGCGGCGGCGTCCCGCTCGATCTGCCGGTCCCAGGCGTCGGCGTCGTATTTCAGGAACCATTCACGCAGGACAGCCAGCTCCTCGCTGTTCAGTTCGCGGATTTCCAGTTCGATCTTTTCGATCTTGGTCATGTGTAACTGCCCTTACGCGTAAACGGGCGAGCCCCGCTCGCCCCTACAATTCCTCTCCGTGAACCTCTGTGTCTCTGTGGTTCGCTTTCGAGAGGGCGGGTTTGAAACCCGCCCCTACAAAAATCGCACTGTCGCGTCTTGCGCCATCTCCATCCTACCGCATCACCGGCATCACATACTCCGCCCCCGCCCGGAGTCCCGTCGGCCACCGGCTCGTCACCATCTTCTGGCGGGTATAGAAGCGCACTCCCTCCGGCCCATGCATGTGGTGGTCGCCGAACAGGCTCCGCTTCCAGCCGCCGAAGCTGTAGAACGCCATCGGCACGGGGATCGGCACGTTGATGCCGACCATGCCGATATTGATCTTGGACGCAAATTCCCGCGCCGCGTCGCCGTCGCGGGTGAAGATGGCGGTGCCGTTGCCGAATTCGTGGTCGTTCACCAGCTTGATGGCGCTGCTGTAGTCGGGCGCGCGCACGACCGAGAGCACCGGGCCGAAGATCTCCTCCTTGTAGATGCGCATGTCCGGCTTCACCTGATCGAACACGCAGCCGCCCATGTAGTAGCCGTTCTCATAGCCCTGCAGCTTCAGGCCGCGGCCGTCGACGGCCAGCTTGGCGCCTTCCTTGACGCCGATGTCGACATAGCCCTTCACCTTGTCGAAATGCTGCTTGGTGACCAGCGGCCCCATGTCGCTCTGCGGGTCCATGCCGGGGCCGACCTTCATCTGCCGCACCCGGGGCATCAGCTTTTCCAGCAGGGGATCGGCCGAATTGCCCACGGCCACGGCGACGGAGATCGCCATGCAGCGCTCGCCGGCGGAACCGTAGGCCGCGCCCATCAGCGCGTCGGTCGCCTGGTCCAGGTCGGCGTCGGGCATGATCACCATGTGGTTCTTGGCGCCGCCCAGCGCCTGCACCCGCTTATTCTGCGCCGTGCCCGTGTGATAGATGTATTCGGCGATCGGCGTTGAGCCGACGAAGCTCACCGCGCCGATGTCGGGGTGATGCAGGATGGCGTCCACGGCCTCTTTGTCGCCGTTGACCACATTGAGCACGCCGTCGGGCAGGCCGGCCTCTTTCAAAAGTTGCGCCACCAGCAGCGAGGCCGACGGCACCTTCTCCGACGGCTTCAGGATGAAGGTGTTGCCGCAGGCGAGCGCGATCGGGAACATCCACATCGGCACCATCGCCGGGACGTTGAACGGCGTGATGCCGGCGCAAATGCCGATCGGCTGGCGGATCGACCAGCTATCCACATTGGTGCCCACATTCTCGGAGAATTCGCCCTTCAGCATCTGCGGAATGCCGGTCGCGAACTCCACCACCTCCAGGCCGCGGCTGACCGAGCCCTTGGCGTCGGAGAAGGTCTTGCCATGCTCCAGCGTCACCAGCTCCGCCAGCTTGTCCAGATTGGCGTCGGCGATCTGCTTGAACTTGAAGAGGATGCGCGCGCGGGTCAGCGGCGGCGTGGCGATCCAGGCGGGCGACGCCTTCTTCGCGGCGGCCACGGCCTCGCCCAGCTCGGCGGCGCTGGCCAGCGGCACCTGCGCCGCTTTCTCGCCCGTCGCAGGGTTAAAAACGTCGCCGAAGCGGCCGCTCTTGCCCTCGACCAGCTTGCCGTTGATGAAATGATGCAGGGTCTTGACCATGGTTGCTCTCTCGATGTCGCTGGTTTGCCGGGCCTTTTTCTGGCGCGCCGGGTGCCGCGGATGGCATGTTAACGCAGATTATCGCGGACAGTGCGCGCATGCAAAGGGCCAGGCATTAACTGCATTTTGGTGCAGAATTAACGCGGTATTTGTGATAAGCTTTTTTCGTTGGGTGAGAAAACACAAAGCAAGAGCCAGATGGTTGGAGGTCTTTTATGACCCAGGGCATGCGCGTATTCGCGGCGGTACTTTCGGTCGGTCTGCTCGGCGCGGCGGCGCCGGCTTCGGCGGGAGATAAAGACTCTCTGGAGAAGCAGCTCAACCGCCTGATGGAAGGCACCGCCGACGACATGAAGGCGCGGGCCAACGAGATGAGCCGCATCCTGCGCGAGCAGCTCGAGTCGATGATGGACGCAAACGGCAACATCGTCATCCAGGGCCCCTGGCCCTGGCAAGACGACAAGGATCTGAAAGTGCAGCCGCGGCAAGAACCCTTCGGCGGCGAAGAAGTCTAAGTCCCTTACCTGAGATCCCTCTGTCCCAGCGAAGGGCGGGTCCAAGTGACCCGCCCTTCGTTTGTGTGCGCGCGTTCGTGCGGCGGCCTGAACCCTCACCCCGAAACATCCGCTGAACGCGGATGTTGCATCACTCTCCCCGCTCCGCGGGGCGAGGGGACTTTCAGAAGACAGTCCCCTCTCCCCCATGAAGTGGGGGAGAGGGTTAGAGCCCGCCCCGGACTTGATCCGGGGGTGAGGGGGTCTTTCCGCAGTCACGTCATAAGAACAAATTCCTTGATCTCCAGCCGACGCTCTGCTATACTTCTTTCTCCCGGAAATCTCTCCCCGGCTCGATGTTGGACATCGTGGATCGGATTACGGCAGGCGGCCCGGCAAGATACCTGACGTGATTCCCTTGTATGGCATCGTTCCCAAAAAACGGGGGCCCCTAAAAACGCTTGTTTTGCCGGTTCGGTGATGTGAAACAAGAGCTTAGGTACCGGGGAAATGCGCAAAAATGTCCGACACTTGGCGTGAGACCAACCGGCGGCTCTGGGACGAGCTGGCCTCGATCCATCCGGGCACGGCGTTCTACGGCCTCGACCGCTTCAAGGCCGGCCAGGACGCGCTGCTGCCCATCGAGCTTGCGGAGATGGGCGATGTCACCGGCAAGTCGCTGCTGCATCTGCAATGCCATATCGGCCTGGACACGCTGAACTGGGCGCGGAAGGGCGCCCGCGTCACCGGCCTGGATTTCTCCGCCGAGGCGGTGCGCCAGGCGCGCAAGCTGGCGGCGGAGACGGGCCTTGCCGGCGAGTTCGTGGAGGCCGATGTCTATGACGCCCGCGCGGCGATCGAGGGCCGGTTCGATATCGTGTATGTCTCCTGGGGCGCGCTCATCTGGCTGCCGGACCTGAAGCGCTGGGCCAAGATCGTGGCGAGCCTGCTGGCGCCCGGCGGTTTCCTCTATCTCCTGGAAGGCCACCCGGCGGCACTGATGCTGGACCAGAAGGACAAGGACTCGCCCATCGCCATGAGCCTGCCTTACTTCAAGACCGACGGGCCTTTGATCCTCAAGTCGGACAAGACCTATGCCGGCGATGACATCCGGATCAAGAACGACACCAGCATGGAATGGGTTCATCCGCTGTCGGAGATCGTCATGTCGGTGATCGATGCGGGCCTGACGCTGGAGTTTCTCCATGAGCATGACCGGCTCGCCTGGCAGCTCTATCCGTCGCTGGCCAAGGGCGCGGACGGCATGTTCCATCCGCCGCGGGGACATCCGCCGATGCCGCTGGCCTATTCGCTGAAGGCGCGCCGTCATGGCTGACCGCCTCGGCGCCTTTGTCCCGCATTTCAAGGAGACGCTGCGCGGCACGGAATCCGGGCCGCTGGCGGGCCTGAAATTCGCGGTCAAGGACATCTACGACATCGCCGGCCATGTCACCGGCTGCGGCAATCCCGACTGGCTGCGCACCCACAAGCCGGCCGCGAAGACGGCGCCCGTGGTCGAGAAGCTGCTGGCTGCCGGCGCCACCATGATCGGCAAGACGATCACCGACGAAATCGCCTACAGCCTGAACGGCCAGAACTTCCACTACGGCACGCCCGTGAACAGCAACGCGCCCGGCCGCATCCCCGGCGGCTCCTCCAGCGGCTCGGCCTCGGCGGTGGCGGGCAACGCGGCGGATTTCGCGCTGGGCTCCGACACCGGCGGCTCGGTGCGCGTGCCTGCCAGCCTCTGCGGCATCCTGGGAATCCGCACCAGCCACGGCCGCATCCCGCTCGACGGCATCATGCCGCTGGCGCCTTCCTTCGACACCGTCGGCTGGTTCGCGCGGGACGGCGCCCTGCTGAACCGAGTCGGCGCCGTGCTGCTGGACGAGGACAGGGCGGCGGCGCCCTTCGGCAAGCTGCTGGTCTGCGAGGATGGCTTCGCGCAGGCCAACCTCTCCTGCGTCGCGGCGCTGCAGCCGGCGGTGAACGCGGCGGCCACCGCCGTCGGCACATCCCGCGCCGTCCGGATCGGCGGCGAAGGCGGCGAGTTGCAGGACTGGATGATGCGTTTCCGCCGGCTGCAGGCGCGGGAGATCTGGGCCACGCACCGCGCCTGGATCGAAGCGACGCGTCCGCGCTTCGGCCCGGAGATCGCCGCGCGCTTCGAGTGGGCCAGGACGGTGTTCGAATCCCCCGACGGCGGCGATGCCGAAGCCCGCGAGGAATTCACCCGGCGGCTGGACGACCTCTTGAAGGGCGGCGCCGTGCTCTGCCTGCCGGCCGCCGCCAGCATCGCACCGGCGCTGGGGCTGGCCGGCGACGCCTCGCAGGCCTTCCGCGACCGCACGCTCTGCCTGACCTGCATCGCCAATCTGGCGCGGCTGCCGCAGGTGACGGTCATCGGCGGCCGGGTCGAGAATTGCCCGATCGGGCTCGGCCTGATCTCCCGCCGCGGCAGCGACCGGCAATTGCTGGCGCTGGCGGAAAAGATCGTGGCGGGGCGAGGCTAGGCCGGGACCGGCCGCAGCTTCAGCTTGCGCGCCTTTTCCACCGCCTGCACGGCGGACTCGGTGGCGCTGAAGATTTCCAGTTCTTCCTCCTCGTCGCCCCCGACCACCGGCCGCAGGGCCAGATCCTGATAGCGCGCCGCCATCGGATCGCTCTCGACCCGCCAGCGCAGATACCGGTAATGCATCAGCAGCCCGAGCAGCCGCGCATGCTTGGACAGGATTTCCCAGCCATAGCGGGGATAGAACACCCACGGGCTTTCCTTGGGCAGGCCCGGCCGGCGGTCGGCGCGGTACTTGCGCCGGAACAGCCCGGCCTGCAGCGGATGCACGTTCTCGATGGCGATGCTGCCATAGAACCACAGCGCCATATGGGCGATCTTCCGCGGCTTCATGCCCGACGCCAGCGCCCGGCGCATCAGCGTCATCACATGCTTGGGCTCGTAGTAATTCTTCCAGGCCAGATGATAGGCCTTACGCCATTCATCCGGAGACATCAGGGGATGGGCGGTCGTCACATGCTCGGTGTCGTACTTGTTGAGATCCGGCTCCATCCATATGCCCTTGCGGTGCAGGACCTGGTGATCCTCCGAGCCCGGCAGCGGCGTCAGATAGAAAAACTCCAGCAGATCGACCGGCAGTTCGCGCTTGATGATCTCGATGTCGCGCAGCAGCCGCTCGGGCGTGTCGTTCGGGAAGCCGATGATGTAGCCGCAATAGGTCATGGCGCCGATTGCCTTCCACATCTGCAGCATCGTGCGGTACTCGGTGATGCGGTTCTGCTTCTTCTTTGCGGCGATCAGATTGTCGGGATTGATGTTCTCCAGGCCGATGAACACGCGGTTGACGCCGGCGAGGCCGGCTTTGCGGATGAAATTGGGAATGCGATAGCAGAGCGTGTCGACCTGGATGATCAGCTTGACCTTCAGCCCCTCGGCGCGCAGTGCGATGATCCGGTCGAACAGCGCTTCCCAGTTGCGGTTGCGGGCGAAGTTGTCGTCGGTGATGAAGAACTTGCGGATGCCCTGGGCATAGTGGTCGCGGACGATCTTCTCGATGTCGTCGGCGGATCGGTAGCGGGACTTGCGGCCCTGGACATTGATGATCGTGCAGAAGCTGCACTGGAACGGACAGCCGCGGCCGGAATCGAACGCCGCCCGCAGGTTGAGGTTCCGCTGCTGCACCGCCTTCGGCAGGAACGGCGTGATGGCGCCCTCGAGGCCGGGCAGGTCGTTGCGGTAGTCATAGAGCGGCTTCAACGCGCCGCGATAGGCATCCTGCAGCAGCATATCGAAGCGGCCTTCCGCTTCGCCGGCGAAGATCGAGATACCGAGATCCCAGGCCTCGCGCACTTCCGGCGGCGGTTCCGGCAACATGGCCAGGCTTCCCGCAGCGTGGAAACCGCCGATGCAGACGGGGATGCCGGCGGCGCGCACCTGGCGCCCGATATCCATCGCCCGCGGATACTGATTGGATTGCACGCCGACCAGCCCCACCAGGCCCTTGCCGCCGGACTTCCGGATGGTTCGAACCATCTTGGCCACATTGATGCGGCAATTGGTTTCGTCCTGCACCGTGATTTTGATGTCGGTCTCGTCGCCGAGCGCGGCGCGCGCCTGGCTGTCCTGCGCCAGCGCATAGAGCACCGCCAGGGAATTGGACGGCAGGTCGGTCTTCGCCCATTGGATGACATATCCATCGGCGTCGTAGTGGGAAGGCTTGATCAGGAAGAGTTGGAAGACTTCGCGGTGAACGGCTTGGCGGCGCTGCGCAATGGACATGCGGTCTCCAGTTGGGGGCGGTCACGAATAGCCAGTCCGCGAGACGGGTGGTCAGGTTGACGCTGATTTAGGAAGCTTTGGGGCAGGGCCCTGTTATCGTTCCCACCCGGCGGGTTTCATACGCCGATTAGCGAATCGCAATTTGCCTTGGATTGTTAAGGGATAGCAAGACAATAACGGCGTTGTGGCGCTTTTTTGCGGTCAGGCGATAAAGCGCAAGGCCCGCAACACCTCGAAAAAGTCGCGGGATTCGTATCTTACGGTGCGCCGCCCGACATGCTTCGCGCCGGGATACCAGGAATTCCGATAGGCCTCAGTCGGCGTGGCATAGGCGACGTCGAGCCTGAACTGCTTGGGCAGCTTGACCTTGCAGGCGGCTGTATTGCCGTTCAGGGCGGTCGTCACGCCCTCGCGGATTCGGTTGACCGCCGACAGCGGCGGGATGCTGATCGTCGACCGGCCCTTGCCCTCCGAGGTCGCGACCGTGCCGATCTTGCGGTTGAAGGCCCGGGCATCGGCGCAGATGCCCTTGTCGCCGGAGATGAACACCACGGGCACGCCGACCAGCGCCGCCGCGTAGCTGTGCATGACGAATTCCGACATGCGCTTGCCGTTCAGCTCGATATGGGAGACGTCGAGGGTCAGGGTATGGGCGAGAGGATTTCCTTCGGCGCCGGCCTTGGAATGATAGCCGATGAACATGGCGGCGTCGAAGCTGGCGTCGATTTCCTGCACCATGCAGAAGGGATGGCCGCTCCAGCCGCGGATCAGCCGGGCGCAGTCGGGCAGCTGCTTTGCAATGATGTTGCGTCCGCTGTCATGGGCGTCCTTGATCAGGATTTCCCGCGCCCCGGCGGCGATGGCGCCTTCGCAGGCGGCGACCACTTCAGCCGTCATCTGCTCGCGGAACTCGGCATAAGTGTCGTGGGTCTTGGTCGCTTCGTCCCAATGGGTAATGCCCGCGGTGCCTTCAATATCTGCGCTGATATAGACTTTCATGCAACCTCACGACTCATAGCTGACGATGGACAGCGACGGCACGTCCAGCCGCGCGCGGCCATTGAGGAAGGCGAGCTCGATGATGAAGGCGGCGGCCCGCACGTCGGCGCCGACCTTGCGCAGCAGCGCGATCGCCGCCTGCATCGTGCCGCCGGTGGCCAGGAGATCGTCGAGTACCACTACGCGCTGGCCGGGCTTGATGGCATCGGCCTGCACCTCCACAGTGTCGGTCCCGTACTCCAGATCATAGGTGAAGGGGATGGTCGCGCCCGGCAGCTTGCCTTTCTTGCGCACCATGATGAATCCGCAATCCAGCATCAGCGCCAGCGGCGCCGCCACCAGGAACCCCCGGGACTCGATACCCACAAGCAGGTCCGGCTTTTGCGGCTTCACCTGCTCGGCCAGCAGATGCATCGTGTGCCGCCAGGCCTTGGCGTGGGCCAGCAAGGTGGAGATGTCGTAAAAGAGGATTCCAGGCTTCGGAAAGTCGGCAATCTGCCGGATATGGTCCTTGATCTGCATCGAAACCTGTGACCCCCCGATCGCGCCCGCTGGCCGCCGATGCCCGGTGATTTGGGCGCGGCAATCTAGCCGTCCTGAGGCCGTTAAGCAATTTGCCTCGGGTCCCCGAAAAGGGGTCGCTTGCCCCCGGCCGATTGGCTAGGCTCTGCCGATTCGAATCCGGGGTGCAATGAAAGCTGGGTCGCTGGAAGTTACGCACGAGGGGGACGCCGCTGTCATCAAGGCGAGCGGCGATTGGACCGTCGGCTCCTGCACGCGTCTGGACCAGGCGCTGCGCCAGCTTTCGACGGCGCAGGCGCGGCAGGTCAGTTTCGATCTTGCCGGCGTCGAGCGGCTCGACACCGCCGGCGCCTGGCTCGCGGTGCGCACCCTCCTGGAGATGAAGGCGGCGGGCATTGGCGGCGCGTTCCGCGGCGTGAAGGCCGACCACGCCGTGCTGCTGCAGCGGGTCGCCGATGTCGGCCAGTTGCCGGCGCTGGCGCCGCAGCCGGGCTTCAGTCTCCTGGACATCGTCGCCCGCATGGGCAGAGCGGTCATCACCGCCGGGCAGCAGGCCCGCGGCTTGCTGAGCTTCTTCGGCGCAACGCTCATCGCCTTCGGCCGGGTGATCCGGCATCCCAGCCGTATCCGCTTCACCTCGCTGGTCAGCAATATCGAGCAGCATGGACTGAACGCCATACCCATCGTCGGCCTGCTGCTGTTCTTTGTCGGCATCGTCGTCGCCTATCAGGGTTACGATCAGCTTCGCAAATTCGGCCAGGAACTGCTGACGGTCGATCTGACCGGCATCATTGTGCTCCGCGAAATGGGCGTGCTGATCACCGCCATCATCATCGCCGGCCGCTCCGGCAGCGCTTTCACGGCGCAGATCGGCACGATGCAGGTGAATGAAGAGGTGGATGCGATCAGGACCCTTGGCCTCGATCCGATCGAAGTTCTGGTCCTGCCCCGCGTCATGGCGCTGCTGATCGCCCTGCCGCTGCTCACGTTCTTCGCCAACATCATCGCCATTCTGGGCGGCGCCTTCATGGCCAACGCGGTCATGGATATGTCGTTTGCGCAATTCCTGGACCGATTGCAGCAGGCGGTGGAGATCAAGCATTTCCTGGTGGGCATGGTGAAAGCGCCGGTGTTCGCGGTCATCATTTCCCTGGTCGGCTGCTACGAAGGCATGCGGGTCAGCGGCAGCGCCGAAAGCGTCGGCCGCCTGACGACGCAATCGGTCGTCGAATCCCTGTTCCTGGTGATCATTCTCGATGCCTTCTTCGCCAACATGTTTTCATATCTCGACATCTAGGCCGCCAGCTCATGGAGTCTCCGGCTACGCCCATCATCTCGGTCCGCGGCCTGCGGACGCAATTCGGCTCGCAGGTGATTCACGACAATCTCGATCTCGACGTGCAGCGGGGCGAAGTGCTGGGTGTGGTCGGCGGTTCTGGCACCGGCAAGTCCGTGCTGCTGCGGACGATCATCGGCCTGATCAGGCCCCGTGCCGGCAAGATCATCGTGCTCAACCAGGATACGTCGAAATTGAACGACGCCGGCTGGCTAGAGTTGCAGGAGCGCTGGGGTGTGCTGTTCCAGAGCGGCGCCTTGTTCAGTTCGCTGACGGTTGCACAGAATATTCAAGTGCCGATGAAGGAGCACACGAATCTACCGCCGAAGCTGCAAGATGAGCTGACGGCATTGAAGATCGAGCTGGTCGGCTTGGCGCCGGAGGCGGGCGCAAAGTTCCCATCCGAGATATCCGGCGGCATGAAGAAGCGGGTCGGCCTGGCGCGCTCGCTGTCGCTCGATCCCGAAATCCTGTTCCTGGACGAGCCGACGGCCGGTCTCGATCCCATCGGTGCCGCGGCCTTCGACCAACTGATTCGCAGCCTGCAAAGAAGCCTGGGATTAACGGTATTCATGGTCACCCACGATCTAGACAGCCTTGGTGCGATCTGCGACCGTATCGCCGTGCTCGTGGATAAGAGGGTGAAGGTGGGAACCATGGCGGAGCATCTGCGGGACGATCATCCGTGGATCCGCGAGTACTTCCACGGTCCGCGCGGGCGCGCGGCGCGCGGCGAGTCGTAAGGGAGCGGGAGCGAAACCATGGAGACTCGGGCAAGCCATATTGCTGTCGGCGCTTTCGTCCTCGTGTTGCTGCTGGGTTTGGTGGGGTTCGTGGTCTGGATCACCAAGTTTCAGACCGAGACAAACCTCGCACGCTTTGACATCCTGTTCGAAGAGGCGGTGACCGGCCTGGAGCTGGACAGCAACGTGCGCTATCGCGGCGTGCCCGTCGGCCGTGTCCGCGACATCCGCATCGACCCGCAGAACATCGAGCGCATCCGCGTTACGATCGAGGTGCGCGATGACACGCCTGTGAAGGCCGACACCAAGGCGACGCTGGAAATGCAGGGCCTGACCGGCGGCATCTATGTCCTGCTGAACGAGGGCACACAGACCGCGGCCGATCTTCCGAAGACCTTGAAGGCGCCCTATCCGGAGATCGGTTCGCGCCGGTCGGCCCTGGCGCAGATCTTCCAGGGCGCGCCGGAGCTGATCGCCAAGGGCAGCCTGCTGCTGGACCGCGCGACGCTGCTGTTCGACGACGACAATCAGGCGGCGATCAAGAAGATCCTGGGCAATGTGGAATCACTGACGGCAACCTTGGACTCGCAGTCGGGGGGCCTGGAGAAGCTGTTGACCGAGGCAACATCGACTGTCGACGATATCGGCGGCATGAGCCAGGAGTTTGAGGGGCTGGCCAAGGATCTGCGGACTGAGCTTTCGGCCAAGAACGGCCGCCTGTCGACGCTTATCGCCAACGCCGACACGGCGCTGACCGGCGTCAGTTCGGCGGCGACGTCGGTCAATGCGGCCGCCGAATCACTCAAGATGATATTGTTGGAGAATCGCGAGGGCTTTGCCGAACTGGGCAGCAACGGCCTATTCGAACTGACGCAGTTCCTTCAGGAAGCCCGGCTGCTGGTGGCATCCCTGTCACGGATATCAAAACAGCTTGAGCGCGATCCCGCGAGATTCCTGCTCGGCGACAGGCTGCAGGGCTATGAACCGGAGTAAACAGGCGGAGCGCAGAGCATGAGCAAGTTCGTTTGGCGGCAGGTCGGGCGCCGCGATGTCTGTCGCGCGGGGCTGCTGGCGCTCGCCGGGACACTGCCGGGCTGCGGCCTGCTGCCGGAAGTCAGCGTGCCGGTGCAGCTCTATACCGTGACGCCAAAGACCTCCTATCCGGAAACGCTGGAGTCGGTGGATTGGCAGCTGGTCGTCGAACTGCCCAACGCGGCGACAAGCCTGGATACGCCGCGCATCGCGTTGCAGCGCACTCCATTCACCCTTGAATACTATGCCGGTTCCGCCTGGACCGACAATGCACCCCTGATGGTGCAGACGCTGCTGATCGAGTCCTTCGAAAGCACCCGCAGCATCACCGCCGTGGGCAGGGAAGGCGTCGGCCTCCGGCCCGACTACGTCCTGAAGACCGATCTGCGCGAATTCGAGGCCATTTATGACGAAGGCAGCCCCAATCCGGTGATCTGGGTCCGCATCAATGCCAAGGTCGTGAAGATGCCGGAGCGGCGCATCGTGTCGTCTGCGACATTCGAGCGCCGCGAAGCTTCCGCCGGCACCAAGCTGCCTGAAATCGTCGCCGCGTTCGACGAGGCGCTGGGGCATGTGCTGAAGCGTGTCGTGCTGTTCGTACTCGAAGAGCCGAAAGTCTAACCATCTGTTATTGAACGAAGTTTTGCGAGCACCGCGGTTTCCCCGAGACCGCCGCTCGTGTTTCTACTTCGTTAACCTTGGCCGTGCTAGATTTCCCTGCGCGTTGTGGGAAAGTACGGGCGTCGGCCCATGAACATAGTCGGCAAAGTTGTGACCTTGGCTGCGGCGGCGGTCCTATGCGCCGGCGCTCACGCAACATTGACGGATCCGGCGCAGGCCGGCGACGCCAAGACCCGTGATTTCGTTCTGACGATCACCGGCACCGACGGCGTGACCTTCACCGGGGCTTGTAAACTCAGGACAGCCGAAGGAACGATCGAGATGCCCCTCGATGGCGTGGTGCCCGAGCACCGCGAAGTCCGCGGCCTCGGCCTGAAATGCGTGATCGAGAAAGCGGGCCGCGAGGGTACGATCACGGTAGAAGTTCTGCGCGACGGCAAGATCGTCAGCTACAACAGCAGCAGCGGCAGCGCCGGCATTTTCAACGTTTCGGTGCGCTGACCGTCCGGCCGCGTTTCCGCTCGCGTTTCTCCCGAACTAACTTGCACAGACAAGATGGTAGTTGCCATCGGCGCCGTGCTGAAAGCCGGCGGAGCGGAACAGCGCATGGGATGCCCGGTTGCTCGGCATGACATGGGCGATGAGCTCCGCGCCCGGCATCTGTTCTTGGATCAGGATCAGGGCTGCCTTGGCCAGTCCCAGGCGGTGGAAATCCGGCGCAATGTTGATGGAAACCTCCCACCCCAGGGTGGACCCGTTGGCGACCCGGTCGAGCCGCAGGCAGCCGCCGGGATCGGCGCCATGGAGAATAACAAAAATCATGCTGCCATCATTGCCCAACCGCTTGGCGAACCAGTCGCGGTGTTCGCGCAGTGTCGGCGGATGGGGGTTGCGGGCAAATTCGCGCGTCTCCGGATGGATTTGCCACTGATAGAGCATCAATTCATCGTCCAGCACCGCCGGGCGCAGAGATACAACTCGGCCGCTTTTGGCTTTGGGGCTCAGCAAGAGTAGCCTCTCGACGTTCGACGACGGACCGGGAAATCGGAACAAGAGGCTGCCGCCGATCTGGAGACCTGGCCCTCTCTCCAAACCCGCGTTTCTAGTCAAACCCGCTACAGCGTAAGATAATACCACAGGTTCTTTGTTCAAGCCGCCGGAACGGTCGGCCGATACTGTCACGGAGGTTGGGGCGTCTTGCCGGTTGATCCAAAGTCTTTGCTTCTGCGGGTCGACGGCCACGCGGCAATCGGCGGGGGCCATGTCCTGCGGTGCCTGGCGCTGGCTCAGGCCTGGCAGGATGCGGGCGGGCGGGCGGCATTTGCAGGCGCCGCTTTGGCGCCGTCATTGCGCGAACGCATCCGCAGCGAAGGATTTGATTGTACAGCAATTTCCGCGGAGTCCGGCGGCGCGGGGGATGCGGCGTCTACGGCGGCCGCAGCAAGAGAGATCTCGGCACGAACGGTCGTGATCGATGGCTATCATTTCGGCCCCGGCTTTCGCGCGCCGCTGCATGGAGAAGGTCTCGTCACGGTGGCGATCGACGACAATGGCGAGGCCGGATCCTGCGCCGATCACCTGATCTTGAACCAGAACATCCACGCTGCACCGGCCCTCTACCCCAATGCCGGAAGTCGCACGAAGCTGCTGCTCGGCACGCGCTATGCGCTGCTGCGCCGCGAATTCCGGCGCTGCATCCGCCGCAATGCCCGGCGTGACGGCGCCGTGCGCACGATCCTGGTGACTCTGGGCGCCGCCGACCGCGGCAACGTCACCGGCAGCGTGATCGAGGCTTTGCGCGGCCTGGACTTGGGTGGCGCTGCCGTCGAGATCATCGCCGGCGGCGCCAATCCCCATGGCGCCGCCATCAGCCGGGCATGCTCCGCCGTGCCAAGCGCCCGGATCGTCCCCGATCCCGGCACGGGAATGGCCGAACTGGTTGCCGGCGCGGATCTGGCCATCACCGCCGGCGGCACGACGATGTGGGAGCTGTCGGCCATGGGGGTGCCGTTCATTGCCGTGATCGTCGCCGAGAACCAGCGGCTTTCGACATTGGCGATGGCGGCTCTGGGATTCCCCTGCGTGACGGCAGAAAATGTCATCGGCAAGTTGCCCGAGAAGCTGCGGACGCTCATCGGCGATGCGGCGCGGCGCCAACAGCTGGCCGCCGCCGGGCAGCGGCTGGTGGACGGTGAAGGCGCGCCGCGGGTCTGCGCGGAGATATCGAAGCTGGCCGCCGAAGCCTGACGCAGTTTCGTCAGGACCGGCTGCGATGCTGGTGTCCGAGATACAGCGTCTCCGCCATCTCCCAGTCTTCCGCCGTGTCAATATCCACTACGCGATGGCGCGGCAGGACGTAAGGCACCGTCGGCCGGCTCTTCAGATCGGCTCCCGGCGCGAAATCGCTGATCGGGTGGATCGCCAGCATGCCGGAGTCGTAATAGGCGTGTTGAAGGTCTTGCGAGCGGATGAAGTGGCTCGCCTGATTGTCGGCGATCAGCAGGCCGTCTGGCGCAATGCGGAACGCCCATTCCACCGGCGCCGGATATGACGTGACGCCGAGCACCAGCTTCTTCCCCATATGCTGGTCGAAGATCTTGGCGGCGGCGATGAGATCTTCGGGTTCCAGCAGCGGCGCGCAGGCGGAGATCAGGCAGGCGCCGCGGAACGTTTGACCGCGCCTGGCGTACTCGTTCACCACGTAGTCGAGCACCGGCACCACGCCGACATGATCGTCGGCGAGGGCGGCGGGGCGCAGAAACTCGGGCTCGTAGCCGAGCTGCGCTGCCGTGCTGCGGATCGCCGCGTCGTCGGTCGAGACATGGATCACGCCGAACAAGCCGGATTGCCGGGCCACCTCCAGCGGATAGGCGATCATCGGCCGGCCGCAGAAGGGCCGGATGTTCTTGTGCTCGATGCGCTTGGAACCGCCGCGTGCGGGGATGATGGCGATGAGCGACATAGGGACCTGGATCTGATCGAACGACGTAGCGGGCGAATGCTTACTTCAGCGCTTCCAGGACATCGTCCCAGGAGAGCGGCGTATCCGCCGGCATCGCGCGGGTTACGGGCCGGCCCAGCAGCAGCGGCAGGAACTGGGGATCGATGCCGATGCCCGGACGCAGCACCTTGACGCTATCCGGCGTCAGCTTGTCGCCGGCGCGCAATGCGCGGGTGACGAAGATGCTGCGGCGGCCGAGGCGCACCAACGGTTCTTCCTCGGTGGCGCGGGATTTGCGCGGGCTGCCGATCGCCTGCTCGGCGCCGCGCATCAGCCTAACCATTGCCGTTAGTTCATTTGGTTCGAGAGCAAAAGAGTGGTCCGGCCAATCCTCTCTCGGAGTTCCATCTGGATTGCTCCGGCGAAGCGTAAAATGCTTCTCCAACACCGCAGCTCCAAGTGCAGCAGCTGCCGTCGGTACAGCAAGTCCCGCTGTGGGATCGGGTACCTTAGCATCAGGGTCGGGACCGGTGTGATCTGAATAGCCGACAGGCACGCCAAAGGCTCGACGTATAGTCTCCATCGCAGCGAGATTGGCGCTAGCAGCGTTGAGTGGGTAGCTCGACCCGCAATGAAGCAGTGCAACTTTGTTGCCGCCGCCAGAAACAACTGCTTCCAGAGCCCGCTCTATGTCACCTAGGCCTGCCATTCCTGTCGAAACAATTAGCGGCAGACCTGTGCTGGCGGCGTGCCGGATCAAAGGCAGATGCACCAACTCGAAGCTCGCAATTTTGATCGTAGGGACGCCAACCTTCACTAGGCGATCGACGTCACGCTCCGAAAATGCGCTGGAAAAGAAAGTGATTTTCCTCTCAGCCGCACGCGCTGCGATGGGCTCGTGGAAATCATCCGGCAATGCGCAGTGCCGATACAGACCCTGTAGTGAGCCGTACTTCTTAAACTTGTCCGGCAACGTTGTATCGGCTGATTGATAGTTGGACCCGATTTCCTCAGCAACGAAAGTTTGGAATTTCACAGAGTCAGCACCGGCTGCCGCCGCCGCATCTACCAGGGCTAGGGCCGTTTCAAGATTCTGGTCGTGATTCGAGCCCGCCTCGGCGATCACATAGCATGGCGCGCCGCCGCCGATCTTGCGGCCGGCGATTTCGAAGCTTTCGGCGAAACCCGGCAGGCGCGGGCTGTGGAAGGACGGCGTGGTCATCGGCGGCCGGTCATTCAATAAGCACGGGCGGATTCGGCATAGCGCGGAAGGGCGCGCAGCCAGAGCGGCGGCGCGCCGCTGCGGTCGTCGATGCGGTTTTCGCCCGCTGCCGCCGCGATGTGGAACAGGCGGTCGCCCATCTGGGTGATGGCGAAGGTCTGCTCGCGATGGAGCTGCGTCTGCAGCCGCTGCAGCTTTTCCAGCAGCTGCTCCGGCGCGATGCGGGGCATCAGCGCGTCTTTGTGATGCTTGAGCCACATCCAGCGCTGGAAGCCCGCGGCCGGCCGCCATGGCGCGGCCCCGGCCGAAGCGGCGAGGAGAGCGAGACGGCGCACGATCAGCTCGGCCGACAGCGCGCCGTGATGGGCGGCAAAGGCGTGGTCGAAACGGTCGCGCAACGGCTTGGGATACTCGAACGCGCCCGGCGGCTGGCTGACGATGCGCGCGACTTCCGTAACCAGCTCCTCCTCGTCACGGGCGAGGAAGTTGATGCTGGACGAGAGGTAGATGTCGTAGAGCGGCGTCTCCGTCGGCTTGAAGCAGATCGCCGGCTTGTCCAACGCGAAGGCCTCGACGCCGGTGGTGCAATAGGGATGGATCAGCACATCGGACGCCAGGATCCAGGGGATCGCCGCACCACGACGCTCCAGCGCCACCCGCGGCAGGTCGCCGATGATCTTGCGCCAGGTGTCCAGAACTTCGTTCGGATGCGGGCGCACGACGATGCGATGGCCGGGGAAGGCGTCGTGCAAGCGCCGCAGCAGGCCGCCGATCTCCGCCATCAGCAGCGCCTCGACGCGCCGGCTCTCATTGATCAAGTTGGCGTCGTCGGCTTTGTTCATGTCCAGCTTGCCGCCGCGCACCAGCGCCCGGATCACCGCCTCGGGCGGGCCTTTGGCGGAATTCATCAGGCCGAAATTGGTATTGATCAGGATGAACGGCCCGAACTCCTTGCGGATCGCGGCCGCCTCGCCGGCATGGGCGGCGCGGAATTCCGGGCGCAGCAGGTCCCAGCGCGGATTGCCGACGATTTCCAGCTTCGCCGCCTGTTCCGGATACTTTTCCGCCAGCGCGTCGCGGTGATCCTCGCCGAGCGCAAAGATCACGTCGCTCTGCGCCAACGCATCGGCCGACACCCAGCGCAAGCCGCCGGTGCGCGGATCGATGCCCGGCGCCTCCTCATCGATGGCGGCGGTGCGGTAGCCATGGGCATGGGCCTCGCGCATCGCCAGGGCATCGCGGTTGGTCAGGGTCTTGAACAGCAGGACGCCCGGCGGCATCTGCGGGATGTTCTTCTGCAGCAGCCATTTCTGGCCAAGCACCACCTCCAGGCCGGCTTCGCAGGCGACCGCCGCCAGCAGCAGCCGGGACTCCAGCTCGCGCACGGAAACCTCGACCGGCAGATAGAGAATCCCGGCGGGCGGGCGCGGGCTGAGTGGCTGACGGATGCTTTCGTTCATGTCGCGGTCAAAGTCGGTGCGGCAGCGGTTTTGGCGTTATGCATCAGCGATCGGCGGTAGCGGCTGTCGATGCGGTAACATGCTGAAGATGGTGGGGCAACCGGCCGCTGTCATCGTGCTGGCACAGCCTCGAACACCCATAGGCCGACCGGACCAAGCTCGGGATCGGCCCGCTTGTCCTGAACCTGGCGGAAGCCGGCTTTTTCGAACGCCTGTATCGATCCTTTGTTGGCGGCGATGATTCCGGCTTCCAGCCTCGTCAGCCCCAGTTCGCCGGTGGCGAAGCGGGCGACGGCAGCGATCGCGGCGCTGCCCAGCCCCTGGCCCCAAACTCGCCTGTCGAACAAGGCGATTCCGACAGTGGCGGTGCCTAGGCCGGAATCCACGTCATGGAGCCGCACCGTGCCGCGCAGGATCCCGCCGGCGTAGAGCCCGAACAGGATCGCTTGGCCATCGGCGGCGTTGGCGGCGACATAGGCGCGCACGGCCTCCAGCGTCTGCCGTTGCTTCCGCGGCGCCTCCATGTAGCGGTGCACCTCCGGATCGTTCAGTCCGTCCACATAGGCCGTGGTGACGTCTGCAGCCAGTAGCGGGCGGAGATAGGCGCCCTGTTTGAGATCGAGGCGCAGGG
This sequence comes from Dongiaceae bacterium, assembly GCA_046154965.1. Lineage (GTDB taxonomy): Bacteria > Pseudomonadota > Alphaproteobacteria > Dongiales > Dongiaceae > DATKFM01. The sequence goes on along the minus strand of JBJXDY010000072.1, from coordinate 5,984 downwards.
TGGGCTTGAGGTCGAGCAGCGCGCGGGTCATCGGCGGCTTTTGCGGTCCGTGGCTGTCGCGGGAAATGAAGGCTGACAGGGCAATGGTCGGGAGGACTGGATTCGAACCAGCGGCCTCCTGCTCCCGAAGCAGGCGCTCTACCAGGCTGAGCTACCCCCCGCCCGAACCGATTGCCGGCGGCAACCGCCGCCGTGACGAAGCTTCAAGTCTTTGGCCTAACTCGGGAAAATCGCCCCGCGGCACAGCCACGAGCCGATCGTTCGGCCAAGGTCGCTCCGGCAGGCGGGCCTTATACTGCCATCGCCCCCCGGCTGCAAGGTTGCCGCCGCCGAACCGGCCGCGTTTCGCAGGCTAATGCGCCCGTTCGATGGCGAAGTCGACCGCTTCCAGCAGCGCGCGCTTCTCCGGCCCATCGGGAAAGATGCCGAGTGCATCCCGAGCAATCGCGCCATAGTGGGCGGCGCGGGCGACGGAGTCGCGCAGGGCGCCGTGGCGCTGCATTAGATGGAAGGCATGAGCCAGGTCACCGTCCTTCTGTTCGCGATCTTCGAGTGTGCGGCGCCAGAACGCGCGCTCCTCGGCGTCGCCGCGGCGGAAGGCCAGGATCACCGGCAGGGTGATCTTGCCGTCGCGGAAATCGTCGCCGACGGTCTTGCCCAGTTCCGGCTGTGCTGCGGCATAGTCCAGCACATCGTCGATGAGCTGAAAGGCAATGCCGAGATTGAGGCCGAAGCTGTCGAGAGCTTCTTCCTCCGCCTTCGGCCGGTCCGCGACCACGGCGCCGATGCGGCAGGCGGCGGCGAACAGCGCCGCGGTCTTGGAGCAGATCACGTCCAGATAGGCCTGCTCGCTGGTGGCGGTGTCGTTGCTGGTCCGCAGCTGCAGCACCTCACCCTCGGCGATGATCGCCGACGCGCCGGACAGGATCTCCAGCACCCGCAGCGAGCCGTCGGCCACCATGATCTGGAAGGCGCGGCTGAACAGGAAATCGCCCACCAGCACGCTGGATTTGTTGCCCCAGAGCGCGTTGGCCGTCGCCAGCCCGCGGCGCAGGTCGCTCTCGTCCACCACATCGTCATGGAGCAGCGTCGCGGTATGAATGAATTCCACGCAGGCGGCCAGGCCGATATGGCGGTCGCCGCGATAATCGCAGAGCTTCGCCGCGGCCAGCGTCAGCAGCGGCCGCAGCCGCTTGCCGCCGGCGGCGATGATATGCCCGGCCAGCTGCGGGATCAGCGCCACCGGGCTGTGCATGCTCTGGAGAATGCGCTCGTTAACCAGGCGCAGCTCATCGCCGACCAGAGCGGCCAGCGCGTTCATCGAGGGCTTGCGCCCCTTGCCGCGCTCTTCGTCGAGATTCACGATGATGGCCACGGATGATCCCTGCATTTGTGTCTGCTAAGAGCATAGGGTTGGACCGTCCCCGGTCAAGTGCGGCGGGTTGCCCTTAGCCGGATCAACTCATACATATTCGGCGATGCGTAGTCTGATGGAAACACAGGATCCCGCGCAATTGAGTTGGGTGGTTGCCCTGCTCACCGCCGAGGATATCGATTTTCAGGTGTTCGACAGCCATGTCAGCAGCCTGTTCGGCAGCGGCGTGATGATGATCCCCCGCCGCGTCATGGTGGCCGATGCGGATTTCGATCGCGCCAAGCGGCTACTGGACGCGGCCATTGACGCCGGTCCGGCATGAACGATGTCGCGATCACCGAGGACAAGCTGCTGGGCGGCCGCGTCCTGTTGCGCCAGCCGGCCGACGGCTACCGCGTGGCGATCGATCCGATCTTCCTGGCGGCGGCGGTGCCGGCGGCGCCGGGCGAGCTGGTGCTGGATGTCGGTGCGGGCGTCGGCGCGGCCGCCCTCTGCCTCGCCTGGCGCGAGCCGAACTGCCTGATCCGCGGCATCGAGATCCAGCATGCGTTGGTGCGGCTCGCCGGCGAGAATGCGGCGCTAAATGGCAATGCGGCGCGGATGGAATTCATGGTCGGCGATATCCTGCGGCCGCCGCCGCGCATGGCGCCCGGCACCTTCCATCACGTGATGGCCAATCCGCCCTATCAAGCGGCGGAGGCGGGCATGCGCTCGGACAATCACGGCCGCAATCTGGCGAATTTGGAAGGCGAAGCGGAGCTGGCCGATTGGGTGCGCTATTGCCTGAACATGGTGCGGTCGAAGGGCTCGGTGACCTTCATCCACCGTGCCGACCGCCTGGACTCGCTGCTGGCGGAATTGCGCCAGCGCGCGGGCGACATCGCAGTGTATCCGCTCTGGCCCGGCGGCAGCCGTCCGGCAAGCCGGGTGATCGTGCGCGCCCGCAAGGATGTGGCGACGCCGACCAAGCTGTCATCGGGCATGGTGCTGCACGAGCCCGACGGCCGCTACAGCGCCGCCGCCGAAGCCGTTCTGCGCGACGGCGCGGCGCTGGCATTGTAGGACGATTGGCCGCGTTACACTCGGACGGCGGTTTGAGTATAACATCGGTCCCTTGACCTGACCCGCACCCCATCGCCATATCGCCCCTATGTTCAGTCTTCCCAGTTTCCCTAAGCTCTCGCTGCTGATCTTCGTGCTCGCGCTGGTCTGGTTCGGCTTTCGCTGGATCGGGCGGCAGCAGAGCGCGCGGAAGGCCGAGGGCGGCGGGCAGAAAACGCGTAGCCGCGGGCGGCAGCCGGCGGACGCCGTCGACATGGTCCAATGTAAGGTCTGCGATGCCTTCGTGCCGGGGACGAAGGCGTCGCCCTGCGAGCGCGCCGGCTGCCCTTATTGAGGTTGTCGAAAGCCCGAATCGGCGAGGCGGATTGCTTGACCCCCTGAGGGCCGGTCTCTATGTTGCGGCGCACCATAAGCCCCTGAAAACGGGCCCCGTGCCATGTCCAGCCGCGCCAATCCCGACACCTGCTTCCAGCGCCTGATCCTGAAACTGCAGGATTACTGGGCCGGCAAGGGCTGCGTCATCCTGCAGCCCTATGACATGGAAGTGGGCGCCGGCACCTTTCACCCCGCGACCACGCTGCGTGCCCTCGGCAAGAAGCCCTGGCGCGCCGCCTATGCGCAGCCCTCGCGCCGGCCGAAGGATGGCCGCTATGGCGAGAATCCAAACCGGCTGCAGCACTACTATCAGTTCCAGGTCATCCTGAAGCCGTCGCCGCCCGACAGCCAGGATCTCTATCTCGGCAGCCTGCGGGCGCTAGGCATCAAGCTGGAAGACCATGATGTGCGCTTCGTCGAGGACGACTGGGAGAGCCCGACGCTGGGCGCCTGGGGCCTCGGCTGGGACGTCTAGCTCGACGGCATGGAGGTCAGCCAGTTCACCTATTTCCAGCAGGTGGGCGGCATCGAATGCGATCCCGTCTCGACGGAACTGACCTACGGCCTCGAACGGCTGGCCATGTATGTGCAGGGCGTGGAGAGCATCTTCGATCTCGACTGGAACGGCGTCGACGGGCCGGGCCACATGAATTACGGCGATGTCTATCTGCAGGCCGAGCAGGAATTCTCCGCCTACAATTTCGAGCAGGCGACGACGGAAAAGCTGTTTAGGCACTTCGCCGACGCCGAGGAGGAATGCAAGAAGCTGCTCGGCCTGGACGGCAACAGCGCCAACCGCGCGCCACTGGCCCTGCCGGCCTACGACCAATGCATGAAGGCGAGTCACAATTTCAACCTGCTGGATGCGCGCGGCGTGATCTCCGTGACCGAACGCCAAGCCTATATCGGCCGCGTGCGCGCCCTGGCGAAAGGTTGCTGCGAGGCCTGGTTGAAGAGTCAGGAAGCGAAGGTCTAGATCATGGCCGAACTCCTGCTCGAACTATTCTCCGAGGAAATTCCCGCGCGCATGCAGGCGCGGGCGGCCGACGATCTGAAGCGCCTCGTCACCGAGAAATTGCGGGCGGCGGGGCTAGCTTTCACGCGCGCCGATGCCTATGCGACGCCGCGGCGGCTGGCGCTTGTCGTCGACGGGTTGCCGCTGGCGCAACCTGACGTGACCGAGGAGAAGCGCGGGCCGCGGGTCGGCGCGCCGGAGCAGGCGGTGCAAGGCTTCCTCAAAGGCGCCGGCCTCACCAGCCTCGACCAATGCGAGAAGCGCGACACAGGCAAGGGCGAGTTCTGGTTTGCGACAATCAAGAAGACCGGTGGGAAGACCATAGAACTGTTGGGCGCGCTGATTTCGGAGTCGTTGCTGGCGCTGCCTTGGCCGAAATCCATGCGCTGGGCATCCAATCGCGTGAGCTGGGTACGGCCGCTCCATAGCATCATTGTGACGCTCGATAGCGCAGTCGTACCCGGCGCGCTGGCCTTCGGCGATGAGTCCAAGGTCAATTTCGGCGATACCACCCGCGGCCACCGGTTTCTCAGTGCCGGCGAAATCAAGGTCGCCGGCTCCGCCGACTACAAAGTGAAGCTCAGGGAATCATTCGTCATCGTCGATCCCGCCGAGCGCCGCGACGCCATTCAGGTGCAGGCGGGGAAGCTGGCTCAGGCCGAGGGCCTGACGGTGAAGCCGGATGACGCTCTGCTCGATGAAGTAGTCGGTCTCGTGGAATGGCCCGTGCTGCTGATGGGCCGGATCGACCAGGCCTTTATGGACATCCCGCCGGAGGTGCTGACCACGACCATGCGCGCCAACCAGAAGTACTTCGCGCTGCTGGACAAGACCGGCAAGCTGGCGCCGCGCTTCCTGGTGGCGTCGAACATGCAGGCCAAGGACGGCGGCAAGGCGATTGTTGCCGGCAATGAGCGCGTGCTGCGGGCGCGGTTATCGGACGCCAAGTTCTTCTGGGACCAGGACCGCAAGCTCAAACTGAATGACCGTGTTCCCGCCCTGAAGGAAATTGTGTTCCACGCCAAGCTTGGGACTGTCGCTGATAAGATCGCGCGGATCGAAGCGCTCGTCGTTGACCTTCAGCCTTTCATACCAGGCGCCGATATCGATCAGGTCCGCAGCGCCGCACTGCTGGCGAAGGCAGACCTCACCTCGGGCATGGTGGGCGAGTTCCCGGAGCTGCAGGGCATCATGGGCCGATACTACGCGCTCCAAGAGGGCGAGAAGCCGGCGGTCGCCGAAGCGATCGCCGAACATTACCAACCGCTCGGTCCCAACGATCGCTGCCCGACATCGCCGGTCAGCATCGCCGTTGCTCTCGCGGACAAGATCGACTCCCTGGCCGGCTTCTTTGCTATCGACGAGAAGCCGACGGGGTCGAAAGATCCATTTGCGCTGCGTCGCGCGGCGCTCGGCGTCATCCGGTTGGTCGTCGAGAACAAATTGCGCCTGCCGCTGGTGCAGATGTTCGGCAAAGCAAACCAGCTATTCAAGAACCAAAGCGGCGCCATCCCATCTCTGAAGTCGGATGAACTCCTCGATTTCTTTGCCGACCGCCTGAAGGTGGCGCTGCGCGAGAAGGGCGTGCGTCACGATCTCGTCTCCGCGATCTTCAGTCTCGGCGGCGAGGACGATCTGGTGCGCCTCCTGGCCCGTGTCGACGCGCTGAAGTCGTTCCTGGATACCGATGACGGCGCCAATCTTCTCGTCGCCTATCGCCGCGCCAGCAACATCGTCAAGATCGAGGAGAAAAAGGACAAGGCCGAGTACAATGGCGGCGCCGATGCCGCGAAGCTTCAACAGGTAGAGGAAAAGTCGCTTCATGCGGCGCTGGCATCGGTGGCGTCATCGGGGGAACAACTGATCAAGAGCGAGCATTTCGGAATTGCCATGTCTCAGCTTGCCAAGCTGCGTCAGCCCGTCGACGCCTTCTTCGATAAGGTGACGGTGAACAGCGACGACAGGGATCTCCGCGCCAACCGTCTGCGCCTGCTGTCGCAAATCCGCACGACCTTGAACAAAGTCGCCGATTTTTCGCAGATCGAGGGCTGATGCAGATTCTCGCGATACCGTCCCCCCTGTTGTCATCGCCGGGCTTGACCCGGCGATCCATGCCATCGCGGCATGAATGTCGAGATGACAACCGCCCCGTGGATC
>JBJXDY010000071.1:0-8506 GCA_046154965.1 Dongiaceae bacterium | reverse complement strand
CTTAGATCCCTTCGGATCGCTAGGGATGCCGGAGACCGGAGCATTACGCTGCCCGCTCGGCCGAAGCACCCCTGCAAGAAGAAAACCGCGATGGACCGGCAGGCGGATCTCCGTAGCGCCTGACGGGTGTGTTGTGCGGCTGTGCTAAGGGTATCGAATGGATGCCGGGCCCGGTGCATCGATACCGCGCGTGGCTCTCATTTGTAGTCAAAGAGGAGGCTGTCATGGGTATTGTCTGTCAGCACTTCAATCGCAATGCGTTCTTGCTAACTACCGACTCCGTTGGGCGAACGATGTTCACTTGCCTGAGATGCCGAGTCCCCCTGCCGGTTCATGCGCCATCGATAGTCAACGCCCAACATCGCAGCGGCCGGGAACCCGACCGCCGAGAACCCATGCAACTCACCGTTGCTTGAACCTGCCGCCAAGGACGCCGATGGCATCCGGCTAACCAGAACCGTGAGCGCGCCGTCAGTCGATATCGCTATCGATCTCGGCCAAGGCGTTATCCGCGGAATTGTCGATTTTCCGGGATAGCGCGGCAACGGCGCCGCCATAGGCCACCAGCGCCTCGGCACAGCGTTCCACCTGAGGGATCGGGAAGATCAGAGCCACCGCCGAAGAAAGATCGGAAACGAACTGTTCGCCGAATCCGGCATCCTTTTGCAAGCGATCGCGCACCGCCGCATGGAGGAATTCACAGGCTTGATCCTTGAATTCCTCGGCGGCGTAAACAGGCTCTTCGAGACCGTTCGCGAGTTCCTCGGAGGACCGGACCATCGGATCGGCCTCCAATAGGATCCGGCTTTCCTCGGACAAAATGTACAGAACGTTGGTGCCACAGCCGGACAACAGCATTATTGCCGCCAAAGGGACCGCGCGCCGCCAGGATCGAACCGGGAACACGCTCACCGGATTACCCTTTCGAAGGGCATTGTGACCAGGGACAGCCTGGATGCCTTCACCTACTCTGAACTGGAACTTCTGGATATGGCTATAATGATAGCGTAGCGGATGGTGCGGCGAAGTTCACAACTGCACACAAGCCTCGTTTTTTGCAGCGCTTCCCGGCTTGCCTTAAAACTGTCAACAGGGACAGGCGGGTCTAGCATGCTCGACCGCACGGGCGCACGGTCAGGCAGGCGATTCAAGCCGTTGTGACTAAGCAGGGTTGAGGGAGGGTAGCCATGTCGATCTCATTGGACGCGGCGGCGGAAGCCTTTCGCGAGGCGATGCGGGAAACGGTGAAGCGGTATTCGCTGTGGTACCTGGTCCAAGGCGTGCTGCTGGTCGTGGCCGGCATTCTGGCCGTAATCTATCCCGTGGTTTCGTCGGTTGCCGTGGTTGTGCTGCTCGGCTGGCTTCTGATCATCAGCGGCGTCGTACAGGGCATCAGCCTTGTCGGCGCCAGCCATGTGCCGCATTTCTGGCTGCAGCTCATTTCCGTCATCCTCGCCGTGCTCGTCGGTTTCCTGTTCCTACGCGACCCGGCACAGGGGCTCCTGACCGTAACGCTGCTTCTGATCGTCTTCTTTATGATCGAGGGCATCTCGAAAGTCGTGTTCGCGTTGACCATCAAACCTTTCCCCAACTGGGGTTGGGTCCTGGCAAGCGGTCTCGTGGGGATGCTTCTTTCGGCGATATTGTGGGCCAGCCTTCCCGTTACGGCGCTATGGCTGATCGGGTTGCTGCTCGGACTTCAGTTGATCAGCGTCGGCGCTGCGATCGCGTACCTCGCCTGGCAGGTGCGGCGGAGCTGAGCGTTCTAAAGGGAGGATAACCGGGTTGACGCAGCCTGGCCCTTCGGTCAGCGACAACTCGGCATTGTACGCGAGATCAGCGGCCGGAAGCGTGTAGACCACTTCCCGTCACTGCAGCAAAGTCTACTTTTGATTCCACTTGAACATCCATGCGATGATGCCGGAAGCAAGCAATAGCAGCACGCAAACAGTGGCAGCGAAGCGACCAGGGCCGCCAAAGGCCATTCCAATCGGGGCAAAGAGGAGCAACAAGGCGAGGATGTAGATGAGAATCATAAGGATGCAGGTCTTGATCGCCAAAGCGGCCAGCCTAAGCCAAAAGGGTGGAGCAACCGGGACATTGTTCGAGGCTCGCCACTTGGCCAGCTGATTCTCTAGATCAAGCTCTGCCGGTTCTTGATTTGTCTCGGTCATGGCGGAATCGTCTGCTCGGCAGGTAGATTTTCGCTTAAGCCTGTAATGCAGCCGGTGGTTGTGCCACAAACTGCGGAGCGCCTCGGCAAGATTGTTTGGCAATCTGCCTGATCATTCGCTGATACAGGACATTGTGCGCCGTCATAAATGGGCGGGTTTGAAACCCGCCCCTACAGGTCGCCCCTACAGGATTAGGTCAGCGCGGTCATCGCGGTCCGGCAGGCTCCAGCCGGTTAGCGCACCCATCGCCACTGATCGCCCAACTACTGGCAGCAGCGCGATCTCCCCCCGCTTACTACGGTCGACTGCAGCGCACGCGTGAGGCCAAGTTACGAGGCAGATCGGCTGAACCATTCGCGATGGAGCGGCCGACGAAACTTTACCGGATCGGGTCCCCCGGATAGTCCTCGCATTGATCCGCTGGTTGCTGCTGTGTTCTGCTATTTGTTGCCGCATTGCCCGGCGGTCTCGACTCACGGAACGAAGGAAATTCGAGGCTTTGATGGTGGGCGCGGCAGGGATTGAACCTGCGACCCCTCCCGTGTGAAGGGAGTGCTCTCCCGCTGAGCTACGCGCCCGTTCCGAACCTCGGAAGCGGTGGCCCTATCGGACCGAATCCTGGAAGACGATCCCATAATCATATATGGGGCACTGTAGTGGCTGCGGTATTCGAGATTGCCGCCCTCTCCGGGGCGGCAGGTCTTACGGCAGCGGGTGGTCGGCTGTCAACGAAGGACCGCCGCGGCGGCGCCGGGTCTTACCGAAGAGATGATGAATATTCGCACTACTTCAATCGCCTAGCGGCTTTTGGTAGAATGCCTTCGGAGCCTGGAACCGCGGGTGCCGATAGCCATCGCAGCCGCCACCGGTCCAAACCGACATGGGTCGGTCCGCCGCCGGCTCACACCCCTCTGTCCCCATGCCGATTTGAGGCTGTGACTTTTCTCACAGTCGGCATCGTAAACTGGTCCGAACATGGTTCGGCAATTTGGGCCAGAAGAGTTTGAGTCCGGAACATCGAACCCGGACCTGCGTGACCCCTGAGGCGGCTGCTCCCCCGGCAAAGGCCTTGGGTAAGCGACCCTGGATTGTCCCCGTCAGGTCAGTCCCCTAACGGACGACACGGATGCCCTCTGTCCGTGCCCCAGGGTCGCCGGTCATGCGGGACAGGGAGCCTCGCCAGGCAAGCGCCGGATCTTCGCTAACCCTTTGGCCTGAACTGGCATGGCGCGCGGTGCCGTCAATCCTGGCCCACCGGCACTATCTGCGCCACGATCGCGGTCAGCGCGGCGAAACTGTCGATCACATGATCGGCGCCCAGCTGGTCTACGGGAACGGTGGTATAGCCGTAGCTGACCGCGATCACCGGTACCCCCGCCGCCCGCGCCACCGCCACATCGTTTCCGCTGTCGCCGATCATCACCGCCGAGGCCGGCAGCGCGTTCATCAGTTTCAGCGTGCCCAGCAAATGGCCGGGATCGGGCTTGCGCACCGGGAAGCTGTCGCCGCCGGTGACGGCGTCGAACAGATGATCCAGCCCCAGCACCTCCAGGATCTCCATGGTCGGGCCATAGGGCTTGTTGGTGCAGATCGCCAGCTGGAAGCCGTCGGCCGATAGCTCCACCAGCGTATCGACCACGCCGGGAAAGGGCCGGGTCAGGGCGTGGCGGCCGTCGTGGTAGTGATGGAGGAAACGCTGAACCAGCTCCGGCAGGCGGCCGGGCGCCAGCGGCTCGCCGGTCGCCGCGAATCCGCGCTCCAGCATCTTGGCCGCGCCGTCGCCCACCATATGGCGGACATGCTCCAGTTGCACGGTGGTTCGGCCCTGTTCGGCCAGGACGGAATTCATGCAGCGATGCAGATCGGGCGCGGTGTCGAACAGCGTACCGTCGAGATCGAAGACCAGGGCGTTGCGGCGGGGCGGCATGGAGTCCCTAAATGGGGCCGGGGCGGCGGAAAGGCGAGGGCAAAGTGCCCGCCGCCCGGTGGAAAATCAACAAGCGGCCGGATTCCCGCCATGGCCGCGCCATGGCCAAATCCACACTTGGTAACATGCTGACGCTATGGCATTTTGCCGCCGCGACTGGGTGAATCATGTGATTCCTGACATCAGATGACCGACAACCGCGCCGCCGCCATCGTCCTTGCCGCCGGCAAGGGCACCCGCATGAAATCCGAGCTGCCGAAGGTGATGCACCGCATCGCCGGGCGGCCGATGATCGGCCATTTGCTGGCGAACCTGACGCCGCTGGCCTGCGCGCCGGTGGCCGTGGTGATCGCGCCCGGCATGGACAGCGTGGCCAAGGCGGTGGCGCCCCACAAGACCGCGATCCAGGCGGAACAGCGCGGCACCGCCCATGCGACGCTATGCGCCCGGCCGCTGCTGAGCGGCTTCACCGGCGATGTGCTGATCCTATTCGGCGATTGCCCGTTCATCACCACGGCAACCATCCGCCGCCTGCTGGAGCGGCGGCGCGCGGCGGACAGGCCGGCGGTGGCGGTGCTGGGCTTCCGGCCCACCGATACCGGGGAATATGGCCGTCTCGTGGTGGGTGGCGACGGCAAGCTCGAGGCGATCGTCGAGCATGCGGTGGCGACCGAGGCGCAGCGGGCGATACGCCTGTGCAATTCCGGCGTCATGGCGGTGGACGGGCGGATGCTGTTCGCGCTGGTCGACCGCATCGGCAACAATAATCCCAAGAAGGAATACTATCTTACCGATATCGTCGCCCTGGCGCGCGGCGACGGTGCCTCCTGCGCCGTGGTGGAGGCGCCGGCGGAGGAGCTGCTGGGCATCAACAGCCGCTCCGAGCTGGCGGTGGCCGAAGCGGTGATGCAGGAGCGCCTGCGGCTGGCGGCGATGGCAAACGGCGCGACGCTGACCGATCCCGGCAGCGTGTTCCTGTCCTGGGACACCAGGCTGGGCCGCGACGTGGTGATCGAGCCCCATGTGGTGTTCGGCCCCGGCGTCACCGTCGGCGATGGCGTGGAGATCAGGGCCTTCTGTCACATCGAGGGGGCGAAGATCGAAAAGGGCGCGCGCATCGGCCCCTATGCGCGGCTGCGGCCGGGCAGCGCCATCGGCGAGAATGCCCATATCGGCAATTTCGTCGAGACCAAGAATGCACGGGTCGGCAAAGGCGCCAAGGCCAATCATCTCACCTATCTCGGCGATGCCGCCATCGGCGCCGCCAGCAATATCGGCGCCGGCACCATCACTGCCAACTATGACGGCTTCAGCAAGTACCACACGGAGATCGGCGCCGGCGTGTCGATCGGTTCGAACGTGGTGTTGCGGGCGCCCGTGAAGGTGGGCGATGGCGCCATTGTCGGCGCGGGCAGCGTCATCACCCGCGACGTCGCCGCCGATGCCCTGGCGCTGGCGCGCGGCGAGCAGTCGGAGCGGCCGGGCTGGGCGGCGAAGTTCCGCGCTTACAAAACCGGGCAAGCGGCGGCGCGGCCGAAAACCAATAGCACGGCGAATGCACCGGTCACTGTGACCGTGCGCAAAGCCGATGGAACGGTGGTGAACCGTCATCCGCAGAAGGCCGCCGCGCCGAAGGTGCGGCCTGTAGTAACGGTACAACCGTCGCCGCGCGTAGCGCCGTCAAAGCTGGCCAAATCCAGTAGCAGCGGTCCGAAATCGAAAGCGAAACCGGCGGCGCGCAAATCAGCCGCATCCGCCAAAAAGCCGCAATCCGCCGCCAAGAAGGGCAAGCGATAGGCGAAGGGGGTTCTCATGTGCGGCATCATCGGCATCATAGGCAAATCCGACGCAGCACCCCTGCTGCTGGACGGGCTGAAGCGGCTGGAGTATCGCGGCTATGATTCCGCCGGGATCGCCACGCTGGTGAACGGCCATATCGACCGCCGCCGCGCCGAAGGCAAGCTGACCAACCTGGAGGCGCTGCTCGCCCGCCTGCCACTGCCGGGCACCATCGGCATCGGCCATACGCGCTGGGCCACACATGGGCGGCCGAACGAGGTCAACGCCCATCCGCACGCCACGGAACGCGTCGCCGTGGTGCATAACGGCATCATCGAGAATTTTTCCGAGCTGCGGCAGGAGCTGATCGATCTGGGCCACAAGTTTGTGACGGAGACCGACAGCGAAGTCGTGCCCCACCTGCTGACCCGCTATCTGGAGGAGCAGAAGACGCCGGAGCAGGCGATGGCGCTGGCCATGGAGCGGCTCCATGGCGCCTTCTCGCTGGCGGTGATCTTCGCCGGCCGCCACGACCTGATGATCGGCGCGCGGCGCGGCAGTCCGCTGGCCATCGGCTATGGCGACGGCGAAATGTATCTGGGCACCGATGCCCTGGCGCTGGCGCCGCTGACCCAGCGCATCTGCTATCTGGAGGAAGACGACTGGACGGTGGTGTCGCCCACGGGCGCGCGCATCTTCAACAACGGCAAGGAAGTGCAGCGCGAGATCCGGCAGACGGCGCTGTCGGGCGCCCTGATCGGCAAGGGCAATTACCGCCACTTCATGATGAAGGAGATCGCCGAGCAGCCGGCGGTGATCGGCGACACGCTGCACAGCTTCATCAATCCGCTGGCGCGGCGCATCGAATTGCCCGATCTGCCGGTCGACTGGGCGAAAGTATCGCGGCTGACACTGCTGGCCTGCGGCACCTCTTACTACGCCTGCATGGTGGCGAAGTACTGGTTCGAGCGGGTGGCGCGGCTGCCGGTAGAGGTCGATATCGCCTCGGAGTTCCGCTACCGCGCAGCGCCGATGCCCAAGGGCGGCGTGACCCTCGTGGTGTCCCAATCCGGCGAAACGATCGATACGCTGGCGGCGCTGCGCTACGCGAAGAAGGAGGGGCAGAATATCCTCTCCATTGTCAACGCGCCGGAGAGCGCCATCGCACGCGAGTCCGATGCCGTGCTGATGACGCTGGCAGGGCCGGAGATCGGCGTCGCTTCGACCAAAGCTTTCACCACGCAATTGACAGTGTTCGCCTGCCTGGCGATCGCGGCGGCCCGCGCGCGCGGCGCCATCGGCGCCAACCGCGAAGCCGAGCTGGCGGCGGCGCTGATGGAGGTACCGGCGCGGGCGGCGGAGATCCTCAATCACGACGAAAAGCTCAAGGACATCGCCCATAAGCTGGCGGAGGCGCGGGATGTGCTGTTCATCGGCCGCGGCACTTCCTATCCCATCGCACTGGAAGGCGCGCTGAAGCTGAAGGAGATTTCCTACATCCATGCCGAAGGCTATGCCGCCGGCGAGATGAAGCATGGGCCGATCGCTCTGATCGACGAGAATGTGCCCGTGATCGTCGCCGCCCCCAGCGACGACGTGTTCGAGAAGACGGCGTCGAATCTGCAAGAAGCGGTCGCCCGCGGCGGCAAGGTGATCGTGCTCTCGGATGCGCAGGGGCTTAAGCGCATCAACCTGAAGCCCTGGGCGGAATTGGAGCTGCCGCAGGTGGATCCCTTCGTGGCGCCGATCCTCTATGCCATCCCTGTGCAGCTGCTGGCCTATCATGCGGCCGTGGCCAAGGGCACCGATGTGGACCAGCCGCGCAATCTAGCCAAGAGCGTGACAGTGGAATAAGCTCCCAGCGGGAGGGGCGGCATGAAAGCACCGGTCAACGGTACGGAGATCGCGTACCGCCTGGACGGCCCGGAGAATGCACCCGTTGTCGTCCTGTCCCATTCGCTATCGACCACTATGGACATGTGGCGCGGCCAGGTGCCGATGCTGGCGGCCAAGTATCGCGTGCTGCGCTATGACATGCGCGGCCATGGCGAAAGCGCGGCGCCGCAAGGGCCCTACAGTTTCGACATGCTGGCGAAGGATGTGGTCGGCCTGCTGGATCACCTGAAGATCGAGCGCGCCGCCTTCGTCGGGATTTCCATCGGCGGCATGATCGGCCAAGGGCTGGGCATTAATCACGGAAGCCGCCTCAGCGGCCTGGTGCTGGCCAATACCACCAGCGAACCGCCGCCGAAGGAGATGTGGGACGAGCGCATCGCCCAGGTCGAGAAGGGCGGCATGGAGAGCCAGGTGCAGCCGACTCTGGGCCGCTGGTTCACCGAACCCTATCGCCGCGCCAACCCGGCCGTGATGGCATGGGTCGCCGGCATGATCCGCAATACGCCGACGGCAGGGCTCATCGGCTGCGGCCGTGCGATTCAAGGTTTAGGATACGCAAACCATCTTCGGAAAGTTACCGCGCCGACCTTGGTTATCGCCGGGGATCAGGACCTCGGCACCACGCCGGCGATGGGAAAGGTCATCGCCGACCGCATTCCGCAAGCGCTGCTGCGGGTGATCAAGGGCGCATCGCATATCTCCGCGGTGGAGAAAGAGGCCGACTTCAACG
>JBJXDY010000070.1:0-5679 GCA_046154965.1 Dongiaceae bacterium | reverse complement strand
GCCTCCGCCGACATTTGCATGCGCATCGCCGAGATTTCCTTGGACAGCACGAAGTTATTGCTGGAGATGCGATCGAGATCGCTGTTGATGGCGGCGATGACCGCGCCGACGGTCGGCCCAACATCCGCCTCGCCGGGTACCGGCAAGGTTTCCATGGCGAGCGCCGGCAGATCCCCGCCGCGCGAGGCGCGAACTAGGTCCAGTACGAACTGCTGGTTCAACGCCAAATCCTTGGATACGCCGGCAAAGCGGTCCTGGAGTTCCGTGACCTGGGACTGCAGCTGATCGAAATCGCCGGCCAACCGATCTGCTTCCGCGCCGCGTTCGCTGGCAAGCCAACCCGCGATACCGGCCGTCAGTGTCGTGCCAACAGTCCAGACAATTATGGCCGCTGCCAAGCCGGCCGCGGCCATCTGCTGTCGCTTCGTCACTGTCAGATACTGTACGCGATGTTCGGCGCGGATCAGAATTTCGCGCTGCACGAAAAAACGGTCGATCTGTGTTACAAGCTGCTGTCGGATCGCCCCAACAACTTTCTGCATCTTGCCCCCCACATTCAAGATCGATGCGTGGTGAATGCCACAGCAACGACTCTGGCGTAGCCACTTTGCGCGCGGCTGACTTCCCTCGATTTCCAGACCTAGCCCTCAATTTCCTCCCCACTTACGGGGGCGGCACAACTTTTTCGCCGGTACTCATTCAGGAAGTACCGTTGCACAAGGACCCTAAAGATGGGTTTTCAGGCAGGCAAGCGGATTCTCCCCGCATTCCCGAGCGTGCGCGAACATGCTGGGAACATCGGGCCTTGCCACAGCTTTATCACCGTAAGCGAAAACTCGATTCAACGTGTTCGATAATTTGCCGCACCGAATCTTCGACCGGTTGTATTTGCGTGTCGACGATCAACTCGGGCATGTCCGGCGCTTCGTAAGGCGCGGAGATTCCGGTGAAATCCGGCAGCTCGCCGCGCCGCGCCTTCTTGTAAAGACCCTTGGGATCGCGCGTTTCGCAGGTGTTTAGATCCGCCTTGATGTAAATCTCGTGAAAATGCTCGCGGGCCGCCCGCCGCGCCCGTTCGCGGTCGGCACGATAGGGCGAGATGAACGCCGTGATGGTGATGAAGCCGGCATCGGCGAACAGCGCCGCCACTTCGCCGACCCGGCGGATGTTCTCGGCGCGATCGTCGGGCGAGAATCCGAGATTCGAGTTGAGCCCCTGCCGCACATTGTCGCCGTCGAGCACGAAGACGTTGTAGCCCTTCACGAACAGCGCCTGCTCCACCGCCATGGCCAGCGTCGATTTGCCGGAACCTGACAAGCCAGTGAACCAGAGCACGCCGCCTTTGTGGCCGGCGCGCGCGGCGCGCTGCTCCGACGTGACGCGGTGTTTCTCGGTACGCAGGTTTTCCGACCGCACGACGCGGATCTCCCGCTGATTGGGATATCCCTCCATGTCGATCAGGCCGCCGGCGAGAATGTGCGATTCGTCGGTCAGTACGAAGCGGCCGCTGCGCGCGAAGGACTTGGCCTCGTCGACAGCGAGCATGGCGCGGGTGCGCAGGATGACATCGCCGACGCCATGACGGCCGATCTCGTCTCCGCTGTGGGTCGACAGATCTTCCACATCGAAGACGCGTTCGACCGCCTCGACGGTGACGGGCACATCGCGGGTTGCGATGCGAAGGCGATACTCCGCGCCCTTCTTTAGGGGTTGCTGCGCCAGCCAGAACAGGCGGCCGCGGAACACCGTGGTTTCAAGCGGCGCATGATCGGGATGGCTGGCGAGTTCGCCGCGTTCGACGAACAGCTGATCGTCGAGCATGATACCGACGGACTGACCGGCCTCCGCCTCTGTCGGCATCGCCTCGGTATGCCAGGACTCGATTGAGGCAACGCGCGATATCTTGTTCGATGGCGAGAACAGCAGCCGGTCACCGACCTTGAGCCGACCGGATTCGATGCGGCCCACCAGGATGCGCCGGTCGTCGAATTTGTAGACATCCTGGATCGGCAGCCGCAGCGGCAGTTCGGTCGCCCGCCGGGTTGGCCGGAAACCGGAGAGCACCTCCATGACGAACGGGCCACGGTACCATTTCATCTGCGTGGACGCGGACGTCAGATTGTCGCCATCGCGGGCCGAAACCGGGATCACCGCATCCGCCGTCGCGCCAATGGTCTTGAGATAGCCGCTATACTCATTGCGGATCGCCTCGAACTTCCGCTGCGAGTATTCGATCAGGTCCATCTTGTTGACCAGCACCACGATCTGCTTGATGCCCAGGAGATTGAGCAGGAAGCCGTGCAGCCGCGACTGCTGCTGCACGCCGTGGGACGCATCGATCAGCACCAGGGCCGCATCCGCCGAAGAGGCGCCGGTGATCATGTTCTTGATGAACTCGCGATGGCCCGGCGCATCGATGATCACATAGTCGCGCCTGGGCGTGCGCAGCCAAATCTGCGAGGTGTCGATGGTGATGCCCTGATCGCGCTCGGCCTGGAAGGCGTCCATCAGGAAGGCCCACTCGAACGGCATGCCGCGCCGTTCGCACATCGCCTTGATGGCGTCGAGCTTGCCGTCGGCCAGCGATCCCGTCTCATGGATCAGGCGGCCGACCAGCGTCGATTTGCCGTGATCCACATGACCGCAGATGACGGTGCGGAGCTGCTCGCGCAGGGTCTCTGAGGCGGTGACGACTTGGTGCATCACATGTACCCGTCGCTGCGCAGGCGCTCGAAGGCGTCTTCGGTCTCGCGGTCCATGGCGCGGCCGGCGCGCTCCGGCGCCTTGGTGGTTTCCAGCTCGGCGATGATCTCGTCCAGCGACGAGGCGTCGCTCTCGATCGGCGAGGTAATGTCCTCATCGCCGAGAGAACGATAGCGCTTCCCTTTCCTGGAGAAATACAGATCGACGATCGGAATGCCCTCGCGGCGGATGTAGCGCCAGATGTCGATCTCGGTCCAATGGAGCAGGGGATGCACGCGCAGATGCCAGCCCTGAGGCAGGTGGGTGTTGAAGAAGTCCCAGAACTCCGGCGGCTGGTCGCGGAAGTCCCACTGGTTGCCTTCCTTGCGCGGGCTGAACACCCGTTCCTTGGCGCGTACCGCCTCTTCGTCGCGGCGGATGCCGGCGACGATGCCGGTGAAGCCGTGCTTGGCCAGCGCCGCCTTGAGGCCCAGGGTCTTGCGCCCGGCCGAGCGCGCCGCCGGCGGCAACTTCGGATCGACCGCCTCGAGCGGCGGGCACTCCTCGCGGATCAGGTTCAGCCCCCACTCCTTCTCATAGCGGTCGCGGAAGGCGTACATCTCCTTGAACTTCTTGCCGGTGTCGATGTGCATGACCGGAAACGGCACATGGCCGAAGAATGCCTTCTTGGCCAGCCAGACCATGACATTGCTGTCCTTGCCCAGGGACCAGAGCATGGCGAGCCTGTCGATGCGGTTGAAGGCCTCGCGGAAGATATAGACGCTCTGCGCTTCCAGTTGATCCAGATGATTCATGGCGGACTCGAGGACCTTGGCACTGCGGGCGAACTTCAGGTGAACCGGGAACCAACCGCCGGCGCAGGAGGTTGCCCCATCGGGGCGGGCCGTGCAGTCTGCGGTCGCGGCGCGGGCCGGTGCATATAGGGCTTTGGTTGAATTGGCAATGTCTGACTACCCGCAATCCAAGGCTGCAACCGGGCCAAACCGTCGCACCGCAGCCTCCCGTCCAGAATCCGGGGGGCGACCTTGACTGGCGGCTTGCCTGCGGACTTATCCGTTCTCGTCATCTTTGGCCTGACCTATGCCGGCATGGCGACCGGCCGTATTCCCGGGCTGCGGACCGACCGGGCGGGGATCGCCCTGGCGGCGGCCGTTCTCATCCTGATCGTTACCGGAAAGAGTCCGGCAGAGGCCGTCGCCTGGCTCGATTTGCCGACCTTGGCCCTGTTGTTCGGGCTGATGGTCCTATCGGGCAAGTTCTCCCTGTCCGGATTCTATGACTACTGTGCCTTCCGCATCAGCCATGCCGCGGGCAGCCCGGAACGGCTGCTGGCGGTTACCATCGTCGTCGCCGGGGCGCTGTCAGCCGTGCTGGCCAACGACATTATCGCCTTTGCCATGCCGCCCCTGCTTTGCCTGAGCCTGCGCGCCCGGGGCCTGAATCCGGTGCCTTACCTGATCGGCCTGGCGGCGGCGACCAATGTTGGTTCAGCCGCAACCGTGATCGGCAATCCCCAGAACATCCTGATCGGGCAGGTCGGCGGACTCGATTTCTGGCGCTTCATCGCGCTCTGCGGCGTGCCGTCGCTGCTGGGGCTGGGGGTGATACATGGCGTTATCGTCATGCAATGGCGCCGCCGCTGGGCTTTGCCGCAGCGGCCAGAGTCGGCGCCAGACCCGCAGCCCCCGGCGCTACGCCGAGGGGCCCTGATCAAGGCCGTGGTCCTGACGGCGACGCTGCTGATCGCCTTCGGCGCCGGGTTGCCCCGCGACGTCTCCGCCTTGATCGTGGCCGCCGCCGTCTTCGTCAGCCGCTCGATCGAGAGTCAGGCCCTGGTCCGGTCGGTGGATTGGGGATTACTGATTCTCTTCGGCGGCCTGTTCATCGTCAGCGGCGCGCTGGCGGATCTGCCGGAAGCCGGTGTCCTGTTCGCGGACCTTATCTCCGGCGGCTGGGCGCCCGAGCGGTTGAGCATCCTGGCGCCGCTAACTCTGCTGATGAGCAACACTATCGGCAACGTGCCCTGCGTCATCCTGCTGCTGCAAGTCTGGCAAAATCCGCCGGCCGAAGCGCTCTATGCCCTGGCACTGTTCTCGACTCTCGCCGGCAACCTGCTGATCACAGGCAGCCTGGCCAATATCATCGTCGTGGAACGGGCACGCAGCGTCGGCGAGCATCTGTCGTTCATCGCCCACGCCAGGGCCGGCATACCCATCACGCTACTCACCATGGCGATTGCTGCGGTGTGGCTGCTGGGGATCGGCGTGATCGCATTCTAGAAATCACGCCTTCGGCGGCTGCCACTCGAATTCGGCAATCAGACAGCCGGTCTCGGTGCGCGAGTTGTGATGCGCGCCCGGGGCGTAACTGACGAGAACGCCGTTCTTGAAGACCGTGCCATCGTCATCGATCAACTCGCCGCCAAAGATGAAGAATTCCTCGTAGCCGGGATGGTCGTGGGCGATGGTCACCGCGCCAGGCGCCATGCGCATGGCGTAGCAGCCTTGGCCGGTTGCCTTGTCATAACTTATCGGCAACCAACTCATCTCCGGCTGGACCGGTCCTTCCAGATCGTATTCCCGGCATCGGGTGTTCCGAAGATCGATGATTTCGCGTCCATTTCGCTTGTTGCGCACCACGCACCCCGCGTCTTCGGCTGTCCATTCCCGTTGGCTATCGTACCCATAGCGCAGGACTCTAGCGCCCGTCGGCATAATGCGCAAAGTTCACGAAGCCGTGAAACCACGGGAAAACCAGCAGCCAGCAGCAACAACATCTGCATTCGCTATCGCCGATCCCGTGCGCCGATTGCGTGGCCATCGCGAAGGCTCACTTCCCCGTGAAACGATGCGTGAGGTCCTGTTGGACGTGACGGCTTCATGCTACATGCTCGCCTACAGTTTCGTTCATCCCAGTCCCCAGCCTTAAGGAGCATTTAGTCATGACGAACAAAATCCTGGTTGCCTCGGCCCTGGC
>JBJXDY010000069.1:0-17560 GCA_046154965.1 Dongiaceae bacterium | reverse complement strand
GTGCCGGTGATGGTGATGGTCAGGGTCGAAGTCGCCGTGCCGCCATTGCCGTCGGAGATGCTGTAGTTGAAGGTCTCGGTCAGGGTCTCGCCGACGCCCAGGGCCTGGACGGCCGGATTGGCGTTGTTCAGGGCATAGCTGTAAGCGCCATTGGCCGCGATGGTGACCGCGCCATAGCTGCCGGCTTGGGTGCCAGTGGTGGTGACCGCCAGGGCGTCGCCATCCACATCGGCGTCATTGGTCAGCACGTTGCCGGTGACAGGCGCCACCGTATCCTCGGCCACCGTGCTGGTGTCCGGATTCGCAACGGGATCGTCGTTCACGCCACCGACATTGATGGTCACCGTGGCGGTATCGGTGCCGCCATTGCCATCGGAAACCTCGTAGGTGAAGCTGTCCGTACCGTTGAAGCCGGGAACCGGCGTGTAGGTGAAGCTGCCGTCGGCATTCATCACCAGCGTGCCGTTGCTCGGCCCGCCGACCACGGCGGTGACTGTCAGCGTATCGCCGTCGATATCGGTATCGCCGTTGAGGACGCCACTGGCGGCGTTGATGGTAATCGAGCCGTCTTCGGTGACGCCATAGCTGTCGTCATCGGCTACCGGATTGTCGTTGGTGCCGGTGATGGTGATGGTCAGGGTGGAGGTGCTGGTGCCGCCATTGCCGTCGGAGATGCTGTAGTTGAACGTCTCGGTCAGCGTCTCGCCGACACCCAGCGCCTGTACCGTGGCATTGCCGTTGTCGAGCGCGTAGCTGTAGCTGCCGTCGCCGAAGATGGAGATCGTGCCGTAGCTGCCGGTCTGCGCGCCGGTCGTCGTGACCGTCAGGGCGTCGCCGTCGGCATCCGTGTCATTGCCGAGCAAGTTGCCGGTGACCGGCGCGGCCGCGTCCTCGGCGATGGTGGCCGCATCGGCATTGGCCACCGGGCCGTCATTGGTGCCGGTGATGGTGATGGTCAGGGTCGAAGTCGCCGTGCCGCCATTGCCGTCGGAGATGCTGTAGTTGAACGTCTCGGTCAGCGTCTCGCCGACACCCAAGGCCTGCACCGCCGGGTTGGCGCTATCCAGGGCGTAGCTGTAGCTGCC
Source organism: Dongiaceae bacterium (assembly GCA_046154965.1). Taxonomy (GTDB): domain Bacteria; phylum Pseudomonadota; class Alphaproteobacteria; order Dongiales; family Dongiaceae; genus DATKFM01. The sequence goes on along the minus strand of JBJXDY010000069.1, from coordinate 16,475 downwards.
GTCAGCATTGATGGTCACCGAGCCATAGCTGCCCGCCTGGGCGCCGGTAGTGGTGACCGCCAGGGCGTTGCCGTCCACGTCGGTGTCGTTGGTCAGCACATTGCCGGTGACCGGCGCAATCGTGTCTTCCGCGATCGTCCCCGCATCCGCATTCGCTACCGGATCGTCATTGGTACCGGTGATGGTGATGGTCAGGGTCGAAGTCGCCGTGCCGCCATTGCCGTCGGAGACAATGTAGGTGAAGGTCTCCGTCAGAATCTCGCCGACGGCCAATCCCTGGACGGCCGGGTCGCTATTGTCGAGGCTGTAGCTGTAACTGCCGTCGCCATTCAGCGTGAGCGTCCCATGGCTGCCGGGCTGGGTGCCAGAATTGGTGACGGAGAGGGTATCGCCCTCCGCATCCGTATCGTTGGTCAGCAGACTGCCGGTGACCGGCGCGATCGCGTCTTCGGCGATCGTCGCTGTATCGGCATTGGCCACCGGGCCGTCGTTGGCGCCGCTGATGAAGATTGTCAGGGTGGAAGTGGATGTGCCGCCATTGCCGTCGGAGATGCTGTAGGAAAATGTCTCCGTCACGGTGTCGCCGACGCCAAGCGCCTGCACGGCCGGGTTGGCGTTGTCGAGAACATAGCTGAACGTGCCGTCGGCGTTGATGGTGACCGTGCCGTAGGTGCCGGCCTGGGCGCCCGTGCTGGTCACGGCCAGCGCGTCGCCGTCCAGATCGGTGTCGTTGGTCAGCAGATTGCCGGTGATGGGCGCGGCATCGTCTTCGGCCGCCGTCGCCACGTCCGGATTGGCGACCGGGCCGTCGTTGGCGCCGGTGATGGTGATGGTCAGGGTCGAGTTGGCGCCGCCGCCCTGGCCGTCGGAGATGAAGTAAGTAAAGGTCTCGGTCAGCGTCTCGCCGGCGCCCAGGGCCTGGACCGCCGGGTTGGCGTTATCCAGGCTATAGCTATAGCTGCCATCGCCGTTCAGCGTGAGCGATCCGTAGCTGCCGGCCTGTAGACCCGTGGTGGTCACCGCCAGGGCATCGCCGTCGATATCGGTGTCGTTGGTCAGCACGTTGCCGGTGACAGGCGCGATTGCTTCTTCCGCAATCGTCGCCACGTCGGCGTTCGCCACCGGGCCGTCATTGGTGCCGGTGATCGTGATGGTGATGGTGGCGCTGCTGGTGCCGCCATTGCCGTCGGAAATGCTGTAGCTGAAGGTTTCAGTCAGGCTCTCGCCGACGCCCAGCGCCTGGATGGCTGGATTGCTGCTGTCTAGTGCGTAGCTGTAGCTGCCGTCGGCATTCAGAGTCAGGGTGCCGTAGCCGCCCGCCTGCGGGCCGGTCGTGGTGACGGTCAGCATATCGCCGTCAACATCGGTGTCGTTCGAGAGCACATTGCCGGTGACCGGCGCCACCGCGTCTTCCGCGATCGTCGCCGCATCGGCATTGGCGACGGGGCCGTCATTGGTGCCGGTGATGGTGATCGTGATTGCCGCTGTCCGGGTGCCGCCATTGCCGTCGGATACCGTGTAGCTGAAGATCTCGGTGAAACTCTCGCCGACGGCGAGGCCCTGCACGTCCGGATCGGTGTTGTCGACCTCGTAGCTATAGGAACCATCGGGATTGAGGGTCAGCCAGCCATGGTCGCTGGCAACGCGGGCGCCCACATTGCTGTCCGCGCCATTGACCCTGATGACCGTCAGAGAGCCCGACGGCGACGAATCATTGACTAGGACGTTGCCGCCGGAAATCGCGCCGTCTTCGCTGAGGGTCAGCGCGTCGTCGCCGGCGATGATGCCGTTGCTGTTCTCCGCGCCCGGGCGATCCTGCACCTCGCGATAGGTGACGTCCGGATCGACGACCAGATAGTTGAGGGAGGTCGCGTCGAGCACGCCATGGGCGATCAGCGTCGACAGGACCATACTGGACTGCGGCTGCTGCACGTCGCGGAAGCCGGATCCGGTGCGATCGACGATCTGTACCGCCTGGCCGGTCGATTTGAAGCAGAGCTGAGGTTCGGACGTGCCGGCGGCAGTACCGACGACAGGCGCGGCTTCCAGCAGTGTCATATTCTTGAGGACGACCGTGCCGCCGTTGGGCAACTCGATCTTGATACCGTTTGTGGTCGACTTGATGTCCGCTTCGGCGAGACTGAATGCGAACTGCAGGACGGTGCCGAGTTTCGGGTCGACGACAATGGTCTCGCCGGCATCCGGCGCCAGCACGATCGTCGCCGGCGCCAGGCCTTGCTGGAGCATAACGCCGCGACCGCTGCCGTCCTTCAGCTTGTCGAGAAGATCAGCAGGTGACTCGCATTTTTCAAAAGTTGTCTGTTCGCGGTTTATGACGGTCATGATGCAATCTTGATTTTTTGCGACGCCGCTGACTTAATTTTCTGCTGGTGGTGCATAAGTCTGTATCTGCAGGCGGGAACCCATTGCAGCCATTCGACCGCCAGCGACCCAATGTGAATCCTATGACATACCATATTTATGAATCGTAAATTCCCAGATATCGTTGATAGAGATGAATTTATTCTGCGTGGATAGGGCTATTTTCTGGCTGCGGAAGAATGGCGCGGAATTGCCGTGAATCTGCCGTTTGCCCATAGCTCTCTAGGTTAAAGCTCCATAGAGAAATATTACCTATCCGTTAAGCCGATTGGGCATGCGCGTCGCCCCGTGAGCGGCCGCGGCGGTTTCGATGGCGCAACTGGTGGATAAACGGTCGGCGCGGCCTAAATCAGGACGAGATTTTGGTCCGCAATGAGCGCACCCAGCGACAAACCGCCGCTGCTGATGATGCAGACGTCGGTAAAATTGGCGCCGCCGACGCTGCCATTGGCATCGACGCGGATGATCGTGGCGCCGCCGGAGGCCACGCACTGGACGAACAAAGCCTCGTTTCCGGCGGTAAATCCCAGCAGAATATCGGAGATGTCCAGGACATCGCCGCCGGTGCCGGCCTGGAAGTCGGTGATGATGTCGCGGCCTTCGTTGAGGGCGTGACGCAGGAACAGATCGCTGCCGCTGCCGCCGGTCAGCTTGTCAACGCCGAGGCCGCCATCGAGGGTGTCCGCGCCACCACCGCCGGTCAGTATGTTGCCGGCGGCATTGCCCCGCAGCAAGTTTGCGTCGCCATTGCCCGTGGCATTTATGGTTCCGCTGCCGATTAGCGCCACATGCTCGATGTATGCGAACCGTGGCAGGTTGAGGTCGACGCTGCCCGTCGAGCTAACCGTGTCGCTGCCTTCGCTGGCGGCCTCGACCAGCAAATCCTTCGCATTGTCGATGAAGTACCAGTCATTTCCATCGCCGCCCGTCAGGGTGTCGGCGCCGGCGGCGCCGTTCAGGGTATCGTCGCCCAGCCCGCCGGCCAGGCTGTTGGCGGCGGCATTGCCGGTGATCACATTTCCGAGATCGTTGCCGGTGCCCGAGATCGCCGCCGTGCCGGTTAGCGTCAGGTTCTCGATATCGCTGCCCAGCATCAAGGTGACGCGGGACCAGATTTGGTCGATTCCGGCGTTGAGACCTTCCGAAACGGTGTCGCCCGCGCTGTCGACGATATAAGTGTCATTGCCGGCTCCGCCGGCCATGCTGTCTGCCCCGCCCAGGCCGTTAAGGACATTGTTACCATCGTTTCCCAGCAGCTCGTTGGCGACGGCATTGCCATTGCCATTGATGTTGAGGCTGCCCAGCAGATGCAGGCGCTCGAACCCGGCGCCCAAGGCCCGGCTGACAGAGGATTTGACCGTGTCGTCGCCGCCGTCGGCGAGTTCGATCACGATGTCGGCGGCGGAGTCGATCACATAGATGTCGTCGCCTTTCCCGCCGGACATCCGGTCGGCGCCGCCGCCGCCATCCAGCAGATTTTTGCCGTCATTGCCGATCAGGATGTTGGCCCAGCCATTGCCGATAGCATTGACGTCCGCGGCACCGGTGAGGGTCAACCGCTCGATCTCCAGATGGGCGGGGGCGCTGAGGTCGAAGGTGACCGCGCTCTTGACCGTATCGATGCCACTCTTGGCGAGCTCGGTGATCTCGTCGCCAACATCGTCGACGATATAGGTGTCGTTGCCGGCACCGCCTTGCATCGTGTCGGCGCCGCCGCGCCCGTCGATCAGGTTCGCGCCGATATTGCCCTTCAGCAGGTTGCCGCCGCCATTGCCGGCCGCACTGGTATTGCCCGCACCGCTCAATGTGCCGTGGTCGATATTGGCGAGGCCGGCGCTGTTGAGATCGATGGCGAAGATTGAATTGACGGTGTCGCTTCCTTCGCCGATGAGTTCCTTGACGATGTCCTTGGCGTTGTCGATGAAATAGACGTCGTCGCCATCGCCGCCGCTCATGCTATCGGCGCCGGCGCCGCCATTAAGGGTATCGGCGCCGAGCCCGCCGGTGAGGCTGTTGCCCGCGCCGTTGCCCTTGATCAGATTCGCGCCGTCATTGCCGGTGCCGGCAATCGCCAGCGTTCCCGTCAGGACCAGGTCCTCGATCTCGGCGCCCAAGGTAAAGGTGACGCTCGATTTGACGATATCCGCGCCGATGCCGGTATCTTCGGTCACCGTATCGCCGGCGTTGTCGACGATGTACGTATCGTTGCCGTTGCCGCCTGCCATGGTATCGGCGCCGGCCATGCCGTTCAGCAGATTGTTGCCGTCATTGCCCAGCAGTTCGTTGGCCAGCAGATTGCCGGTGCCGTTGATGCGGGCGGCGCCCTGCAGATGCAGGCGCTCCAGCTCGGCGCCCAGGATCCAGGTCACAAAGGATCGCACCGTGTCGTCGCCGTTACCTGATGTCTCTGTAACGATGTCGGCGGCATTGTCGACGACATAGATATCGTCACCGCCGCCGCCGGTCATCCGGTCCGCCGCGGCGCCGCCATCCAGCAGATTGTTGCTGCCATTGCCGGTCAGGATGTTGGTGTAGACGTTGCCCTTGCCGTCGATCGCGCCGCTGCCGGTCAGCGTCAGGTTCTCGATCTCGGCCAGTGCCGCCAGGCTGAGATCCGCGGTGATGCCGCTCCGGATCAGGTCGCTGCCGCCCTTGGCCGCTTCGATGATCAAGTCGCTGCCGTCCTCGATGACATAGGTGTCATTGCCGGCGCCGCCGGCCAGCGTATCCGCGCCGAGTCCGCCGGTGAGCTGGTTCGCGCCGGCATTTCCCAGGAGATAGTTGTCGAGCTCGTTGCCGGTGCCGTTGATGTTGCCGGCGCTGGTCAGCGTCAGGTCCTCGATCTCGGCGGCAAGGACCATGGTGACGCTGCTTTCGACCCGGTCATGGCCCCCACCCGGAAGTTCGATCGCCAGATCGGCGATGTTGTCCAGGAGGAAGACGTCATCGTCCAGGCCGCCGGTCAGCGTATCCGCGCCGCCGCCGCCGTTCAGCGTATCGTTGCCGTCGCCGCCATCCAGATGGTTGACGCCCAGATTGCCGGAGATGGCATTGCTGTTGCCGTCGCCGGTGCCGTCGATGGCCGCGGAGCCGGTCAGCGTCAGATTTTCGAAGTTCCCGGAAAGGACATAGGCAACGGCGCTCTGCACGGTATCGATGCCCTGGCCGGCCAGCTCGACGATTACGTCGGCCGAGTTGTCGATGACGTAGGTATCATTGCCGTCGCCGCCGGTCAGCGTATCCACGCCGCCGCCGCCGTTCAGGATATTGTTGCCGCTGGTGCCCTCGATGACATTGCCCAGGGCATTGCCGGTGCCGTTGATGTTGCCGGCGCCTGTGAGGAACAGGTTCTCCACATTGGCCGACAGCCCATGGCTGACTGTCGAATAGACGATGTCGAAACCGCCGTTCGCGCCTTCGCTGATGGTGCCGCCGGTGATGTAGTAGGTGTCGTCGCCGCCGAAGCCGAAGAATTTGTCGGTGCCGCCGCCGCCGGTGAGGATGTTGGCGGCATCGTTGCCATAGATGGTGTCGTTCTTCAGGCCGCCGGTGGCGTTCTCGATCACCACATTGTAGGCGACGGCGGTCTGTGCCTCGACGCCGTCGACCGTGGCGTTGCCATGCCTGCTGAAGCCGCCCTGGCGCAGATCGATGGTGACGGCGAAATTCAGGCCGGAGGCGGAGATCGTGTCGATGCCGCCGGCATCCCAGATCGTGCGCACCGCATTGTCGTCGGTCAGCTGATAGACATCGTCCCCGATGTGATAGGTCATATTGGCGCCGTAGATCTGCTGGATCGCCAGGATATCCAGCGGCATCGGCGTTGCCTGATGGCCGGCGCTGATCTTGGAGCCGGTCTCGTCGTAGCTCATGACGGTCCACAGGCCGTCGTCTTTCCCCGCGATGCCAAGTTCCGCGAATGTCGGCCGGCCGTTGCCGCCATCGTCGTGGGGATGCTTCAGGCCGATCGCGTGGCCGATCTCGTGCAGGATGACGGCGAAGCCGAGGCTACCGGCATGCAGGAAATCGAACTCCTGCTGCATGTCGTCGAAATAGATATCGCCTTCCGGCTTCGCATAGTTGCCGCGGTTCAGGCCCATGTTGTAAAGCCCGTCCACATCGATCAGCCAGCCATCGCCCGTATCGGAATCCGGGAAAATGCCGATGCCCAGCGCGCCGAACTCCTTCACCAGCTCATCGCCGGTCAGCGTGATCGCCAGGTCGGCGGTGCTCTGATAGGCGTTCGTGCCGGAGCTGATCTGGGTGAAGGTGACATTGGCCACCGCCGCCCAGGCCGCGAAAGAATTCTGGATCGCCGCCGTGAAGGCCGGCGTCAGGTTTCCTTCGCCCGGCAGTTCATGCAGCGAATACGTCAGGATGCGCGGCCCGGAAAACTGCCAGGAGCCGCCTTCGACTAACCCGTCGATCGACGGGTTGCCGGTCAGGGGAACTGAGTCCTTCACAGGCGTTGCCATGGCGATGCTCTGCCGCGCTGTCTTTGCTGCCGCGATGTCCGATCGGTTTTTGGCGCGAGGCCGATGGCGCCGGCCCGCTATGGAACGGCGGATTCTCCGGCAACATCAGGCTATTGCACCCGATTAGCCGAGTGTGCGGCAGTGGCGTAAAAAATCGCTGAATCTATTTTTTCCGTTTTACTTCAACAGTTTGCCGTCCAGCCTCCAGAGGCCCCGGCGATCCTCGATCTCGATCACCCAGAGATCGGGGTCGCGCTGCAGGGCGCGGCCGACATAAGCCTCGGCGTCGGCGGGTTTGGCGGTCTGTCCCTGCAGGGCCTGCATCCAGGCCGGATTGCCATCGCTGTCGCGGGTTTGCGTCAGGATGCGGCAGGATTCATCGGCGGCGACGATCTTCAGGATGATGGCGCCGCCATGGGCATCGCCGCGGCGCAGCAAGACAGTGGGGAAGCCCTCGCTGTTCCAGCGCCGCAGCTGGGCATGCACCCAGACATCAGCGGGCAGGCGGTCGTCGCTCACGGTGATCGGTTCGCGGCGTCAGTCGCAGCAGAAGGCGCGGCCTGCGGCATCCAGCGCTTCGCTCAGCTTGACCGACTGCTTCGGCGCCGCGGCCGGGGCGGGATTGGGTGGCACCAGGTCGAACGGCCCGGCGGCGCCGCCCGGCGAGTCCTTGTAGAGGCCATCGGCGCGCCAGGCGGCCGGGCCGTACATCGGGATTTCGCCATGGATCAGGCCGCCGGCGGCATCCACCCGCAGGATGCGCGCCTCCGAGCGCCCGCGCGTCCGCAGGGTCATCCCCGGCTTGCAGATAGACAGAAAATCGGCCGCTTCGGTCATTGTCCTATCCGCGGGAACCTGTCGCGCCCCATAAGTTAGGCGCACCGATATCGCCAGGCAATGATTGAGCGAGTGTCAGAGTGCGGCCGCCGATGTGCGCCTAGTGCGCCGTCATCACGTATTCGCGCAGGGAATCGACTTCATGCGCCGCCTCGTCCAGCCGGTGCTTCACCACGTCGCCGATGCTGATGACGCCCAGCAGGCGGCCATCCTCCACGACAGGCAGATGGCGGATGCGCTTCGCCGTCATGGTCGCCATTATGTCGGCGATCAGATCCGTCGGCTGGCAGGTCATCACCTCGCGGGTCATCAGCGATCCCACGGTCATCGCCGTCACGGCGGCGCCATGCTTGGCCATGCCCGAAACGATATCCCGTTCCGACAGAATGCCGGCGATTTGGCCGGCCGCGTCCAGGATCAGTACCGCGCCGATGCGATTCTCATGCAGCATCCGGCTTATGTCCGCCACCAGCATTTCGGCCTTGGCGTTGAAGACTCGGCTGCCCTTGTTCTTCAGAATGTCGCGTGCATGCATCTGTCGCCTCCAAATTCCCTTAGGCGCAAGTTTAGCGCCTGCCATCCAACGGATCGGCCGAACGACGCGTGGGCGGCCCCGTCGACCGCACAGCTAAACAACAACTATAGAACCTTCGGCCGCGTCACGCTATCGTGATTGGCTCCGGTGTCCAGCATGCCCAAAAAATCACACCAGCAGAGACGTTTAGAGCATTTCGCCGCCGCGTCGGCGGGAAGCGAATCCCAAAGGGAGGAAGACAATGTCAGAGTCCGTCGTTCACGGTCCCGCCTACAGTACCTACACCCGCACGGTCCGGCTCGCCCTGGAAGAAAAGGGCGCGGGCTACAAGCTCGATGAAGTGGATATCCTGAAAGGCGCCGGACAGAATCCGGCACATCTGGCCCGCCAGCCCTTCGGCAAGGTCCCGGCTTTCAGCCATGACGGCATGACGATGTACGAGACCTCGGCCATCACCCACTATGTCGACGACGTGGTGCCCGGGCCGAAGCTGCAGCCGGGTGATGCCAAAACCCGCGCGCGCATGAATCAGATCATGGGCGTCGTCGACAGCTATGCCTATCCGTCGATGATCTCCGTGGTCTTCCAGCGTGTGGTCAATCCGCTGCTGGGCGCGCCCGTGGATGAGAAGGCGGTGGCGGACGCCAAGCCCAAGGCCGAGAAGTCGCTGGCGGCGATCGAAGCGCTCGCCGATGGCAGCGGGCCGTTCCTCTGCGGCAAGGATATCAGCTTGGCCGATCTCTATGTGGCGCCGCTGATGGAGTATTTCTCGGCGACGCCGGAGGGCAAGGCGGCGCTGTCGAAATCGCCCCGGGTCAAGCGCTGGCTCGAGCAGATTTCCAACCGCCCGAGCGTGGTGAAGACGCGGCCGAAGCTCGGCTAGGGCGGCGCGCAAACCGGGGCATGGCGGGGCGAGGTTGTCGCCCCGGCTGACGGTCTGTAGTCTGGCGCCTGCACGGATTACAGAGTACCCCATGGCCAAGGAAACCAGCCGGAATCAGGCATTCCCGCAACCCGTCGATGCGGCCGTGACGCCGCGCTTCGGCGACATCCCCACCTTCATGCGGCTGCCCCATACCCGCGATCCGGCGAAGCTGGATATCGCGTTGATCGGCGTGCCCTGGGATGGCGGCACCACCAACCGGGCCGGCGCGCGCCACGGGCCGCGGGAAATCCGCAACATGTCCAGCTTCGTGCGCAAGGTGCATCATGTCAGCCGCATCGCGCCCTATGAGCTGGCGCGGGTCGGCGACCTGGGCGATGCGCCCTGCAATCCCATCGACCTGATGGACAGCCTGGGCAAGATCGAGCGCTTCTATGCCAAGGTCCATGCCGCCGGCTGCCTGCCGATGTCGGCCGGCGGTGACCACCTGATCACGCTGCCGATATTCCGCGCCATCGCCAGGGACCGGCCGATCGGCATGATCCATTTCGACGCCCATTCCGATACCAACGACCGCTACTTCGGCGACCACAAATACACCCACGGCACGCCGTTCCGCCGCGCCGTTGAGGAGGGGCTGCTGGATCCCAAGCGCACCGTGCAAATCGGCATCCGCGGCTCGATCTACAGCGCCAAGGACATGGAGTTCGCCGAGAGCTCGGGCATGCGCGTCATCTACATGGAGGAGTTCACCAAGCTCGGCGTGGACAAGGTCATCAAGGAAGCCCGCCGCGTCGCCGGCAAGGGGCCGACCTATGTCAGCTTCGATGTCGACGGCCTGGACCCGGTCTATGCGCCGGGCACGGGCACGCCGGAAATCGGCGGGATGACCACGCTGGAAGCGCAGCATGTGATCCGGGGCTTGCAGGGATTGAACCTGATCGGCGGCGATGTGGTGGAGGTATCTCCGCCCTTCGACACCAGCGGCAACACCGCGCTGGTGGGCGCCACCATCATGTTCGAAATCTTGTGCATCCTCGCCGATGCCGTGGCGCGGCGCGGAAAACGGGGCTAACCTGGAGTTCAAGCGCTGTTGCGGCGCGGGATAAGAATCAGCAAACGGGGAGAGGAAACATGAAAACGCGTGGGCTATCGACGTTTCTTGCAGCGTTGGCGATTTCCGCGGCCGGCTTTGCCGGAACCGCCGCGGCCGACGACACCATCAGCTGCGCCTATCCGTTCTGGCCCGGTTTCGCGCCGGTGCATCTGGCGAACGAGCTGGGCTATTTCGCCGAAGAGGGCCTCACGGTCAACGAGACCTTCGACGATGACCGCAGCAACGTGCTCCCGGCGCTGGAGCGCGGGGACATCCAATGCGACATGCGCACGGTGGGCGAGCATCAGGGCCGTCCGCGCACGGCGGAGACTCAGGGCACCATCATCGGCACCATCGATATCTCGCTCGGCGGCGATGGCGTGGTGGCCGATGGCTCGATCAAGACGGCCGCGGATCTGAAGGGCAAGGTCTTCGCCGCGGAGCCGAACGTGCCGGCGCGGCTGCTGGCTCAGCTCGCCTTGAAGGAGCACGGCCTCACATTCGCCGATCTGGAGGTACGCGACATCGCCTCTGCCGATGCCATCGCCGTGTTCGCCGACCCGACAGTCGCGGCGGCCGCGACCTACGAGCCGACGCTGACCCAGGCGCTGAAAGCCAGCAACAAGGAAGGCGCCCATATCCTGGTGTCGTCCCGGGACTATCCCGGCCTGATCACCGACGTGATCGTGGCGCGCACCGAGGATCTGAAAGCCAATCCGGAGCAGTACCGCAAGTTTCTGCGCGGCATCTACCGGGCCATCGACTATTTCAACGCCAACCGCGCGGACGCCATCAAGATCATGGCGCCCCACTTCAAGCTGTCGCCGGAGGAATACGAAGAGCTGCTGGTGAATCTGGAATACACGTCCTATGAGCAGGCGGTCGAGTATCTGGGCACCAACGGCCAGCGCGGCAAGATGCATGACCTCTTCGATACGGTGATGCAGCTCAATATCGAGAACGGCGCCGCCGAGGTGAAGCTCGATTCCAACCAGCAGATCGACAACTCCATCATTACCGATCTGTTCAAGGACCATAAGCGCTAGGGCGCTTCGGCTGGCCAAAGTGGCCGAGAATCGCTCATCGCCGGAAACGCCGGCTGAGGGGGCAGGGCCGCGCGCTGGCGCGGACCCTGCGCCCCCACCGCCGCCGCCCTCGGTCTGGGAATCCCTTACCAGCTTTCGCGGTAGCACCAGCCGTAAAACCGACATCTATGTCGGCATCGCCGGTTTCGCCTTCCTGCTGATCCTCTGGTCGCTGGCCACAACGTTCGGATGGGTCGGTTCGAGCTTCCTGGCCTCGATCCCGGACGTCATTGTCAGGCTGTACGGCATGTTCGCCGGGCACAATGTGGGCCACAGTTTCCTCTGGGACATCGCGATCAGCATCTACCGGGTGGGCGCCGCCTTTCTGCTCTCGGCTATCATGGCCATCCCCTTGGGCATCCTCATGAGCTCCTACCGGATCGTGAACGGCCTGAGCGAGCCGATCGTCGATTTCATCCGCTATCTGCCGGTACCGGCATTGGTGCCGCTGACAGTCATCTGGCTCGGCATCGGCGAGACGTCGAAGATCACGCTCTTGTGGATCGGCACATTCTTCCAGCTCGTGCTATTGATCGCCGATGACGCGCGGCGCGTGCCCCGGGAGTACATCGAGATCGGCATGACCGTCGGCGCCAAGCCGCGCTCGGTGCTGCGCCACATCATCCTGCCGGCTATGCTGCCCAACATGGTGGATAATCTGCGGATCACGCTGGGCTGGTGCTGGACCTATCTGATCGTCGCCGAAATCGTCGCCGCTAACTCGGGCATCGGCTATGTCATCATGGCCTCCCGGCGTTACGGCAATGTGGACACGATCTTCGCTGGCGTGCTGACCATCGGCATCATCGGGCTGGCGACGGATCAGGCGATCCGCTGGGCCCATCGGCGCTACTTCGCCTATCTGCGCTAGGGCCGGCCGTGGCATCGCCTCAGCCTTTCATTGCCATCGAGCGGATCAGCAAGTCGTTTCTGGCTGACACGAGCGCCGCGCCGATTCCCGTCATCGACGACATCTCCATCGCCATCGACAAGGGCGAGTTGATCGTCTTCCTCGGCCCCTCGGGCTGCGGCAAGACCACGCTGATGCGCATCGTCGGCGGGCTGGAGACGGCGAGCGCCGGCCGCGTCCTGATCGGCGGCAAGCCGGTGACCGGCCCCGACCGGCAGAAGGGCATGGTGTTCCAGTCCTACTCTTCGTTTCCCTGGCTCAATGTCATCGACAATATCCGTTTCGGTCTCAAGTTCCGCGACGATCTCGACGAGGCTGAGAAAGAGCGGCGGGCGCGCCACTATCTGGAGCTGGTTGGACTTAAGGGATTCGAGAACTACTACGTCAACAGAATTTCCGGCGGCATGCGCCAGCGGTTGGCCATCGCCCGCACCCTCGCCGCTGGGCCCGACGTGCTGCTGATGGACGAGCCGTTCGGCGCGCTCGACGCCCAGAACCGCGATTTCCTCCAGGCCCAGCTCGATGTCATCCAGCGCAGCGAGCAGAAGACCATCATCTTCGTCACACATGATGTGGAGGAGGCGGTGTTCCTCGCCGACCGCATTTTCATCTTCTCCGCCCGTCCGGCGCGCATCCTGCAGGAGGTGCGAGTCACGGACTACCTGCCGCCAGAGCGCAACCTGGAGACCAAGGACAGCGAGACATTTTTCAAGCTGCGCAACCAGATCCTCGGCATCACCCGCGCCCAGGCGCTGCGCACCGAACAGATCATGATGGGAGCGGCACCGGTCCAATGAGCAACTTCGATTTCACGGGCAGGCGCGTGCTGGTCACCGGCGCCAGCCACGGCATCGGCGCCGCCGTTGCGACGGCCTTTGCCGAGGCCGGCGCCGATCTCGCAATCCTCTCCAGCACCAAGGACATCATCGCAACCGGCAAGGACATTGCGGCCGCCGCCGGGCGGCCGGTGACGGCCGAGATCTGCGACATCACCGACCGTGCGGCGGTGAAGCGCGTCGTCGGCGGCCTCGGCAGGCTCGATGTGCTGGTCAACAATGCCGGGCTCGAGCTGATCACGCCGATCCTGGAGCCCGGCGACGAGGTGGAAAAGACCTTCGAGCGCATCATCCAGATCAATGTCATCGGCACCTACTATGTGACCCGCGAAGCCGTGAAATCCATGCAGGCCGGCGCCAGCATCGTGCTGACTGCCTCGGTCTGGGGCAAGTCGGCGGCGGCGGAGTTCTCCGCCTATGTCACCTCCAAGCACGCCAATATCGGCTTCATGCGCACTTTGGCGCGGGAGCTGGGGCCGCGGGGCATCCGCGTCAATGCGGTCTGCCCCGGCTGGGTCAAGACCCGTGCCGCCCTGCGCTCTCTCGCCAACATGTCAAAACGCTCCAAGCGTTCCGAGCAGGATCTGCTGAGCGAGTTGTTCGCGACGCAGTGCCTCACCGGCTTGATGGAGCCGGAGGATGTGGCCAGCCTCTATCTCTTCCTCGCGTCCGACGCTGCGAAGAACATCACGGGCCAGGCGTACAACGTCGATCGCGGCGAGATCCTGTCATGACCGGGCGGCTCGCCGGACAGCGGGCGCTGGTGACCGGTGCCGCCTCAGGGATAGGCAGGGCCATTGCGGTTGCGCTGGCGGATGCCGGCGCCAACGTGGCGCTCGTCGACCGCGCCGATGAAAAGATGCTGGCCGGAGTCACCCAGACCATCGAACGAGCTGGCGGCCGCGCCATGGCGTTGCGCGCCGACATTGCCGACGAGGCGCGTGTCCTCGCCCTGTTCGCCGAGGCGCTGCCCCGTCTCGGCGGCCTGGATGTTGTCGTCAACTGCGCCGGCGTGCTGTTCGAGAAGCCGCTGCTGGAAACCACGGCCGAGGATTTCGACCGGCTGATGGCGGTCAATCTGCGGGGCACTTTCCTGGTGGGCCGCGAGGCATTGCGCGCCATGGTCAAGCAAAAGCGCGGGCGGGTGATCAATATCGCCTCGGAGTTGGCCTATCTCGGCCGCGCCGGGTTTTCGGTCTATTGTGCGTCGAAGGGGGCCGTGGTCTCGCTGACCCGCTCCTGGGCGCGGGAATTTGCGCCCGACATCCTGGTCAATGCCATCGCCCCCGGCCCCGTGGATACGCCCCTGCTCGACCTCGCGAGCATGAGCGCGGAAACCCGCGCCAAGGAAGCCGACATCCCCTTGGGCCGCATCGGCCGGCCGGAAGAAATCGCCGCCGCCGCCCTGTTCCTCGCCGATCCCGCCAACAGCTTCATGACCGGCCAATGCATCAGCCCCAACGGCGGCGCGGTGATGATCTAGCGGCGGGGTTTGATGGGGCTGGGCAATTGTCTTACAGCATTGCCCCCGAACATCCGCGCTGACCGCTGATCCTGTGATGAAGATCACTGAGGCGTGGTTCAGGAGATGAAATGACGTTCGAAAGGATCTTTTCCTGACCGGGAGCCGGGCCGGCATCAAATCCGGGAGTCCGCCATGCGCAGGTTCGCGATCATTGCCAGTCTCGCCGTCATCTGCACCAGCCTTTCCGTTGCGGCCAGAGCGCAGGAGGGGGAATCGGTCAAGGTAGCCACCTTCAATGCCTACCTGTTGTCGCCGATTTTCCGCTGCGCCAATCCCAATTTTCTTGATTGCCTGGGACAGATACAGCTTGAGACCGGCCTCTGGGCGAATGCTGTCGCTGACGCAATCCTCAAGGACACCAGCCGGTTCGACATCATCGCCATCAATGAGGCCTGGGACCCAGTGGCCAAAGACATCCTCGTGGATCGGCTGCGGGACGACTATCCGAACATCGTCCGGGAGATCGATGCCGACCTGGTGCAGGTGCGCGCCGCCGCCTTGTTGGAGATTGCCAACAAGATCGGTCCTGATGTCGTGTCGGCGATTTATGGAGTCCCCATAGTCAAGGTCAATGGCGAGGACAGCGGCCTCATGCTGTTCGCGAACGACAAGTTTGAAGTCATGCCCTTGCCCGATCCGCTCTACCAATGGGGCGACGAACTGGGTGAAGAACTGGACGCGACGGCGGGCGATGTCGCTTTCACGCTCTTCGACAAATGCGGTGGTTTCGATTGCATGTCTGCAAAAGGCGCGGCAATGATCAGGCTTCGTCACAAGCCAAGCGGCAGGATCTACAACGTCGCCTGGACGCATATGCAGGCCGACAATTTCGCCATGGGCGAGCATTATCCGGCCGAACGCCGCGCCCAGTTTGATCAGATCCAGGAATTGATAAAGGCAACCTTGGCGCCGCTGTCTGAGAGCGAGGTGCGTCAGCAGCGTATTCTGCTGATGGGCGATCTTAATGTGCCGATTTTGCATATGCCGGTGCCTTCTCCGCCGCTGTCGGAATGGGATAGCCTGTTCAATGACGGCAACAGCTACTTCACTTATCCCCTCTATGAAGCCTGGGCGCAGACCACCTCGAAGGCCGATCCCGGCCTCACCAACTATGTCGATGGGGAGCGCTTCGACTACATTCTCGCGTCTCCGGAGCGTTACGCGACCGGCGGCATCGAGGGACCGATTTGCGTACAGCATATGACGGTGCCGGTGGACTTCGCCGCCCTTCCCAGCGACCACAATATGGTGCATGCCGATCTCAACCGGGGTTTTCACCACTGTCACCCACAGATTGCCTACGAAGTGAAGCTGCAGAAGTTCGTCAGCGGCGGCCGACCGGTGGATCAGCAGGTCATCAATCTCGAGGACGGCGACGACGTCACGCAGATAATAGCGCCGGGATCGATGCAGTGGTTCCATGTGCTTAAGGAGCCCGGCACCTATTCCATCGGTACCTTTGCGGATAGCGCGGATAGCGAAGCGGTTGCCTTCGAGGTCTATCTGCCGACGGATCTGACAACGCCGGTTTCCCGCTACTACGGTGATCGCCGCCGGATTCTCTACAACGAGCGGGAGTTCAAGACAGAGACCTTCGTCCTTCCAAGCGAATTCTACATCCGTACCCATGCCTATGGCGTCAATTATACAGGCAACTACGAGTTGCTCGTGCGCCGCCACAACTGCGCCTCAAAAGAAGAAGCTTGCCCCCTCCAGCCGGGGCAGACTCAGAGCGCCACACTCACCAAGGCCAACAGTGTCTTCGGCGAGCAGAATGAGGCCTGGTTCGAGTTCGATGTCGTCGGCGTTTCGAGTTCGGGTGCCGACCAAACCATCACCTTGATGGCGCGGAACCTTCCGGAAGGCGGCAATTTCTCAGTGGAGATCGAGGATTTCGACGACACCAGCGGC
>JBJXDY010000068.1:0-5249 GCA_046154965.1 Dongiaceae bacterium | reverse complement strand
CGGCGCGCCGTCGCCTTGACATACTCGGCATCCTGCCGACTATGGCGCCCTCACCGCGCATTACCCCCAGGAGCATTCCATGAAAATCGTCGTCGTCGGCGCCACCGGAACCGTGGGCAAGGCCGTTGTCGCCGCGCTGCAGGGCCGCCATGAGATCATCAAGGTCGGCAGCAAGAGCGGCGATCTGCAGGCGGATATCAAGGACAGCAAGTCGATCCGCGCCCTGTTCGAGAAGACCGGCAAGGTCGACGCCGTGGTCTGCACCGCCGGCAAGGTGCATTTCGGCGATTTCGCCAAGCTGACGGAAACCGAGATGCTGAGCAGCCTGAAGGACAAGTTCCTCGGCCAGGTCAACCTGGTGCTGATCGGCCGCGACTATGTCAACGACAACGGCTCTTTCACGCTGATGAGCGGCCTGCTCAGCCATGACCCCATCCGCCTCGGCGCCTGCGCCAGCGCCGTCAACGGCGCCGTCGACGCCTTCGTGAAGTGCGCCGCCATCGAGCTGCCCCGCGGCCTGCGCATCAACAGCATCAGCCCCGGCCTGCTGGAGGAATCCCTTGGCCACTACGGCCCCTACTTCCCCGGCCACGAGACAGTAAGTGGCGCCCGCGTCGGCCGCGCCTATGTGAAGTCGGTGGAGGGCCATCTGACGGGGGAGACGTTCCAAGTCCTGTAGGGTTCGCACCTCATCGCCGTGTCCTAACGTTGTCATCCTCGCGAACGCGGGGATGACAGTCTTGGTTGGTTCAGGTACTGCGTGCTCTAACCCCGGTACTTGGTCAGCTTCAGCGCCGCCAGTGTCGTGCCGACGGTGAATGCCAGCAGGATGCAGGCGATCGCGTTGATCGAGGGATCGAGCGTCGTCCGCACCTTGCCCCAGATGAAAGTCGAAAGCGTGTTGCCGCCGCCGAGCGTGAACACGGCGATGATGAAGTCGTCGAGGGAGATCGCCATGGCGATCAGCGCCGCGCCGATCAGCGCCGTCCGGATCTGGGGCAGCAGGACCTTGCGGAAGGCTTGCCAGCGCGTGGCGCCCAGATCCCGCGCCGCATCCATCGAGGCGTAGTCGAAGTTCGCGAGGCGTGCCAGCACGATCAGGATGACGAAAGGCTGGGCGATCAGCACATGGCCGGCGATCACCGTCGCCGGCGACAGCGGCAGTTCCAGGAACCGCACGAAGAAGACCACCAAGGCGACCGCCAGCAGCAGGGGCGGCAATGTCACCGGCAGAGTCAGGCAGGCGATCAGGGCGCTCGATATCGCCGGCCGGAACCGGACGAGGCTGAGGGCCGCCATCGTGCCGGCCGCTGTCGAGATCAGGCCGGTTGCCGCGGCAATAATCAGGCTGTTCTTCAGCGCCGACCAGAACTCCGCATTCGCGAACAGGACACGATACCAACCGAAGGTCAGCTCGCCGAGCGGGAAACCGATCAGCGCGTTGCTGCTGAAGGAGAACAGGATCACCAGCAGCAGCGGTCCCAACATGAAGACGACGAACGCCGCCAACAGGACGCGCCACAGCCATGTCGCGGCCGCCGTCATGCCCGCCGCCGCCCGGACGACAGCAGCCAGACCGCGCCGACGATGCCCAGGCACGCCGCCAGCAGCGCGAACGACATCGCCGCCCCGCCCGGCCAGTTGAACCGGGTGGAGAACTCGATGGCGATGAACTGCCCGAGCATGGTGGTGGACGGCCCGCCCAGGAACTGCGGCGTGACGTAGTCTCCGGCCGAGATCAGGAAGGCGAAGGCAAAGGCCGTCACCAGCCCGGTCCGGCATTGCGGGATCACCACCCGGCGGACGATCTGCAATGACGACGCCCCCAGATCCCGCGCCGCCTCGACGGTCTCGGTCTGCAGGTTGCGCAGCGAGGCATAGATCGGCAGGAACGAGAACGGCAGCTGGAAATGTACGAGAGTCAGCACCACGGCGCCCGGCGTGTAGATCAGCCAGGGCAAGGGCTGATCGGTCAGGCCCAGGCTCATCAGCGCCGAGTTCAAGATCCCGTCCGCGCCCAGGATCGATTTCCAGGCATAGACCTTCACCAGATAGCCGCCGAACAGCGTGACGATCACGGACAGCACCAGCGCATCGGCCCAGCGGCCGCCATGAAAGCGCGCGCCATAGGCGAAGACGAATCCGAGGATGGCGCAAATCGCCGCCGTCACCAGCGCCAGACCGAGCGTGAATCCGAACACGCCGGCATAGTCGGTCCAGACTTTGATGTAAGCGGCCAGGGTGAAATCCGGCCGCAGCGCGAAGCTCCGCACCGACCAGAAGCTGACGACGAACAGCGCCGCCAGCGGCACCGCGAACAGCCCGGCGAGAATGGCCCCCGCGGGCGCGAACAGCAGCCGCTGGCGCCAGCCCGTCTCCATCAACGCCTCCGTCGCCGGGCGAGAGGCGCCAGCATGGAACCACTTTCGGGATTCCGCGCCGGCCGCCCCTCGTCCTCGGCGCCCAGCAACATCACGCCTTCAGGAAACGCTGATACTCCTCCAGCACCTGGTCGAAGATCACGAACTCGCCTTCGGGCTCGATCGGCCAGAAGGGATAGAAGCGCGCCTTCTCGAACAGCTTGGCCAGATTGTCGTACTGGTAGATCTCCTTGTTCTTCGCGTCGATCACGGGCAGCGCCGCCTTGGTGATGATCGCCTGGGTCAGGTTGTCGGCGATCACCTTCTGCCCTTCCGCCGACGTCGCCTGGCCGATAAGCTTGTAGGCGATATCCAGATTGGGAGCGTCCTTTGGGATCACCAGCGTATCCATGAACACCATGGCGCCCTCCTCCGGGATCACATAGGCCAGCGTCTTGCCTTTCACGCCGGCGAAACCGACCATCGCATCCCAGCCGATGGCTGATATCACCACCTCCCCGCGGGCGAACAAGTCCACCGCCTCGCCATAGCTGGGCGAGAAGGTGCGGGCGTGGTTCTTCTTGATGTCGATCAGGAAGTCGATGCTGGCCTTGAGCTGATCCATGGTCAGCCGCGTCGGCGTCTGCGTGCCGACGGCGATGGGCGCCCAGGTGGCCAGCAGGCCGGTCATGTCGTCCACCATCGCCACCTTGCCCTTCACCTCGTCCTTCAGGCAGTCCTTCCAGGACGTCGGCGCGGCAATGGCGGCGGGATCGTAGATCATCGACAGCGTGCCCCAGGTGAAGGGCACGGCATAGAGCTTTCCATCATGGCGCAGCACGTCGACATTCAGGAACTCGGGAAAGATGTCGCCGATGCCCGGCACGCGGGATTCGTCGATCGGCTCCGCCAGGCCCGCCGCCACCAGGATCGGCACATGGCCGTAATAGATGGTCACCAGGTCGGTCTGGCCCTTCCCGCCGGCCTGCAGCTTGGTGATGATCTCCTCGTTCGAGTTGATGTAGCTGGTCACCAGCTCGATGTCGTTGTCGGCGAGGAACGTGCCGGCCTTCAGGGGATCGTCATAGCCCTGCCAGCCCACCCAGCTTGCCTTGGTCGCCGCGAGCGTGCGCCGCGCCGGCAATAGCCCCGCGCCGGCGAGTGTCGCGACCGAGGCCCCCTGCAGGAAACGGCGCCGGTCGATGGCCGGCAGTCCCTGCCCCATTCCAGTCTTTGTCTCACCCATGTTTCTCCTCCTGTCCTATGAAGCGGGGCGGGTTGTGTCCCTCCCCCGGATTGAATTCAGCGATAGTCAGGCGCGACGCTGAATAGGAACTCGCAGCGCGCGTCCGAGGTATTGAAATAGGCATGGCTGCAGCCGCCGGGGATGAAGGCGGTGTCGCCCTCCGTCAGCTCCCACCATTCGCCCTCGCCGCCGGGAATATGGATGTTGAGCTGCCCTTCCAGCACATACAGCACCTTGTCGCCGGGGTGGCTCACCGGCTCGGCCTTCTGGCCGGGATACATGTCGGCGATGCAGGTGGTCAGCAGCTTGGTCGATACGCCGATGCCCACGCGCATCGGCTGCTTGGTGCCGATAACCTCGAAGGCGTAGTCGCCGCGGCGGATCAGGGTGGCGCGCGCCTTGCTCTTGTAGTTGCGGGGCACGAACCCGCCGATCAGGCCGCGCTCGATGCCCCGCATCTCCTTCAGCATCGGCTGCTTGGCCGCATAGGCCTCGATGTGATCCTCCAGCCGCGGCGTGAGGCTCTCAAGAATGCGGCACTCCTCCGTGCCGAAGTTATAGCCCCAATGCCAGGTGTTGGGCGGGAAATAGAGCATGTCGCCCCGGCGCAGCACATGCACCTCGCCCGTCTCCGGGCAATGGAAGGTGAACTCGCCTTTGAGGCAGTAGTAGGTCTCCGCGCAATTGTAGTAGGTCTTGAAATCGGGAGAGTTGCCGAACATCTGGCCGATATTCATTGAGAATGACATCATGTGGATCTTGGGCGAGGAGCCGTAGATCCAGTCGGACACCCAGCCGGCCTGGTCGTCGCCCCACAGAAACCGTTTGGCGTGGCGCGCGGCGATCTTCGTCGGTCTGTCATAGGCGACACCCCGCGGCCCCTGGGGCTTCAATTCTCCCGCGCCCTTTTTGCCGGACGCTTTCTTGGTCGCTTGCTTCACGATGCTCTCCCCTTCTTGCTCTTGAGTTTCGGTGGCTGCGGCGCCCGGGCGGCCGCGGCGCGGGCCGCTCCCTTGACCGGCAGTTCCTTAAGTTGCGTCCAGGCCAGCAGGCGCGCTTCGATCCGCGCCCGCATCTTCGGGTTCATCCGCATGAGGTTGAAGTTCTCGCCCAGCCAGAGCCCGTCCACCGCGAGCCTGATAATCGATGCGAACACCGGATCGAGCCCGTCGGCCTCGACCGCCCGCTGCCAGCGGGCGCTCTGTCCGCGCACCACCTCAAGCTGGCCCGGATTGTTGGCCAGTGCCGCGGTAATGCTGCCGCAGGCGCGGTCGAAATTCGGCCCGGTGCCCGGCGCATGGCCGAAGCTCGCCTTGACGTAGCTGCGCGTGGTCCGGCCCCTGGCCGATGGATCCTCGGCGGTCAGCTGTTCGACCGCATAGTCGAAACGGCCGGTAAACCGGGCGATCATCGCCGCCACCAGCGCTTCCTTGTTGGGAAAATGATAGAGCACGCCGCCCTTGCTGACGCCGGCGCGCTTGGCCGCCTGCTCAAGGGTCAGCGTGGCGACGCCATGCTCTTCGACAATCGCCTCCGCCCCATCGATGATCCGATCCGCCGTCCCCGCCCGCGCCATCGGCCGTTGCTCCATACTGTACCGTCCGGACGGTATACTCTCGGGGCGCCGGATTCAAGGGAGGGCG
>JBJXDY010000067.1:0-3069 GCA_046154965.1 Dongiaceae bacterium | reverse complement strand
GGCAACGCGATGCCTCGCCCGCATGAGAATCAAATCGCAAAAGGACTTGTGCCGCGCTCACGCGCGGAAACCCCTACCCCTCTCCCCCAAGGGGACAGGGATGTCTTTACTTTTTCCGATGCAATGCCTGATGGCAAAAGGATAGGAGCGCGCATCCCCGCTGGACATGGGGTCCATCGCTCGGACTTGCACCGGCCGCTGGACACCGCCAGCCGCAGCGGCACCGCCGCAGGGCATCGGCCTGAACGGGCGCGGGGCTGCCTGTCGTAAATCCACGACTTCCCCGCCCGGGCGCGATAGAAAGCCGCCCTGCCGCAAGGCTCTGATATCCGGCCTTGCCCGCTCGATGGAACTCCCATGCCCGCATCAATCAGGAAGAAACCGCCCAACATCCTGCTGGTCATGTTCGATCAGATCGCGCCGCAGTTCCTGCCCTGCCACGGGCATAAGCTGGTCCAGGCGCCGAACATCGCCGCGCTGGCGGATCGCGGCGTGGTGTTCGACAGCGCCTATACCAATTCGCCGATCTGCGCTTCGGCGCGCTTCTCCATGATGGCCGGACAGCTGGTCAGCCGCATCGGCGCCTGGGACAATGCCGCCGAGTTCCCGTCCACCATTCCCACCTTCGCCCACTATCTGCGGGCCCGCGGCTACCGCACCTGCCTCTCCGGCAAGATGCATTTTGTCGGCGCCGATCAGCTCCATGGTTTCGAGGAGCGTGTCACCAGCGACATGTATCCCGCCGACTTCGGCTGGACTCCCACCTGGGACCAGCCGGAGAAGATCCACTGGTGGTTCCACAACATGCTGAGCGTGACCGAAGCGGGCCCCTACGAGCGCTCGCTGGAGATGGACTATGACGAGGAGGTCGCCTTCGCCGCGGCCCGCTGGCTGAACGACGCCGGCCGCGGCACCGGCGAGCGGCCCTGGATGCTGACGGTCTCGCTGATGCATCCCCACGATCCCTATCTCGGCCGCACCGCCGAATGGGACCGCTACCGCCATGACGATATCGACATGCCGGCCGTGCCCTCCGTCCCGCCGGAGCAGCGCGATGCGGTGGGCCGGCGCATGTACGATCTCTATGACCGCGGCGAGTACCTGATCACCGATGCCCATGTGCGCAACGCGCGCCACGGCTACTACGCGATGATTACCTATGCGGATCGCCTGCTGGGCAATGTCCTGGAATCGCTGCGGACGACGGGGCAGGCCGAAGATACCGTCATCATTATCACCGCCGACCATGGCGACATGCTGGGCGAGCGCGGCCTCTGGTATAAGATGACCTTCTACGAGCATTCCACGCGCGTGCCCCTGATCATACACTGGCCGGGCCAGTTCGCGCCGCGCCGGGTGCCGCAGAATGTCTCGCTGGTGGATCTGCTGCCGACGCTGGCCGAGCTGGCCGGCGACGGGAAGTTCGCGCCTGCCGCGCCCATCGACGGCGCGAGCCTGCTCGGCCTGGCGTCCGGCGGCGGCGCCGGCTGGGGGGATACGGCCTATGGCGAATACACCGCCGAAGGCACTTTCCATCCCGCCTTCATGATCCGCCGCAGCCAGTACAAGTACGTCGCCTGCGAAGGCGATCCGCCGCAGCTCTTCGACCTGACCGCCGATCCCCATGAACTGAAGAATCTCGCGGCCGATCCCGCGCATGCCGCGACGGCAGCGGCCTTTGCCAAGGAGGCGGCGGCGAAATGGAACGGCGCCGCGCTGCGGGAGCAGATCGTCGCCAGCCAGCGTCAGCGGCTCCTGATCCACGAAGCGCTGATGACGGGCCGCATCCAGCCCTGGGACTGGCAGCCGAAGATCGACGCCGCCAAGCAGTACAACCGCAACTATGGCGGCGAGCTCTACGACACCGACCGCCGTGCCCGCGTCCCCTACCGCCCCGAGCCGCCGAAAGACGGGCCGGGCCGCCGCTGAAGCGCCGCCATGCTATTTGCGCTGAATGTTCGCCGCTTCCTTTTCGATCCACCGCCGCAGGTGGTCGACATTGGCGCCGCTGTTCCGCCGCTCCCGCAGCATCTGGTAGTAGGCGCCGGTGGTGGGCACCACGGCATCGATCGCCGGCACCAGCTGGCCCTGCTGGAGATAGTTGGTGAGCAGCCGCTTCCAGCCCAGCACGATGCCGATGCCGTCGATCGCCGCCTGTACGGCGATGATGTAGTTGTTGATGAGCTGGCCGCGGGCCGAGGGCGCATCGTTGATGCCCAGATGGTTGAACCAGGTGGTCCAGTCCTCCCAGGCGGGATCCACGTTCTCCAGATGTATCAGCCGCTCGCCGAGCAGGTCGGCCGGCCGCTTCAGCGGCGGCCGTCGTTTCAGATAGGCGGGGCTGCAGGCGGCGATCAGCTCGTCGTCGAACAGCTTGTGGCCGACAAAGCCGGCCAGTTGACCGCTGCCATAGCGGATCAGGATGTCCACATCCTCGCCGCTGGCGGCATCGAGAACAGTGTCGGAGATCACGTGGCGCACATCGATCTCCGGCCGCGCCAGGTTGAAGGCGGCGATGCGCGGCAGCAGCCAGAGGAACGCGAAGGCGCTGGAGGAGCCGATGGTCACCTGATGGCCGCGATTGGGCGAACGCAGCTCGGAGACCATGGCGGCGATGCCGCTGAGGCCGGAGCCCACGGCCTGCTGCAGCCGCTTGCCCTCGGGAGTCAGCCTGATAGCGCGATGCAGCCGGTCGAACAGACGGCATCCCAGATCCTCCTCCAGGATACGGATCTGCCGGCTCAAGGCCGCGGGCGTGACCTTCAGTTCCCGCGCCGCCTCCTTGAAGGAAAGCTGGCGCGCGGTGGCCTCGAAGGCCACCAGGCTGTTGGCCGGCGGCAAGCGCAGATGTCCGGATCGCATAGGAAAATCTTAATCGAAACCCCAGAATCTTTCCAGTTTACGGAAGCGCACAAAGTGGAGAAACTCTCGACAACTCCGAAGGCTGGACGGCGTCGCGCCGAACCGGCCCGGGTTCGAGAACAGGGTAAGGCTTGAATGACTGTTATGCCTGTGCCGCCGGTGGGCGACCTACGGGTCGTCCTGGCGCAAGGACCGGAGCTGCGGGGC
>JBJXDY010000066.1:0-43380 GCA_046154965.1 Dongiaceae bacterium | reverse complement strand
GATGTCGTGCCAATGGGGGTTCAGCGCCGGCGCCGCTTTGGCGATCGCCGACTTCTGCAGTTCCCGCAGCGCCGGGCTGGTCTCCACCAGATGCAGGTCGATCGCGTCATGAAATCCCGAAACGGTTTGCGTTCCCCTTAGCAGGTCAGCGATCAGCGTGCCGCGGCCCGGGCCGATCTCCACCAGCCGCACCGGATCGGGCCGGTCCATCTTGTCCCAGCAATCGGCGCACCAGGCGCCGATCAGTTCGCCGAACATCTGGCTGATCTCCGGCGAAGTGATGAAATCGCCGGAAATGCCGAACACATCGCCCTGCTTGTAGTAGCCGTGCTGCGGGTGGTTCACCGCCTCGGCCATGAATTCCACCACGGTCACCGGCCCGGCCAGGCGAATCCGCTTGGCCAGGATCTCGCCCAGGGGAGTCATCGCTACGGCACCCGCTTGGCGGTGGCGATCACATAGAGTCCGTAAATCAGCATGGGCACCGACAGCCACTGCCCCATGCTGAGGAACGTGTCCTGCGGCAGATTGGCGAGCTGCGAGTCCGGTTCGCGGACCAGCTCGACGATGATGCGCGACAAAGAGTAGCCGACGAGGAATACGCCGGAGAGCGTGCCCACTCTCCTCCGCACGGCGTCGGAGCAGGAGAGCAGGAACAGAATCGCGAACAAAATCAGCCCTTCGAGCGCGGCTTCGTAGAGCTGGCTGGGATGGCGGAAATTCTCGGGGTCGCCGGGAAACTTCATGGCCCAGGGCACATCGGTGGTCCGGCCATAGAGCTCGCCGTTCTGGAAATTCGCGAGCCGACCGAAGAACAGTCCGATCGGCGTCGCGGTGGCGACGATATCGGCAAGCGCGAAAAACAGCAGCTTGCGCCTGTGGGCGAACGCCACCATCGCCAGGATCACGCCGACCAAGCCGCCATGGAAGGACATGCCGCCTTCCCATACCCTGAACACCTCAAGCGGATGCTGAAGATAGAAGAGCGGCTTGTAGAACAGGATGAATCCGATACGGCCGCCGAGAACCACGCCGAGGATCGCCCAGATAAAGAAATCGTCGAGCTGATCCCGCGACACCAGCCGCGGCGTCCGCTTCGCATGCCACAGGCAATAGCGCCAGCCGATCAGCAGGCTGACGATGTAGGCCAGCGCGTACCAGCGGATGTCGAATGGCCCGATTGAGAAGGCGATAGGATTGAACATATGATTGTGTCTGAATGGTTCTGCGGCCCTATATAAAGATGGCGCAGATGGGGAACAAGCGAGGCCGGCCCTGCGCCGGCTGCGCCGAGTTGCAGGAGTTGAAGCAGATGCAGACGCAAAACCGGATACTCGACGATCTTGCCAAGATGGCCTCCGGCGCCATGAGCGGCCTCTCGGGCTTGCGCCATGAGATCGAAATGCGGGCGCGCGAGCAGATCGAGCGCATTTTGGGCCGCATGGACCTGGTGCAGCGCGAGGAATTCGAGGCCGTGAAGGCGATGGCGGCCAAGGCGCGAGAGGAGCAGGAACTCCTGTCCCAGCGGCTGGCCGAGCTGGAAAAGCAGCTTAAAACCGCGCGCAAGTAGGCCCCGCCTACCGCCCGGTTGTACCGAGAATCCGGAATCTTCATTTATCCACAGGGTGATGGCGAATTTTCCTGTTGCGCCGACTCCAGTTCTTTGGCACGCTACATCTAGTGGGCGATCGCAACGGGTGGGCCATATATCGGGGGTCCGGGCTGTCCACTCCGGAACCACTTCCCGGGCTTAGGGTCCAATGGCTGAGGGTGACGGCATGGCCTCACTTTCCACGGGTCGGCAGGACTACAACACCAATCCCATCGATCTTCTGGAAGAACTGGTAAGCGCAAACGAGTGGCGTTTCGACCGCACCAACGATGGGGAAATGGTCGTCGAGATCGGCGGCAACTGGTGCGACTACCGAATGTATTTCGCCTGGCAGGAGGACCTCTCCGCCGTCTATTTTTCCTGTCTCTTCGATGTAAGGATTCCTCCGCAGAAACGCCTGCAGGCGGCGGATTTGATTGCGATGATCAACGAAAAGCTCTGGCTGGGGCATTTCGACCTCTGCTCCGAGGATCTGGTGCCGATGTTCCGCCACACCATGCTGATGCGCGGTGGCAATCCCTCGATCGAGCCGCTGGAAGATCTGGTGGATATCGCTCTCAATGAGTGCGAGCGGTTTTTCCCCGCCTTCCAGTTCGTACTCTGGGGCGGCAAGTCTCCCCGCGAAGCGCTCGATGCCGCCATGCTGGAACCGGTCGGCGAGGCCTAGAGACCGATGACCATCGAAGGCCGGCTGCTTCTTGTCGGATGCGGCAAGATGGGCAGTGCGCTGCTGCGCGGCTGGCTCCATCGCGGCGTGCCGCCGCAACATATCACTGTCGTGGAGCCGAATGCCACGCCGCTTGCGGATTTGAAGGCGCGCGGCTTGTCGGTTGTGCCCGATGCCACCGCGCTTCCGGCCGATCTCAAGCCGGCGGTGATCCTGCTGGCGGTAAAGCCGCAGATGATGGACGACGCCCTGCCGCCTTATCGTCGCTTTGTGAATCCGGGCACGGTTTTCCTGTCGATTGCGGCAGGCAAAACGGTGGCCTATTTCCATCGGCTGCTCGGCAACAAGGCGATCGTCATCAGGTCCATGCCCAACACGCCGGCCGCGGTCGGCCGCGGCATCACCGTGGCCTGTACCAGCGCTCAGACGAACAAGGCTCAGCGCGATCTCTGCCATAACCTGCTGGAGGCGGTGGGCGAAGTGGCCTGGGTCGAGGATGAAGGTCTGATCGATCCCGTGACGGCGGTCAGCGGCGGCGGCCCCGCCTATGTCTTCCTGCTGATCGAATGCCTGGCGGAAGCCGGCGCGGCGGCGGGCCTGCCTGCCGATCTCGCCATGCGGCTGGCACGGGTCACCGTCAGCGGTGCGGGCGAGTTGGCGCGGCAATCGCCGGAGTCTGCGGCTGTACTGCGTCAGAACGTGACCAGCCCCAAAGGCACGACCTATGAAGCGCTGAAGATCCTGATGGCCGATGATGGGCTGCAGCCGATGCTGACGAAAGCCATCGCCGCCGCCACGCAGCGCTCCCGCGAACTGGCGGGTTAGCCATGGCGGAAGGTTCGGGCGCAAGCGCCGACCGCGTGCGGCAAGCGTTGGCGGCGCTCGGGATGGCGGCTGATATCCGGGAGTTCGGCGCTTCGACCCGTACTTCGGCCGATGCCGCCGCGGCCATCGGCTGCACCGTGGCGCAGATCGCGAAATCCCTGGTCTTCAGGGCCAAGCCCTCGGGCCGCGCCGTGCTTGTCATCGCCAGTGGCATCAACCGTGTCAGCGAAGCCAAACTGGCCGCAGCGGTGGGCGAGGGCATCGGCAAGGCCGATGCCGCATTCGTCCGCGACAAGACCGGCTTCGCCATCGGTGGCGTGGCCCCAGTGGGACACACCGAAAGGCCGCTGATCCTCATTGACGAGGATCTGTCCCAGTACGCCGAGATATGGGCATCGGCGGGCACGCCGCATTCCGTGTTCCGGGTGACGCCGGTAGACCTCCAGCGGATTACCGGCGGGCGGGTCGCAACGTTGAAAGAGGGTTGAGGTAAATGCCGCTGTGCCGCCGTAGATTGGCCTTCAACTCATCCTCTTGGATGCCTAGATTCCTGCTAGCCTGATTGGCAGCAATTTACCGATATCAAGGAACTCCGCATGACGAAACGGCCGGCAAAGGCGAAGAAGGCGGCACGGGACGACGGGCTAGACCCTGTCGTCGCGGCGGCGATGGCCCTGGCGGCGGAGCGCGATTGGCGGGAGATTGGCTTGGCTGAAATCGCTTCGGCGGCGGGACTCAAGTTGTCCGATCTGCTGGTGGAATACCCGTCCAAGATGGCAATTCTGGATGCCTTCTCGAAAGCCATCGACCGCAAGGTTCTAGCCGACTTCACGCCGGATGCCGACAGCAGTTCTGCCCGCGACCGGCTGTTCGATGTACTTATGCAGCGCTTCGATGCGCTGGATCCCCACAAGGAGGCCGTCCGCCGGCTCCTGGCGGCGGCCTGCCGCGACCCCCTGGTGGGGCTTTGCGCCGGCGGCTCGCTCTTCCGGTCCATGAGTCTCATGCTGGAGGCCGCCGGCGTCCCCAGCGATGGGATTCGGGGCGCTATCAAAGCGAAGGCGCTGTCGGCGATGTACGGCGCCACCCTGCGGGACTGGCTGAAGGACGAGACCGCCGACAAGAGCCGCACCATGGCGGCCCTGGACGGCCGGCTCAGGCGTGCGGAGGGATGGGCTAACTCGCTGAAATCCATGAATTTTGGCCGCAGAACGAGCCAGGGCGAAGCTGCCTAGGCGGCTTCTCCGACCCCTCTGGGGGCCTGGTAGCGGGGATTTTGAACAGGCTGATCCATTTTGTTTATGTTGCACTGCAAAATTTTCTTGACGGATGGCCTTGAACTAAACATATTCCGCCCAAGATTGTGCAGTGCAGCAAAGACAGTCGCCACACCGAAACACTGAGGAGAGACCCAATGGCAAAGGCCACCGCATCTGATTTCACCGCCGATAGCTTTAAATTCGGCGATTTTACAAAGACTTACGCGGATTTCAACAAGTTCGCCGCCGACTACAGCAAGATGTTCGCGAACGGCAAGGCGCCGTCCTTCGATTTCGAGGCTGCCTTCGCTTCGCAGCGCAAAAATGTTGAGGCCCTGACCGCCGCCAACCAACTCGCCTTCCAGGGCGCCCAGGCGGTGTTCCGCCGGCAGGTTGAGCTGGTCCGCGAGGCGTTCGACAAGTTCGGCACCGTCTCCAAGGATTTCGTTGCGCCGGGCAGCGCCGAGGAGAAGCTGGCGAAACAGGCCGAGCTCAGCAAGGCCGCCTTCGAGTCCGCCCTCGCCAACGCGCGGGAGATCGGCGAACTGGTGCAGAAGACCAGCGAAGACGCGATCGAAGTGATCAGCAAGCGCGTTGCCGCGAACTTCGACGAAGTGAAGGCCGCTCTAAAGACCAAGGCCGTCAAGAACTAACGATCCGTCCCCATTTCGGGACTTGTTCGCGAACCGCCCCGTGCCGCAAGGCTGGGGCGGTCTTGCTTTCAGGTGCGATCCTTGCCGACGGCGCCCGGCAACGCTAATAGCGGGCGCCCGTATGGAAGCTGGGGAGTTCGAGACGTCGTGAGCAAGGTCGAGCCGGTCGCGTCCACGATCACCTATGATGATTTTCGCAAAGTCGATATCCGCGTCGGCACCATCGTCGCCGCCGAGTCATTTCCGGAGGCGCGGCGGCCGGCCTATAAGTTGAAAGTGGATTTCGGCGACAGCATCGGCGTACGCCGCACGTCAGTGCAGATCGTGCCCAACTATAAGCTTGAGGATCTGGTGGGGCGGCAGGTGGCCGCGGTGGTCAACTTCCCGCCGAAGCAGATCGGTCCCTTCATGTCGGAGGTGCTCGTCCTCGGCTTCGGCGATGACGCCGATAACGTCACGCTGATCCGCCCCGATAAAACCGTGCCGAACGGCGGCAGGCTATACTAAGGCGCCGGTCCTACGACGGTGCGCTTTCCCGCAGCTGTTGCAGCAGCTGTGATGTCGGATAGCCGTCGGGAACCTCGCCGATCGAACGCTGATACTGGCGCAGCGCCGTGCGCGTCTTCGGACCTACCACCCCATCGACGCCGCCGGGATCGTAGCCGAGGCCGGACAGCAGTTCCTGCAGCTTGACCCGCTCGTCCTTGGTCAGCGGCTGATCGTCCCGCGGCCAGCTCGCCGCCAGCGGCCCGCCGCCGGCGATGCGGTCGGCCAGATGCCCGACCGCCAGCGCATAGGCAGACGAATAGTTGTAAGCCAGGATGGTGTGGAAGTTCTCATAGACGATGAAGGCGGGGCCCCGATGTCCCGCCGGCGCGATGACCGAAGCCTGAGACGCGACCGCCGGCAGATCGGCGCCATTGGCTAAACGCACGCCAAGCTTGTGCCACTCCGCCACCGGTTTTTTGATGTCGATCTCCGCCTGCTCCCACGGGAAATCCCGAGGCAGCTTCACTTCGGCGCCCCAGGATTCGCCTGATCGCCAACCTTTGCGGACGAGATAGTTTGCCGTCGAACCGAAAACATCCGCCTGATCGCCCCAGATGTCGCGCCTGCCGTCATTGTCGCCATCGACGGCGTACTGCCGGAAGGCCGAGGGCATGAATTGCGTCTGCCCCATGGCGCCGGCCCAGGAGCCGCGCATGGCCGCGGCATCGATATCGCCGGCCTCGAGGATCAATAGCGCATCGATGAGCTGCTCACGGAACACCTGTGGCCGCCGGCCATCATAGGCGAGGGTCGCCAGCGCCTCGATTACATTGTAGCCGCCGGTGTTGGCGCCGTAGGCGCTTTCAAGGCCCCAGATCGCCAGAATGACTTCCGCGGGCACGCCATATTGCCTGGCGGCGGCGTTCAACGGAGTTTGGCTTTCGGTCTGCTTGATCTTGCCGTTGGCAACCCGCTCAGGCGACACCGCCGAGTCCAGATAGCTCCAGACCGGCTTGGTGAATTCCGACTGGTCCCGGTCCTTGGCGACGATCTCCGGATTGACCCGGACAGTGGCGAAAGCGCTGTCGAAGGTGTCGCCGGAAACGCCGGCGGCCAGCGCCTCGTCGCGCAGGTCATCGAGCCATTCCGGGAACGTCTGCTTCTCCGGAACATCCCCCGTCGTGCCGGCCGCCGCCGTCGAATCCGCCTGGCCAGGTGCTGTGTTCCCCGCGCCGTTCGACTGGCAAGCGGCAAGACACAAAGACAGGGTAATCAACAGGCTGATTCGCTGCATGTGGCCTTGTATCCTCATTGGCTGAATTCCGTCCGGCGACGACATAGATAGCCGGGCGCATTGCCGTTTGCACGGGGCAATCTGGCGGCGCATCCTGTCAAGACTCTGACAGCGGCGCGCAGGTTTGCGGGTTCGCTCAGCTCATATCCAAAGGCCGTGGCCCCTTCGGTGGCGGGAACAGCCGGTCGAGTTCCGCCACTTGCGCCGCGTTAAGCTTGAACTTCAACGCACCATGGTTTTCCCGCAAGCGCTCGGGGCGGCTGGTTTTGGGAATGACGATCACGTCGGGTTTACCGAGCAGCCAGGCCAGCGCCACCTGCGCCCAGGTCATGCCATGCTGCTTGGCGAATTCGGCCAACTTGCGGTCCTTCTGCAGGTCGGCGCGCTCGATCGGGCAATAGGCCATCACCGGCATCTTCCGTTCGCGGCACCAGGGCAGAAGGCTCCACTCAATGCCCCGCCGCGCCAGATTGTACATCACCTGATCGGTGGCGCAGGCCTTGCCACCGGGCAGCCCCCACAGCTCCTGCATTTCATCGCGATCCAGATTGCTGACGCCATGATGGCGGATTTTCCCGGCCTTTTGCAGCGCCGTGAAGGCCTCCAGGGATTCGGCCAGCGGAACATTGCCGCGCCAATGCAGGAGATAGAGATCGATGCGATCGGTCTTCAGCCGTTTCAGGCTGCGGTCGCAGGCTTCGATCGTGCCCTTGCGCGTCGCGTTCTGGGGATAGACCTTGCTGACGATGAAGGCCTGATCGCGGCGGCCGGGAAGCGCTTCGGCGATCAGTTCCTCGGCGCGGCCTTCGCCATACATCTCCGCGGTGTCCAGCAGCGTCATGCCGAGATCGAGGGCGAGGCGGATGGTCGCGATCTCATCGGCGCGCTTGTTGCGGTCCTCGGCCATCTGCCAGGTTCCCAGACCCAACGCGGCGACCTTCTCTCCCGACGGCAGCGTGACCTGTTGCATTGACTGAACTCTCCGCTGTGTTTGGAGGCTATACCGGCAGGCGCAGGATGACACGCAACCCGCCCATCGGCGAGTCCGCAAGGATGACATCGCCGCCGTGGCCGCGCACGACGTCGCGGGCGATGGTAAGTCCAAGCCCGATGCCGCCGGTCTCCGGATTGCGCGATTCCTCGAGGCGGTAGAACGGCCGGAAGACCTCTTCGCGCTTGTCCGCGGGCACGCCCGGGCCGTCATCGTCGATGATGATCTCGATGGCTTCCGCCCTGCGCCGGCCACTGACCCGGATGTTCCGGGCATAACGCTGCGCATTGCCGACCAGGTTGACCAGCGCCCGCCGCATCGCTTCCGGCCGCACCGTGGCTTCGAGATACTCGGCGATCTCCAGGGTGATTTCCGCGCCTTCGCGCCGGGCCGTTGCGGCCACGTCTTGCAGGAGCTCGCCAAGATCAATTGGTGCGGTCGCCTCCCGGCCCGCGCCACGGACAAAGGTGAGATAGCCGCCGACCATCCGCTCCATTTCAGCCACATCGGCCTTGAGATCGCTGACCTCGGGCCCGCTGCCCATCATCGCCAGCGCCAGCTTCATGCGGGTCAGCGGCGTGCGCAGATCATGGGACACGCCGGCCAGCATGTCGGTGCGCTGGCTGATCTGGCGGCGGATGCGGTCGCGCATGACGGTGAAGGCGTTACCGGCTTGGCGCACCTCGCTGGCGCCCTCGACGGTGAACTCGTCGCTGTCGCGGCCCTTGCCGAAGGCCTCCGCCGCCGCGGCGAGGCGGCGGATCGGCCGGACCTGGCTGCGCATGAACAGCGCCGCGACGGTGAAGAGGGCGAGGGAGGTTCCGACCATCCATAGGATCACCACATAGGTGGTCGAGCTGAACAGCCGCCGCCGTGGCGCCACGATCTGCAGCACGCCGTTATCCATCTGCACGTGGATTTCGACTTCCGTTTCCAGCGACCTGGTATCGATCAGGAACGGGCGCTTCACCAGTTCTGCGAGAGCGGTGCCGAGATTGCGATCGACCAGGGTCTCGCGCAGGGTAAAGGAAACGTCGGGCAGCCGCGCGTCCGGTTCGAACGCCATCTTCAGCTGCATGCTCTCCTGCGCCATCTGGAACAGGCGCGGCCAGCCGGCGCCGCTGCCGTCCTGTTCCATCATGCTGATCATCGCGGCAATGTCGCCGGCGACGCCGCGCGCCAGCCGCTTGGTAACGGTGTCCCAATGGCTGTCATAAAAGACCGAGGTGGTGACCAGCTGCAGCAGGATCAGCGGCGTCACGATGATCATGACGGAACGGCCCAGCAAGGAGCGGGGCAGGATGTTCTTGAGGAATCCTATCTGCCGGAACCGGTCGGCGATCACCGCCATGAAGCGTATCCTCGTTCGAGCAAATCAATCTGTCTGCAGCATATAGCCCCGGCCGCGCACCGTCACCAGATAGCGCGGGAAACGGGGATCGGTTTCGATCTTGCGCCGCAGCCGCGTCACCTGCACATCCACCATGCGGCTCTCCGCGCTCGTGCTTTGGCCCAGGGTGTCGCGGCTGACGGCGGCTCCCGGCGTTGCCGCCAGTTGCGCCAGCAGGTCGGCCTCCGCACCGGTGAGCCTTACATCGGCTGCGCCCTGGCGCAGGCTGCGCCGGTCCATATCGAAGGTGAAGGGGCCGAAGCGGACCGTGCGGCGTGCCGATTCAGGCCCCCGCGGGACGCGGCGCAGGATGGCGCGGATGCGCGACACCAGTTCCCGGGGTTCAAAGGGTTTTGCCAGATAGTCGTCGGCGCCGCTATCCAGACCGGTGATGCGGTCCTCGGGTTCGCCCATGGCCGTCAGCAGCAGGATCGGCACCGCCTTCTGCTGCCGGAGGGATCGCGTGAGGTTGAGCCCGTTTTCGCCGGGCATCATGATGTCGAGAACGAGCAGGTCGAAATCCAATCCCGCCAGCTTGCGCCGCGCATCGGCCGCGTCGTTGGCGATGGTGACGCGGAAGCCCTGGTCGCTGAGGAACCGGCGCAGCAGATCGCGCAGCCGCTTGTCGTCGTCGATGACGAGGATATGGACTGGTTCCTGCGGTTCCGCGTCGAGGCTCACGCTGGCTATCTCTTGCTTCCTGGATCGTTCCCGCCACTCAGCGGCGCACGCCGCCGGGACGCGCGAACTTGCCGCGATCGGAGTCGTTGATCAGGCCGAGCAGCACCTTGCGAAACCCGTCGACAGCCTCGGCGCCGGCGGCGCGATAGGCCCTGGCCACCAGCGCCCGCTGCGCTTCCGTCAGCCGGCGCTCCAGATCGGCGCCCGAGGAAGTCAGCTCCAGCAACCGCTGCCGCCGGTCGCGCGGGCCGGGCCGCTGGGTGATCAGCCCCTTTTTCACCAGTTGGCTCAGCACGCGGCTCAGGCTCTGCTTGGTGATCTTCAGGATGGACAGCAGCGCCGACACGGTCATGCCGGGATTGCGGCCGACGAAATAGATCACGCGGTGGTGGGCGCGGCCGAATCCGTACTGGGCCAGCATGGCATCGGCCTCCGCGGTGAAATCGCGGTAGGCGTAGAACAGCATCTCGATGCCCTGGCGCAGTTCTTCCTCGCGCAGGAACAAGGGGTTGGCCAGGGGTTTCACATCAGCCATGAACTTACGTCAGTAATATTGACATATTTTCCGGAATCGAGTAATGACTCCCGGTAACATCCGACATAATAGTTTGCCAACACATTGCAACAAGGCTGGACCCCATGAGCGTGCTGCCCTTCGACGATCGCGATGGCGTTATCTGGTTCGACGGCAAGCTGGTGCCCTGGCGCGATGCCAAGGTGCATGTGCTGACCCACGGCCTGCATTATGCGAGCTGCGTCTTCGAGGGCGAGCGCGCTTATAACGGCAAAGTGTTCAAATCCACCGAGCATAGCGAGCGCCTGCATCGTTCGGCGGAGATCCTGGGCTTCAAGATCCCCTTTAGCCCTGCGGAAATCGACGCCGCCAAGAAGGCGTGCATCGCGGCCAACAAGCTGACCGACTGCTATGTGCGGCCGGTCGCCTGGCGCGGCAGCGAGATGATGGGCGTGTCGGCGCAGAAGAACACCATCCATCTGGCCATCGCCACCTGGGAATGGCCGTCCTACTTCTCGCCGGAGCTCAAGTCGCGCGGCATCCGCATGACCTTCTCCAAATGGCGGCGGCCGGCACCCGATACGGCGCCGACGAATTCAAAGGCAGCCGGCCTCTACATGATCTGCACCCTGTCCAAGCATGCGGCGGAGAATGATGGCTATGCCGACGCCCTGATGCTCGACTATCGCGGCCAGATCGCCGAGGCCACGGGCGCCAATGTGTTCCTGGTGCAGGGCGGCAAGGTGCATACGCCCAAGCCCGATTGCTTCCTAGACGGCATCACCCGCCGCACTGTCATCGACCTCCTGCGCAAGCGCGGCCATGACGTGGTGGAGCGGGCGATCATGCCGGAGGAGCTGGGCAAGACCGACGAGGTGTTCATCACCGGCACCGCGGCGGAAGTGACGCCGGTTGGCGAGATCGGCCAGTACAATTTCCAGGTCGGCCATGTCACCCGCCAGATGATGGACGACTACGCCGCCCTCGTTCGCGGCTAGCGCCGGCATCCCCGGTGGTCCCGCCGGACTTCTTCCCGGGTTTCGAACGCAAGCGCATTGCCGTTGCCGGCGCTGAGATCGCGGCCGTGATCGGCGGCAGCGGGCCGCCGCTGCTCCTGCTGCATGGATTTCCCCAAAGCTTGGTGATGTGGCATCGGGTCGCGCCGGCTTTGGCGGAGCGGTTCACGATCATTGCCACGGATCTGCGCGGCTATGGCGAAAGCTCGGTGCCGGCCACTGCGCCCGATCACGCACCCTATTCATTCCGGGCCATGGCTGACGATCAGCTCGCGGTGATGACTGCCTTGGGCTTCGAGAAATTCATGGTCTGCGGACATGACCGCGGCGCCCGCACCACGCACCGGATGGCACTGGATCATCCTGAGCGAGTCATCGCCGCGGCGATCATGGATATCCTGCCGACCCTCTACCACTACGAGAACGTCAACCGTGCGTTTGCCACCGGCTACTACCATTGGTTTTTCTTCATTCAGCCGTTCGACTTGCCCGAACGGCTGATCGGCGCCAATACCGACTACTTTCTGGAGCGGACCTTTGGCCGGATCGGCCGCGCTGGCGCGATCGATCCCCAGGCGATGGAGTGCTACGCCCGCGCCTTCCGCGACCCCGCGCGGCTTCATGCAATGATGGAGGACTACCGCGCCGGTGCTTCGGTCGATCTCGAGCATGATCGCGCCGATAAAGGCCGCAAGGTCTCATGCCCGCTGTTAGTGCTTTGGGGCGAGAAGGGCGTGGTCGGCAGGAACTTCGAGGCGCTCAGCGTTTGGAAGGATTTTTCCGCTGATATGCGCGGCGGTGCACTGCCCTGCAATCACTACCTGGCCGAAGAAGAACCAGTACTGACCGCGCAGCGGCTGCTGGAGTTTTTCGTTCCGTTAGCCGGTTGCGGGCCTACGGCTCCAAAAAATCCACCTGGCCGTTGAAGCAACGGAACACGCCGTCCTGTCGCGAGGGCTGCAGGCCAAAGATGCCAGCGCGGTCGAGCCGCAGGAACAGCCCGCGCAGGAACCGGATGGACACGCCGTGGCTGACGACGATGGCGGGCCGCTTTAGCTCCGCGAGACTGGCTGAAAGCCGTTCCACCATCTCCTCATACGTTTCGCCTTCAGGGGCGCCGAAGAGAGAGGCGTCGAGGCGCGCGCGGTCCCAGGCCCCGGGTGAACGCTTATTGATCTGATCGACCGTCAGCCCGTCCCATTGCCCGAGGCCGATCTCCACCAAGCGCGAATCGAAGGATGGCGTCAGGGCAAGCGCTTCCCCGATGATTTCCGCTGTCTTGCGGGCACGGCCCAGCGGGCTGCTGATCAGCGTGAAGCCCGCGGGATCGCCGATCAGCGACCGCAGCAATTCAGCGTTCCGCCGGGCCTGCTTCAGGCCCAGGGGCGTCAGCGGGGAATCCAGCCGGCCCTGCATCCGCAAGGCCAGATTCCACTCCGTCTCGCCATGGCGTATCAGATAGATCGTCGACGGCTCCCTCTACGGTCGCTAAAGCTTAGGCCGCAGTTCCGCCGTCCGGTACCAGGGCCGTTGCTCCTCGAACGCAGCGGCAGCACGAAACACGCTGACGTCATCATAGGTGCGGCCGACGATGGAGAGGCCGGTGGGTACTCCGTTGGCGGCGAGTCCCGACGGCATGCTCATCACCGGACAGCGGCTCATGATGTTGAAGCAGATGGTCATCAGCCAATGGGCAATAGTCTTCTGCGGCCTGCGGTTGATCATTAGCGTCTTCTTCACATAGGACTCTCCCGCCCTGGTCGCCGGCAACGGCAGGGTCGGGCAGATTAGAATGCGGTACTTCTCCAGCACCGGCCCGAGGGTTTTGTACATGGCCGTTTCGATTTCCAGTCCCGTCAGGAAATCCTCCTTCTTGGTGCGTTTCGCCTGCTTGGCGAAGTCGATCGCATAGTCGGTCATGATCTTGCGGTGCTTCTTGACGTAGCGATCGACCTGCGGGCCGAAGATGGTTCCGAAATGGGCCTCGGCGGCGCGCACGACATCGGCGCGCTTCCAGCCGAGTTCGACTTCCTCCACAGTGGCGCCAGCTGCGCGGAACATGTCGCCCGCGGCCCGCGTGTTCTTCACCACATCGGGATCGAGATCGTACTCCGCCGGATTGACGCAGAGCGCGACGCGCCACGCCTTGATGTCGCCGAGTTCAGCGGGAATACGGATTTTCGGGCGCAGCGTGGCGATATCCTCGGGATGGGGACCGCACATGATATTCTGCATCAGCGCCGCATCCGCCACCGTGCGCGCCATCGGCCCGATGTGACAATACTGGTCCAGGTTGAAGGGCGGTGTGTCCGGATTGCGGCCGAAGGGCGGCTTGTAGCCGACCACCCCGCACATCGAGGCCGGAATGCGGATGGATCCGCCGATATCCGAGCCGCTGGCGAGCTGCGAAGTGCCGGCTGCCAGGCTGGCGCCCGCGCCGCCGGAAGAGCCGCCGCAGGAATAGGCCGTGTTCCAGGGTGTGCGAGTGACGCCGTGGATGCGGGAATGGGTATAGGGTGCGCAGGAGAACTCAGGCGCCGCCGATCGCGCATGCATGATGGCGCCCGCCTTGAGCAGCCGGCCGATCGATGGGTTGGTCTCGTCGGCGACGAAGTCCTCGTAGATCAAGGAGCCGAATGTCACCCGTTCGCCCTTGATGTGGGCCTCGTCTTTTATGGCGACCGGCAGGCCCTCCAGCGGCCGCGGCCGGCCGTCGGTCTTGCCGTACTTCTCTTCGGCTTTCTTCGCTTGCGCCAGCGCCCGGTCATAGAACTTCAGCGGAAAAGCGTTGATCTTCTTTTCTACTTTTTCGGCGCGGTCGATCACCGCTTGCATCAGTTCCAGCGGCGACAGGGTCTTGGCCTTGAACCGGGCAATGGCCTCGGTCGCCGGCAGATAGCAGAGTTCAAGATCGGACATCAGTTCCCCCCGGTTATCGTTGTTTAGCAAAACCGGCGGGCTTTGTGCCTGCCGGTAAAAAAGGGCGGGTCGTTGCCCGCCCGGGTAATCTGCAGCAAACTTTATTCGGCGCCCGGCGCTCGGGCAACCCAGCGGTCGGCGGCCTTGTCGTCGCTGTCCCGCGCATCGACCCATTGCGCACCGGCGCTGGTCTCCTCCAGTTTCCAGAACGGCGCCTTGGTCTTCAGCCAGTCGATCAGGAAGGCACAAGATTCCAGCGCCGCCTGCCGGTGTGGCGAAGCGGTGATCACCAGTACAATACGGTCGCCCGGCTCCAGCCGCCCATAGCGGTGGACGATCAGGCTGGCCGAGAGCGGCCAGCGCCGATTGGCCTCGGCATCGATCTCCTGCAGCTTCTTCTCGGTCATGCCGGGGTAGTGTTCGAGCGTCATGGCGCCAACCGATTCGCCGCCGGCGATATCACGCACCAGGCCGATGAAACTGGCCACGCCGCCGATGTCGCGGCGCCCCTCGGTCATCGCCGCGACTTCCGCGCCGATGTCGAAGTCCTCTTGCTGGACCCGGATCATGGCGGCTAACCGCCGGTCACCGGCGGGAACAGCGCCACTTCGTCGCCCGGCCTCACCGGATGGTCGGCGCCGACATACTCCTGGTTTATCGCCACGCGCACCACCGAACGGTTGGCCAGGGCCGCGGCATGCCTGGCGCTGCGCTGGGACAGCCAGTCCAACAGCGAACCGACCGTGGCCACGCCCGCCGGCGGATCGACCTGTTCCTCGCCGATGCCGACCTTGCTCTTCACCCAGGCGAAATAGAGAACGCGCATATCCTGTTGTCCTGAACCGTTCATGCCCATGAGACTAGCGCATGGGCGCGCAAAGTCTAAGTAGCTTGAGCCGGCCGCGGGCGCACCAGGCCGCAATGGTTGACGATAAAGGCGGCAATCGCCGCCGTATCGTCCAGCGGCAGCTGCGGCAACGGGCAGCCGGGGAGCGCGATATCACTGGCGACGGCAACGATGTACTGGTCCTCTGGATAGATCAGCGGCTTGCCGTTGGCGGCGCGGTGGATCTCCAGCTTGTCATGGGGCTCCCGCTTGAACCCCTCGATCAGCAGCAAATCGACCGGCGTCATATGGGCGATCAGTTCGGCCGCAGTGGGCTCCGCCGCCCCCCGGTGTTCATGCATAAGCGCCCAGCGGTTGGCCGATGCCACCAGCACCTCTTGCGCGCCCGCCATGCGGTGGACGTAGGAGTCCTTGCCCGGCTGGTCGATATCGAAATTGTGGTGCGCATGCTTCATGGTGGAGACGGAGATTCCACGCGCGATCAGCTCGGGCAGCAACTTCGCGGTCAGCGTCGTCTTGCCGCTGCCGCTCCAACCGGCCAAGCCTAACAGTTTCATGGCGATTCTCCGGGACGGCGGGCTGCCCGTCAGTGGACGGACCGGCTCGGTTCGGCAATCGGCCCGGACGCCGGCTTGGCCTTGACGGTGGGCGCCGGCGGCGGTTCGGCGACGATGTATTTCAGTCCGGCGTGCAGATAGTCATAGCCGGTGATGAGCGTCAGCGCGGCGGCAATCCACAGCCCCACTTCCCCCACCAGCGTTACCCAGGGATCGGCCGTATCGCCGATCAGCAGAAAGCCCAGCGCGACCATCTGCAGCATGGTCTTCCATTTCGCCATCCGGCTGACGGGCACGCCCACATTGGCCTGGGCCAGGAATTCCCGCAGACCGGATACCAGCACCTCGCGGCACAGGATGATCAGGGCCGGCAGCACGACCCAGCCGGTAATCTGATCCTTGGCCACCAGGATGAGGATGACAGCGGCGACCAGCAGCTTGTCGGCGATCGGATCCAAGAAGCGCCCAAGCGGCGAGATTTGCGCCCAGCGCCGGGCGAAATAGCCGTCGAAGTAATCGGTGATGCCCGCCAGGATGAACAGCGCCAGCGCCAGCCAGCGCGCCTCGTCGCCCCGGAGATAGAACAGGCCGACAATGACCGGGATCACGAAGATCCGCGACAGCGTGAGGAAGTTGGGAAGATTGAACAGCATGAAAGCGATGATCCTGGCCGGGTTTCCGTTATTCTAGCCGCCACTATTGAAGTAGTCATAGATCTTCTTGGCGACGGCGGCACTGATGCCGTCCACGGTCTGAAGGTCTTCCAACCCCGCCCGCGCCACCGCTTTGGCCGATCCGAAGCGGTGCAGCAGGGCTTTCTTTCGCTTGGCGCCGATGCCTGGGATTTCATCCAGCGGCGATTGGGAGATCTGCGACGACCGCTTGTTGCGGTGGGCGCCGATGGCAAACCGGTGCGCCTCGTCCCGCAAGCGCTGCAGGAAGTAGAGCACGGGATCCCGCGGCTCGAGTCCGAAGGGCTCCCGCCCCGGCATGAAAAAGCGTTCCCGGCCCGCATCCCGCTCCGGTCCCTTGGCGACGCCCACCAGCGCCACATCGGTGACGCCGAGTTCGGCGAACACTTCCAGCGCCACGCCCAACTGGCCGGCGCCGCCGTCCACCAGGACAAGGTCCGGCCAGATCCCCTTGCCTCGCTCCGGGTCCTCTTTCAACGCGCGCGAGAAGCGGCGGGTCAGCACCTGGCGCATCATGGCGTAGTCGTCGCCCGGCGTCAGGCCCTCGGGGTCGATGGAAAACTTGCGATAGGCATTCTTTTGAAATCCGTCCGGCCCGGCCACGATCATCGCGCCATAGGCGTTGCGGCCGGAGATGTGGCTGTTGTCATAGACCTCGATCCGCTGCGGCGCGCTCTCCAGGCCAAAGCACTGCGCCACGCCCTCCAAAAGCTGCCGCTGGGTAGCGTTCTCCGCCAGCCGCCGCGCCAGCGCCTCCCGGGCATTTAGCTGCGCCTGGTCGATCAGCTTGCGCTTGGCGCCCTGCCTCGGGGCGATCAGCTCCACTTTCCGCCCGGCTTTGATGCTCAGGGCTTCCTGCAGCAGCGCCGATTCCATCGGCGTGTGGCTCACCAGGACCAGCTTCGGCGGTTCCTTGTTGTCATAGAACTGGCCGATGAAGGAACTCAGCACCTGGGGAATCTCCATCTCCCGGTCATGGCTGGGGAAATAGGCCCGGTTGCCATAGTTGCTGCCGCCGCGAAAGAAGAAAACCTGGACGCAAGTCTGCCCGCCTGCTTGGTGCGCGGCGATGATGTCGGCCTCGTCCAGCCCGGCGACATTGACGCCCTGGTGCGATTGGATGTGGGCGAGGGCGCGCACCCGGTCGCGCAGCCGCGCCGCACGCTCGAACTCCAGCGCGTCGCTGGCGGCCTGCATCTCTTTGGCGAGCCGGTCCTGCACTTCGCGGCTATGGCCGGAGAGGAAATCGCCGGCTTCGTCCACCAGCCGTCCATAATCTGGCTCGCTGATGCGGCCGACACAGGGCGCCGAGCAGCGCTTGATCTGATACTGCAGGCAGGGGCGGGTCCGGCTGGCATATACGGGATCGGAACAGGAGCGCAGCAGGAAGGCGCGCTGCAGCGCCGTGATCGTGTTGTTGACGGCGCCGGCGGAAGCGAAGGGACCGAAGTAGTCGCCCCGGCGGTCCCGCGCGCCGCGATGCTTCAGGATCTGCGGTGCTGCATGATCCCGGGCG
This sequence comes from Dongiaceae bacterium, assembly GCA_046154965.1. Taxonomy (GTDB): domain Bacteria; phylum Pseudomonadota; class Alphaproteobacteria; order Dongiales; family Dongiaceae; genus DATKFM01. The sequence goes on along the minus strand of JBJXDY010000066.1, from coordinate 25,458 downwards.
ATCAGGATGTAGGGGAAGGACTTGTCGTCCCGCAATTGTACGTTGTAGCGCGGCGCGAGGCGCTTGATCAGATTGCTCTCGAGCAGCAGCGCCTCGACCTCAGTGTGCGTTGCGATCACTTCAAGCGTGGCCGTCTCCGCGACCATGCGCTGCAGGCGGTTCGCCAGCCTGTCGATCTGCGTGTAGGTGCCGACCCGCTTGCGTAGACTGCGCGCCTTGCCGACATAGAGCGGATCGCCTTTGTCATTGAGCATGCGATAGACGCCGGGGCCGCTCGGCAGGGTCTTCAACTGCGCTGCGATCACCTCGACGCCGCGCTGCAGGCGGCTCGGTCCGGCTGCGGATTCGTTCGGCGAATCAATATCGAAGACGGCATCCGGGTTGCCGGTCGAGGTCGTCTCGCGGGTTGATTTTGGATCCGGCATCGCCGGTATTCTCCATCAGCGGAGCGGGCCGAACACGTAGTGATTCCCGGGACCAGTGACAGGGTCATCCCCCGGCCCGGAGATACATAGCATTTTATTGGCCTTTCCACCCCGTCTGTGGGTAAGTCTGTTGGAAACCCCCTGCCGGACTGGTTGAAACAAAGTAAATGCGCGGCTTTGGGCGGATTGCCCATATTTTGTGCATGATTGCCTAAGATATTGAAATTGGCTGATTCTGGATTTGACAGACGTAACGCCGATGCCATGTATCCGCAATGTAACAGCCTTAACTCTTGACAATCCGGCCAGGAAAATCATCGACCGCTCGATGTGCACAACTGGAGCGCGAGGGTCCGGCCGCTGGGAGGGCGCAAAAGCCGGCCGGGCCGCCCGACCGCCGATTCTATTCCTCGGGAACAAATCCCCGGCTGGGCACCGCCCAGCCCAGATGCTGACCGCCATCCAGTGCGATCATCTGGCCGGTCAGAGCGGGCGATTCCAGGATGAAGCGCACCGCCCGGCAGATCTCCGCCGGAGTGGTGCCGCGCTTCAGCGGCATGGAATCCCATTGAGCCTTGAATTGCGCCTCGGTCTGGCGCGGGCTGGGCAGGGTGGGGCCCGGGCCGATGCCATTGACCCGGATTCGCGGCGCCAGGGCCAGGGCCAGGGTCTGCGTCAGGGTCCACAAGCCGCACTTCGCCACCGTGTATGATAGGAAGTACGGCGTCACTTTCCAGACCCGCTCGTCCAGGATGTTGACGATGGCGCCGGTCTGGTCGCTGGGGAGCTGCGCGGCAAACGCCTGGCTCAGCACCAGAGGTGCCCGCAGGTTGGTCTCCATATGGCTGTCCCAGCTGGCCCGGGTCATGCTGCGGATGTCGTCCATGACGAAGGTGGAAGCGCTATTCACCAGGCAGGTGAGGGGGCCGAGGGCGCCGGCGGCCTGGGATACGATCTGCGCGACTTCGGACTCACGGGTCAGATCGGCTTTGATGGCGACCCCGCGTCGGCTCAGAGTTTCGATCTCCAGGACCGCGCTCGCCGCCTCGTCGGCTGATTTGTGATAATGCACCGCCACATTCCACCCGCCGGCGGCAAGGTCCAACGCGATCGCGCGGCCGATGCGCTTGGCGGCGCCGGTGACCAGGGCATTGCCTTTCGCGGGCTCATTCATGCGGGCCAAGATGGAACAGACACCAGCCCAGGGCAAGGCTGGCCCGGCGGCTAACCGCCAAAGGTCGTTCCAAGTTCCCGCGCCCGCGCAATAAGCGCAAGGCGCGTCGCATCGTCATCCAGCGTGGCATACAGCATGTGCAGGCGCGTATCGGCAATTCCGCAATAATGCAAGATGCCATGGACGACCTGCGCATCCATGGCGTCGTCGTACTTGTTCTTCCGATAGCTGTTCTGGCTCCCCGCGGCTAAGGCCAGCAGAACGGCGCGGCGATGGGCCAGTTTCCTGTCGCCATAGGCCCAGCCATTGTTCCAGACGCGGTCGATCCAGCCTTTCAGCATGGCCGGCAGCGACCACCACCAGACCGGAAACACGAAGGCCAGGGCGTCGTTTCTGGCGATGCGTGCCTGTTCCCGAAGCACCGCGTCGCTATAGCGTTTCCGGCCGTCGTTCCAATCCGGTTCGTCCGCTGGGGTCATCACGGGATCGAAGCCTTCGCCATGGAGGTCGGCGATCTCCACCTCATGACCGGCCGCGCACAAACCGTCGGCGAAGGCGTCTAGAACGGCGCCGCTCAGTGACTGGCGCCGCGGATGGCTGAAGACGGTAAGCACCTTCATGGAGAGGTTCCCGGCTCTCGTGAATTGAAAAAGGGCGGACCTTGCGACCCGCCCTTGGAGGAGAATCTATCGCCGGCTGCGGCGCAAGCCGCTACTTGGGCTTCTTCGGCTCGAAATCCAGCGAAGCCGAGTTGATGCAATAGCGCAGTCCCGTGGGCTTCGGGCCGTCGGGGAAGACGTGACCCAGATGCGCGGCGCATTTCGCGCAGTGAACCTCCGTGCGCCGCATGAAGAAGCTTTTGTCCTCATGAGTGCCCACTGATTCGGCGGCCGCCGGCTGGTAGAAGCTGGGCCAACCCGTTCCCGATTCGAATTTGGTGCTGGAATCGAACAGGGGTTCGCCGCAACAGACGCATTTGTACATGCCGTCTTCGTGGTTATCCCAGTACTTGCCGCTGAAGGCGCGTTCGGTCCCGTGCTCGCGGGCAACCCGGTACTGCTCGGGCGTCAACTTCTGGCGCCACTCGGCATCCGCCTTGGCGGCATCAGCGGGATTGGGTTTCTTTAAGGTCTTGCTGTCCATGTCGATCATCCTCCGCTTCCGCCGATTATATGGGCACGGCCTTGCATCACTCCACCACACGTTTTCGCGAGGGTAGAGGCGGTTGAAATATCGCCGGATTGATCGTTCGGTCGCAAATTTTGTGGGGATCATGAGCCTGCCAGCAGGGCCTATGCCATTTAACCATCTGAAATAATGCAGGTCTTCTTAGGCTTGACTTTCTTCCCGGGCTGTCATACATTTCTGTCGCCACAGAAATTTGTGAATATAATGATCAAACTGACACCGGTCATGGAACGCTACATCCTCCATTGGGGCGAGATGGGGACGCGCTGGGGCGTCAACCGCTCGATCGCCCAGGCACATGCGCTGCTTTATCTCTCGCCGGCGCCGCTGACGGCGGAGGAGATCGCCGACACACTTTCCATCGCCCGCTCCAATGTCAGCACCAGCCTGCGCGAGCTGCAGAGCCTCGGCCTGATCCGGGTCACCCATGTGCTGGGCGACCGGCGCGATCATTTCGAGAGTATCAAGGACAATTGGGAGATGTGCCGAATCATCGTCGAGGAGCGGAAGCGGCGCGAGATCGATCCGACCATCGCCATGCTGCGGCAGTGCGCGGCCGAGGCGGCTTCGGATTCCAAGACGGATCCGGAAGTGAAAGCGCGCATCGAATCCATGACGCTGTTCCTCGAGGGACTCACAAGCTGGTACGACCAGGTCAAGTCGCTGCCGAAATCCACGCTGATTACGCTGATCAAGATGGGTGCGCGCGTCGCGAAATTCGTCGCCAAGGTCGCGTAGGAATCTGCGCGATATTTTTTTGTCGATTTATTTCTGATTGTACAGAAGTAACAGATAGAAATGGAGACGATCATGGAAACCCTCTTGCGCGGTTGGGACAACGGCCGCAAGCGCCGGTCCGGCCGGCTGGCGATGATGGCGATCGCGGCCGCCGGCAGTCTGTCGGAACAACGTGACGCTGCAGCTTCCGCTGCGTTGGCGTCTATTACCGGCGCGGGCGCCGAGGGCGATCACGTGGCGCTGACGGTCTTCTATAACGGCAGTTGCCCGGTCTGCCGCAAGCATGTCGGCCGCTTCCAGAAAATCAGCGCCGGCCGCTCGCGCCTGATCGCCTGGGCGGACTCGGCGGCAGCACCCTGGGCGCTGCGCCGATGGCATGTGGATCCGGCGGAAGCGCCGATGCGCCTCTATGCGGTGACCGATGATGGCCGCTTGCTGAGCGGTGCCGCCGCTTTCGCGCGGCTGTGGCGCGAATTGCCGGGCTATCGCGCACTCGGGACCGTCGTCGGATTGCCGGGCATTCGGCAGATCGCCGAAGGCCTGTACCGCGTCATCTATGTCCGCGATCTCCGCCGCCGCATGGCCGCCGAAGGTAAACTCTGCGGCGGCGCCAACCTCTCCCCGGCGCCGTGAGATCGCTGCCGATAGCTCAAGGAGACCCTATCAATGACCATGGTCATCACCTATTCGCTCTATCTCGCGATCAGCATCGTCCTGACGGTCTGGGTCGCCCGCACCCTCAGCAAGAACGGCCGCATCTTCCTGGTCGACAGCTTCGGCGGCAACGAAGCGCTCGCCGATTCGGTCAATCACCTGCTGGTGGTGGGTTTCTATCTCATCAACATCGGCTATGTGACGCTGGCGCTGCGCTACGGCACCCATCCGGTCGATGCCGCCGAAGTCATGGAGTATCTCAGCACCAAGATCGGCCTCGTGCTGGTGGTGCTCGGCGCCATGCATTTCTTCAATGTCTCCGCCATCGCCCGCTTCCGCCGCCGGGCCAGGGAGAGGGCGGAGTTCAAGGCGGCCGAAGCGGCGTTCGTCGCTGAAGCACTGCCGGCTACCGCTACACCGCGATACTAATCGGCGGGTCAGGGAGGCCTGTCATGTCAGTAAATCCATCTGCAACAGTCTACAATCGCGGCGTCCATCGCATTGCCGCCGATGCAAGGTCCAATCCGCGGGCTGGCCGCGTCTGCTGGTCGCCGGTTAAGTCGCTCTGGATCGCCGGCATGACGGGCGCAGCCATCATTGGCGGCGCGCTCACCTTCTCCTGGGATACGCTGGCGCTGTTCCTGGTCACGACCGCGATCACGCTCTGCGGCGGCCACTCCCTGGGCATGCATCGGCGCCTGATTCACAACAGCTATCAATGTCCACTGTGGCTGGAATACGTCCTGGTACATCTGGGCGTGCTCGTCGGCATGGCCGGGCCCTATGGCATGATCCGCACCCATGACCTGCGCGACTGGGCCCAGCGCCGCGCCGATTGCCACGATTACTTCGCCCATCGCCAGCCGTTCCTCATCGATGGTTGGTGGCAGCTTCATTGCGAACTCCGGCTCGACCGGCCGCCGGCGCTGCAGGTCGAGGAGCGGATCGCAACCGATCCCGTCTATCGCTTCATGGAGCGCACCTGGATGTGGCAGCAACTGCCCTGGGCGCTGCTGTTCCTGGCGGTCGGCGGCTGGGGCTGGGTTTTCTGGGGCGTTTGCGCCCGGGTCGCCGTCTGCGTCACCGGCCATTGGCTGGTCGGCTACTTCGCCCGCAACGAGGGCCATCGCGACTGGCATGTCGAGGGCGCCAGCGTGCAGGGCTACAATGTCCGCTTCTGCGGCATCATCACCATGGGTGAGGCCTGGCACAACAACCATCACGCCTATCCTGGCTCGGCGCGCCTGGGTCTCTATGAAGGGCAGACCGATATCGGCTGGTGGGTGCTGATGGCCCTGAAGCGGCTCGGACTGGTGTGGAACATCGTCATGCCGGCGGATCTGCCGGCGCGGCCGGAGCTGCGGGCGCTTTTCTCTCCTGCCACGTCGGCGGAGGCGGTCGGCAGCATCCAGAGCTGGCGATTGTCGTGAGAATCCTTGTCATCGGTGGTTATGGCACTTTCGGAGGGCGGCTCGTGCAGTTGCTCGCTGGCGACCGCCGATTGACCCTTCTCATTGCCGGCCGCTCGTTGGCAATGGCGTTGGCATTCTGTGCGAAGCTTCCGGCTGGGGCAGAAAGACTCCCGCTGGCGTTCGACCGGAACCTGGATGTCGAACAGCAGATCGCGCGGATCGGGCCCAATCTGATTGTCGATGCCAGCGGTCCGTTTCAGGTCTATGGCGACGATCCCTACAGAGTCGTAAAGGCTGCCTTGGCGATTGGCGCCGATTATCTCGATCTGGCCGACGGTGCCGGTTTTGTCGGCGGAATTGACCGGTTCGATGCAGAGGCACGGGCGCGCGGCGTTTTCATCCTTGCCGGCGCCAGCAGTTTCTCCATGCTCACGGCAGCGGTGGTGCGTTGGCTGGCGAAAGACATGACAGGCGTTGAGGCGATAGCAGGCGGCATTGCACCATCGCCAAATCCGCGCGCCATCGGCCCGAACGTCCTGCGCGCTATTGCCGCGTATGCCGGCAAGCCCGTCGACTTGCTTCGCGATGGTCGCCGCGTTGTGGGTTATGCGCTGACGGAGAGTATGCGCTACACAATTGCGCCGCCCGGCCGCTTGCCGCTCGAGAGCCGGCGCTTTTCGCTGGTGGATGTGCCGGATCTCCATGTGCTGCCTGCCCTATGGCCGGATGCTGCGTCGGTATGGATGGGGGCGGGACCCGTGCCGGCTGTCCTGCATCGGGCGTTCAATGCTTTCGCGTGGCTGGTGCGGCTTCGGCTGCTTCCGTCGCTGGCGCCATTCTCTGCGTGGTTCTACCGCCTCTACAGCTTCCTGACCTGGGGCGAGAATCGCGGCGGCATGTTCGTCGCGGTCACAGGTTCGACCCCTGACAGCCAGCGGTTGGAGCGCTCTTGGCACCTGCTGGCCGATGGCGACGATGGCCCCTTCATTCCGTCGATGGCGGCCGCAGCCATCATCAGGCGCTGCCTTGACGGCCGGCGGCCGGCATCCGGGGCGCGCTCGCCGGCGGCGGATCTGGAACTCGCGGATTACCAGCCTTTCTTCGATGGCCGCGCCATCAGCCATGGTGTGCGGGAGGCGGTGCGGAATGGTCCGTCATTGCCTCTATACCGTCGCCTACTTGGTGATGCCTGGACGTCATTGCCGAAGCCGTTGCAGGTGATGCACGGATTCTCCGATCGCCTTGCAGCGGAAGGCATCGCCACGATCGAGCGCGGTCACGGTCTCCTCGCCCGTGCGGTCGCGGCGCTCATCGGCTTTCCAGCGGCCGGCCATGATGTTCCCGTGCGGGTCGAATTCGCGCGCCGCCGCGAAAAGGAAATCTGGCGGCGGACCTTCGCCGGCCGCTCGTTCACCAGTATCCAGGCCGCGGGCACAGGCCGTTCCGACAAATTGATCGTCGAACGGTTTGGACCCTTTGCCGTCGGTCTTGCCGCGGTAGTGGACGAAGATCGCCTTAGGCTGGTGCCCCGGCGGTGGAATTTTCTCGGACTCCCGCTGCCTTCAAGCCTCTTGCCCTTGGGAGAGAGCTATGAGTTCGCAGAAGATGGCCGATTTCGCTTCCATGTGGAGATCGGCCACAAATTGACAGGCTTAATCGTGCGCTATCGCGGATGGCTGACGCCAGCCGGTTGAAGCTTTACCTTCCCCCCGACACATCCAGGATCGCGCCCGTGACATAAGACGCAGCATCCGACAGCAGCCACAGCACCGCCGCCGCTACTTCGTCCGCCCGGCCGATGCGCTTCAGGGGAATTGTCGGCGTGATGCGCGCTACGCGGTCGGGGATGCCTGAAGACGCGTGAATCTCCGTATCGATCAGGCCGGGCCGGATGGCGTTCACGCGGATGCCGTCATCGGCCACTTCCTTGGCGAGACCCACTGTGAACGTGTCGATGGCGCCCTTGGAGGCGGCATAGTGGATGTATTCGCCAGGGCTGCCATGGCGCGAGGCGGCCGAGGAAATGTTGACGATGGCGCCGCCCTGGCCGCCTTGGCGGGTCGACATGCGCTTAATAGCTTCGCGGGCGCAGATGAAGCTGCCGGTCACGTTCGCGGCCAGCACTTCGTTGACAGATGCCGCATCGACGTCCTGCACGCGGGCGGCGCGGCCGGTAATGCCGGCATTGTTCACCAATGCGTTGAGCGGCCCCAATTCCTTGTCGACGCGGAGGAACAGCGCCACCACCTCGTCCTCTCGCGCCACATCGGACTGCAGCGCGAAGGCCTTGCGGCCGAGAGCCTTGATCTCCGCCACGACGGCCGCGGCGCGCTTGCTGTCGCTCTTGTAGGAAAGCGCCACGTCATAACCGGCGCGCGCCGCCGCTATCGCGATCGCCGCGCCGATACCCCGGCCGCCACCGGTGATGAGAATGTTCTGGGCCATGGCGGCAAGCTACAAGGCCGGCCCGTTGTGGGCAAATCGGGCGCCGGCCTGTGAATTTTGTCACTGTTTGCGCCCTCGCCATGGCCCAGCTTCCGGCTCAATACTGCAATCGCAGAAGTTCGCCGGAGTTCGCATTTGACGCGGGGGAGTCCTTAACAATGTCCATCACCGTCTACTACGCCACCAATCGCAGCGAGACCGGCACGGCCGCAAAGCCCAGCTTTGGCCCCGGATTTCACGCCAGGGGTCCGCATTATCTGCGCTTCGGTTCGGCCGAGGTGGACCCGCCGGCCAAGGCTGGCGCCGACTACAAGGTCAAGTCGGTCTATCTGGCGCCGGAAAAACTGCCGGGCGCAGGCTCGAAATCCAAGAAGACCGTGCTCGGCAGCCGGGAGATCTTCGAGGAACTGCGCCAAAACATGAAGACGCAGAAGAGCGACCTGCTGCTGCTGATCCACGGTTTCGCTTCCGACTTCACCACGGCGCTGGCCCGCGCCGCCCAGATCAAGCAGGAATACGGCACCGCCGGCCGGCCGCTGGAAGTGGCGGTGTTCTCCTGGCCGGCCAATGGCGAGATGATTCCGGGAGTTTCCTACTACGAGGACCGCACCGACGCGAAGGCGTCAGCGACGGCCATCGCCCGCGCTTTCCTGAAAATGCTCGACTATTTCCGCGATCTCGGCCCGTCGCAATTCTGCTGGCAGCAGCTGCACATGGTGGCCCACAGCATGGGCAACTTCACGCTGCGCTATGCGTTGCAGGAGATCATCGCCCAATACCCGAACCGCACCTTGCCGCGCGTGTTCCAGAACATCTTCCTGATGGCGGCGGACGAGGACAACGATACGCTGGAGCTGGACTACAAAATGGCGCGGCTGCCCGAGCTGGCGGAGGCCGTGCATGTCTATTACTCCGGCAGCGACCGGGCGCTGATCATCAGCGATACCACCAAGGGCAATCCCGACCGGCTGGGCAGCACGGGGCCGCGCACCCTGACCAACCTGCCGCATAAGATCACGCTGGTGGATTGCCGGGACGTCTGCGAGACCAAGCCGGATATCTCCGACGCCCGCCACCAGTATTACCGCAAGCGGCCGGAGGTGGTCGCCGATGTGCGCCAGGTGCTGGCGGGCGCGCCGCCCGATCGCATCCCCAATCGAATCTTCGTTCCGGAAAAGCGCAGCTACCGTATCGGCGCGCGCTGAGCGGCGCCGTTAGGCCGGGGGTAGAGTCAACGGCTCCCAATCCACCAGGCGTTCCGGCAGGTTTGGGGACGAAAGGCGGCGCGGGGTGAACCAGAAATCCATCGCGCCGAGCATCATCGTGACGCTCTTGTCATCAGGCGAAAGCGGCAACACCACGCTGGTATAGTTCAGCCAGTCGACCTCGGTCCAGAAGCTGCGCCCGCGATTGAGGATCGGGTTCTGCGTCGCGGCGACATAGTCGTACATCTCGACGATCAGCGGTGCAGCAGCGCCGAAGAGGGTCTCGTCGACCATGCGCCCCGTGGCATCGTTGCGCAGGCGGCCCGAGATGGTTGTACCGATCAGGCGGTAGCGGTAGCGCGACGGTTGCGCGACATCGAGCAGGTAGACATTCGGCAGCAGCTTGCGCAACTCCAGGGGATCGATGTCCTTGCGTGCGGGCATATGCTTGTCGCCGCGCTTCGATTGCCAATAACCCACGATGCTCTTCAGCACCGGACTCCAGAGCCCGCGATGTTTTTCCTCGATCGCGGCAATGTCAGGTTCATCCGAATGCAGGTCGGCCTCGGTGAGGACGTCATGCCGATTCAGGACCGGCTCGAACATGCCCGCGGGGACGGGCGAGCCTAAGGGACCGCCCAGATATCCATAGGGGGAAGGATTGCCAATCATTTTGAACACTCTTCTTCTGACTTCCGGAGCTAGTGCCCGGAAATCTACGCCTGCGGGCTTATCCACAGGTTACGATTGGCATTTGTCGCAAATATGGGGGAATCGGCGCGATCGATAAGCCAGCGGAGCGGAGGCTACGGTCCTTTGCGCCGCCGGCCGCTGAAGCGATCTTCCTTCCCGGCGCTCTTGCCGCCGAAACCTTTGCCCTTGGTGGTGCCCGGCAGTCCGGACTTGGATCGGGCACGGGGGCGGGCGCCGTCGCCGCCCTTGTAGGACGTTCCGGATTCCGCAAATCCGCCCGCCGGAATCTCCAACTCCAGCGACTCCAGCCGTTTGATCTCGTCGCGGAAACGGGCGGCGTCTTCGAACTCCAGGTCCGCCGCCGCGGCGCGCATCTTGCTCTCCAGGTCGGCGATCACCGCCTTGAGATTGTGGCCGACAAGCGCTGCCTCGCCGGCGACGCCGGTGTCGACAGTGACATGATCGCGCTCATAGACGCTCTGCATGATGTCGGAGATGCCCTTGCGTACGCTTTCCGGGGTGATGCCGTTGGCGACGTTGTAGGCCTGCTGCTTCTCGCGGCGGCGCGAGGTCTCCGCCAGCGCGTATTTCAGCGAACCCGTCATCTTGTCGGCATAGAGCAGCACGCGGCCGTCGATATTGCGCGCCGCGCGGCCGATGGTCTGCACAAGCGAGGTCTGGGAGCGCAGATAACCCTCCTTGTCGGCATCGAGGATGCAAACCAGCGCACATTCTGGAATGTCGAGGCCCTCGCGCAGCAGGTTGATGCCCACCAGCACGTCGAAGGCGCCCAGGCGCAAATCGCGGATGATCTCGATGCGCTCCAGAGTCTCCACGTCGGAATGGATGTAGCGCACGCGGATGCCGGCCTCGTGCATGTATTCCGTGAGGTCCTCGGCCATGCGTTTGGTCAGGGTGGTGACCAGCACCCGCTGGCCCTTCCTGGCGATCTCCCGGCATTCGTTGATGCAGTCGTCCACCTGGGTCTCGGTCGGCCGGATGAGGCAGACGGGATCGATCAGGCCGGTGGGGCGGATCACCTGCTCGGCGAACACGCCGCCGGTCTGCTGCATCTCCCACGGCCCCGGCGTCGCCGAGACATAGACCGTGTGCGGCCGCAGGGCGTTCCACTCCTCGAACTTCAGCGGCCGGTTGTCGATGCAGGAAGGCAGGCGGAAGCCGAACTCCGCCAGCACGGATTTGCGCGCATAGTCGCCCTTATACATGCCGCCGATCTGTGGCACCGTGACGTGGCTCTCATCGACGATCAGCAGCGCGTCGTCGGGCAGGTATTCGAACAGGGTCGGCGGCGGCTCGCCGGGCTTACGGCCGGTGAGATAGCGGGAATAGTTTTCGATGCCGGCGCAGGACCCGGTGGCCTCGATCATCTCGAGGTCGAACATGGTGCGCTGTTCCAGCCGCTGCGCCTCCAAAAGCTTGCCCTGGGCGTTGAACTCCGTCAGGCGCAGCTTCAGGTCCTCCTTGATGAACCGGCTGGCCTGCTGCAGCGTCGGCTTCGGCGTCACATAGTGGCTGTTGGCGTAGACGCGCACATAGTCCAGCGACGCTTGCTTCTCGCCGGTCAGGGGATCGAATTCGTGGATCGATTCCAACTCGTCGCCGAACAGGGAGAAGCGCCAGGCACTGTCGTCCAAGTGGGCGGGGAACAGCTCGATGGTATCGCCGCGCACCCGGAAGGCGCCGCGGCTGAAATCGGCATCGTTGCGCCGGTATTGCAGCTCCACCAGCTTGCGCAGCAGTTCGCGCCGGTCGAGATTCATGCCCTTGCTCAAGGCCATGGTCATGCGCTGATAGTCCTCGGGGTTGCCGATGCCGTAGATGCAGGACACCGAGGCGACGATCACCACATCGTGCCGCTCGAACAGCGCCCGTGTCGCCGAGTGGCGCATGCGGTCGATCTGCTCGTTGATCGAGGAATCCTTCTCGATATAGGTGTCGGTGCGCGGGACATAGGCTTCCGGCTGGTAGTAGTCGTAATAGGAGACGAAATACTCCACCGCATTGTCGGGGAAGAAGCCCTTCATCTCGCCATAGAGCTGGGCCGCCAGCGTCTTGTTCGGCGCCAGGATCAGGGTCGGCCGCTGCAGGTTCTGGATCACATGGGCCATGGTGAAAGTCTTGCCGGAGCCCGTGACGCCCAGCAGCACCTGGTCGCGCTCGCCCTTGCGCAGCCCCGCGGTCAGGTCCGCGATCGCCTGCGGCTGGTCGCCCGCCGGCTGATACTCGGAATGGATCCGCAAGGGGACGCCGTCCGTGGCCGGCAGCGGTCTTTCGGCGATGACCAATGACATGCTGACAATATAGGGCGGCACGCCGCAGCGGCCAATGGGTCCGGCCGGTGCCTGCTGACAGGATGTTGTCAGCAGATTATCCCCGTTTCAGCCTGATCAGCAGCGGCAGCACGAACACGGCCGCCGCCAGCGCCAGGATCACCGCCGACAAAGGATCGGTGAAGAACACACTGGCGTCGCCCTGGGTGATGGACATGGTGCGGCGGAAATGCTCCTCCGCCAGGGGCCCGAGAATCAGGCCGATGATGCAGGGCGCCACCGGAAACTCGAAGCGCCGCATCAGATAGCCGACCAGGCCCATGGCATAGAGCACGATCAGGTCGAACACCCGGTTGTTGACGCTATAGACCCCCAGCGTGGAAAACACGAGGATCCCGCCATAGAGCAGCGGCTGCGGGATTGAGAGCAGCCGCACCCACAGCCCCACCAGCGGCAGGTTCAGCACCAGCAGCATGACGTTGCCGATATAGAGGCTGGCGATCAGGGTCCAGACCAGTCCGGCATTGGCGGTGAACAGCTGCGAGCCCGGCTGCAGGCCGTATTGCTGGAACGCCGCCAGCAGGATCGCCGCCGTCGCCGAGGTGGGCAGGCCGAGCGTCAGCAGCGGCACCAGCACACCCGCCACGGCGGCGTTGTTCGCGGCCTCCGGCCCGGCCACGCCTTCGATGGCGCCCTTGCCGAACTCCTCCGGCTTGGCGCTCAGCTTTTTCTCCGTGAAATAGGACACGAAGGTCGGGATCTCCGTGCCGCCGGCCGGCAGCGCGCCGAACGGGAAGCCGATGAAGGTGCCGCGCAGCCAGGGCTTCCAGGACCGGCGCCACTCCTCCCGCGTCATCAGCAGCGAGCCTTTCACCGGCATGATCTCGGCATTGCGCAGCTCCGGCCGCGAGGCGACATAGAGCGCTTCGCCGATGGCGAAGAGGCCGACCGCCACCACCACGATGTCGATGCCGCCCAGCAGTTCGAGGAATCCCATGGTGAAACGGCCTTGGCCGGTCAGCTTGTCGGTGCCCACCAGGCCGATGCCGATGCCCACGAACAGGGCGATCAGCCCGCGCAGCAGCGAGGCGCCGAGCATGGCCGACACCGTGGTGAAGGCCAGGAGCATTAGCGAAAAATAGGCGGCCGGGCTGAATTTGATGGCGATCGTCACCACGAAAGGCGCCACGAAGGTCAGCAGCAGCGTGCCGATGGTGCCGGCGACGAAGGAACCGATGGCCGCCGTCGCCAGCGCCGCAGCACCGCGACCTTGGCGGGCCATCAGGTTGCCCTCGATGGCGGTGATGATGGAGCCGCTCTCTCCCGGCGTGTTCAGCAGGATCGAGGTGGTGGAGCTGCCATACATGGCGCCGTAATACAGGCCGGCAAACATTATGAAGGCCGCGGTCGGGTCCAGATGCCCCGTCAGCGGCAGCAGCAGCGCGATAGTCAGCGCCGGCCCGATTCCCGGCAGGATGCCGATGGCGGTGCCCAGGGTCACGCCCAGGAACGCCCAGCCCAGATTGGCCAAGGTCAGCGCATTGGCGAAACCGTCGAGCAGGGCGCTAAGGGTGTCCATGATTGCGGGTCAGAATCCGGCAAGCACGCCCGCCGGCAGCTGCAGATGCAGGCCGCGGGTGAAGCCAACGTAAATGACGACGGCAAGCACCACGGCGACGATCGCGTTGCGCAGATACTGCCGGCTGCCCAAGGCGTAGGTGACGGCCATGAAGAGAATGGCCGCGGTGATGATGAACCCGGCGCTGCGCAGGAGTAATACCTGCAACAACAGCGCGGCGCTGATCATGGCGAGAGCGCGCCAGTCGGTGGGCGGAGCCGCAGGCGTTGCGGGATAGCCTTGTCCGGGTATGGGACCGGGCGAAGGGCTATGTTGTGCCCGCCGCCATGCCTGAAGGGCGAAGAGCACGCCAAGTACGATCAATGCGCCCGCGACAATCCAGGGAAACACCGTCGGCCCCACCTTGGCATAGATCGGAGCCACCCGGATTTCCGTGGTCTCGACCGCAAAGAACAGCCCAAGCGCCACGAGACCCACGCCCAGCAGGATTTCCGGCTGCCTTGACTCCAGGTTCATGGTCGCGAGGGCTCGTTGGAGTCTATTGCGAGGAAGCGTGGATCGAAGGAGCGGCAACAGTCCGCCCGTTTCGATCCACGCGAACCCGCTTGCCGTCTATTGCACCAGGCCGATCGACTTCAGAGTCGCCGTGACCCGCGTGTTTTCATCCGCAAGGAATTTGACGAAATCATCACCGGCGAGATACAGGTCCAGCCACTTCTTGTCGGTCAGCGTCTTCTTCCAGCCGTCGCTCTGCACCATCTGCTCCACGGCGGTGAGCAGCGCTTTGCGCTGGCCGTCATCGATGCCCGGCGGCGCCACGACGGCGCGCCAATTGGCCAACTCCACATCCACGCCCCCTTCCTTCAGGGTCGGAATGTCGACACCCGCCAGCCGCTCGCCGGAGGAAATCGCCAGGGCCCGCAATTCGCCGGATTGGATCTGGCCTTCCCACTCGCCAAGGCCGCTGACGCCGGCCGTGACATGGCCCCCCAGGATGGCCGCCAGCGCTTCGCCGCCGCCGGAGAAGGGCACATAGTTCACCTTGCCCGGCTCGACGCCCGTGGCTTGGGCGATCAGCCCCGCCAGGATGTGATCGGTGCCGCCGGCCGAACCGCCGCCCCAGGCGACAGCCCCCGGATCGGCTTTGAACTTGGCGACCAGGTCACCCAGGTTTTGAATGTCCGAGGCCGCCGGCACCACGATGACTTCATATTCGCCGGTGAGGCGCGCGATCGGCGTCACCTGGTCCAGCGTCACCGCCGATTGATTGGTCAGGATGGCGCCCACCATCACCAGCCCGTTCACCAGCAGGGCGTTGCCGTTGCCCTGGTCCTGATCGACAAACTGCGCCAGGCCGACCGTGCCGCCGGCGCCGGCGATATTCTCCACCGTCACCGCCTTGGCGATGCCGGCGGCCTGCAGCACCTCCTGCATGCTGCGCGCCGTCTGATCCCAGCCGCCGCCGGGCTTGGCCGGGGCGACGATCTTGAGATCGTCGATGGCGCCGGCATCGGCCGATGCCAGACTCAGCACAAGGCCGAGCGACATGGCTGCAAGGCTGCGGGCCAGGTTGTTGCGTAAGATCGGATAGTTCATGGAGGGCCTCCCTTCTGTCGACTCTTCACGGTCGGCTGCGGCGCCTCTTCCGGAGCGCCGGCAGATTGCAGATTTAGGGAAAGCTAACCTCCAGGGGCGGCCGGTGCTAGGAGATTTCACCGTGGGGAGGCCTTGCAAAGCGCATAACAACAATTTTGTGCCAAGCCGCCATGCCAGCCACACTTAGGGAAAACAAGCTGTTGCACGAGCGGTTCCCGGAAGTCCGGGGAACTGGGTTCCGGTAATGGAGTTGTTCTCTCAGACGATTGGAGGAGCCGATGACACCGGACACCCGCGCACCCGAATATGAGGACGAACCGGCACCGCCCAGACGCAATCCGGAATCCCCGATGCTGAACGAGACGGAGGCCCGGCAAGCCTTGCCCCTGGGGCATATGCGCTATGTACTTGGTGTTTCGCTGGCCCTGGTGATCATCGCATTTGCGGTGATCTATCTGACCTACTTCCGCATGGGCTGAGAAATGGCGCGAACGTCAAGGCCGCTTGTAAGCGAGCTGGGGGAAGATGACTGCGCCCAAGAGCATGTTTACGGCCTCGCCATCGGCAGATAGCGGCATGGCCAGTCCCTCCCACTTGACGAATTCCCGGCCGGGAATCCAGAGATCGCCCCATCCCCGGACCGGGATCCTTTGATCGACGACCTGACTCCAGATCGCCTTCACCTCGCCGCCGAAATCCGCCGGAAAAGCATCGGCAATATGCCTGCCGGTCAATTCCTCGCCGAGCGCTTCGCGAAGATGCGTTCCGGCCACGCGAAAACGGAAGTCGCGGTGCTCCTCCAGCACATCGATGACGAAAATGTAGGGCAGCAAGGCAGGAATTTCGGCCGCATCGATGTCCGGCCGCGCCGGCATGGCGCGCGTCCCGCGTTGCCGGCACCAGTATTCATGCAGCCGCTGCAGAATGGGCTCCCCGAAGTTCAGCACGCCCCACTCCGCGGTAATCAGTGATTTGCGGGAATCCATGATGATCGCGCCGACGATCGCCCCTATCGTTTGCGTCGCCGGTCACAATAGCAGATATGATTCCTATAGGAAGTGACTTCGCGGGGAGTGGCGGACCAGAAGCCTAAATCTGCGAAAGAATCGCTTTGCCAGCTAAGGTTGTTAACCTTCCAGCTCCAGATCGAGGTCGCCGAGGATACGCGCCTTGAAGGTCTGGAATTGGGCTGAGCCGTGCCGCCGGGGCCGGTCCAGGTCGATGGCATAGTCCCGATGGATGCGGCCGGCTGGCCGCGCATGACAATGATCCGCTGGACATTTCATGCGCGCGGACCACGTTATTGCCTTCAATCAATTCAGCCGGTTCTGGAGTGCGGAGATGGACGCCGATCAACTGCGAACGATGCAGGCCCCCTTGAAGTCGCGATATCGCGAAGAGCCCGCCAGCGCCCTGATCACCCTGCGCGCCACCGGCCGCTTGGGTGACGACTCCATTACCTGCAAAGTCGAGACCGGCCGCGCCATCGCCGAAGCCGGGCTGCATCCGGCAACCGGCGGCGATGGCCTTTCGCTCTGCTCCGGCGACATGCTGCTGGAAGCGCTAGTGGCTTGCGCCGGCGTGACGGTCAAGGCGGTGGCGACCGCGCTGCAAGTTCAAATCCGCGAAGGCCGCGTCAGCGCCGAAGGCGATCTGGACTTCCGCGGCACGCTCGGCGTGGCCAAGGATGCGCCGGTCGGCTTTCAGGCGATCCGCCTGCGTTTCGATCTCGACACCGACGCCTCGGCCGAACAGCTCGATAAACTCATGACACTGACCGAACGCTATTGCGTGGTCTATCAGTCGCTTAGCCGCCCGGCCGCGCTGACGGTCAGCAGGCGAACCGGTAGGATCGCGCCATAGGATTCACCCGCGCTCCTGCGGCAGATCGGCGCAAACCATTCGTTAGAAATCATTAACTTTGTCTTGTCAGAATTCGCGCAGGCCGTCTTGCACTCTGACAATTCTGGCCGGCAGGCTTGGCGCCTGCCGAGGGCCAGGGCTTCTAAAATGAACAACAGGAATCCCGCATCGCCGTTCCTGCCCGGCGCCGATTGGCCGGAGCAGTTCCCCAGGGAACGGAGCGCAGAGGATACGACGGTCTCCAGTGACCGCGCGACGCTGGACGCCGTCTGGCGCTCCGGCATCGCCGCCCTGGAGCAGCGCGATCGCGCCGAGTTCCTGCTGCGCTGCGCCCAGGAATCGAACCGGGCGAAATCCGACCTCTTCACATTCGTGAGCCACGAAGTCCGCAACGCCATCAGCGCGATATCAGGCTATGGCGAACTGATCGAGATGCAAGCGCGCATGCGCAATCAGGATCAGTTGGCGGAATGGGCGGTCAATATCAACCAGGCGCGCCAGCATCTGGAAGCGCTGGTGGATCAGGTGCTCGATGCGGCGAAGTTGGAAGCCGGACGCATCGAGGTCGAGATCGAAGAATTCCATCTGCCGATGGCGCTCGCCGAGGTGAAGAGCATCCTCGGTCCCTATGCGCAGCGGCGCGGCATCGATTTCCGCGTGCAGGTGGCCGAGGACATCGGCCTGATCAAGTCCGACCGCCTGAAGATCCGCCAGATTCTGCTCAATCTCCTGGGCAACGCCATGAAGTTCAGCGATGGCGGCGAAGTCTCCCTGCTGGTCGAGCGGCAGGTCGACAACTGCATCCGGTTCGACGTCATCGATGGCGGCATCGGCATGTCCAACGCCGAACAGGCGCGGCTGTTTCAGCCCTTCAGCCAGGTCGGCGGCAAATCGCTGTCCGGCCGCCGCGGCGGCAGCGGCCTCGGCCTCTACATCTGCAAGAGCCTGTGCGATCTCCTGGGCGGCACGATCGAGGTGGAGAGCGCGCCGGGCAAAGGCAGCCTGTTCCGCGTCCTGTTGCCGACGGACTCGGCGGCGACGCTGGCGGAAGCCGCGAAACGGGCGGTGCGGCCGGAACTCAGCATTGCCATGCTGGAGGCGGTGACTTCGCTGGATCCCCACTATCAGCGGCTGCGCTCCACGCTGATGGTGATGCCCCACATCTATGACAGCCTCACCGCCGTCGATGCCCAGGGCCGCGCGGCCCCGGGGCTGGCGACCAGCTGGCGCCAGCGCGACTCCCGCAGCTGGGAGTTCGAGCTGCGCCGCGACGTGCGCTTTCACGACGGATCGCCGTTCTCGGGCCAGGATGTGCTCGCCACCTTCGCCCGCCTCAAGCGGCTGATGAACGACCCGTCCTCCATCGGCAGCACCATGGCGGAATTCACCGACTACGCGCTCGAGAACGACTACCGCCTGGTCATCCGCACCAAGAGCGTCTGGCCCACCCTGCCGATCGAGATCAACGAGATTTCGATCATCAACCGGCGCTTCGCCGATGCCACGCTCGAAGATTTCAACTCATTGTCGGCGGCCATCGGCACCGGCCCCTACCGGGCGGTCTCGGCGCAACGGGATTCCTATG
The DNA here is from genome assembly GCA_046154965.1 of Dongiaceae bacterium. GTDB lineage: Bacteria > Pseudomonadota > Alphaproteobacteria > Dongiales > Dongiaceae > DATKFM01. The sequence continues at coordinate 6,610 of JBJXDY010000066.1, read as the reverse complement.
TGCGCCTGGAACGGTTCGACGGCTACTGGGGCGGGTTGCCCGAATGGCGGTCCCTGATGTTCAGCTTCATCCTCGATGAGATGGAGTTGACCGAGCAGGTCCGTGCCGGCCATATCGACGTCGTCGACGATCTGCATCCCCAGGCGCAGGCGCGCCTGCGCCAATTGCCCGACGTGCAGATCATCAGCGGTTCCACCACGGGGCTCTACCACCTGGCCCTCGATCTCGACCGCAAGGTCAGCACCCAAATCCGCCGCTTCGACGGCAAGCCGCTGCTGGAGAATCCGCTGCTGGATCCGAAGGTCCGCCTGGCGATGTCGCTGGCGATCGACCGTCAGTTCCTGTGCGATGTGATGATGCGGGGGCAGGCCGACCCCGGCCGCGATGTCGTCGCCTCTGTGGTGCGCGGCGCCAATGCGGACAGCGCGCCAGATCCCCACGATCCCCGGCTGGCGCGGCGCCTGCTGGCGGAGGGCGGCTATCCCCAGGGCTTCCAGCTCGACCTGCATGCGCCCGACGACACGCCTTACCTGCCGCTGGTCCATGCGCTCTGCCTGATGTTGTCGTCGGTCGGTATCGACACGCGCTATGTTATCATGGACACGCGGAGCTTCTACGAGGCCCAGTTCCGCGGCGATTTCAGCGCCTCGCTGACCGCCTGGTACGACGTCACCGGCGAGGCCTCCTATACCCTGAAGCATTTGCTGGCGACGCCGGATGCCGCAACGGGCATGGGCGCCGGCAATGTCGGCCGCTATTCCAATCCGGCCTTCGACCGCATCCTCGAAGAAGCACTGTCCAGCCTGGAGGAGGGCCGCCGCCTCGAATTGCTGCGCTCGGCCGGCGCCCTGGCCGCCGCCGACCGGCCGATCATTCCTGTCGTTGAAGCCAGGGCGAGCTGGGCCGTGCGCAAGGGTTTCCGCCTGGCCCCCAGCGCCTACGGCATGACCTGGGCCTGGTTCGTCAAGCGTGCCTGAGCGGGCGCAGCACTAGCCGACAATCACCACGTCGGCTGCAACCGTTATCGTATCCGTGGTCTGCAGAACTGCCACGAACAGGTCGAGGGTCGCGTCGCCGTTGCTGTCGACGCGCTCCTCGACCGTGGCGCCCTTGTCGGTGATCTGCACGCGGCCCGCGCGGCTACCGCCGGCCGCTCCCAGGGTGTCGAACAGCGCATCCAGATTCAGCAAAACGTAACCCTGACCAGCGTCAATTAGGCCGTCATCGAGGGCAATCTGGAATTGACCTGAGCCGCGGCGCGATTCCGCTCACGCTCTCCGGAAAAGTATCCTATAATGGCGAAGCGGTTGGAGCCGCTTCGATGTTGGACATTGTGTATCGGAATACAGTATGCGCGGGCGCGCGTTGGGCCCCCGGCGGTGAGTCGACGATCGAAGCCGGAGGGTTGTTTTGCGAAAAATCAAATCCCTCTGAAATCTCAGAGGCGAAACAAACACCTAGGCGGGCCGGACTCGGAAATCAACCCTGGCTGCGCCTTCAGTTCCAGCTCAAGACCACCTTGCCGCACTGGCCGCTGGCCATCAGGTCGAAGCCTTTCTGGAATTCCTCGATGCCAAGCTGGTGGGTCAGCACCGGCCGGAGGTCCAGCCCGCCCAGCACCATCTGGGTCATCTTGTACCAGGTCTCGAACATCTCCCGGCCATAGATGCCCTTGATGTGCAGGCCCTTGAAGATCACCTGGTCCCAGTCGATGCGGGTGTCCTTCGGCAGGATGCCCAGCAGCGCCACGCGGCCGCCATGGTACATGTGGTGGAGCATGTCGTTGAAGGCTTTGGGATTGCCGGACATCTCCAGGCCGATATCGAAGCCTTCGCGGATGTCCTGCGCCTTCATCGCCTCCGCCAGCGTGCCCCGCTGCACATTCACGATGTGGGTAGCGCCCATGCGCTGGGCCAGCGACAGCCGGTAGTCGTTGACGTCGGTGATCACCACATGGCGCGCGCCGAGATAGCGGCAGATGCCGGCGGCGATGATGCCGATCGGCCCGGCGCCGGTGATCAGCACATCCTCGCCCACCACGTCGAACGACAGCGCGCAATGGGCCGCATTGCCATAGGGATCGAAGAACGCGGCGATCTCCGAGGGGATCTGCGGTGGAATCAGCCACAGATTCTGCGCCGGCACGCTGATGTACTCGGCGAAGGCGCCGTCGCGATTGACGCCGATGCCGCGGGTATGGGTGCACAGATGCCGCCGCCCGGCGCGGCAATTGCGGCATTGGCCGCAGGTGAGATGGCCCTCGGCGGAAACGCGGTCGCCGACCTGGTAGTTGTCCACGCCCAGCCCCAGCTCGACGATGCGGCCGACGAATTCATGGCCGATGACCAGGCCGGGCTGGATCGTGCGCTGCGACCACTCGTCCCATTTGTAGATATGCAGGTCGGTGCCGCAGATCGCCGTCTTCTCGACCTTGATCAGCACTTCGTTCATGCCGGCCTTGGGCAGGGCCACCCGCTCCATCCAGATGCCGGGCTCGGCCTTGCGTTTCACCAGGGCGCGCATGTCATTCATGTTTGTCGCTCCATCCACCGCGGGCCGGTTGTCGTTTCTTCCTGTGGAAAAATCAAGCGGACGTAGCAGGCATTAAACGAAGAAACATTGGTTTTCTTCGCTAAGTACTGCGGAATCCTCACTATTTCAGCGTACCGCGCTTTGTTCCCGCATCACAAATTTTGCCCGCTAAACGCTTAATCGTTGTCACATGCAATTTCGGGAGGCGCCCCGTAAGTAACGGGTGCTGCGCGGGGCACCCCCGCTTCGCCAGTGAACGTATTCGTGATTGGAAGAAGAGGAGTATGCTCTATGCGGAAGACACTCGCGGTTCTCTCTGTTCTGTCGATTCTCGGCACCGCCGGCGCGGCGCTGGCCGAAGAGGCGATGGGCAAGATCCAGGCCGTCGATCCGGCGACCCGTATGCTGACGCTCGAGGACGGCAATAGCTTCATCCTCGGCGAGGCCGTGGCGATCGACTCGCTGCAGCCGGGCTCGGACGTGACCGTCTCCTACGAGGAGAAGGACGGCCAGAAGACCGCGACGCAGGTGACGCCGGCCCAGTAACGGGCCTGCTCGCTTACGTCGAACAAATGCGGGGCGGGTTCGTTCGCGGATCCGCCCCGTCGCTATTGATGAAGGAGAGTTGAGCGCTCAGACGTCCGTGCAGCTGCCGGCCGGCGCGTCGGCCAGGAAACCCACGAGGCCCGCGGCGTCCTCCGGCGACTCGATCTGGCGCAGCAGGCAGAGGATCTGCGATACCGGCACCACGGTCGTCTCGCCGGCGATCGGCAATTCCAGGCTCTGCGCCGGCGTGCCGGGCAGGGACAGCTTGGCGGTGCGATAGCTGCGCACGATGCCCACCAGCTTGCCGCTGCGGGCGTCGAACACGCCGCCGCCGCTGGTGCCATAGCTGACGGCGGCATCGATCAGCCCCACCGGGCCGGCCACCGGGAAGCCGGCTTCGCTGCCGGCGCGAATTTGGCTGACGGCGCCGCCGACCACCGTGCCGCGGCCGCCCCAGGGGAATGAGACGACCCACACATTGTCGCCCAGCCGCGCCTCGGTCTGCAGCAGGAGCGAGGTTCCGGTCATGGCGCCGGCTTCCAGAACGGCGATGTCGTTGGCCTCGTCGATAGCGATGATCCGCGCCTCGACCCGCTCGCCGCTGCCTAGCGGTGCCACATAGACTGTCTGCACGGCCTGCGGTGTCAGTAGATGCGCGGCGGTGACAATGATCGAGCGGCCGTCGCGGCCCGCGGTCAGCGCGACGCCGGAGGCCGTGCGGCGGACCCCGCCTTCGCGCTCGGCGAACAGCTGCACCGACGATGCCAGCGAACGGGCGATGACGTCTTCTTCCGTCTGCTCGGCTGCGGGCCACGTGGCGATCGCCGCACCGGCCGCCATGGCCGTCAACGTGCCGAAGAGGAAGAAACCGAACTTGAGCAACCGCGAACGCATGGCCACAGCACCCACCCCAGGTTCTCGAATCCTGCGTACCTTTTATGCCACTATGGTTAACACACCGTTAGCCGAATTCTGTGGCGGCTGTCACGCTGGAGCCGGAAATCCGCGGACTGTGGCAAAAATCCCACAAAGCGTTGATTCGCTTGCCGTTTATTTTCCGCCCGACGGCTTCAGGCTGACCAGCAGCACGCCGGCCAACACCAGCACGGCCCCGGCCACCTGGACCAGGGTCAGCGTCTCATCCAGGCCCACATAGCCCAGGAAGATGGCGGAAACCGGACCGAGGGCACCGATCATGGCCACGTCGTTGGCGCCGATCCGCTTTAGCGCTTCGGCGGTCATGAAGATTGGGATGACCGTGCTGACCACCGCGATCAGGACCGCCAGCCCGTAGACCTGCCAGGGCAGATCCAGCGCCGACATCGGCCTTAGGGCGAAGAACTGCAGGATCGCCATCACGCCGGCGACGCTGGTGGCGTAGGCGGCGAACCGCATGGAGCCGATGGAGTGGACCACATGGCTGCCGATCACCAGGTAGACCGCGTAGGCCGTGGCGCTGCCGAACACCAGCATGGCGCCCAGGAAGAAGTTGGCGTTCTCGCCGCCCAGATAGCGCGAGGCTACCAGCGCCACTCCGGCATAGGTGACAGCCAGCGCAATCACGTCCCGCCTTTTCACCGGCTTTTTCAGGAAGATCGCGGACAGGATGACGACGAGAGTCGGGTAGATGAACAGGATCAGCCGGCCGATGCCGGCGCCCACATACTGCAAGCCCAGGAAATCCAGGAAACTCGCCAGATAGTACCCCAGGCAGCCCAGCAGGAACACCACGCCCAGATCCTTCCGCGTCAGCCGCACCCGGCTGCCCCGCTGGGTCCACCAGGCGGCGGCCAGCAGGAAGGGCAGGGAGAAGATCATCCGCAGCGCCAGCAGCGTGATGGGATCGGTGACATAGCTGTAGGCGAGCTTGATGAAGACCGGCCGGATGGAGAAGGCGAGGATGGACACCACCGCCAGCATGACGCCGACCGCGCGGTAGGCGCCGGCGCTGGGCGCGCGGCCTGGGGATATGCTGGTCATCCGATGATCCGCCGTCAGTCCCGCCGCACGCCCACTTCGTCGAGGTGCCGCGGCAGATCGCCGGGATCCTCATAGACGCGGAACGCTCCGGCGCGTTCCAGTTCGTCGGCGCCAAGACCGCCGGACAGCGGGCCGATGCCGCGATAGCTCTGTGCTTCGTGCCGGGCCAGTACATGCCGATAGACGCTGTCGACCAGCGTACCGTCGGGGCCGAAGAGGAAACTCGGCGAAGGCGTGGAATTCATGGAGCTGGTTCTGGAAAGCAACGGAGCGATGCGGTTTACCACATCGCTCCGCTTCCGGCTAACGGCTGCGGGATGCAGCGGAGTGACGATTTAGAACCGGCCGGCCTGATAATCGCGGAAGGCCTGCTCGATCTCTTCGCGCGTGTTCATCACGAACGGACCGTAGCGCGCGATCGGTTCCTTGATCGGCTGCCCCGCGATGATGACCAGCGCCGCACCTTCCGGCCCGGCCGTGACGGCGACATGATCGCCGCTGTCCAGCAGGGCCAGATGGCCGGCCGTGACATCCCTGCCGCCGATCCGTGCCGCGCCGCCGAACAGATAGGCGAAAGCCTGATGTTCGGTCGGAATATCGATGCGGTGCGCCGCGCCGCTATCGAGCCGCAGATCCACATAGACCGGATCGATGGCGATGTCGGTCACCGGGCCGGTCACGCCGCCGACTGTGCCGGCGATGACCTTGAGCGTGACGCCGGGCGCCGCCTTGTGCTCGACGAAGCGGTCGGCCGGGATCTCCTGATAGCGCGGCGCGCGCATCTTGTCCTTGGCCGGCAGATTGACCCAGAGCTGGAAGCCCCGCATCAGCCCTTCGGACTGCTGCGGCATCTCCGAATGGATAAGCCCGCTGCCCGCGGTCATCCACTGCACGGCGCCGGGACCGATCACGCCCTCATGGCCCTTGTTGTCACGATGGCGCATCAGGCCGTCCAGCATATAGGTGACGGTCTCGAAGCCGCGGTGCGGATGGTCGGGGAAGCCGGCGATGTAGCCGCTGGGATCGTCCGATCCGAACTCATCGAACAGCAGGAAGGGATCGACCTGGGGCAGGGCCTGGCTGCCGATCACGCGCTTCAGGCTGACACCGGCGCCGTCGCTGGTGTCCTGGCCGCGGACCAGGCGCAGGACCTTGCGCTCGGTGCCGGTGGCGGTTTTGGCTTTGGTGGCGGTGGTCATGGCGATACCTTGGTTCCACGGAGGACATTGGCGGCAGGACTGCCGGCCGCCCGCCTCCGGAAGCCGCTTAATGTGGTGCCGCCGACCAGGACCGGCAATACAGGAACCGCTGGGAAACCGCCGGCTCGCGGCCCAGCTTTCCGCATAGCTGCCCTACGCGGAGTGCTTAATCCCTTTTACCCGAACATATTCGGCGACCGCTTCGATCTCCGCCGCCGTCAGCCGCAGGCCCAGCTTCGTGCGGCGCCAGACGATGTCCTCGGCCGTCCGGGCCCATTCCGTGTCCATCACGAAATCGATCTCGCGCGCATGGAGGTCGGCGCCGAAGCATGGCCCCAGATCGTCCGGCTTGT
>JBJXDY010000065.1:0-47672 GCA_046154965.1 Dongiaceae bacterium | reverse complement strand
CCGGCAACATCCGCTGGACGCGGATGTTGCCCGCCTCTCCCCACTTCGTGGGGCGAGGCGACAATTCCCAGGATTGGCGTCTAATGAATCTCCGGCTCGGGAAGCGGCTCGGTGCCCAGCAGGAAATCGAAATCGCAGCCGAGATGGGCCTGCTGGATGTGGCTGGCGAACAGACGGCCATAGCCGCGGGGCGGCAGCGGCTTTTGCCGCCAGCCGGATTTGCGCCGCGCGAGTTCGTCATCGGCGACGCGCAGATTGATCTGCCGCGCCTCCACATCCACGTCGATCGTATCGCCGGTCTGCACGAAGGCCAGCGGTCCGCCGATGGCCGCTTCCGGCGAGACGTGGAGGATGCAGGCGCCGTAGGAGGTGCCGCTCATGCGGGCGTCGGAGATGCGCATCATGTCGCGCACGCCCTGTTTCAGGAGTTTCCTCGGCACCGGCAGCATGCCCCATTCCGGCATGCCCACGGCGACCGGCCCGGCGTTCTTCAACACCAGCACATGATCAGGAGTCACCGCGAGATCGTCGCGGTCGATCTCCGCCGCCATATGGTTGTAATCCTCGAACGCCAGCGCCGGGCCGCGATGCCTGAGCAGCCGCGGATCGGCAGCCGACGGCTTGATCACCGCGCCATCGGGCGCCAGGTTGCCGTAAAGAATTGCGGTCGCTTCCTTCGACACTGGCTTGTCGAAGCCGTGGATGATCTCGGCGTTGTAGACCTCCGCACCGGCGATGTTCTCGCCCAGGGTCTGGCCATTCACCGTCAGGCAATCGAGAGCGAGCTCATGCTTGAGCTGCGCCAGCAGCGCGCGGATGCCGCCGGCATAGTAGAAATCCTCCATCAGAAACGCGCCAGACGGACGCACATTGGCCAGCACGGGAATCCGCCGCGCCAGTTCGTCGAAGCGCTTGAGGTTCAGCGGAATGCCCGCCCGCCGCGCCATCGCCACCACATGGATCACCGCATTGGTAGAACCGCCCATCGCCAGGTGGCAGCGGATGGCGTTGTCAACGCCGGCCGCGCTCATGATGTCCGACGGCTTCAGGTCCTCCCACACCATCCCGACGATGCGCCGGCCCGAGGCGGCGCAGAGGCGCGGATGGTTGGCATCGGGCGCCGGAATGCTGGACGCGCCCGGCAGCGAGAAGCCCATCGCCTCGGCCACGCCGGTCATGGTGGCGGCGGTGCCCATGGTCATGCACATGCCGTGGGAGCGGGCGATGCCGCTCTCCATCTCGTTCCAATCCTCCTGCGTGATATTGCCGGCCTTGAGCTCGGCCCAGTATTTCCAGCTATCGGAGCCGGAGCCCAGCACCTTGCCATGCCAGTTGCCCCGGAGCATGGCGCCGGCCGGGACGAAGATCGCCGGCAGGTTCATGGAGATCGCGCCCATGATCAGGCCGGGCGTGGTCTTGTCGCAGCCGCCCATCAGCACCGCGCCGTCGATCGGATGGCTGCGCAGCAGCTCCTCCGTCTCCATCGCCAGGAAGTTGCGGTAGAGCATGGTGGTCGGCTTGACGAAGGGTTCCGACAGCGAGATCGCCGGCAGCTCCAGCGGGAAGCCGCCGGCCTGCAGGATGCCGCGCTTCACGTCCTGCACCCGGTCCTTGAAATGGGCGTGGCACTGGTTGATGTCGGACCAGGTGTTGAGGATGGCGATGACCGGCTTGCCGGCATAATCCTCCGGCCCATAGCCCATCTGCTTGGCGCGGGAGCGGTGGCCGAAGGCGCGCAGGTCCTGCACGCCGAACCAGCGGTGGGAGCGGAGCTGCTCGGCGGTCTTGCGCGGCCTGGCCGGCTTGCTCATGGGCGAGGTCCTAGTAGGCGCCACCGAACGCGGCGACACCGGGACCGGCGCGCATCTTGGCCAGAGTCTGCTGCGCACCCGCCGCCAGCAGCCTCGCGTCGGAGCCAAGGGTGACGAAGCGGAACCCCTTGGCGATCATGCGCTGCGCATACTCCGGCGTGCCGTTATGGATGCCGGCGAAGACGCCATGCTGCTTCGCCCTGGCAATGATGTAGTCGATCGCCTCGACCACGGGCTTCTCCTCCTGGTCGAATTTCGGCGTGCAACCGAGAGTCAGGGACAGATCCGCCGGGCCGACATAGATCGCGTCCAGACCTTCCACCGAGAGAATGTCATCGAGATTCTCCAGCGCCGTCTTGGTCTCGATCATGGCGAAGGGGATCACCGTGTCGTTCGCCTTGGCCGCGTAGTCGGCGCCGCCATAGAGCAGCGCGCGGATCGGCCCGAAGCTGCGGCTGCCCTTGGGCGCATAGCGGACACAGGACACCAGCTTCTCCGCCTCGGCGCGGGAATTGATCATCGGGCAGATCACGCCATAGGCGCCGGCATCCAGCGACTTCATGATGATGCCGGGATCGAGCCAGGGCACGCGCACCATCGGCACCGTGTTGGTGGTGGACACCGCCGTCAGCATGTTGACCGCCATCTGGTAATCGACCACGCCATGCTGCATGTCGATGGTCAGGGAGTCCCAGCCCTGATGGGCCATGGTCTCGGCGGAGAAGGTGCTGGGGATCGCGAGCCAGCCATTCACGACGGCCTTATCCTCGCGCCACAGGTTTCGAATCCGGTTCTCGCGCATCCGCTAGACTCTGTTCATGTTCAGTACTCTGGGAATCTTCGCATCTAGGACAGGGGCCGTCCAGGAACGGCTTGAACGCCGTATTTCGCGTCCCAATGATCCTGCACTTGCTGCAGCACGGCATCGGTCTTCTTCAGCGCCTCGAAATGCCAGACGCCCATCATGCCATAGCCGACCATGCAGATGTTCACGGCTGAGCCACCACCGCGTCAAACTGAATCACCCCAGTTTGTCTTCCCCGCGAAAGCGGAGACCCAGGGGCTGCACAGCGCGCTGCCTCTCCTGGGCCCCGCTTGCGCGGGGGAATCATATCCAACCGTGTGCATCGCCTACCCCCTGAACATCGCGACCGGCACGCCCGGCACATCGACGCGCAACGCGAAGATGCCGCCCGAGAGCGGTTTCGCCGCCAACCTTTCGGCGCTCACATTGTGGCGCAGCGAGGTGACGTAGATCGTCTTCATGTCAGTGCCGCCGAAACAGGGCATGGTCGGAGATGTACAGGGCATGGGGATCTGCCGGTCGAGCTTGCCGTCAGGCGACCAGCGATTGAGTGTGCCTGACGAAACTCCAGCACTCCAGTAATAGCCTTCCATATCGGTGGCGCCGCCGTCGGGCCGGCCGATCTCCTCGCTGGGCCGCGCGATCTCCCGGCGGTTGGCGATGGCGCCGGTGGCGGGATCGTGATCGTACTTCCAGATGACCTGGCCCTTCGAGTCGGAATGGAACATGGTCCTGCCGTCGGCGCTCCAGGCGAGGCCGTTGGAGACGATCAGATTCTCCACCATCTTGTGGCAGGAGCCGCCGGGATCGAGGCGGTAGAGCGCGCCCAGCGGCCGCTTGAGCTGTTCGTCATCCATGGTGCCGGCCCAAAAGCGTCCGTCGGGCGAGACCTTGCCGTCATTGAACCTGTTGGTTGCCACATCAGCCTCGGGATCGATGACCGCCGTCAGGCGCCCGCTGCCGAAATCGAAGAAGTGAAAGCCGTTGCGCAGCGCCACGACAGCGCCACCCCTGGCCCGCAGCCCGAGGCAGCCGATGGTCGCCGGCATCTTCCAGGTCTTGAGCGCGCCCGATGCCAGGTCCAGGCGATGGAGCGCCGGCGCTGGAATATCCACCCAGTAGAGCGCGTTCTCCCGCGCCGACCAGACCGGGCTTTCGCCCAGCAAGGCCTTTGCGTCCAGCACGCAGGTCACTTCCGTCACGTTTGGCCCCTCATTCGACGGTCAGTGCAGCTTCAGGCGCGGCTCGGTCTTCAGCCGGATCAGATTGATCAGCGTCGCCAGCATCACCCAGATGAAGCCATGCAGCGCAAGTTGATGCTTCTTGTAAAGCGAGAGATAGGTGAGCCGCGCCAGGAAGCCCTCGATCATGACAGTGCCGAGCAGATTGCCCATCAGGCTGCCGACGCTGCTGTAGCTCAAGGAAATCAGCGAGCCATAGTCGCGATAGACGAAGGGCCGCATCGGCCGGCCCTGCTGCCGCGCCTCCAGGTTCTTCGCCAGCAGCAGCGCCTGCTGATAGGCCGCCTGGGCCCGGGGCGGCACCGGCTTGTCGCTGCCCGGCAACGGGCATGACGCGCAATCGCCGAGGGCGAAGATGTTGTCGTCGCGGGTGGCCTTCAGCGCTTGATCCACCACGAGCTGATTGGCGCGGTTTGTTTCCAGCCCGTCGATGCCCTGCAGGAAATCCGGCGCCTTGACGCCGGCGGCCCAGACTCGCAATTCCGCCGGAAAGAACCGGCCGCTCCGGGTCTTGATGCCCTTGGCCGTCGCCTCGACCACCGTCTCGTTCACGAAGACCTGCACCTTCAGCCGTTCCAGCTCCTTCAACGTGGCCTTGGACAGGCGCTCGGGCAGCGCCGGAAGTACCGCCGGGCCCGCCTCGATCAGGCTGATCTTCACGTCCCGCTCGGGATCGATGCGGTCCAGGCCGTAGGCCACGAGTTGCCGCGCCGCCTTGTGCAGCTCCGCCGCCAGCTCGACGCCGGTGGCGCCGGCGCCGACGATGGCGATGTGGAGCTGGCCCTCGGACAGCGGCGCCTGCTGGATATGGGCGCGCAGGCACATGTTCAGCAACCGCCGCTGCACCTGCTCCGCCTGCTCATGGGTGTCCAGGAACTGGCAGTGTTCGAGCACGCCGGCGGTACCGAAATCGTTGCAGATGCCGCCGATGGCGATGACGAGCGTGTCATAGGCCAGGGTGCGGCGGGGAATGATCTCCTGGCCTTCAAGATCGATGACGGGCGCCAGCTTGATTTCTCGCTTGGCCCGGTCGAGGCCGTCCATCCGCCCCTGCTGGAAGCGGAACTGATGGCCCGCGGCATGGCCGAGATAGATCACGTCATCCTTGTGGGAATCCAGCGTGCCGACCGCCACTTCATGGAGCAGCGGCTTCCACACATGGGTCAGGGAGGTGTCGATCAGGGTGATGCGCGCCCGCCGGCGCCTGCCCAGCCGGTGGCCGAGCTTGGTCGCCAGCACGAGGCCGCCGGCGCCGCCGCCGACGATGACGATATGATGCAGTGACGGATCCAGCCCTGGCGACGCCGCACTCATCGGTCCGGGCCCGTTGCCGCTACGCCGGTTTCCGCCGCGTCATGGCCGCGACAGAGACCGCGCGCGCCCTGCGCAGCTGGGGCCGCACCATCGCCTGGGCCGCCGTCAGCTTGATTGCCGCCATGGTCACCGTCCCCGCGGGCTTGCGCCGTGCTTTTGCAGATCGCCGAGTTCAGCGCGATCATGAGTACCATCGGCCCGCCGGGATTCGCCAGTGCCAATGGTCCGGCCCAGCCATGCCGCGCACAGGCATACGGCCCGCCGGCCGATCTAGTTCCTTTACAGGGTATCGGACAGGAGTATGATTGGCCGAGAGAATGAGAAGTAAGACACGGTGTTGCTGGGGGGTATGCTCCATGTCAGCGTTGCTTCGAGTTGCCGTTGCCGCGGCGATCCTCGCGATCGCGGCGCCGTCATCCGCCGTCGAGCCGTCACCGGAAGGGGCGAAGGTCTATATCATCTGGCCACGGGACGGGACGGTGATCAAGGGCGGCAAGTTCTGGTTGCGCATGGGCCTGATCAATATGGGCGTGGCGCCCGCCGGCGTGGTGAAAGCCGAGACCGGCCATCATCACGTGATCATCGATGCCGAACTGCCGCCGCTGGATGAGCCGATCCCCAACGACAGCAACCATCTGCATTTCGGCAAGGGCCAGACGGAAGCGCGTATCGAGCTGGCGCCGGGCACGCATACCCTGCAATTGCTGCTGGGGGATGCCGATCATACGCCGCACAACCCGCCGGTCTATTCCGAGAAGATCACCGTGGTGGTGCCCTGAGCGGGCCGCCACAGCCGCCGGCACAAAACCCAAAGACGGCGACAGCAGGGAGACAACAAGATGCGCCTTCTGATCTCAGCGATAGCCTTGGTGGCGCTGGTCGCCGGTGCGGCCGCGGTGTCCGCGGGACCAACCAAGCGGGACCCGGCCGCGGAGCTCTATATCGGCTGGCCGAATGACGGCGAGGTGATCAAGAAGCGCCAGATCCGCGTCTGGTTCGGCATGCGCAATATGGGCGTCGCCCCCGCGGGCATCGATGTCGACAACACCGGGCATCATCATCTGATCATCGATGCCGATCTGCCGGCATTCGACGAGCCGATACCCTCGGACGAGCGCCATCTGCATTTCGGCAAGGGGCAGACCGAAACCATCATCGAGCTGCCGCCGGGCAAGCACACGCTGCAGCTGATCATGGGCGACAAGGATCACGTGCCCCATGATCCGCCGCTCTATTCGAAGAAGATCACGATCACCGTGAAGTAGCGCGGCACCTGCCGCGGCTATTGGATTTCCAGCGCGACGCGGAAGCCGTTGTAGAGATAGCGCACGTCGTGGTCGTAGAAGCCGCGGCTGGAGACCGTGATGTGCGTGTGATCGTCGCGCCAGGAGCCGCCGCGCAGCACCCGGCGGCTGCAGGAACCGTCGGTGCGGGCGCTGCCGTCGTTGGCGGCCCCCTCGTAGCTGGCGTTCCAGCAATCCAAGACCCATTCGGAAATGCCGCCGCTCATGCTGACGAGGCCGAAGGGATTCGCCTTCAATGAAACCGAACTGGGCGGCGTCAGCTTTGAGTACTCGCCGCCGCAGTTCTTGCAGCTGGCAAACTCGGCGCTGACTTTATCGCCCCACCAATAGGGCGTCTTGGTGTTGGCGCGCGCCGCGTACTCCCATTCGGCTTCGCTGGGCAGGCGATAGGTCTTGCCGGTTTTTTCGCTCAGCCACTTCGCATAGGCGGCGGCATCGTCCCAGGAGACGTTCAACATGGGAATCGTGTCATCGGCCGTGTTCATCTGCGAAATCGCTTCGCAGCCGGCGGCTTCGACGCAGGCGCGCCATTGCGCAACCGTGACTTCGAACTTCGCCATGGCGAACGGCTTGATATTGACGCGATGGGGGGGCCGCTCGCTGCCATCGCCCTTGTCGCTGCCCATGATGAATTCGCCGCCGGGCAAGGCGACCATGACCGGGCAATCCTCGCAATCGGCGAATTCGCTGGCGGCGCCGGCAGGCGGCGCTTCCGGCACGGCTGAAGGCAGCATGGCGGTTTGCTCCGGCGCTTCCGCCGGCGCGACGGCTTGCTCTTCCGCCGGCGCCGCCGCGGCGGGCGCTACGGCCTCTGGCTCAGGCACCGGCTCCAGCAGTTCGCTGGCGATGAAGCCCACATCACCGGCGGCCGTCGCGACCGAATACCAGTTGGCACCCTCGGCCTTGCCCAGCACCTGCACTTCCGTGCCCTTGGCGATCCGATCGATGCGCTTGGCCCCGGAGTTCGGTTCGTCGCGCACATTGGCGTCGCTGCGGGCGATGTAGCGGCCGGACACCGGGACGATGGTGATGCCGCGTACGGTGTCGGGCACCGCCGGCGCCGATGCAGCCGCCATTTGGGCGACCGCCGGTGCGGCGCCCTCGTTCACATTGATGCTGACATTTGCGACCGATGTTCCGCCGCGGCCGTCATCCACCGAATAGCTGAAGGTGCCCGCGGCGCCCGGCGCTGCGTCCTCAGGATCGTAGGTCAGGCGCGTGAGCGCCGCGACGTCGATGCGGTCACCCTTGGCCAGGATCGTCGGGCCGTCATGGATCGCGCCCTTGGCCGGCACCGCCGTCACGGTGATGGTCATGGTGTCGCCGTCGGGATCGGTGGGCGGCTGCAGGTTCAGGGGATTGCGCACCGTCTGCACCATGGTGGCGGCGAGCACCGCCGGCGCCTTGTTGGATTGCTGGATATAGACCGCCACGCTGCCCAAATCCGAGCCGCCGCGATCGTCGCTGACCTGATACTCCAGCGCGCCGACATCGCCGACCGTGACGCCATCGGGGGCAAAGGCCGCCTGCTTCAACTGTTCGGCCGTCAACAGATCGCCGATCAGCACGACGCGATCGAACAGCTTCACCTGGCCGCCCGCCGGCAGTGCCGTGATGCGAACCACCAGGCGGTCCGACTTGTCGGGATCGGTGGGGGCGGGAATGCCGAGCGGCGTCGCGCCGGCGGAATCGAACACCTTGACCACCAGGCCGCGGGTCGCGACCGGCATCCGGTTCGGCGGCAGCGGGTTGAGATAGACAGGCGTGCCGCCGAGCGTGCCCGCAACGTACGGCTCCTGCCGGTTCTTGGTCATCGCCTTCACGGTGTCGGCGACCTTGCCGAAGAACAGGCGAAGCTCGACGCCCGGTTCCTTCAATTCCTGCAGCAGCGCCGTCGTATAGGGGCTGTGCTCGCCATTGCCGTCCTCGGCGACGCCGTTGGCGCGCGTCGCCATGGCGATGATCGTGCCGCTGGGCACGTCGTCGACGCGGCTGAGGCCGGCCTTCACTTCCGTGCTGCCGTCGGCGCGGGCGCTCAGGCGATCGACGAAGGGGTTGTCGCGGCAGGCATCGATGATGGTGATGCCCGCCACCTTCGCCTCGGACATGGCGCCGAGGAACAGTTCGAGCGGCACGGCATCGTAGGGCAGGTCGCGCGGGTCTTCGAGCTTGGCGTCGATCGGCACCAGGTAGTTGCGGCCATTCACCTGCACGCCATGGCCGGCGAAGAAGATCATCACCAGGTCGGCTT
This sequence comes from Dongiaceae bacterium, assembly GCA_046154965.1. Lineage (GTDB taxonomy): Bacteria > Pseudomonadota > Alphaproteobacteria > Dongiales > Dongiaceae > DATKFM01. Next base: position 38,946 of record JBJXDY010000065.1, on the reverse strand, counting down.
CCGACGCCTTGCGGCCGAAATCGCGCAGGGTCGTTTCCAGATTGCGCTTGTCGGGATCGAGGACGCTGTAGACCTCGAAGCCGAGATCTATGAGCGCATCGCCCATGGCCTTGGCGTCATTCGGCGGGTTCGGGAGGGCGGTCGCGAACTCATAGGCGCCGATGCCGACCACCAGCGCCAGGCGCTTTTCAGTCGTCTCCGCATGCGCGCCGACTGCCGACAGCAGCGCCAAAAAGACCACGCACGCGACCGCGCAGAACTTCACGGAACACCATCCCCGTCCAGATAAGGGCCATAACTTTAATAGAATTGGCATCTCTTGGCTAGCGTGTTGATTTCCTTTGGACTCATAGGGGTAGCTCACAGCCGGCATCACTTCTGCTCGAGGTCGTGAATGCCGGCCCAATCCGCCGGTGGTGGGGTGGCGGCGAGCATGGCGGATCGGCGGGCAAAGATGGCGGCGGGGGGGATGGCCGAGGCCAGATTCCGGAAGGCGGCAGCCGCGCCCTCGAAGTCGCGGCGGCGGAACTCGCAGAGGGCAAAGGCGAACCGGCTCTCCAGATCCTGGTGCTCGGCGGTGATCTCCGCCTGCATCGCCAGCGGCTCGAAGATGCGCACCGGCGCCTGGCGGCCGATCACCCGCACATGGTCGATCTCGCGGAAGACGACCGCCGGGCCGCTGGCCGCCATCGTGGCCTCGCTGACCAGGATCGATGTGCCATAGACTTTGTTCGCGCTCTCCAGCCGCGCGGCGAGATTCACCGCATCGCCCATCACCGTGTAGTTCAGCCGCTGCCGGGAGCCGATATTGCCGACGATCACCTCGCCGGTGTTGATGCCGATGCGCGTGTGAAGCTCGCGCTCGCCGATGATCTCGCGGACGAACCGCGAGCGGAATTCAAGGCGCCGGCAGGCCAGGGCCGCTTGCACGGCATGCAGCGCCTGCTCCGGATCTTCGGCTGGTGCACCGAACATGGCGACGATGCCGTCGCCGACATACTTGTCGACGATGCCGCCATGGGTTTCGACGATCTCGGTCATCGCCTCGAGATAGGCGTTGAGCAGCTTCACCAGATCGGTCGGCGACAGACCCTCGGCGATTTCGGTGAAGCCCTTGATGTCCGAGAACATGACGGTGACCAGGCGGACTTCGCCGCCGACCTTTGGGCTTTGGCCGTCGGCGACCATGCGGTCGATGATCGCCGCCGGCAGGTAATAGCCGAAGGCCTGGCGGATCTGCCGGCCGAGGCGGTCGGTCACCACAAAGCGGTAGCCCAGCAGCCAGGCGAACGCGAGGCCGCTGCCGAACATCGGCCCGAACAGCGGCAGCACGATGTTGTGCTGGAAAAACACCGTGCAGACCGCGGCCCAGGCGATGGCGCCGCCGAACAGCAGCAAGCCGGCGCGGAACGGCGCGCGGCGCATGGTCAGCCAGCCGGCGCTGAACACCAGCGCGAACTGCAGCGCCAGCCGCCATATCACAGGCGGCTCCCGCAGCACCTCATGGCGGATCAGGTCGTTCACCGCCTGGGCATGGATCAGCACGCCGGGAATGGTGTCGCGGACATGGCTGGGGTCGTAGAAGCCGGCGGGGATCGGCAGGCTGCAACGCTCGCCAAGGCCGCTGCCGTCCGGCGCGGGGATCAGCCGCTTCGAGGTGAGGCGCCGGTCTTCCACATCCAGCGCCGCGCCGATCAACACCGCCTTGCCGGCAAAATGCTCCCGGAAGAAATCGCCCTTCCCTTCATGGGCGCAGGCATAGAGGTCGGCCAGGGAGTATGTCGGGATCTGCTGGCCGCCATCGAAATTCACCAGCATCCCCTGGGCCTCCGAGCCCGGCACGACATCGTTGCCCAGCTTGATCGTGCCGTCGGGCGCAAGGCCGGGGCGCACGCCCAGATAGCGGGCGGCGATCTCCAGCGCCAGCGAGGAGTCGATGCGGCCGCCGGCCTGCAGATCCTCGCTGCGGAAGAGCAGCGGCACGCGGCGGATCGCGCCGTCGGAATCCTCGCTGAGATTGGCGGCGCGGATACTCTCCTGATGGCCGACGGCATAGCTGTAGGCGGGAAACGGGCTGATCGGCTTTTGCCGGTGCTGCACCTTGCTGAGGATCACCTTGCCCTGGGTGGCGGCGATGTTGAGCGCGACCAGGAATTCCCGGTCGAAGCCCGGCACATGCTTCTCCAGGGAAATCGGCATGATTACGTCGAAGGCGATGACGCGGGCATCGGCGGCGACCGCGGCGTTCAGCACCTTGGCCAGCTGCGGCGTCCACATGGCGCTGGGCAGATCCCGGAAGGCCGGCTGCCGGTAGGTTTCCTCGTCCAAGGTGATGACGGCGACCGGCGAGGATTGCAGATCGTGACGCACGCCGAACGCGGCGTGGCGCAGCCAGAACAGCATGTCCAGGGACAGGCCGTTCAGCCGCTCCACCATCGGCAGCGTCAGCCAGACGACCGCGATCAGCGTCGCGAACGCCGTGACGACAAGATCGCGCAGCCGCATCCGGCTAGAGGTAGAGCAGCCGGCCGATGACAGGACCGCCGCCGGCCGCTGCCTTGGGGTCAACGCGGAAGACGATGGAATGCCCGACCGCCTCGGCCTTGTAGAGGCCGCCGGGGGTCAAGGCGTTGGCCGTGGTGGCGAGATCGAGATAGCGGGCCTCGATGCGCATCTCCAGCCGCGGCGCCGAGGCATCCAGCCGGTCGATCCGCAGCAGCGAGTTCGGAACGCTGATGCCGATGATCGGCTGGGTGTGGAAAAGCGTCAGCTCCGCCGCCGGCAGGGAACCGTCGCCGCCGCTGGCCTTCGTGCTGTCGGCATCGATGTTGCGCAGGATAAGCACGCCGCTGGAATCGTTGCCGTTGGCGTCCAGCTGCAGCCGGCCGCCATCGCATTCCACCTGCTCCCGCTGAACCTCGCCGCCTTCGACGCTGCTCTGCTCGGTGCCGATCTGCACCGAACCGCCGACGATGCGCTCCTGGATGCAGGAGCCGAAATAGCCGAGACTCATGGTTTCGCCGGCCCGCAGCTTGATCAGCCGGCCAACCTCCACGAAGTCCATGAATTGCAGCCCGGTGCTCGGCGCTTCGATCTGTTCGACCACGGCGACGGGCTCGCCCGCCGCTACATTCTCCGGCGGCAGCGCCGCAAACATCATTCCGCCGATAACGACCGCGCGCCATGGCAACATCGCGCTGCGCCCCGGCGCAACAATATGCTGTGCTTGCATGTCCAACCTCATTCTCCCTTTGTCGCACGGGCCGGCCGGCGGGAAGCCTGCCCAAGCTCTTTCTTGCCGCACAGTCTACTCCAAAGCGGGCGGCCTGCTAACAGGGATGGTGATGTCGCCGCTTTTTATTCCCCGGGGATGTGATCAAGCGCACAACAGCGGAGGCCCTCAGTAGCGCCGGCTTGCATGATTCACTGCGTCTACACCCTTGATTCACGCTGGTTTCACGAAGGCCAATCGCGTCCAGGTGACACCCGGCGTGCCGCGGAGGCTGGAAAGGGCATCTCCGCGGTTTTGATCGATGATCACCAGCCCCGCCTCAGCGGCGCTTGTAGGCCTTGGCGAAGGCCGCCACTTCCTGGCGCGTCGGCTCCCGCGCGGTGAAGGCCCGGAGGTAGTCGGCGACGTAGTTCAGGCGCGTGGCCTGGGGTTCCTCCAGGTCCAGCGAGTAATAGCCGATCTGCATGAAATAGAGCACCCGCGCCCGGATGAAGGCGTCGCGATCGCGGTAGCCGTGGCGGATGAACATGCGCTTGATCGCATCGACCCGCTCGTCATCGGCCCGGTCGACGGCGCGGCGCACATGGCCGGAGCGGCGCGCCCATTCCCTGATGGCAAAATCCAGCCGGGGATCGAACAGGCTTTCATCCATCCAGCAGATGAAGATGTTGAGCACGCCCTCAGTGATGGTCGCCGCGGGCGCGGCCGCCTTTTCCACGATGACGCGGGTGTTGCCGTCGCGCCAGCGCTCCAGCAGCAGATCCAGCAGATGCTCGCGGCTGCGGAAGAACCAGTAGAAGCTGGACCGCGATACGCCCAGCCGCTCGGCCAAGGGCAGCACCTTCACATTCTCGACGCCGTCGCTGATCAGCGCGTCCAGGGCGGCGGTCAGCCAATCCTCGCGCGTCAGCCGGTTCTCGGGCGTGCCGTTGAGGGCAAGCGCCGCCGGCCGCTTGCGGGGGGATGTCTTGCTCTTCAGGGTCATCGGCGCAGCGACCGTAGCCGGGCGCCGCCCCGCCTGTCCAGGACGCCACGGCTCTGGACACAGGTGTCTAGACTTCGCCGGGACCATGTTTTATGGATTCGCCAAAGGCCCGGGAGCGGCCGGCGGGGAGAGAGCAATCCATGAAATCGCATTATCGCGTGGCAGTCATCGGCGGCGGCGTGGTCGGCGTCAGCGTCCTCTATCATCTGGCCAAGCTGGGCTGGAGCGACGTGGTCTTGATCGAACGGAAGGAATTGACGGCAGGCTCCACCTGGCATGCCGCCGCCGGCTTCCATGCCATCAACGCCGATCCGAACATCGCCGCACTGCAGAGCTATACCATCGGCCTGTACAAGACGCTGGAGGAGGAGAGCGGCCAGAATGTCGGCATGCATATGGCCGGCGGCGTCAACCTGGCGGGAACGCCGGAACGCTGGGAGTGGCTGAAATCCGCCTGGGCGGTATTCCAGACCATGGGCATGGAGGAAGCCCGGCTGATGACGCCGGAAGAGGTCAAGCAGGTCTGCCCGATCGCCGACATCTCCGGCATCCATGGCGGCCTCTATGATCCCAACGAAGGCCATCTGGATGCCTATGGCGTTACCCACGCCTACGCCATTGCGGCAAAGAAGCGCGGCGCCGAGGTGATCCTGCGCAACCGGGTGCTGGAGCTGCATCCGCGCCCTGACGGCGCCTGGACGCTGGTGACCGAGCAGGGAACCATCACCGCCGAACATGTGGTGAATGCCGCCGGCCTGTGGGCGAAGAAGGTCGGTCTGATGGCCGGCGTCGACCTGCCGGTCACGCCGATGGAGCATCACTACCTGGTCACCGAGGCCATTCCGGAAGTCGCGGCGCTGGACAAGGAACTGCCGCTGACCGTCGATCTCGAGGGCTTTACCTACCTGCGGCAGGAGGGCAAGGGCCTTCTGCTCGGCATCTACGAACTCAATCCCAAGCATTGGAGCATCGACGGTGCCCCCTGGGACTATGGCACCGAGCTGATCCCCGAGGATATCGACCGCATCGCGCCGCAGCTGGCCAAGGGCTTTGAGCGTTTCCCCTGCCTGAACGATGCCGGCATCAAGCGATGGGTCAACGGCGCCTTTACCTTCACGCCCGATGGCAACCCCTTGGTGGGGCCGGTGCCGGGCCTGCGCAATTACTGGACGGCTTGCGGCGTCATGGCCGGTTTCGCCCAGGGGGGCGGCGTCGGCCTGTCGCTGGCCCAGTGGATGATCGAAGGAGAGCCGGGCGCCGACATCTATGGCATGGACGTGGCCCGCTATGGCCGCTGGGCCAGCAACCGCGAATACCTCAAGGCGATGACGGCCCAGTTCTATAAGCGCCGCTTCGTGCTCACCTACCCGAACGAGCAGCTGCCCGCCGGCCGGCCGCTGCGCCGGGCGTCGGCCTATGGCGCCATGACCGCCGATGGCGCCCATTGGGGGGTGAGCTGGGGGCTGGAACTGCCGCTCTATTTCGCCCGCCGGGATTTTGCTGAAACGCCGACGCAGAAACGCTCCAACGCCCATGACATCGTCGCCGCCGAATGCAAGGCGACACGTGCGGGCATCGGCCTGCTGGATACCACCGCCTTCGCCCGCTACGAGGTGACGGGGCCGGGTGCCCGGGCGTGGCTCGACAAGCTGTTGGCCTGCAAGCTGCCGGCCCGCGCCCGGGCGAAGCTGGCGCCCATGCTGAGCCGCAGCGGCCGGCTGATGGGCGATCTCACGGTGCTGAACTGGGACGATGCCAGCTGGTGGCTGATGGGCTCCTACTATCTGCGCCAGTGGCATATGCGCTGGTTCGAGAGCCACCTGCCCGATAGCGGCGTGGCCCTGCGGGATATCTCCGATGCCATCACCGGCTTCAGCCTGTCGGGTCCGAAATCCCGGGATCTCCTGGCCCGGCTGACCGATGCCGATGTCTCGAACAAGGCGTTCGGCTTCATGCATTGCCGGGAGATCGATGTCGGGCTGATGCGCACCAAGACGGCGCGGCTCTCGGTCGCCGGCGAACTGGGCTATGAGATCAACGTGCCGGCCAGCGAGCATCTGGCGCTGTATCAAACGCTGCTGGAGGCCGGGCGCGATCTCGGCATAAGGCAGATTGGTTACAACGCGCTGAACAGCCTGCGGCTGGAAAAGAGCTTCGGCATCTGGTCCCGGGAATTCACCTGGGCATATACGCCGGGCATGAGCGGCATGGACCGCTTCGTCGCCTTCGACAAGCCGGCCTTCATCGGCCGCGACGCGGCGCTGAAGGAGAAGACCGCCGATTCGGCCAGGCGCAAGCTGGTGACGCTGGAAGTGGACGCCGCCGACGCCGATGCGGCGGGCTTCGAGCCGGTCTGGGCCGGCAGCCGCCGAGTCGGATTCGTCACCTCGGGCGGTTATGGCCATACCATCGGCAAGAGCCTGGCAATGGCCTATGTCGACCGCGATGCGGCCGGCGGTCCGCTGGAGGTGCATATCGTCGGCGCCAAGCGGAAATGCCGCGTCGTGCCGCCCTCGCCCTACGATCCCCAGGGAAAACGGCTCCGGAGTTGACGATTTGCGGCCGGCGCGGTTATGGACAACGGGCCGTTAACCAATCCTGAACCAACTGAGATTATTCCTGTCGGGCATCATGATCAGCCGTCGCCATGCGCTTTCAAGAACCGTCGCCAGCGCCGCCCTGTTTGGTGGCGCTGCGGCTTTTGGGCTTATCAAGCTCGCCTTCGCCGCCGAGAAGGTCGGCAGCGCCCAGGATGTGGTCAACCAGGCCTGGGGCACGCCGCCGGGCGAATCCAAGGAAGAGCTGGCGCAGGCATCGCCCGTGCACCGCAACGAGCTGCTGGAGACCGGCGAAGAGAGCGGCATCGATATCATGTTTGTCGACAACTCCAAGGTCACCATGGGCCAGCGCGCCCGGCTGACGGTGGATGAATTCGTCTTTGCCGATCCGGCCACCAGCAAGTCGGTGATCAATCTGACCAAGGGCGCCTTCCGCTATGTCTCCGGCAAGATGGCCGAAGAAAAGGTGACGCTGAAGACGCCGACCGCCACCATGGTGATCCGCGGCACCGAACTGAAGATCGATGTCGCCGATGACGGCTCGACGGAAGTCAGCGTGCTCGAAGGCGCGATCCAGCTCACCTCGCTGATCGCCGGCACGGCGCTGTCCATCGTCACCGGCCAGTCGGGCCTGCTCGACGGCAGCGGCGCGTTCCAGGGCGGCGTGCGCAACTTCATCCACGAGTCGAACGACCCGGCGGTGGAGTTCGGCCTGAGCGAACTGCGCTCGCGCCTGCCGATCCCCGGCATCCCGGGAGTCCCGGGCATCCCGGGTCTGCCGCTGCCGTAAGACTCACAGGGTTGCTGCGACGTATCGCGCGTTCGCGAAGTCCGCCGCGATTTATACTCCCATTGTTGTCATCCCCGCGAAAGCGGGGATGACAATTATTGGTGTGCCGTGATTCCATTTTGGGCAAACACGCCCATGGGAGTTTGTCGCCGCCTAGATTTGAGTGCACAGCGCCTTCCTGCCGTGATTTGCCGGCTACTTTGCGACCGGTTAGGCTGACCCCAACAATCGGGCCGGTACAACCGACCGGTGCACTGGGAGATTTCATGTGCAGGATTAGAATGGCGATTCTGGCAGCGGCCGCGGCGCCGCTGCTGCTAGGCAGCGGCGCGCCGCAAGTGAATCCGCTGAAGGCTGTTATCGCCAAGCTGGGCGGAGCACCCTGCGCGACCGGCAGCCTGACCTGCGTGAAGATCAAGGTGCCCGTCGATCATCGCGCCAATAGCGGCCCCACGATCGATATCGAGTTCGCGGTCAGCTTCGCCACCGGCGACGGCAAGGGCGTGCTGATCTATGTGGTGGGCGGGCCCGGCGGCAGCGGGCTGGCGGTGGCCGATGATTATCTCTCCGCCTATGACGCCAAGCTGACCGAGAACATGGACATCGTGTTCTTCGACCAGCGGGGCATCGGGCCGGATCACGGCCTGGCCTGCCCGAAGGCGCAGGCGATCTTCGACACCGCGGAGACCTCGATCAAGCAGCCCGAGGCGGCAATCGCCATCGCCAAGGCCTATGCCACCGACTGCACGGCGGAACTGAAGTCCCGCGACCTGCTGCCCTATGTGGACACCGACCAGGCGATCCGCGATGTCGAGCTGTTCCGCCAGGCGATCGGCAGCCCGCGGATCTGGATCTATGGCGAGAGCTACGGCACGCAATTCGCCCAGCAATATGCCACCGCCTTTCCCACCTCGGTGAAGGGCGTGGCGATGGACGGCGTCGTCGACCTGAACCTGGATTTCGACGGCTACTACACCTCCTATGTGCTGGCGGCCGAGCGCATCCTGGCGCGGGTGCTGGCGGACTGCGCCGCCACGCCGGGCTGCCGCGAGGACATGCGGGGCGATGCCGCATCGGCCTATGACAGCATCGCGGCGCTGACCAGCATCGGGCCGATCGAGGTGGATTTCCCGCTGGCCGACGGGACCATCACCAAGCGCAAGCTGACCGCGGGCATGCTGGAAGCGGACGCGTTCTATGCCCTTTACGGCCCCGAAGACCGCGCCACGTTCCTGCGGGCGCTGGCGGCGGGATCGCGCGGCGACCTGCTGCCGCTGCTGCGCCTGGCTTACTACAATCTGCAGATCGATCCGCAGACCCTGATCGGCGCGCCCGACCCCGCCTGGTACGGCGCCGCCTACTACGCCGTCACCTGCAGCGACTATGGCGAAGGCACTGCCGACGGAGAGGCGACGGCGCAGCAGGTCATCGAGAAGGCGAAGGCCTTTGCACCCCGGGCGCCGCGGCTGCTGAATTCCTACTATGTCGAGCGGCTGGCCTGCGCCTTCTGGCCCAAGCGCGGCCCGAACGAGCGGCCGAAGCCCTATGCCGGCGGCGAGTTCCCGACGCTGATCCTCAATGCCGACACCGATCCGATCACGCCGGTCACCATGGCCCAGGCGGTGATGGACAACGCGAAGAATGCCTATCTCGTCTCCATGGCCGGCGGGCCCCATGTGATCTGGGGCCGGGAACTGGCCTGCCCGGACGAGATCGTCTTCAGCCTGATGTTCGACGGCACGGAGCCGGAGGCACGGGAGCAGATCTGCCGCCAGGATTTCATCGGCGACTATGAGAAACTGACGCTGACCGATCCCGCGGCCGTGGACCCGGCGCTGATCGGGCGCGCGGTGGAGATCGAGATCGAACTGTCGCCGGAGATCGGCAATTGGGACGGCGAGACGGCGCTGGCGGTCGGCTGCAACGGCGGCGGCAAGATCGACGTGGCCGCCGGCGACGCCGGAACGGAATACAGCTTCACGAGATGCGCGATGTGGCCGAACATCGTCCTGGACGGCACGGGGACCGATATCGAAGAAGGCGGCCCCAATCCCGGCCTCACGCTGCAGATCGCCGTCAACGGCGCCCATCAGGGGCAATTCACCTTCCGCCACAACAGCGACACCGACGCCATGAGCGTGGCCGGCACCTTTGACGGCAAGGATATCCGGACGCCGCGGCTGCTGCCCTGACGGCGCTCCGCTCTGATTGCCGAAATCGATCACTGTGAGAGAAATAATCGGTTTGGCCGGAGATCGCCGTAGCTCTATTGTTTGGAATTACTCTAGACAATTGGAGGCGACCCATGAGCAACCGTCCGACCTTGACCACCAGCGCCGGCGCGCCCGTCGCGGACAACCAGAATTCCATAACAGCCGGTCCGCGCGGCCCGGTGCTGCTGCAGGATTACCAACTGATCGAGAAGCTGGCCCATCAGAACCGCGAGCGCATCCCCGAGCGCGTCGTGCACGCCAAGGGCTGGGGCGCCTTCGGCACCCTCACGGTCACCAAGGACATCACGAAGTACACCCGCGCCAAGCTATTCTCGGCGGTCGGCAAGAAGACCGACCTGTTGCTGCGCTTCTCCACCGTGGCGGGCGAGCTGGGCGCCGCCGATGCCGAGCGCGACGTGCGCGGGTTTGCCCTGAAATTCTACACCGACGAAGGCAACTGGGACCTGGTAGGCAACAATACGCCGGTGTTCTTCATCAGGGATCCGCTGAAGTTTCCGGATTTCATCCGCACCCAGAAGCGTCATCCCCGCACCAACCTGCGCTCGCCGACGGCGATGTGGGACTTCTGGTCGCTGTCGCCGGAAAGCCTGCACCAGGTCACCATCCTGTTCTCCGACCGCGGCCTGCCGGTGGCGCCGATGTATATGAACGGCTATGGCTCTCACACCTTCTCGTTCTGGAACAAGGCGGGCGAGCGGTTTTGGGTGAAGTTCCACTTCAAGACCGCCCAGGGCCACAAGCACTACACCAATGCCGAGGCGACCGAGATCGTCGGCCGTTCGCGCGAGACCTATCAGGAGGAGCTGTTCGGCGCGATCGAGAAGAAGCAGTTCCCACGCTGGAACATGTTCGTGCAGGTGATGCCGGAGGCCGATGCGGAGAAGACCTCCTACAATCCCTTCGACCTGACCAAGGTCTGGCCGCACAAGGATTACCCGCTGATCGAAGCGGGCGTGCTCGAGCTCAACCGCAACGCCGACAACTACTTCGCGGAGATCGAGCAGGCGGCTTTCTCGCCTTCCAACGTGGTGCCGGGCATCGGCTTCTCGCCCGACAAGATGCTGCAGGCGCGGATCTTCGCCTATGCCGATGCGCACCGCTATCGCCTGGGTACCCACTACGAGGCCCTGCCGGTGAATGCGCCGCGCTGTCCGGTGCATCACTATCATAAGGACGGCTCGATGCGGTTCTTCCGCAACGACACCGGCAATGCCGATGCCTATTACGAGCCGAACTCGTTCGACGGCCCGGCGCAGGATCCGTCGGCGGCGGAACCGCCGCTGCGCATCTCCGGCGACGGGGCGCGCTACGATCACCGCCAGGGCAATGACGATTTCGGCCAGCCGCGGGCGCTGTTCAACCTGTTCAATCAGGGGGAGAAGCAGCGGCTGTTCGAGAACATCGCCGCGGCGATGAAGGGCATTCCCGGCGCCATCGCCGAACGCCAGCTGGCGCTGTTCGCCAAAGTCCATCCGGACTACGGCGCCGGCGTACGCAAGGCGCTGGGCAAATAGCGGCCGGCTTCTTGCCTACTGCGCGGCGGCTTCCTGCGGACGGAGGCCGCCCGCCATCTCCACATCCGCCTGCTGGGCGAGCCGGGCGGCTTCCATCGCGCGGCTCGCCGCATTGCGGCGGCGGATCTCGGCGGCGATGGCGACGGCCACGGTGGTGACGACGAGGACCACGGCGACCGCGTTGACGGCCGGTGTCACGCCCTGGCGCACCTTGTTGGCGATGAAAATGGCGAAGGTCTGCTCCGCGCCGATGGCGAAATAGGTTGTCGTGTAGTTCTCGAAAGATTGCAGGAAGGCGAGGCCGGCTGCGGAATAAAGCGCCGGCCGCATGTAAGGCACGGTGATGCGCCAGAACACCTGGCGCGGGCTGGCGCCCAGATCCAGGCCCGCCTCCTCCAGCGTGGTGTCGAAGCGCTGCAGCCGGGCGATGAAAATCAGCATGCAATAGGCGGCGATGAAGCTGGATTGCGCCAGCACCGCGGTCCACCAGGAGGCGCGCAGGCCCACCTGCTGGCTCCAGAAGATGAAGGTGGAGATGCCCAGCACGATGCCCGGCGCCAGGATCGGCGACACCAGCACGGCGTAGAGCAGGGCCTTGCCCTTGATTTGCAGCCGGGTCAGCGCCAAAGCCCCACCGAGGCCGAGCGCCACCGACAGCACCACCACGAACACGGCGATCAGGAGGCTCATATAGAGCCCGTCGAACATGCGCTGATCGTTCCAGGCTTCGCTGAACCAGGAGAGCGTGAACTGGAAATCGCGGTGGGTCGGGATGCGGCTGGTGTTGAAGGCCAGCAGCATCAGATAGAGCAGCGGGAACAGCAGATAGCCGAGGAAGATCGCGAGATAGCCCCGGATCGACCATTTCAGCAGGGCGTCATAGTTTCCCATGGCCGCTTACCGCGCGATATCGCGCAGGGTGACGCGGAACACCCGCATCATCACCACCACAAAGACCAGGCAGACCAGCTCCAGCACCAGCGCATAGGCCGATCCGCCGTTCCAATTCAGCACCGAGAATTGCGACTCGATAGCCTGGGTGAACCAGAAGCTGGATTTACCGCCCAAGAGCACCGGCACGATGAAAGAGCCGGCGCAGAGCATGAACATGACGATGCAGCCCGACGCGATGCCCGGCTTTGCGTGGGGTATCACGATGCGCCGGTGCACCCGTACCCAGGAAGCGCCGAGATCCCGCGCCGCCTCGATCTGATTGCGGTCCAGGCTTTCCATGGCGTTGAACATCGGAAAGACCATGAACAGGATGTAGGAATAGACCAAGCCGACGAAGAGCGCGATATTGGCGTCGAGGATCGGCAGCTCGTAATTGAAGAACTCGAAGGGCTCGAAGCCCATGGCAATCAGCAGCTGATTCAGCAGCCCTTGCCTTGCCATCAGCGTGCGCCAGGCATAGGCGCGCAGCACTTCATTGACCCAGAAGGGCACCAGCAGGCAGAGCATCAGAATATGCAGCCATTTCGCGGTGGCCACTTTCGCCAGATAGTAGGCGATGGGATAGCAGACTATCAGGGACATGACGGTGATAACGCCGCTGGTCAGCAGCGTACGGACGAACGTCTGAAAGGCGAGATCGTCCTTGGGATCGAACAGCGCCCCGAAGGAATAGAAGGTAAATCCATCGCCCACGAGCCCCTTGTTGATCGCGCCCGGATTTGCGTGGAAGGCGTAGTCGAGCAGCATTAAATGGGGGATCAGGATCAACAGCAGAATCCAGATCGCCACCGAACCGAAAATGAAAGCAAGGCCCGCGCGGCCGAAGCGGTTAAGCGTTTCACCCATGGGCGGTTTCCGCCCGCGGCAGGATGCGCGCGTCATCGGCGGCGAAATGCACCTCGATCCGGCTCTGCTCGCGGATCTCCGGCACCTCGCCGTCGTTCGACATGGTCAGTGTGACCGGCGCTCCGGACGGGTTCGCCAGGCTGATATTGACGAGAATGCCTTCGAACACTTCTCCGAGAACTGTCGACGCGATTGTGTTGTAGAATCCGCCCGACGGCGGTTGCAGCCGCAAGCGCTCCGGCCGCACGAACAGCAGCCCTTCGTCGCCGGCTTTCAAGCCACTGGGATTGGCACCGGTCAGCCTGCCAAAGGCCGTCTCGATCTGGGCGTCGCCATTGCTGACGGCGACGATGCGGCCGTTGAACAGATTGTTCTCGCCGACGAAAGAGGCGACGAAGGCTGTTGCCGGATTGTTGTAGATCTCCGCGGAGACGCCGACCTGCTCCATCCGGCCCTGGCTCATCACGGCGACGCGGTCGGACATGGCCAGCGCCTCGCTCTGATCGTGGGTGATGTAGACGAAGGTGACGCCGGTGCGCTGCTGGATGGCGCGCAGCTCGGCGCGCATATGCTGCCGCAGCTTGAGGTCCAGCGCCGACAGCGGCTCGTCCAGCAGCAGCACTTCCGGTTCCACGGCCAGCGCGCGGGCGATCGCCACCCGCTGCTTCTGCCCGCCGGACAGCTCGTCGATGCGGCGCTTGGCGTAACCGGGCAGCGCGATCAGATCGAGCATGGCATCGACCTTGCGCCGCCGTTCGGCCGGGGGCACGCCGCGCACCTCCAGCCCGAAGCCGATATTCTCTTCCACCGACATCAGCGGGAACAGCGCCAGGTTCTGAAAGATCAGCGCCGTCGGCCGAACATTGGGGCCGAGGCCGACCAGAGAGCGGGCGCCGAGGCGGATATCGCCTTCGCTTGGCTCGATGAAGCCGGAAATCATGCGGAGGATGGTGGTCTTGCCGCATCCCGACGGCCCCAGGAACGAGAAGAACTCGCCCTGCTTGATGGTGAGATTGAGATTGCGCACGGCGGTAAAGCTGCCGAAGCGCTTCACGACATTGATGAACTGCAGGTCATTCGCCATGGGAACTCACGCGCGGCCAACGTAGAACATCCCGTGGCCGGCGTTCAACACCGGCCACGGGAATACCGGCAAGCGTTCAGGCCGCGGAGATCTTATCCGCCAGTTTCTGGCGCGCTTCCAGGAACCAAGGCCGCTCCGTCCCCTGTACCCACAGCTTCGCGATGGCATCGCCGGGATAGGCATCGGCGAAGTTCTTCTTGAAGCTGTCAGCGACAAAGTTGTCGAAGCCGATGACCACGGAGTTGTAGGTCGTGGCATCGGAGACGACCCCGCCCACTTCCGGCTGGAACGACCAGTTTATGAAGGCGTAGGCCTGCTCGACATTGACCGCTCCGGAAGTCAAGGCGATCGAATCGATCCAGCTCAACGCCCCTTCGACCGGCGCCAGATAGTTATAGGGCTTGCCTTGGTTCTTCAGCTGGAAGATCGGGCCGTCCCAGGTATGGCCTATGACGGCGCCGTCCTGTTCGAAACCCGATTGCGTATCCGCCGTGCCCTTCCACCAATTGAGGATCTGCGCCTTGTTGGCGATGACATACTCCGCCGCCTTGCCGTAACCCAGATTGAATGCGGCCTCGTCATCATAGGCCTTGCGCATGGTGCCCGGCGGCAGATCGCCGGTGGTCTCCATCCAGAGGCCGGTCACCAGCATCGAGGAGCGCTGGCGGCTGAGCATCAGGCCCTTATGTTCCGGCTTCCACAGGTCGCCAAACGACGCCTTGCCATATTCGAGCTGCACTTTCTCGGTGTTGTAGGCGAGCGCCTCCGTGCCCCAGTCATAGGGCAGCGCGTAGTACTTGCCGTCCTTCGTGGCGCCAAGTTCCTTCGTCTGCTCCAGGAAGCTGGGCTGCACCTGCTTGAGGTTCGGAATCTTCGATTCGTCGATCGGCGCCAAGCTGCCCTGGTCGATATGCGCCGAGATCCAGGCGATCGATGGCGAGGTCAGGTCCCAGCCGCTGCCGCCGGCAGCCTTCAGCTTGTTGAGGCAATCTTCGTTCGACGAGAAGGTCGTGACATTGACCTTGATGCCGCTTTCGGCGGTAAATTTGTCGAGCAGCGCCTGCGGCGCGTAGTCCTCCCAGGTGAACCAGTTCACCTCGCCAGATGACGAAAACGCGTTCCGCGACAGCGTCGGCGCCAGGATGCCGATGGCACCCAGCGCAACGGCGCTCTTCAGAATCCTGCGGCGGCTGGCCCGTGCCGCAGAAACGGTAGCCAGCGCGGAACGCTGGCCGGATGTCAGTTTGGTCATGGCGTAATCTCCTCTCCTCAGTTGTTGCCTTGCCTGCTACTTATTCTTGTTGGATCGGGCCTGGACCGACGCTCGCCCGATGCCCGCCGCGTTTCTTGCTTTATGGAAGACATCGCTTCTGGCGCGCCCATCGGCCCTGCCGTCAATGATCGACTCGCCGGCCGAGGGCTTGCAAGTGAATGTTTGGTGAGCGGGGCGCCAGATCACGTTGCCTCGCTGACCTGGTAGGCGGCGCGGGCCAGCCATTCCGGCTCGATCTCCACCCCCCAGCCGGGCTCGCTCGGGACGGTCACGCAGCCCCCCTCCACCCGGTAGGGATCGTTGCGGAAAAGGCCGTATTGCCAGGGGTAGTAGTCCGCCTCTTCGATGGAAAAC
This sequence comes from Dongiaceae bacterium, assembly GCA_046154965.1. GTDB lineage: Bacteria > Pseudomonadota > Alphaproteobacteria > Dongiales > Dongiaceae > DATKFM01. The sequence goes on along the minus strand of JBJXDY010000065.1, from coordinate 23,122 downwards.
TCCAGATACTTGCCGGCGTTGGGCAGCGCCGGTAGCAGATGCATGGTGAACAGCGTGACCAGCCCCAGATTGGCCGCATGGGGCGTCACCGGCAGTCCGGCCGCGGCCGCCATGGCGGCCACGCGCAGCGCGCGGCCGATGCCCCCGATATAGAGCACGTCCGGCTGGGCGATATCGACCACCCGCTCCCGGCATATGCGCCACCAGACCGGCAATTCGCAATCCTGCTCGCCGCCGGTCACCGCCACACCCAGCGCCTCGGTCACCTGCTTGGTCTGCTCCAGCTCCCAATAGGGGCAGGGCTCCTCGAAATGCTCGATTCCCTCGGCCTCCAGCAGGCGTCCCACCTCGATCGCCCGCGCCGGCGAGAAGCCGCTGTTGGCGTCCACCAGCAGCGCCGCGCCGGGACCGAGGGCGCGGCGGATCGCCGGCACGATGGCCTCCGTGCGGCCGGGCCATTCGTCGACATCATGGCCGCATTCCGCCCCGACGCGGAATTTGAAGGCATCGAAGCCGTGCTTGTCCCGCAGCCGCAGAAAACGCGCCGCCTCGTCCTCGGGCGTGATGTCCCGCTTCATCGAGGAGGCATAGCAGCGCAGCCTGCCGGGCTTGCCACCGAGCAGTTCCACCACGGGCTTGCGCTCGATCTTTCCCCGCAAGTCCCAGAGCGCGGTATCGAGACCGGCCATGGCCCGCTTCATGTAGGAGCCGGGGAATTTGTGCTCCTTCTCCTCGATGCGGTCGAGCAGCGGGTCGATGGGAAAGATGTCGGCGCCCAGCGCATAGGGCGCCACCTGGCGGTGCAGCACCTGGGCGCTGATGTCCGAATTGTAGGTGGAAAGCTGGCCCCAGCCCTGGGCGCCGCTGTCTGAAGTCACGCGGACGAAGCCGATGAATCGGGTGCTGAAGGTCTCGAGACGCGCGATCCGCATGTCGACGGTGATTGCCTGACCCTGGAGGCGCCCGGCGGTCATTTTTTCAGACCTTCAAGCGCTTGTTGCCTTTTTTCTACTGAAATCAGAGGATTGAGCGAAAGGTGCATGAACGCAAGCGAAGCTTTATGCTGCCAAGACCTAAGTTTTGTTGGGCCTCAGTATGACCTATCGCCTGCCACCCCTGAATTGGCTCCGGGCCTTCGAGACCAGCGCCCGCCATATGAGTTTCGCCAGGGCGGCCACGGACCTGAACCTGACATCCACGGCGATCAGCCATCAGGTGCGCTCGCTGGAGCGGTATCTGGGCCATGCGCTGTTCGAGCGCCTGGCCCGCGGCCTGCGGCTGACGGAGATGGGTGCGGCCTATCTGCCGGATGTGCGGCGGACCTTCGAGAACCTCTCGGCGGCGACCACCAAGCTGTTCGGCCAAAGCGGCATGACCTCGATCACCGTGCGGGCGCCGGTGTCCTTTGTGACGCTATGGCTGGCACCGCGGCTGCCACGCTTTCAGGCGGAGTATCCGGGGATCGAGATCCTGATCCTCTCCACCATCTGGGCCGACGCGCAGCCCGACGAGGCCACGGACATCGACATCCGCTTCGGCAGCGGCGCCTGGGCGGGCTATGAGGCGGAGCGGATGTGGCACCGTCCGTCCGTCATCGTCTGCAACCGCAATGTGGCGCAGCGGGGCAGCGCGGCGAAGCGCCTGCTGGAGATCGCGGAGACGCGGCTGATCCATGTGGTCGGCCATGAGAACCACTGGACCGAGGCTTTCCGCGAGATCGGCCTGCCGATGCCGCAGCCGAGCAAGGCCCTGCGCGTGGACAATTCCGTCGCCGCGGTGCTGCTGGCAGCGAGCGACGGCGCCACCATCGTGCTGCGCCCCTATGCGCAGCGCGCGGTGGAAATCTTGCCGCTGCACCAGCCGTTCGACCTGGAACTGCCGATCGAGCAGGCGCATTTCCTGTTGACGCCGATCGGGGTGTCGAATGTGAGGCCGGAGGTGCTGCTGTTCCGGCAGTGGATTGTGGAAGAAGCGGCGGGGACGTAAGACGCGGGAACAATCGCAGAGAGTGCACGTTCGCAGGGCGCGGGATTGCCGGGGAGATCCAGCAGATGATCAGGAAGCTAAGATCGGGACAGTATCGGCTCTACTCGCGTAAGATCGATCCCAAGACCGGCAAACGGCGAAATCTGGGCACATTCGCTACCCGGCAAGCCGCCGAGCGGCATGAGCGTGCCGTGCAGTACTTCAAGCACAGAGGTTAGCGGACAGGTGGCGTTATGGCGGCGGCAACGCAGCGCCGAGCTCGCGCGAAGAGCGGCAACTGGTCCGCCGGTGTCACCGAGCACAGCGATGCGCTCGACATCGAGGCCGGCATCTTCGCGTCGGACTGCCCCCGCGAGATTGCCCTGTCTCTCAAACGATCCGCCGAATGCAGCCGGCGGCGCAAGGGCACACCATACCAGTCGGCCATGTCGATGCTGAATTTCTATATCAACCGCGCCGGCAAGGGATTACCGAAGCAGCATCGAGCCGTCCTGAAGCGAGCCAAGGTCGAGCTGCGAAGGCTCTTCGAGCGGAAATGAGAGTCCGAGAAGGGGCCTACGAAGTGAGTCTTCCCGGCGCCGTCACCAAAAACGCTTCTTGGCAAAGGCAGGTCCCGATCCCGACTTGAGATAGGGTTCGAATGAATGGGCTTTCGCGCGTTCGGAAAACGCGACATAGGTCGCCAACCGCCAGGGCTTTGATCTTGCAGTATGCCGGGACTTGCCCGCGTTGTGATCCAATAGGCGCCCCTTCGAACAAGGCTTCTTGGATAGCCGGCAACACCTTGGCGGAGTGTTGGGCAAGGCTTACACGGCGGGACTTGGTGTGGGCTTGCACATGCGTCATCATGCTCGACATGACGAAATCCGGTATGGATGAGGGCCAATGACTGATCTTTCGAGGCTTCGTGAGGACATGGTCGAAGATCAGATCGCGGCGCGCGGCATGCGGTCCAAAGCGGTCCTCGGCACCCTGCGAAAGATCCCGCGAGAGGCGTTTCTTCCTGAGCGTCTGCGGGAATTCGCATATGAAGATTCGCCGCGTTCCACGGCCGCGGGGCAGACCGTTGCCCAGCCCTTTACTGTCGCGCTGATTATTTATCGCCTCAAGCAGAGCAAGAAATGCGCCAATCCCGCAAGCCCATCTGCCCCTCAAGCGGCCAGCTCCACCGACGCCTGACGCCGAATCGCAAGTAGGCCTTCTTGCCATCCTCACTGATGCATTCTAACTGCCTAGCTGCGGCCACTGCGGTGCATCTACCGCGGCGTTGACACTCGCATTCGGGTAGAATGTTTGACAGCAATCCAATGACGGAGGACGCGAGGTGATCAGACAGGTTTCATGCGCATTTATCTTGGCGGCCGCATCGCCCGCATGGGCCGATGCTCCCGATTGGGTGGCGACCGAATTCTTTCGGGCCCCGGAAGGAGCCGCCCCGGGCGCGGCCCTTTCGGCCACTCTGGCGCTAACCACCACCGAAATGACCGTCGAGGCCGATCCGGCCGACAAGATGATCCGCACCCCTTGGGCGTGGTGGGGCTTGTTTGATTTTCTTGCCGCACAAGACCCGGCGGGCGCCGCACCGCTGATGCAGCTGGACGCAGCACTGTTCCCGGGCCTGCCGCTGGAAGTCGTGGGCACCGCAGACGGCGCGCTGATCCCGGCGGAGCGCGGCATCATCCGCACGCCGGTCGCCAAACGCAGCGCCAGCTTTTGGGAGTTCATCGCTAGCCCCGGCCGCACATGGGCGCTGACCGAAGCCGATCACACCGGATGGTCGCGTGCCGCCTTCCCGATCAGCCTCGTGCAGTCGCAGGAAGGCGAGGCCTGGATCGGGCTTGCCAGCTTTGACTACAAGGGTAGTGAAACCACCCCGCTCCGGGTGCAGTTCTCCTCGATGTCCGCCGGCGGGTTCATCTTCTGGGATCCGGATTTCGACGTTAAAGCTTGGGGCGAGGTGCCGCTTTCCTTGGCACCCTCCAAGGCCGATGCTGCCGCCGTGGCCGCCGTCTTCGCCACCGAACGCTCGGGGCTCCTACCGCTCCGGCCGCTGTCGGAATTTAGGCCAGAGATGGAGAAGGCCGCTGCCGCGCTTGATCCTGAAGGGACACTCGCGATTGCCGTGCTGTCCGATGGCACGCTTTACATGAACCCGGTCGAGACACCCTTTGGGTCCCACCCCTATCCGCAGGATATGCGCTTTGGTGTCTGGTCGGTGACGAAATCGCTCATCCCGGGAATGGCGGCGATGCGGCTGTCGCAGAAGTACGGGCCTGATTTTCTTGATACATCTATCGTCAGCTATTTCCGCGAAGGCAAGGAATTCGGCTATGTCGACAATGCGGCACGGGCGCGCTGGCAGGGCGTTACCATCCGCCATGCGCTGAACATGATGACGGGCATGGGCGCGGTGGACTACAACGTCAACTGGGAAAGCGGCAATCTCAACACCTATCAGTGGTCCTATTCCTACGCGCTGGCCGATCAGATCCGCTACTACTTCAACGTTGGTCCCAACCCGCACGTGACCGGGCCGGGCCAAAAGCGGGCCTATATCGACCAGGATATGTGGATCGCCACGCTGGCCATGGAACGCTTCCTGCAATCGAAGGAAGGAGCCGGGGCCACCATCCTGAAGATGCTCGAAACCGAAGTCTACGACGCCATCGGCGCGAATCATTTCGCGGCGGGCACAGGCTATACCGAAACCGGCGCGCCGGGCTTCCCCTTTGCCGCCTGGGGCGCGTTGCCCACCATCGACATTCTGGCCCGTGCAGGCGCCCTGGTTGCCAATGGCGGCAAGGCACCGGATGGTACGCAGATCATCGACACCTCAGCTTCTGGCCGAACCAGCCAGCCCCGACTACGGCGCGGCCTTCTGGCGCCTGACCAACGACATCGCGGGCAAATCCGTCACCGTGCCATACATGAGCGGGGCGGGCGGCAATGATGTTCTGGCCCTGCCGAACGGCATGTCTATCGTGATCCTTGGCCGCGACGACTACAACCGCGACAATTCCGAGGCCGCGCTTTCGGCCTTCATCGCTGCGGCCCATGCCGCCAAACCCTTCTGACGCAACTGGAGCCCATCTTGTTCGGCATCACTCCCTCCGCCCGCCTGCGCCCTTCGCCCTACTATGAGGCAACGCTGAAAGAGGGCGTCTGCGCCTTCACCATCTACAACCACATGCTGATGCCGACGAGTTACGGCAAGCCGCTGGAAGAATACTGGCGGCTGATCAACGGGGTCAGCCAATGGGACGTGGCAGTGGAGCGGCAGGTGCAGCTGAAAGGCCCCGATGCGGGCAGACTGGCGCAAATCCTGGCTCCCCGCGATCTATCGAAGTGCAAGGTTGGCCAAGGCAAGTATGTGCCGCTGTGCAACCATGACGGCGTGCTGATCAACGACCCGATCCTGTTGAAGCTGGCCGATGACCTTTTTTGGCTCTCGATCGCCGATTCAAACATCTGGTTCTGGGCCCGCGCCATCGCCGCCGAGCGCGGCTTGCGCGTCGAGGTGAGCGAGCCCGATGTCTCGCCCATGGCCATTCAGGGCCCCAAGGCCGAAAATGTGGTGGCCCATGTTTGCGGCGACTGGGTGCGCGGGCTGAAGTATTTCTGGTTCCGCGAGACTGAGATTCAGGGCATCCCCGTGGCCGTGGCGCGCTCGGGCTGGTCGAAACAGGGCGGCTTCGAGATTTATCTGCGCGACGGCAGCAAGGGCAGCGCGCTTTGGGAGATCTTCCGCGAGGCGGGGGCGCCCTGGGGCATCGGGCCGGGCAACCCGAACTGGTCAGAGCGGGTGGAAAGCGGGTTGGTCTCTTATGGCGGCGACACCGACACCACCACCAACCCTTATGAAGTGCGCATGGGCAAATACATCGACCTTCATGTGCCCGACGACACCATCGGCATTCAGGCCCTGCGCCGCATTCATGCCGAAGGGCCCAAGCGCCATTCTCTGGGCATCATCCTTGACGCGGGCGATCCGGTAACGCCGGGCTTTCTGTGGGACCCGATCTTCAAGGCAGGCCGCAAGGTCGGCGATCTGACCAATTGCGTCTTCTCGATCCGGGTGCAGAAAAACCTCGGCTTCGCGCTGATCTCGCGCGACTGCGCCGTGGGCGACCGGGTCGAGGCCATGATAAATGGCAAGATGGAACCCGGCGTGCTGACCGAACTTCCCTTCCTGTGAGACTGGTGACCGGGCCGCACGCGCGGCCCGGCTGCGGCGACCCACAAGCCCTGGACGTCAATGGCAGAATGGCCTAGGCCGTCGAGGATCCGCAGGATCTCCGCCTCCGATTCAATTTGGTAAGCAGAGGCAATCATCGTCCAGCCGAGGTGACTGAACAATTCCGCAACAGGACACTAGCGGCTTCTATCATAGGGTCGGATCAAGTTGACCTCATCGCGATTGAGTTCGAGCCCAAATCCTGGCGTTGTTGGAAGCTCAATGTAACCTCGGTCCGGCAGTGGTTCACTCTTGAACATCTTGCCAAAATTCGGCTCGATCTTATCGGCTCTTTCGCTCATCATTATGAACTCGGCCAATCTGATATGGTCGAAGGCCATCGCCATGTAATAACCATAGACGCCGCAGCCGTGGGGCACCACGGCAACTGATTGAGCACTGGCGAGTGCGACAATTCTTGAGAATTCAGTCGGGCCACCCATCCACATGACATCCGGCTGCAATAACCCGACGCCAGCATCGATAAGCTGCTGAAATCCGAATTGCGTGTATTCGTGCTCGCCAGTTGCGAAAGCCGCGCATCCGCTCATGCTTTCAAATTTCCGCCCGAGCTTCGAATGACCTGCATAGTCATCCGGCATCAGAGGTTCTTCGATCCACCTCACGTCGTAGGGCCTCAATCTGTGGGCAAGTTCTGCTGTGTAGTGAACATTGAGGGCCATGTAGCAATCCAACATCAGCGGAAATCCGGGCCCAACTTTTTCCCGCCAATTCTTGATGAACGCGACGTTGGATTTCATGCCCTCGTCGCCAGAGGCCGGTCCATATGGAAGCGGTAACTTGGCGCCGTGGAACCCCAAGTCTCTTGCCAAGTCAGGACGCGAAGTCGTTGCATAGACTGGAACACGTTGCTTCGTTCTACCACCCATCAGGTTGTAGACAGGTTCATTGACAGCCTTCCCATAGAGGTCCCACAACGCCAGATCGATCGCACTGATTGCATGCAGTGCGAGGCCTTTGCGGCCGTAATGTATCGATGCCCTCCACATTTGGTCCCAGATATGGGATCGATCACAGGCGCTTTGCCCTTCAACAAACATTGCCAGATGCTTCTCTATGATGAAGGCAGCGGCCTCTCCGCCCGTACTGAGACCAATTCCGACAAGGCCATTGTCATCCTCGATCTCAACGATGACCGATGGAACATTGGCGACGCCCCAGGATTTTCGCGAACCTGAATACTTGGGAAATCGCGACATGGGATTGGCGATTGGCGGATGAGTGTTCTTGTAGTCCCAGCTTTGGTCAGCAGCGGTTTGTCCCAAGATCCAATGGGTCTCCGGAGTATCATGAAGGTCGCTTGCTCCGAAACCGTCTGCCCTTGAGACAAGGGCGCGAACCTCCTTTATTCTGGGCCGACCGCGGAGAGGCTTGACGTCATCGAATGAGATTGGCTCGAGAAGCATCTTGATTGCCTTTCTTTGAGCACCGCTTCATGCATTGCAAGTTCTTGGCCTGACGGAGTTTTTGTACCGGTGGGACAGAGAGATTATTGCATTGGCGTGCCCTGATCTAGCGCTTATGGCACCGGGCAGAATGCTCGTGGTTAGAATGGGACATATGCGCGAACTCACTGCTGTTCGAACATCTGGTTGCCACATATGGGGCAACGAGTGCCAACGGGACCGCCGTCAGCTTCAACGGCGGTATACGTTGTCGTGGCGCCGCCAGGTTTCGAACACGATCTTGGCCTCCTTCAGTGTGTCGAAGACTTCGCCGTCGAGCAGCTCATCGCGCAGACTCACATTGAAGCTCTCGATGAACCCGTTCTCCCAGGGACTGCCCGGCGCGATGTGCGCCTTCTTCGCGGTGCTGCTGGCAGCGGGCGACGGCACCACCAGCGTGCTGCGGTCCTATGCAAAGCGCGCCGTGGAACTACTGCCGTTGCGCCAACCGTTCGATCTGGAACTGCCGATTGAGCAGGCGCATTTCCTACCGGCGCCATTCGGCCTGTCGAATGTGAGACCGGAGGTTCTGTTGTTCCGGCAGTGGATTGTGGAGGAGGAGGCGGGGACGTAGTCAAGACCGAAGCGTTTTGGACGTAAGTTTCTCCAGATCCAGACTTGAAGTATCGTTCCTGGGGCCGCGCATGTCCTTATGATCGCGCCGCAGCATTGGATTGCAGAACGACCGGCAGGTTGGTCTTCGTCGCAGTATGCGACGCTGGATTGCCCTGCATCAGGCTAAACCAGGCCTCATCGAAGAGCGGCTTGCCGATTTCGCGGGGGAATGCCGTCCGCTGCATCTCTCCAAGCCAGTTGCGGAACAGGAGATGGGCGAAGGGCCGCCAGACATTCTTCGGCGCGCGCGAGGGATCGTCCTGCGGAAAGTAGTTGGCAGGAATTCTGGCGGGTTTGCCTGCCAGCCGGTCGCGAAGAAACTCATCGCGCAATGTCCCGGCGTCGTATTCCAGGTGATTGAACATATAGACCGCACGATTCTCGCGGTCCTCCACGAGGCACAGTCCCGCATCGGACGAGTCCGCTAGAATGGTCAAACCTGCGAAAGCCGGCAGATCGGCGGCGCGAATCTCCGTGTGCCGCGACACCGGAACCGGAAAACTCTCCCCAAGACCTTTGAGCAGGTAGGAGTCGCTGCGGGACGCGCGGTGAAGATAAACTCCGGACAGTTTTGCCCGCAGCGGATGCTTGGGCACGGCGTGAAAGTGATGCAGCGCCGCTTGGGCCGCCCAGCAGATGTACAGGCTGTTGCCGATTTTCGCTTTCGCCCAATCGAAGATGGCGCGCAAACCGGCCCAGTAGGTAACGTCAGCAAATGGCAATGTCTCGATCGGCGCGCCCGTCACGACGAGACCGTCAAAGGCCTCGTTGCGGATCGCGGTCCAGGGCTGATAGAACGAGTCGAGATGGGCTGCGGGCGTCGTTTTCGACTGGTAGGAATCCGGCATGCAGAGCGTCACGGCGACGGCGATCGAGGCCCCGCCGAGCAACCTGCAGAATTGCGCCTCCGTCACGATCTTGTTCGGCATCAGGTTGACGAGGCAGACGCGCAGCGGGCGGCCGGGCCGGCGCCGCAGCTCATCCTTCGTCAGCACTACGACGCGTTCTGCCGCCAAGGTCTCGCGCGCCGGCAGGCCAAGGGGAAGAGCGATGGACACTGTATGCCTCCTGAAAGCGCGGTTTGAACAGGAGGCGGCCGTCTCGCCGCCCCCTGTCCGGTTCATCGATCAAGCGGCCAAGGGCAACTTGCCGGATGCCTTCAGGGCCTGGTCCAGGTCCTGAAGAATGTCATCGATATGCTCGATACCCACGGAGAGACGCACATAGCCGTCAGACACGCCAGTGGCGCTCTGTTCATTCGGCGAGAGCTGAGAATGGGTGGTGGTCGCCGGATGAATGGCAAGACTCCTGGCGTCGCCGATATTGGCGACATGGTAGTGCATCTGCAGCGCATCGATGAAGCGCCGGCCGGCCTCCCTGCCGCCTTTGAGTTCGAAGCCGACCAGCCCGCCGAAGCCGCCCTGTAAATGGGCTTCGGCCCGGCGCTTCTGCACGGGGTTCGTGTGACTGCCGGCATAGATGACCTTCGTCACTTCCTGGTGCGTCGAAAGATAGCGCGCCACGGCCTCGGCGTTCCGGCAGTGCTCGCGCATGCGCAGCGGAAGCGTTTCCAGTCCCTGAATGAACTGAAAGGCATTGAACGGACTCATCGCGGCGCCCAGGTCGCGCAACAAGGTCACGCGCGCCTTGAGCACATAGGCGATTGGGCCCAGCGGCTTGGCCGCTTCCGTCCATACCGCGCCGTGGTAGCTGGGATCGGGCTGATTCAGCATCGGGAAACGGTCGGCATGTTGCTGCCAGTCGAAGTTGCCGCCGTCGACGATGACGCCGCCGATCGAGGTTCCATGGCCGCCGATGTACTTCGTCGTGGAGTGGACGATCACGGCGGCGCCGTGATCGAGCGGGCGGCAGATCACGGGTGCCGCCGTATTGTCCATGATAAGCGGCACGCCCAGCTCCCGCCCGGTGGCGGCGACTTCCGCGATCGGGAAGACCGCGAGTTTCGGGTTCGGCAGGGTTTCGGCATAATATGCCCGAGTCTTGCTATCGGTCGCGCGGCGAAAGGCGGCGGGATCGACCGGATCGACGAATCGGACCTCGATGCCCATGGTCTTGAACGTATTGGCGAACAGATTCCAGGTTCCGCCATAGAGGTCGGTCGAGCTGACGATGTTGTCGCCGGCCTGGGCGATGTTCTGCACGGCGACTGCGCTTGCCGCCTGGCCCGAGCTGACAGCGAGCGCTGCGGCGCCGCCCTCCAGCAAGGCAACCCGCTGTTCCAGTACGTCGCAGGTGGGATTCATGACGCGGGTATAGATGTTCCCGAGCTCCTTGAGCGCGAACAGATTGGCCGCATGCTCGGTGCTCTGGAACTGGTAGGACGTCGTCTGGTAGATCGGCACCGCCACCGCGCCGGTCGCCGGGTCGGCTCGATAGGTCCCGCCATGCAGAACCAGAGTCTGGGGATGCTTCGACTTGGTCATCACTAACCTCTCCTTATGATTATGATTGCGATTAGGATCAGGCCGCCGCCGGATGCCGCCGGGCGGCAGTGCGGTGCGACAGGTGATCGACGATGGCCGAGTTAACAGCCTCCGCATGGATGAGAGGCAGCATGTGCCCGGCCACTTCTATCGTTTGCAGACTCGCATTCGGCAGTATCCGGGCCAGCAGCGCGGCGATGCGCCGGGACGGTTGCGGCGACTCGCTGCCGCGCGGGACAAGCGCCGGCGCGGCGATCCTCTGCAAGGATTCGATGGGCGCCGGATCCGTCATGGTGTCGCGAAAATCGAGCACGACCCCGGCGGTCTGCAGCGCCAGGTCGGGCCGCAGCCGCGCCCAGGCGCCCGCGCCGTTCCAGTAGTCGATGAAGCGCGCCATGCCCCGGCGGCCGTCGCCATCCGCGGCGGCTCGCGCGACGTCAGCCGCGAGATCGGCAACCTCGCGGAACAGCGCGTGTTCCGCCGTGAGGTTGGGTGCATGGGATAGCAGATGGAACGCCACGGGTTCGATGAGCGTCAAGCTCAGGAGCCGTTCCGGCCGGTCGGCCGCGCAGCGAAGCGCCACGGCGCCGCCATAGGAATGGCCGACGAGATGAATGCGTCCGGTCTCCCCGGTCAGGACGGCGTTGACCAGTGCCGCCGCATCGCTCAGGCCCGGCGACGCCGGGCCGGGCCGCTGATCGGTCTGGCAATAGCCATAGAGATCTGGCGCCAGAACGCGGTAGCGTGCCTGCAGCATTTCGCCCAGCGTCCGCCATTGCGCGCTCGAGCACGCCGAACTGTGCAACAGGAGCACAGTTTTGCCCGAGCCCGCCGCCGAATAGGCGACGCGCGCACCTCTGACATCGATCACCGGCATTACCTTCTCCAACCTGCGCGGCGAGGGGCCCCGGACCCTTCAGCGTTTGATGCATCGAGTCGCCGGGCTGCTATCCGCGCGGCGAAACCTAAGGGCCGGGCGTCACAGCGATGTCAAAAGGGCGCCAAATGATCGTCACAAGGATTGTTCGATCATTGCTTTTTGGCGGTCAATCGCCAGGAGTGTGATGGGCATCACACATCCGGGGGAACAGAACCGCACGCGCGCGATGCGACGGATCAGGCTGCCGGCGTCATTCGCGACACGGAGCGCAGCGCCCGCGCCGGTCCGCTGCGGCCGGAGAATCCTTGCAAGTGCTCCTTGGTGGAGAGCCAGCAAGCGGAAGAGAAACTGGCGGAGAGGGCAGTCACCAGCGAACCATTCTCCAAGTCGGAATTCGCTGTTATCCAGGGAAAACACAGGGAATTTTCGCGATTCTGGGTGTTGTTGGCTCCAATGCGGCGCTCTAACCGCCCGTGTTTATTGTGCTTTTTGTTTGAATTCCCTACGCGATCGAACAGAGAAAACCTTCAGCGGAACAGGGAAGTGATTCGAAGGAACAGGGAATTCTTGCTCGGCATCAGCGAAAAGCGATCCCTCGCCCGCGGGGGTCGAACGGATCCATATAGCACTGATCCACTCCCGGATGGCGACGCTCCACCCCCTCGCCATTTCCTCGCGGATGGACTTTTCAGTAGGGACACGGGGTATCTAGCTTCCGCTTCACTAGCCCAAACTTGCACCATCGTAACTCCCAGCTAACACGCCAATCGGCTAAGTATCAGAAGTAGCATTTTTTTGGACCTTTCGCTGAGTTTGCGCTCCCCACAGCATCTTACATTCAAAGAACCGCTCTGCTATTGACCACCATTCGCCCGGGCGTTCATTGCGGCCGGTGCCTGCGTGAAGCTACACTGTGAAAAATGACGATCCGTGCCCTATGGCGGACGGACGAAGGCTTGAGGGAGGCAAAAGCATGCGCGTCGGGGACCGTGCCCGGTGCCGCCGATCATTATCGCCGACACCATCTCGTTCCGGCCAGTTGAGCCGCAGAGCTGTTCTCACGGGAACTGCGATATTGGCGCTGAGCGGTTTACGGCCTGTCCAGGCGCAGACGCCTGTATCCTTTGGCCTGACGCCGGTTTTTCTCGATTCCGATATCGAGCTGCTGGCGGAGCTTGAGGCTTACCTCGCCGGCCGCCTTGGGCGGCCGGTCAATCTGGTCAAGCGACGGACCTATCAGGAGATCACCGCCATGCTGCTCTCGGAGCAGCTTGATGCGGCCTGGATCTGCGGATTTCCACTCTTCCAACATCCCGACGAAATGTCCTTGGTCGCCGTGCCAGTCTGGCAGGGTAAACCGCTGTACCGCTCCTACATCATAGCAGGCGCCGACGACCCCGTAGAATCATTCACCGACATGCGGGGCTATGTGCATGCCTTTTCCGATCCGGACAGCAATTCCGGGTTCCTGGTGACACGGCATCTTTTGACAACGATGCACGAGAAGCCGGAGACCTTCTTCAGCCGCTATTTCTTCACTTATGGCCATCGCAATGTGATACGCGCCGTGGCCGCCGGACTCGCGCAGTGCGGCAGCGTCGACGGCTATGTCTGGGAAGTGGTTCGCGATATCGAACCGGCATTGACGGAGAGAACCCGCGTTATTCGCAAATCCGAGCTGCTGGGATTTCCGCCGGTCGCCTGCAATGTCCGGCGGCGCAGATCGGAAACGGTCGCCGCAATCCAGAACGCGCTGGTGACGATGAATGAATCCGAAGATGGCCGCAGGCTACTGGCGACGTTGCGTCTCGACGGCTTTACGCCGGGCGATATGAGCCTGTTCACCGGAATTGCTAGCAAGTATCGAGAGGTCCTGTTGCAGGCATGATGCTCAACCGTTGCAGGCCCTCAACCTGGCCCCTGCAGCTCAAGGTTCCGATGCTCGTCGCGGGCCTGATGGTCGCGATTTCCGTCGCCATGTCCAACATCGTGCTCCAGCGCCTGGTGCGGGATCAGGAGACGCATCTTCAAGAACTGACCGATTCATATCTTGACGGCCTTTCCACCGCTGTCCTTCCCTATTTGATCAGAAGGGATATTTGGGAAACTTTCGACCCTGCGCAACTCGACGGCTCCAGCCGGATCGGCCTTCCGTCCCGCGCGCTTTGATGGTTGCATAGCAGGTGGCTGCGCAAGCGGGGGCTAGTCACTCGTCCCAGGCAGAAACATAGTAGCAAGCAAGACCTCAACGATCATACCTCCGACCCATATTGGCCGCCATCCGGCGCTCGGAGACCCATCGGTCACCACCGAGCCATACTTCCCGTACTTTGCCATCACGGCCGCGCACAAGGCGGGCAGTCTCACCATGAATGCCGTAACCACCCGACAAGCTGATAACGCCTCGGTCTCTGGTAGTGACGCAGATTTCATCGGCCGCGCCAAAAGGATTGAGCTGGTCCGGTGCCGCTATCAGCACGCGATCGTCAAACGGAACAAGATCGACAACGTCTCCCAAACTCCACCAGCGCCCTTTCCATGAGCGGGTGCGGGCCTTCGCCACTGAATTAGTAGCGAAGGTTCTTAGGATATGTATGAGGCCCTCCCGACATGTCTCCGCCATGCCGTCGCTGGCGTTGGTCAGTACTGAAAAACACAGTTCACGACCAGGGAACATGGCTGTGAAGGTCTTGGCGCTCTGGAATCCGCCCCCATGACCAGCCCACTCCCAGCCGCCGGCGCTCCCCAGACATAAGCCGAGGCCGTAGTAACTCTCAACGGCGGCATGAGGATCGTGCCATTGCCTGTGAAGCATGGCTCGGCGACTCGCCGGGGAAATTACGCTGTGCTTCGAATCGGGATCAAGGCTTGTGAAGAAACGAACCAGATCGGCGGCCGTGGAGACGAAGCCGGTAGCCGCAGCAAGAGCGTTGGTCGGATTGTCACCAGGGATGATAACGCGTCGGCCCAATGGAAGTTCAGCGCTATGGCCGCGGGCCACGGGCACCCCATCGACAAAAGGGCCATCGGGCCTGGTCTCGGTGAGTTTCAAAGGTGAGAGGATTTTGCGGCTGATCCAATCGCCGTATCGCTCCCCGGTGACTGCTTCAATAACTAGACCCAACAGACCAAAGCCGTGATTGGAGTACTTCATTCTCGTATTTGGTGTGATCAGCGGCGGCTCGATCAGGGCTGCGCGTAACTCGGCCTCATTTGCGAACGGTCGCTCATCGATCCACTGACCGGCGTCGGCGCCGTCACGAATTATGCCCGCGCCATGGGACAGGAGCTGCGTAAGGGTTACTGCAGCAATAGAGGGATGGAGACCGTCTACATAACGACCAACTGGATCGTCAAGGCTGAGTTTGCCAGATTCGCGCAACTTGAGGACGGCTGCAGCCGTGAAACTCTTAGAATGCGAAGCGACGCGGAATCGATGACGCGGTGTCAGACGTTCGCCCTTGATGGCGTTGGCGTATCCATAGGCTCGCTCAAAGACGATGCGTCCTTTGTGGGCAACGGCAACAACACAACCGGGTTGGCGGGTCAGACGCATCTGGAAGTCAAGCCAGTCATTGATGTAGTCAAGCGCGTTTTCTAACCATCTCGCCACTGTGGTTCTCCATCAAAGGATCACATCAGTTCTTTTTCACTCGCCCTCGTAGACGACTTAACCATGTGGTCGACCACCTGGACCCAGACGGACTCCGGATCGCAGCTTGTAGTATTGGATTTTGTCCAGTCGACAGGGGTGTGCGCCGGGTGCCTCGACCACGAGGACCTTGTCGGCAATAGGCTCAAAGTCGGCGCGGAAATGCACACTGCTCTTGACGGCAACGATGCGCTGATCCGCCGGCTCGATGCCGATATGCCGGAAGATTGCCTGATCGAGACATTGGCAACGGGTGGAGCCGATCACAACGCGAACGTCGGCGGGAGAGTCCAAAATTCGCAGAACTGCCATCGGCCCCAAGTTGGCGGTGATGCCACCAAACATGACGCCGGTAAACAGGAATTCACCATTGCTGAGAGCCTCGACCCGGAAGCGGCCCTCATAAGGATGCTGACCCTCTTGTCCTGACTTTCCTCCTAGGAAAGCCCGGAACTGTGCGCCGGGACCAAGTTCATGAGCCTTCGCTGCCACGTCCGCATCATCCAACAACGCTAGGACGACCCCTTGTGCTTTGCCGTTCACCAGTGCGTGCAGTAGCCCCGTGGTATCCGAAGATGCCCCGGCTCCAGCATTGTCCTGAGCATCGGCGATGATGACGGGCTTGGCTCCCGTATGGGCCATAGCCTCGGTGACTGCGGCTTCTGGTGACACAAGAACATCGTCAAAGACACTTTCGACATCCACGAAAGATCGAAGCAGCGCGTCTGCGATCTTGTCGGCATCTTCCCGCGTCCCGGCGTAGGCAACCAGGGATGGTCCGGAATGGAAGATATCAGCCGGTGGAAAGCCCATGGCGATGTCGGCCGAAACGAATGTTTCGCCAGCCAGTTGATTCAGGCGGGCGTAGAGGGTGCGGCAGGGCTCCGATCCCGTATGCTGTGAGGTCAACGGAACAAGATACGGCGACTGGCGAAAGGCCCTGCACAGCGGGCCTGTTCTCAAGAGGCGCTCCAGCAACGTGAAAGCCCGTGCACCAGTTTCCGCCAGATCGATATGCGGATAGGTGCGGAAGATCGTGATGGCGGACGCATGCTCGAAAATTGCTGGTGTTACGTTTGCATGCAGATCGAGACTGACGGCTATGGGCAAATCGCGGCCCACCAAGTCACGTATGCGGTGAAGAAGCTCCCCTTCACCGTCCTCGTGCGCTTCTGTAACCATGGCGCCGTGCAGATCTAGGTAGATTCCATCCAGTGCACCGGCATCCCTGATGCCGTCCAGAATCATGCCTGCAATACGCTCAAACGCATCCGTCGTCACATAGGATGATGGTTCAGCCGTACACCAAAGTACCGGTACAATCTCATAACCACCCACTGTCGTCGCCGCGTCGATAAAGCCAGTGACGGAGATGTTGACACCTGACAGGCGGCGAATGACTTCGTTTCCTCGAAGCAATCCGGGCCAAGCGCCAGATTTTTCGAATTCAGAGTATTTGGCGAGAGTTGGTGCGAATGTGTTGGTTTCGTGTTGAAATCCGGCGACGGCGATTCGTTTCACTTTGCGACCTCTCTGCCCCATTCAGCGCCCGACGTCATTATCGAGCAGCTTCAAGCGCACTCCTTCGGCAACAACTTGACTCGCCCGACCTTCGCGTAACAGCGAACCAACCCGACTCTTGAGCAGGTTGTCCAACCAGTCCGGATCCATTTCAGGAACTGAAGCAAGCAGTAATTGCGTGTACTTATGGTGCGGCGGTGTCAGGACCTCGTCGCGAGTACCATGCTCGACCACCCGGCCTTGCGACATAACGACAATTTCGTCGGATATTGCCTTTACGGTGGCGAGATCATGGGTGATAAAGAGGTAGGACACGCCGAGATCGTTCTGCAGGCGCTGAAGGAGCTTCAAAATTTCCTTTGCAACTAGCTGGTCGAGCGAAGATGTCACCTCGTCGCAGATAATCAAGTCGGGCTCAGCAGCGAGTGCTCGGGCGATACATACTCGTTGCTTCTCACCACCCGAAAGCTCCGATGGGAAGCGGTTCATGTAATGATCAGGCAGCTCAATTTTCTCCAACAGATCAGCAACGCGCTTGCGTTTCTTCATGCCCCGCATGCCAAAGTAGAATTCAACCGGGCGGCCCAGGATCTCGAGAATCTTTTGACGTGGGTTCAGCGCGACGTCAGGCATCTGGTAAATCATCTGCAGGCGCCGCAGCATCTCCTTGCTGCGGTCACTGAACCTTGCCGGCAATTCCTGACCATCGAACATGACGTTGCCCCTGATCGGTAGCATCAAGCCGGTAATGACGCGCGCCAGTGTGCTCTTGCCGCTGCCTGATTCACCAACCACCGCAACTGTCTTGCTCCGGGTCAACTTCAGGTTAACGTCCTGCAGGACTAGACCGCCGTCACCGTAGGCGGCTGTCACATCCTTGACCTCGAGCAAGGGCTTACCCTCGTCGGCGCGCGCGATCTTTACCCCGCCGCCCTTGCGTACCGACAGCAGGGCGCGGGTGTACTCCTGCTTGGGATTGGCAAGAATTTCCCGCAACTCACCTTCCTCCACGAGCTTTCCGTGTCGTAGCACCATGATACGGTCGGCAACCTGCGCGACCACAGCGAGGTCGTGGGTAATGTATATGGCAGCCGAATTAAGATCCTTGATGGCGTCCTTGATGGTCGCCAGCACCTCGATCTGGGTTGTCACATCGAGCGCAGTCGTCGGTTCATCGAAGATAATCAAGTCCGGCTTGCAGGCCATCGCCATGGCCACCATCGCGCGTTGCAACTGACCGCCAGAGACCTGGTGCGGAAACCGGTCACCAAAAGTATCCGGCTCCGGCAGGCCGAACCTGCGATAAAGCTCGCGTGCATCTTTCTCCGCTTCGGCCCGTGATAATGTACCGTGCTTGACAGGCGCCTCGGCGTACTGGCGGATTAAACGATGAGCGGGATCGAATGAGGCAGCGGCGCTTTGCGCTACATAGGAAATACGTACGCCTCGGATCTTGCGGAGTTCCTTTTCCGATGCGGTCGTAAGCTCGGTACCACCGAAGTTGATAGTGCCGCCGACAATACGACAACCCGCACGGCAGAGGCCCATGCTAGCTATGCCGATCGTGGATTTTCCAGCGCCGGATTCTCCGATGAGCCCCAACACCTCGCCACGGTCAATGTGCACATCTACGCCACAAACAATCTTAGTCCACTGCTGCCTCTGAAAGCCTTCGATAACCAGATTTTTCATCGTCAACAGGCGCGACATGAATGCTTCCAGATCCGATTGTTGGTTAGTATTCGTCGCGAAGGCTGGCCGTCCTGCGCAGGAACCAGTCAACCACCATGTTGACGCCAACGGTCAAGAGCGCAATGGCGAATGCGGGAATTAGACCGTTGTAAACGCCAAATGAAATCGCGCTAGAGTTCTCTTTCACCATGTTTCCCCAATCCGCGATCGGCGGTTGCAGGCCGAGTCCCAGGAAACTGAGAGCGCTGATAAACAAGAACACAAAGCAGAACCGCAGGCCGAACTCGGCTACCAAGGGAGGCAGAGTATTGGGCAGTATTTCACGCCGCATCACCCACAGTACCCCCTCACCCCGCAAACGCGCTGCCTCGACGTACTCCGTTACCGCGATATCCATGGCGAGGGCCCTCGAAAGGCGAAACACCCGGGTTGAGTCGAGTAACGCAATGACAATGATCAGTACCGGCGTGGAACTGCCCGCTACCGATAGAACGATCAGTGCGAAGATGAGAGTGGGAAAGGCCATCATGATATCGACGGTACGGCTTGCAATCTGATCGACCCAGCCGCGCATCGCGGCTGCCATGTAACCGAACGTCATACCTATGAAAAACGACAGCGCCACGGTGATCAAGGCGATACTGATGGTGTTGCGCGCCCCATACAATAGACGGGAATACAGATCCCGCCCGAGCTGATCGGTGCCGAGCCAGGCCGCGCCATCTGCACGAGTGTCGTTGAACTCGGACCAACATGGACCTTTGAGCCTGACTGCTTCTTCGGAGCAGTCTGTGGCCCAGAACCCGGGTTCCCAGATCTTACCGATAATCTCGGTCTCCTTAAATGGCGCCAGCTGTGGTGCAAAAGCGCAGGCAAACAGGTTGATACCAATGATGATGAACCCTAGCTTGGCGCTCCATGGCGTTCTCAGAAAGATTTTTGCGGGGTTCGAGATCACTGCAGCCACCTTACCGCGGATACCGCAATCGCGGATTGGCGAAAGCAGAGAGAACGTCCGCGGCTAAATTGAGCAAGATGAAAGTAGCCGCAAAGATAAGCGCACTCGCCTGCACCACCGGTAAATCCCGCTTTGACACCGAGTCGGCCAACAATTGTCCCAGTCCCGGGTAAACGAATACCACCTCGACGACCACCACGCCGACCACCAGGTACGCCAGGTTGACCACGATCACGTTGATTATGGGGGCCAGTGAATTGGGAAGGGCATGGTAAACAATGATCCAGGAGTTTTTCATGCCCTTGAACCTCGCCATTTCGATGTAGGGACTGGTCAGCACATTTATGATGGCAGCCCGCGTCAGACGCATCATGTGCGCGATCACCGCCAGGACCAAGGTCATGACCGGGAGCGCGATGGCGTAAAGCCGATCCCAGAATCCCATGTCCGGCGATACGTTGGCCATACTTGGAAAGAACGGGAACTGCACCGACAGGATAGCGATGAGGATGTAGGCGATCAAATATTCGGGAAACGAGATTGTGGTCAGAGTGACCATGGACATGAATTTGTCGAAAATGGATTCCCTGTATAGCGCCATCATCAAACCTAGGAACACGGATAGCGGAACTGCGACAACTGCGGCGACCGAGGCCAGGAATAGGGTGTTCCACAGACGCGAACCGACGAGTTCGGCGACAGGAATTTGGTTAGCCAGCGAGCGTCCCAGGTCTCCTTGCACGATGCCTCCCAGCCAGTCGATGTAACGGATGTAGAGTGGCTGATCGAGGCCGAGTTCCGTCCGGAACGCAGCGAGCGCCTCCGGTGTCGCCATCTGGCCAAGAACCGCCTTGGCCAGATCGCCTGGCAACAATTCCACGCCAAGGGATATCAAGACAGAAATGACAAACAAGGTCGCAGTGGCAAAGGCGACGCGCCTTAATATGAACTTCTGAAATCTATCCACAACTGACCTTGGAGGCGAGGTAACGATCGAGCACGTTGCGGGTGATGCGTTCCACGTAGGGGTCACGGTCGATCAGCCCGGCGACCCAGTTGGTGGTTCCAGCGTGGAACACCTCGCCCCGGCCCTTGGTCATAGTCACCATCATGCCCGAGCCGCGCTTGACCCGGTCGACCGTCACGTCGGTGGCCTCGTGATACAGCATCTCGGCGATGAAGCGCGCATCCCAGTCGTAGACTGCCAGCTCGATCCCGTCATGGCCGCGGTCTTCCTCGACCAGGGTTGCGAGGCCCATGGCAAGAATCTCGATCCCATCGGGGGCGCCGTCATCGCCCGTGGGGTAAGGCAGGCCCCGCCGAAAGGTGTAGTCGAGGCCATCGACTTCATAGCCGAAAACCGTCGAGCTGGAGCCGAATACATCGCCGTAATAGAGATCGCTGCCGGCGAAGGCCCAGTGGTCGGGTCGGTAGACGGTAAAGCCGCCCGACGCCCTGGGGCAACAGAGTCCGTAGCGAGTGTAGACACCTCGGCTCGCGTTGAGGCCGAAGGTCAGCGCTCCCGGTCGACCGACCTCGGGCGCCTCCCAGCTCGTGGTGCTCCGGTTACTTGCCCGCATAGGGTCGCTCTCGCGGGCGAGGTATTTGTAGCAAACCTGGGTCCGGCCTTCATTTTCCAGGCGGGTCTGCCACATGAAGTTTCCGGCGAACCGTGCCACCTTGCCGCCGCCCTCCACATAACCATCAACAGCATCGCGCATTTCCCATGACCAGTACTCATCGTGTCCGATAAAGACGGCACAGTCATACGCCGTCAGAATATCGAGCTGGTCGACCAGATCGTGTTGGGTGATGACATCAAGAGCATAGCGCTCAGCCTCAGCCCAGGTGACGAAGTGGCGTTCGTAGCTGGCCCAACCGGCGGAGGCGTATCTGATGCTGTAGCCGTTGGCGTATGCCCACTCCTTCTGAGGATACCGCGGCGCCGCGCCCATGATCGGCGGTCGGTCGAGGACGCTGCGCGGTGCGCCTTTGGGTTGCCACACGAACCCTCGGCTCCATGGTCGATGGATGCTCAGGTGGGTCGAAAACTTATCGTTGTTGGGGCCGGTAATGCCGTCGTAGTGGTTGCTGCCGCCCCAATCGTTGTAGGCCATCCAGGTTCCGGTCGCGCAGACCAGAACCATGCGCGCTTCGCGGCCCGGCTTGCTAGGGCGCAGGATAAACAGGTGGCGATGGTCAAATTGTTTGTCGCCGCGCCGCACGGACGTACGGACAATATAGCCACCCGAGCGCCAGCCCGCTGGCAATGTGAACTCATATGCCACTGGCCAGTTACAGCCGTTGACCGAGCAATCCTCCGGTGTCGGATACATGGCGCCGGCAAGGGCTTTGACTTGGTGCACGACTTCCGGCGTCACCCCGTCGAGGACAATCTCCAGGTCGAAACAGGCGACGGTGGTGTTGACATGAAAGCAAACCGTGTCGCCGGGAGCATAGGACAGCCGGTCGGTGTAACACCAAACCTCCAACTCGTCGGGGTCACGGCTGGTGCATTCATAGACGTTCTCGAGAACCGCACTTGTCCATTGCCCCTGGACGGTGCGGCCTCGCCTAGTGCCTGGGCTGGATGCCTGTGATGCCAAGATTGATGTCCGCCTAATGGCCAGCTGTCGTCCCACCATCAACCGCGAACGCCGCGCCGGTAATGAAACGTGCCTCGTACGAAGCCAGATAGAGCACCGCGTGCGCAATCTCGGCGGGAGCGGCAACTCGCTTCAGAGGCGCATAGTCGATCATCTTCTGCATACTGTGGCGGCGGTTCATTTCGGTATCCACATATCCGGGGCAAACGCTGTTGACCCGCACGTCCGGCGCAATTTCCAGCGCCATGGCACGCGTCATATTGACGACCCCACCCTTTGACGCACAGTAAACGGTAATCCCGGGGCAACCCATCAGGCCTGCGTCCGAAGCGATGTTGACGATATTGCCTTTGGATTTGCGCAACGCCGCCAATGCCGCACGACAACAAAAGAACGTACCCTTCAAATTTACATCCACATGAGCGTCCCACATGGCCTCATCCGAATCCTCGATGGGTCTGCCAGAGCCAATGCCGGCACTGTTTACGAGGATGTCGAGGCCGCCAAAGGCGTCTTGCGCTGTGTTCACGGCCAGTTCGCAACCGGCAACGGTGCCAATGTCACCCGGCGCGGCAACCAAGCGGTCTCCGCTACCCAGCTTTTCAATCGCCGTGCTTACGGATTGCGATGTCTTGCCGTTGACGGCCACCCGTGCACCGGCGTCAATGAAGGCTTTCACAATGGCAAATCCGATACCCCGACTGCCGCCCGTCACCAGAACCCGCTTATCCTTGAAGTCCATGTCGTTTCCATCCCATCAAGCAGTAGGACGCGGGCGCCTTCCCCAGACGCCCGCGTGGGGCTACTTACTGAGCCATGTTGTCGTCGATCCAGACTTCCTCGAACGGCCAGCCGGCGCCGCCACTGAAGGCGGGGCTGCCGCGGAAGTTCTGGACTCTGGCACGGGTCGCACCCACGAAGTCTGTGAAGAATGGAATGAACGCGCCGCCATCGTCGTGCACCAAGGTTTGGGCTTCACAATAGATTTCTTGGCGTTTCTTGGCATCGACGGTTTTGCGTCCCAGTACTAGTAGCTCGTCGAAACGCTGGTTTTTCCATTGGGTCTCG
>JBJXDY010000064.1:0-31589 GCA_046154965.1 Dongiaceae bacterium | reverse complement strand
CCCCGCCGACAGGAAGATCTCAGGCCTTTAGGAAGCACGGAAGAGCAGGCCGGCCAGGTTGAAGCACAGATCGTTGGGGGCGCGATGGATCTGGCATCAGGTCCGGCCTGCTCCCCGCATCCGCGTGCCGGACTATCGGGGTCCGACGCGCAGGATTCTGCCGGTATAGGGATCGACGATCACGGAAACCGGGCGGTCGTACCGATCGAAGGCGTAGACCTTGTAGTAGCCCTTCTTCGCCTTGATCTTCTGCACGTGGTAGAAGTGATGCCTCGCCAGCTTGTGGACGATGACGTGGCGGGGCAGGGGTTGCCGGTTGAAGTAGTGCGAGTTCTGGTATTGTTGCGACCACGGGTTGCTCCAATCGCGATCGCGCCAGGTTTCATCGGAGCCGCCCCGATGGTCGCCATAGTATGTCTGCGGATATGGCCAGTTGTTGTTTTGCTGCGGGTATGGCCACTGGTTGTAGCGCTGGAGGGGCGGGTTGCGGTAGCGATTGTAATCGTCCTCGTCGTCATCGACATGGATGATGCCGGCGAAGTCGCCGGCGCCCGGAGTCCAGGCTACCGGCGCTGCGTATTCCGGCGCGCCGTGATGATAGGTCTCGGTCGCGGCCGCGGGATTGCTGGCGCTGGCGGCAAGCAGCAGGCCGAACAGGGCGGCAGCACTCAGCACTATTTTCATTTTTGGGGTATCCTTTCCTTCCTCAATCGCGGCTTTACCAACCGCATGGTGACGCTATCCTGCATCACCTCACCTGAACGGCGATTGAGCGCCATATTCATGCGCCGTTCAGGCTCACTCCGTATGATGCCGGCCCATGAAAACTGCTGGAATCCGCATTAACCGTTTGATTGCCGCCGTTTTGGCCGGCTTGGCCTGGGGCGTGCTTTCGCCATTGCCGGCGGCGGCCGATGACGGCGATTGGCCCTTCGCAGGGCAGCCGGAGGTCGGCGATCTCAAGTCCGGTCCTGTTTGGGACGAGGCGCAGAGTCAGGGTGGCTCCGGCCCTGCGGTATCGCTGAAGGAGGTGCGCCGGATCGTGCGCCGGCAGATCGACGGCGAGATTCTCGATACCCAACTCTATGAAACCGGCGGCGGCTGGATCTATCGCGTGCGCGTGCTGCAAAAAGACGGCCGCGTCGTCGATGTCGGCGTCGACGGCAACAGCGGGCAGATTGTCGACGTTCAAGGCTGACGATTGAGGAAGGGGCGCTGTGCGAGTTCTCGTTGTTGAAGATGATGCCGATCTGTCGCGGCAACTGAAGGCTGTATTGACCGAGGCGGGCTATGCCGTCGATACGGCGACCGACGGCGAGGAAGGCCATTTCCTCGGCGACACCGAACCTTACGACGCGGTGGTCCTGGACCTCGGCCTGCCGGTCATCGACGGCGTCACCGTGCTGAAGCGCTGGCGCCGTGCGGGCCGCAACATGCCCGTGCTGATCCTGACGGCGCGCGACCGCTGGAGCGAGAAGGTCGCGGGTTTCGACGCTGGCGCCGACGACTATGTCACCAAGCCGTTCCAGATCGAGGAAGTGCTGGCCCGCATCCGCGCCCTGATCCGCCGCGCCGCCGGCCATTCCTCGGGCGAGCTGGAATGCGGCGGCCTGCAGATCAATTCCGGCTCCGGCCGCGTCACGGTCGATGGCGATCCCGTGAAGCTGACGGCGCAGGAATTCCGCCTGCTCGACTATCTCATGCATCACAAGGGCAAGATCGTCTCCCGCACCGAATTGACCGAGCATATCTACGACCAGGACTTCGACCGGGAGTCGAACACCATCGAGGTCTTCGTCGGCCGCCTGCGCAAGAAACTGGGCGGCGATTACATCAAGACCATGCGCGGCCTCGGCTATAAACTGTCGCCGCCAGGCGATGAGGCCTAGGATCGGCTCGCTCGCCCTCCGCCTGATTCTGGCGGCGGGGGCCTGGATCGCCGTTGCGCTGCTGGCCGTCGGCCTGATGCTGTCGGCGATCTTCCGCGACTATGTCGTGCGCAGTTTCGATGCGCGGCTGAACGCCTTGATGGACAGCTTGATCGCCGTCGTCGAGGTGGCGCCCGACCAAACACTGGCCTTGTCGCGGCCGCTGGGCGAGCCGCGCTTCGACCAAGCCTATTCCGGCTGGTATTGGCAGATCGCCGGCCCCGACAGCGTGTCGCTGCAGTCGCGCTCGCTCTGGGATCAGGGGCTTGCGGCCGGCGATGTCGAGGGCGCGGAAGTAGCGACGCGGGACATCATCGGTCCGGAGGAAGTGCCCTTGCGGCTGGCCGAGCGCGCGGTCTCGCTGCCCGGCGGCACCGGGCGTTACATGATCGCCGTCGCCGGCGACCGCAGCGAGATCGACGCGGAGATCCGCAAGTTCAACTTCGTGCTCGGCTGGTCGCTGCTGCTCCTCGGCCTCGGCCTGCTGGTGGCGATCTTCCTACAGGTGCGCTACGGCCTCAGCCCGCTGCGCCGCATCCGCCAGGCAATCGTCGCCGTGCGCACCGGCAAGGCGGAACGTCTGGAAGGCGAGTTCCCCTCGGAGATCATGCCGCTTTCCAGCGAGATCAACACGCTGCTGGAGCAGAACGCGGCTGTCGTCAATCGCGCCCGCACGCAAGTGAGCAATCTGGCCCATGCGCTGAAAACGCCGCTCTCCGTTCTGACAAACGAGGCGGGGACCGGCGGCGCGCCGCTGGCCGACACGGTCAAGCGGCAGGTCGACGTCATGCGCCGTCATGTCGATCATTATCTCGCCCGCGCCCGCACGGCAGCGGCGGCACGGGTGCTTGGCGCCCGCGTGCCCTTCGCGCCGGTGGCCGACGATCTGCGGCGCACGCTCGAGAAGATCTACCGCGATCGCTCGCTGCGGCTGGATGTGCGGGTGTCGCCGAATCTGGCCTTCCGCGGCGAACGCCAGGACCTTGAGGAGATGCTGGGCAATCTCCTGGACAATGCCTGCAAATGGGCCCGCGGCCATGTGGAGCTGCGGGCTTCGTCTGATGGCACGCAGATCACTTGTACTGTCGATGACGACGGCCCGGGTCTGGCGCCGGACCAGCGCGAGCCGGTCTTCGCCCGCGGCAAGCGGCTGGACGAGCAGGTCCCCGGGTCCGGCTTGGGCCTCGCCATCGTGCGCGAGATTGCCGAACTCTATGACGGCTCGATTCGCCTGGAGGCCTCTCCGGCCGGCGGCGCGCGCGCCATCCTGCGCCTGCCCGCCGCCGTAACTGACTGAAATAGCTAAATTTTATCCCCATCTGAAGCTGAACGGCGGATGAACCGGCCGATCAGATTGGGTTCAGTCGCCCTATGCGAGTCTTTGTCCCAGTCATGAAGGCGCCGACCAGTTGGGGGCGCCATGACACGGAAGAACGAACTTCGTGGAGAAAGGAACGCAGCTATGAAGATCGGGAAGATTGGACTGGTTCTGGCGCTGACGGCGAGCACCGCTTTGGCGGGTTGCACGAGCAACAACGGCTATGGCGGCGGCGGCACGGGGATCAACAAGGAAATCGTCGGCACGGTGGTTGGCGCCGGCCTCGGTGGTTGGGCCGGATCGACGATCGGCAAGAAAGGCAGCACGGGCCAGCTCATCGGCACGGCGGCCGGCGTGTTCCTCGGCGGCCTGCTCGGCAACCAGATCGGTTCCTATATGGACGATCAGGACAAGCTGATGGCGCAGCGCTCTCAGTATGAAGCGCTGGAACGCTACCCCGACGGCCGCTCCGCCCAGTGGAGCAATCCGAACAACGGCAACTACGGCTACACCCAGCCGAACAACACCTACCAGAGCAGCAACGGCCAGTATTGCCGCGAGTACCAGACGACCGTCGTGATCGATGGCCGCCCGCAGACCGGCTACGGCACCGCCTGCCGCCGCGCCGACGGAAATTGGCAGATCGCCGGCTAACGGTCCGGCGTAACCTTGAGGGGAAGTCAGCGATGCGCAGCAACCGCCCCCAACGCAGCCGCCGGCAGCATATGTTGCTGGCGGCTGTTGCCGCGCTGATGATCGGCCTGGGCGGCAACGCCCGGGCCGACTACAGCGACGGCCAGGCCGCCTTCGAGCGGCAGGATTACAGCACGGCGCTCTATGAGCTGGAGCCGCTGGCGGCGCAAGGCGACGGCCGCGCCCAGTATCTCGTCGGCATCATCCATCGCGATGGCCTGGGCGTGCCGCAGGATTACGTCACCGCCTATGCTTGGCTCCATGTGGCGGCGGCCCGCGGCCAGCCCCAGGCGGCCTCGGCGCGGGATGGCATGTCCTGGAACCTGACGCCCTCGGAGATCGATGAGGCGCAGCGGCTGGCGCGGGAATGGCGCCCGGGCACGGCCATCGCCACCCGGACGCCCCCGCGCAACTACAACACCGGCGGCAGTTATGATCCGAACGGCTATGGCGCGGCCGACAACGGCTATCGCACCGACTCCCGCGCGCTGAACCGCACGGAGACCATGGATCTGCAGTGGAACCTGGCGGTTCATGGCTACGATCCCGGCCCGGCCGACGGCGTTTCTGGTCCGCGCACGCGCGCGGCGATCGAACAGTATCAGATCGACGCGCAATTGCCGGTCGATGGCCGCGCCTCCGCCGCGCTCCTAGATCATCTGCAGTATACGGATCCGCCGGTACGCAATGCGCGCGTGGCCGGCGCGCCGCCACAGTATCGGGCCGGCAACAGCGGCGCTCCCGAATACGAGGAGTTGCCGCCGATCCAGGACGACTACGGCGACACCGCCGGCGTCGGCAATTCGCCGGGCGGCAGCGCCTATCCCGGCGCCACGCCGGCCATCACGCCGGAGACCGTCAACATCCATGGCGTTTATGTGGAAATCATCGAGCGCGAGCTGCAGAAGCGCGGCTATCCCATTGGCCCGGTGGATGGATTTCTCGATCGGGAAACCCAGCGGGCGATCACACGCTACCAGCGCGACAACGGCCTCGAGCCATCGGGCGAAGTCAGTTTAGAGCTTGTTAATCATCTGAGGCTTATCACGGGTTACGCAACACCTGCGACCTAGCCATGACGGAGGCCACGATGTCGCGTCGAATTTCCCTGCGTCCAATCAACCTTCGCCGCAAGCTCATTGCGGGCCTGTCCCTGATCGTTGCAATGGCCGTGGCCCTGCCGGCGCCGGTGCAGGCTGATCCGCCGCCCTGGGCGCCCGCCTGGGGCTACAGGGCCAAGCATGGCAAGAAGGACAAGAGCAAGAAGCAGGGCAGCGAGACGGTCGTCGAGCAGCAGGTATTTCAAGTGCCCTATGGCATCGACCTGGGCCGCTGCAACCGCACGGAGATCGGCGCGGCCATCGGTGCCGCCACCGGCGCCGTGGTGGGCTCCCAGGTGGCCGACAAGGATGACCAGGCCGTGGGGATTATCGGAGGGCTGATCGTCGGCGGCGTTATCGGCGGCCTGATCGGCAAGGCGATGGATAACGCGGACGAGGCCTGCATGGGCCATGCCCTGGAATACGCCGCCGATGGCGCGCCCGTGCATTGGCGCGATCCCAACGGCTATGACTACAACGTCGTGCCCCAGGAAACCTACCAGGCAGGCGGCCGCTATTGCCGCAAATACACCACGACGATCGTGATCAACGGCGCGCCGGAATCGCTCGCCGGCACGGCCTGCCGCCGTCCGGACGGCAACTGGGATATCGTCGGCTAGGGCTAGGCGATCGAGTCTAGCCGGTCAGGCGGGCGGCTTTCGGCGCCTATTTCGCGGCATTTTCCGCTGGCCTAAGCGCTTGGGCGGGCTGGCCGAATCTCGATTTGCAGTGAATTCGGGGGACCCGTTTTTCGCGGAACGAAGCCATGCAAGGGAATCACCCGCCCGGCCGGCGCGCTCTGCGGCATACAGGAATTTACTCATCCGCACCGCCGCCGGGTGCGATGAGCTGACATCCGATCCACAATGTCCAACATCAAGGCGCCCGAGCCGGGGCGCGGCAGAAAGCGCCATATAGGATCAAATTCTGACGCTTCAAGTGCCGCCTCCGGTATGACACGGACTCAGGCGACCGGCGCAGGCGGCGCCGAATCCAAGACGCGGACTCCCACGCCTTTCGTCAGAAAAAGCAAACGTCCGCTTCGCGGCAATGCGCGGTGTTGGCGCCCTGGCGCACCAAGACTGGTATCTGCCAGTTGTGGAATTGGTCAACCGTCATTCCGAGTAAGAAGAGAGTGCTCAACTCGCATATCCATGAGCCGGCCAGATTCTTTCGTCAGCGCCAATCCACCATGCCGATGACCTTGATCGGGTAGCCGGGCAAGGCGAGCGGCGCTCGATCTCGTGTGATCCAACTCCCTGCAAGTTTCGTAGACAGATAAGTTACAACCCAAAATCAAACGATGGAGAAGTTGCATGAAGAGGATTCGAGACGTGATGTTGGCGACGGCGGTTGCTGTTGCCATGGCCGTCGGCACTGTAGCCGCAAAGGCGGCGGATGTCGTCGATACCGCGGCGTCAGCCGGTGATTTCAAGACGCTCGTCGCTGCTATCGAAGCTGCCGGCCTTGTGGAAACGCTGAAAGGCAAGGGACCGTTTACAGTCTTCGCACCCACTGATGCGGCATTCGCAAAGCTTCCGGCGGGCACACTGGAAGACCTTCTCAAGCCTGAGAACAAGGACAAGCTGACGGCGATTCTGACCTATCACGTCGTTGCGGGCAAGGTGATGGCCGCGGATGTGGCCGGCAAGGAGACCATGGCAAAGTCGGTTCAGGGTTCCGAGATCAAGGTCAACGGCATGAACGGCGTGATGGTCGATGGCGGCACGGTGGTGAAGGCCGACATCATTGCCGATAATGGCGTGATCCATGTGATCGACACCGTCATTATGCCGTCGGAAATGTAGGCGAGCGCAAACGCCACGCTCTATTGCAACAAACCCCACGCTCTACTGCAAAGGTGCGGGCGGACAGCCTTGACCGGTCCGCCCGAATACCTCTGCAAACGCGAGAAGTGCATCGGCGTCCTCGTCCGGACGCCAATAACTAGTCAGCGGCGAAACGGCGGCGAATGACCATGAGCGACCCCCTACTACGCCCCGAGGACGATCCCACTCTCCCGGTCTCGGCCAGGATCCGCGCGCGGATACTTCGAGCGAAACAGCGGTTTCACTCCAACGACAACATCGCCGCGTTTCTCGAGCTGGGCGAACTGGATGCGCTGGCCGAAGAAGTTGCGGGCAAGATGAAGGGGGTTCTCGAAAGCCTGGTGATCGACACCGAAAGCGATCACAACACCCAGGATACCGCGCGCCGGGTTGCCAAGATGTATCTGACTGAAGTGTTCCGGGGGCGGTATGCGCCGGCGCCGCTTGTTACGGAGTTCCCAAACGCCGCCGGCCTCAACGAGTTGATGATTGTCGGCCCCATAACGGTGCGCAGCGCTTGCAGTCACCATTTCTGTCCAATCATGGGGCGGTTGTGGATCGGCCTGATGCCCAACGAGCATTCCAATCTGATCGGATTGTCGAAGTATTCGCGGCTTGCCGAATGGATCATGAGCCGGCCCCAGATTCAGGAAGAAGCCATCATGCAGATGGCCGAGCTGCTCATGAACAAGGTGAGTCCCGATGGGTTGGCGGTGGTCATGGAGGCCGATCACTTCTGCATGCACTGGCGCGGGGTCAAGGATTCCGCCACTAAGATGGTCAACAGCGTGATGCGAGGTTCCTTTCTTAAGGATTCCGCCCTGCGCCGCGAATTCCTGTCTCTCATCGATCTGAAGAACTGAGGGCACCATGCTCGTCCGTTGCCTCTATGCCAGCCGCGCCAAGGCGCCACTCGACATGACCATAGCGGACTCCATTCTGGAGCAGTCCCGCAAGAACAATCCGCCGCAGGGCATCACCGGTATGCTCTGTTTCGTCGACGACATTTTCATTCAAGTCCTTGAAGGCGGTCGCGACGCGGTCTGCGAACTGTTCAACGCGATCGTCCGCGACGACCGGCATTTCAACGTGCGGATCCTGCTGCACGAGGAAATCTCCGAGAGGCGGTTTGGCAGCTGGACCATGGGGCAAGTGAATATTGCCAAGGTCAATCCCGCGCTGCTTCTCAAGTACTCCGAGAAAGCCACGCTGGATCCGTTCAGCTGTTCGGGTCACGCTACCATGGCGCTCCTCGACGAGCTGGTCGCTACGGCCTCAATCGTGAGCCGCGGAAACTGACTCTCCGGGCCCGGGACGCTTCGGGTCATAAGCGGAGAAAGTCAGGCTGGGTTCGCAGTGTCTGCTTTGCATGCAATAGCGGCTGCTCCTCCGCCGCCGAGATGATACCGAGATCGGCTGGCCTGGCCCGGAACGTGGTCGAGCGTTTCTTTGACAGAGTCTGGCAGTGTCGGCGGAAGATGGCATGCTAGGGCAAGCTTGCAGCGAGTGGCGACGCATTCAACAAACCGGCGTCAATTCGGCTGGGGCGACGCACAGAAGAGCCCACTCTCGAAGACGCACCCTAGAAAACCCGTCCTCGCCGCCTATGCGGCCTGATTCCGTTCCGTCGCCGGCAACCGTTGTTTCGCCGTGGCCTTGATCAGGCAAGCCATGAGTTCCCGATTGAGGTCGCCGTCGGCGGTGACCGGGAGCTCCGTGGAGATTGCGGGAACCGGCGAAGAAGACATCAGCGGCTGCATGCGGTTGCAAGCGGCGGCCTGTGGAGATGCACTCATCGCTCATGCTCCCTGAATGAGATTGCCTACAGGAAAAAAGGCTGACACTTCCGCAATTCGACGCACATAGCGGACAGATCGTTGCCGGTGGAACCTATAGCAAGCCGAGCGATGCGAGATCGCCGCGCAGTTTCCCGGGCGACTGGAAATGCAGCGCCGCCATGCCGGCGGCCTGGGCGCCGGCGACGTTGTGCAGCGCGTCGTCGATGAACACGGATTCGGCGGCCGCCAGCCTGTTGCGGGTCAGCAGCAGCTCGTAGATACGCCGGTCCGGCTTCACCAGCTTCTCGTCGCCGGAGACGACGATATCCCGGAACCAGCCCAGGAATTCGTAACTCGCCCTGGCAATGGGAAAGGTCTCCGACGACCAGTTGGTCAGGGCGTAGATCGGCACGCCCTTGTCTTTGAGTTCGGCCAGCACATCGACGGTGCCGTGGATCGGCCCGTTGAGCATCTCGTCCCAGCGCTCGCGATAGGCCGAGATCAACGGCCGGTGCTGGGGATGCTCGGCGCTTAACAGCTCGATGGCATCGGCCCAGCGCCGGCCGGCATCCTGGGCCAGGTTCCAGGCGTTGTTGCAGACTTGGGTGAGAAAATGTTCCATCGCCGCCTCGTCGCCGGCGAACAGCTTGCGGTAGAGATAGCGCGGATTCCAGTCGATCAGCACGCCGCCGAGATCGAAGACAGCCGAACGGATCATGGGAGGCTCAGGCCGGTCTTTCGCAGACGCGGTCCATCAGGCGCCGCATGAAATTCTCGCACTGCGCCAGCTGATCCAGCGCCACCCACTCGTTGGGCTTATGCGCCTGCTCGATGCTGCCGGGGCCGCAGATGATGGCGGGAATGCCGCTTTGCTGATAGAGCCCGGCCTCCGTGCCATAGGCGACCTTGATGGTGGAATTGCCGCCCGACAGCGACTTCGCCAGCTGCGCCACCGGGCTGTCGGGCGAGGTGGAGAGGCCGGGAAATGCCGAGATCTGCTGCCATTCGAAGCCGCAGCTCTTGTCGATGGCCTGCATCGCCGGCTGCAGCTCCCGCGCGGCGAAGTCTTTGACCTCCGCAAGCATCGCCTCCACATCCAGCTCCGGCAGATAGCGGAACTCGAAATCGAAATAGCAGTCCTTGGGCACGATGTTGAGCGCCGTGCCGCCATGAACGATCCCCGTATGCACGGTGGTATGCGCGACATCGAATTCGTTGTCGAATGGGCCTTCAGCGGCGAAGCGTTGGCCCATGGCGCGCAGCTTGACGATGACCTCGGCGGCGTATTCCACGGCGTTCACCGCGTTCGGCGCCAGGGACGAATGGGCCTCCAGCCCGTGAACATGGCAGCGGATGCTCTTCTTGCCCTTGTGGCTGACGGTAACCTTCATGCTGGTGGGCTCGCCGATGATGCAGGCCCAGGGCTTCACCGGCATTTCCCGCAGAACCTCCAGCAGGCGGCGCACGCCGAGGCAGCCCACCTCCTCGTCATAGGAGAGGGCGAGGTTGATCGGCGTCTTCAGGCCGCGGCGCAGGAATTCGGGCACAAAGGTGAGGGCGATGGCGACGAAGCTCTTCATGTCGCTGACGCCGCGGCCATAGATCCGGCCGTCCTGCCGCGTCACCTTCCAGGGATCGGTGTCCCAGGCCTGGCCATCCACCGGCACCACGTCGGTATGGCCCGACAGCGCGATGCCCGCCTGGTCGGCGGGTCCGAGCGTGGCATAGAGGTTGGCCTTCTTGCCGCTGGCGTCATGGACCAGGCGGCATTCGACACCGTGTCTTGCCAGGTAGGCGCGGACGAATTCGACCAGTTCCAGGTTGGAATTGCGGCTGGTCGTGTCGAAAGCGACCAGCTTTTCCACCATTTCAAGGCTTGCGGGGCTGACGGACACGGTGGCAGTTTTCGCCGTTGCTTCAATGGCGCCTGAAATCGGCGCGGGCGGCTAATATGGCCGAGGGCCCAGGTTAATGCCAGGGCGCGGCGGCCCCACAAGGCTGAGGCAAGGAGCGATGACGTGGCGTTGGTGATTCCCGGCGTATTGGCGGCGGAGCATCCGCTGACGGAAGCTGGTGCTGCGAACGCCGCGCCGGTGGTCTTCGATTCGCCCCATAGCGGCACCGACTACCCTGAGGATTTCGCCTATGCCGCCCCCTTCAGCGTGTTGCGGCGGGCGGAGGATGCCTTCGTCGACGAACTGTTCGCGGCGGCGCCGCTGCATGGCGCCGGGCTGCTGCGGGCCCTGTTTCCGCGCAGCTATGTGGATCCCAACCGCCATGAGCATGAAATCGATCCCAAGCTGCTGGCCGAACCCTGGCCCCATGATCTGCCGCTCAGCCCGCGCGCCGACCGCGGCCTGGGCGTGGTGCGGCGCCTGGTGCGCGCCACCGTGCCCGTCTATGACCGGCCACTGACCGTGGACGAGGTGCTCTCGCGCATCGACAGCTATCACCGGCCCTATCACCTGGCGCTGAAGGAAATGCTGGATGCCACCCATGCCTTCTATGGCGCCGCCTGGCATGTGAACTGCCATTCCATGAAAGGCGCCTACAAGGGCAAGCAGCGGGCCGACTTCGTCGTCGGCGATCGCGACGGCACAAGCTGCGATTCGGAATTCACCGCGCTGGTCGCCGATACGCTGCGGGGCCTCGGCTACCGCGTCGGCCTGAACGCCCCATTCAAGGGTGCTGAGATCATCATCCGCCACGGCGCCCCGGCGCAGAACCGCCACAGCCTGCAGATCGAAGTGAACCGCGCCCTCTATATGGATGAGGAGCGGATCGAGAAAACGCCCGGTTTCGCGCACCTGAAGCGGGATCTGGACGCCTTGATCGCCGCCGTCACCGGCTATGCCCGCGATAATCTGCTAGCGACAGCGGATGCCGCCGCGCCGGGTATCCGTCCCGCCCGGTAGCCGGGTGCGGTCGGCCGTTTCGTCATTTTCTTGACGCCGAAGTTTCACGGCCGAGGCTAATCCAATCGGCCGTCCCTCTCGTATTGCCTGGTTACCGGATCATTAACCAGAGGGAGGGGCATTATGGCACTAAAGTGGGTTTCGAAGTTCTTGAATGGCGGTGAAGAGGGCGGCGAGATGCCGTTCGTGCGCTTCCAATTCGGCCGGCCGGGCCATGACCAGATCACCGGCGGCGATGGCCGCGACTTCATATTCGGCAGTTTCGGCAATGACTTGATCGACGGCCGCGGCGGCAGGGACACGCTGCTTGGCGGCTTCGGCAGAGACACGATCCATGGCGGCAGTGGCGACGACTATGTGAACGGCGGTGCCGGAAACGACGACCTGAAAGGCGGTCTCGGCCGCGACATCATCGTCGCGGCAGCCGGCAACGACATGATCAGCGGTGGCGGCGGCGATGATCGCCTGTTCGGAGGCAGCGGTGCCGACCGGTTCATGTTCGATCCCTCGAACAGCGGCGAAGGCGCCGACAGCATCGCCGACTTCAAGCTTGGCCAGGACAAGATCGTCTTGAACGCCGCCGACATCCTGCGCGCCGACCCCAATCTGGTGGCGGCCAGCGGCGATCCGACACTACTCGACGCCACCGACTTTGACGCCGACTCCAGTTGGGACGTCGTCGCCTCGAAAGACGGCGACGTGACGGTCGTGCATCCGAACGGCACCATCGAGATCGACGGCATCAAGTTCGGCGACGGCACCGATAGCTTTGCCGAGCTGCTGCCGGCGCTGGAACTGACCGGCCTTGTGGTCGGCACCGATGCGGGCGAGACCCTGACCGGCGACAAGCAGGACAATGTGATCGCCGGCAAGGGCGGCAACGACAATATCGCCGGCGGCAGCGGCGACGATATCCTTATCGGCGGCGCGGGCGCCGACAGGTTCCTGTTCAACCCCAACAATCCCAACGAAGGCGCCGACGCGATCAACGACTTCAATCCGGCCGAGGACAAGATCGTTTTGAGCGTTGCCGACATCCTGGCGGCAGACCCCGATATCGTTGCGGCGAGCGGCGACCCGACGAAGCTCGAGCCCAGCGATTTCGACGCCGACCCCGATTGGGACGTGGTCGCGTCCGCCGATGGCGATGTGCAGATCGTGCATCCCAACGGCACTATCGAGCTCAACGGCATTCCATTCGGTCCGGCAACCGACAGTTTCGCCGACCTGCTGCCGGCGCTTGAACTGACGGCCTGAGTGTTTCCGCGGCTTCCGGCCGGCCGCGACAGGAACTCGCCGCGCGGCGGTTCCCCCCGCTTGCTCAGCCGGCGCGTCACCGCCCTCCCTCAATTTCTTGGGGGAGGGCCGCGTGACCCCCGGCGCGGCCGGCGGGCTAGACCGCGAACTGCTCGGTCAGGATGCGCTCTTCCAGATTATGCTCGGGGTCGAACAGCAGATTCAGGGCGATGTTGCGGTCCTCGCGCACGCTGACCTGCACCACGTCGCGCACTTCCGTGAAATCGGCGACGGCGCTGACCGGCCGCTTGTCGATCTCCCTGATGTCGAACACCACTTCGGCGCCATGGGGCAGGATGGCGCCGCGCCAGCGCCGGGGGCGGAACGCGCTGATCGGCGTCAGCGCCAGCACGTCCGAGCCCAGCGGCAGGATCGGGCCGTGGGCGGACAGGTTATAGGCGGTGCTGCCCGCCGGCGTCGCCACCATGGCGCCGTCGCAGATCAGCTCCTTCAGCCGCGTCCTGCCGTCGATGCGGATGCCGATCTTCGCCGCCTGGCGCGTCTGGCGCAACAGGGAGACCTCGTTGATCGCATGGGCCTTGAAGGTGCGGCGCTTGATGGTCCGCGCGACCATCAGCAGCGGATAAAGCCGGACAGTCTGCGCCGCTGCGATGCGCGCGGGCAGCCCGGCCTCGGCGTAGCGGTTCATCATGAAACCGACGGTGCCGCAATTCATGCCGAAGATCGGCATGCCGCGGCTGAGAAAGCGGTGCAGCGTTTCCAGCATGAAGCCGTCGCCGCCCAGCGCCACCACCACCTTCGCGCGCCGCGGATCGCAGGCGCCATAGCGTTTCTCCAGGCGCAACCGCGCGCGCTGCGCCACCGGCGAGTCGGCGGCCAGGAAGCAGATCCGGGGCTCGGCTTTCGAACGGCGGTCGGGCAAGGGCGGTCACTTTCTGGAAGCGGGTAGGGCGGGCGGCCGGGACTGGCGGCGAGTATAGCGGCCCGCGATCCGCTGGCCAGCCCGGCGGTTTTCCGCCGCGGCCGCCCATGTTAATTGATCGCCAGTGGAAAGCAGTTGGCGGGGGTGGCAGAGATGACGCGGGCAGCGGTTCTTCTGTTGGTTGCGGTGGCCTTCTGCGGGGGTGCCAGGGGGAACGAAGTCTCCGGCGATCGTCATGCCGGCTACTACTATCCGGTGCCGGAAACGAGCGAGACCTACACGGCCAGGGTCAACCGTCTGTTGGACAGCGACCGCAACCGGCGCATCGGCTTCGTGACCGCGTTGACGAGCGAGCTGCTGAACCAGAAGTATGCGCCCACCTACGCCATCTTCGCCAAGGGCGACGATGCGGAAAAGCTGATCATCATCGGGCTGATGGACGGCCAGCTCGACACTATCTACCGGGCGCGGGCCCTGTTCGCCACCTTGACGGCCGTGGCGCGCCTGTCGCCCATATTCCAGGAGACCCCGGACGCGGACCGGATGACGTTCTTCGATCTCCTCAAGCTGCTGGGGTTCGAGCAGGTGACGATCAGCGACGGCGTCGGCTTCGCCCACCAGGTGTTCATCGAATAGGTCAGGTGAACAGCAGCTTGCCGCCGGCGACGATCAGCACCAGCGCCAGCAGCGTGCGCAGGCCCGCGATGCTCAGCCGCTTTGCGGCGAGCCAGGAGCCGCTGAGGCCGCCGGCGAAGGCGGCCGCCACCCAGATCAGCGCGACCTCCGGCACCTGTCCCAGGCTGGCCAGATTGCCGGCCAGGCCGGCGATCGAGTTGACGAAGATGAATCCCGCCGCCATCGCCGCGACCTCGCGCACGCCGGCCCAGCGCAGGATGAGCATCAGCGGGCTGAGGAAGATGCCGCCGCCGGTGCCGGTCAATCCCGAGAGCAGGCCGATGGCGCTGCCGCTGGCGATGGCCGGGCCGCGCGGCGCCGTCACCCGGCCGGCGAGGTCGTCGATTTGCTTGCGGCGCCAGAGCTGGTTCGCCGCGGCGGCCAGCAGCACCGCGCCCAGCAGCGGGCGGTAGTAGGACTCGGGCAGGTGGATGGTGCCGCCGATGAAGGCGCAGGGTATCGAGCCGATGATGAAGGGCCAGAGAGTCCGCAGGCGCAGCAGCCCGGCGCGGTAGAAGCGCGCGACCCCGATGCCCGACACCAGCACGTTCAGCAGCAGCGCCGTCGGTTTCATCACCGCGGCCGGCACAGTGAAGAAAGCCATGGCCGCCAGATAGCCGGAGGCGCCGCCATGGCCGACCGAGGAATAGAGCGTAGCCGCAACAAAAATGAGACCCGTCAGCAGAGTCGCGTCCAGGCTGTCGATCGTCATCAGGTCGGGAGTCCGGTGCGGAGGAGTCGGGCTGGTAGCGTGGGTTCGCTATATCCAATTGAATATAGCGGCTCGCCGAAACTTGTCTACGGCAAATCGACGAATGGCCTCATTGCCGGATTATGGCGCCGAGCGCTTGAGGGCGGTTTGCAGCGCCCGGAGATGGGCGGCGGCCGCCTTGGCGGCGTGGCCCTCGATGGCGCGGAAATGCCCGATCACGGACTGGCCCAGCGGCGTCAGGGCCGCACCGCCGCCATGCTGGCCGCCCAGCTGGGTGGTGATCACGGGCTTGCCGAAGCAGCGGTTCAACTCATCGACCAGGTCCCAGGCGCGGCGATAGGACATGCCCATGGCGCGGCCGGCGGCGGCGATGGAGCCATGCTCGGCGATCAATTCCAGCAGGCGCGCCTTGCCGGGGCCGAGCGCTCCGCGCTCGCCGAACTCTACCCGAAGATTGAGGGTTGCCATCCCGCCCGCCCGACCGTTCAGCCGCCGGTCACGCTCATATGGCGCGGCACCGCGGCGCTGCTGTGGCGGCGGTCGATGATGAAGTCGTGGCCCTTGGGCTTGCGGCCGATGGCTTCCTGGATCGCAGCCTCCAGCAGATCGTCAGCCTCGCTGGCGCGGACGGGCGTGCGCAGATCGGCGTCGTCGTTCTGGCCCAGGCACATATAGAGCATGCCCGTGCAGGTCAGGCGCACGCGGTTGCAGCTTTCGCAGAAATTGTGGGTGAGGGGCGTGATGAAGCCGACGCGGCCGCCGGTCTCGCGCACCCGCACATAGCGGGCCGGGCCGCCGGTGCGGTAGTCGATCTCGTCCAGCGTCCATTTCCTGGCGAGATTGGCGCGCACCACCGACAGCGGCAGATACTGTTCGAGCCGCGCGCCTTCGCCGACTTCGCCCATGGGCATGACCTCGATGAAGGTCAGGTCATGGCCCTCGCGGCCGCACCACTCGATCATCGTGTCGAACTCGCCGTCGTTCACACCCTTGAGCGCGACGGCGTTGATCTTGACATTCAGGCCGGCGGCCTTCGCCGCGGCGATGCCGTCCATCACCTTGTCCAGCTTGCCCCAGCGGGTGATCTCCGTGAACTTCGCGGGTTCCAGCGTGTCGACGGAGACATTGACCCGCTTCACGCCGCAGTCGGCCAGCTCACCGGCATACTTGGCGAGTTGGCTGCCGTTGGTGGTCAGGGTCAGCTCGTCCAGTGCACCGGATTTCAGATGCCGCGACAAGTTGCGGATCAGGCTCATCACGTTCTTGCGCACCAGCGGCTCGCCGCCGGTCAACCGCAGCTTGCGCACGCCCAGCCGCACGAAGGCGCTGCAGACCCGGTCCATCTCCTCCAGGGTCAGCAATTCGGCCTTCGGCAGGAACGTCATGTCCTCGGACATGCAGTAGACGCAGCGGAAATCGCAGCGGTCGGTCACCGAGACCCGCAGGTAAGTGATTGAACGGCCAAAGGGATCGATCATTTTTTGGGACGAACCGCGCTGAAAGGCGTTGTATCCGATTGAATATAGCCGTTTCCGCCGGGAATTCCAGGCCGATGGGACGCGTTAACCCAGCAACAGGCTGTCATCGGCGAGCTGCTGGCCGCGGTGCTTGGCGAACAGGGCCAGCAGGTCGGGGACATCCAGGCCTTTCCGCTCCGCCCCGGCGACATCAAACACCACGCGGCCCTCATGGAGCATCAGGGTGCGGTCGCCGCAATCCAACGCCTGGCGCATGGAATGGGTCACCATCAGCGTGGTGAGCTTCTGTTCGGCGACGATGCTACGGGTCAGGTCGAGCACGAAGCCGGCGGTGCGCGGGTCGAGCGCGGCGGTGTGCTCGTCCAGCAGCAGGATGCGCATGGGCCGCAGCGTCGCCATCAGCAGGCTCACCGCCTGGCGCTGGCCGCCGGACAGCAGGCCCATGCGATCGCCGAGGCGGCCTTCGAGGCCGAGGCCCAGGCGCGACAACCGGGCGCGAAAGTCGCCGCGCCGGCGGCGGTCGATGGCCAGACCCAGGCCGCGCCGCCGTCCGCGCCCGTCGGCGATGGCCAGGTTCTCCTCGATGGTCAGCTCTTCGCAGCTGCCGGCCTTCGGATCCTGGAAAACCCGCGCCATCAGCCCGGCGCGGCGCGTGGCCGGCCAGCGGGTGACGTCGATGTTGTCGATGTCGATGCGGCCGGCGCTGGCGGCGACATCGCCGGCCAGGGCGTTCAGCAACGAGGATTTCCCTGCGCCGTTGGAGCCGATGACGGTGACGAATTGTCCGGCGGGGATGTCGACGGCGATGCCGTTCAAGGCCCGCGCCTCCATGGGCGTGCCGGGGTTGAAAGTGACGGCGAGATCGCGCACCCGGATCATGGCGCGCCTCGCCGGCTCAACATGGCCTTCAGCGGATTGCGCGCGCCCGGCAGGATCAGCGCGATCGCCACCAGCACGGCGGTGACGAGATTGAGATCGGAGGAGGTGATGCCGAGGAACTGCGAATTCAGCGCGAAGGCGACGGCCATCCGGTAGATCAGCGAACCGATGACGCAGCCGATGGCCCAGACGACGATCGAACGGGTGCCGCAGATGGCCTCGCCGAGGATGACGGCGGCAAGGCCGACGACGATAACGCCGGTGCCCATGGTCACGTCGGCATAGCCGTTCATCTGCGCGAACAGCGCGCCGGCCAGCGCCACGAGGCCGTTGCTGAGGGCCATGCCGACACAGGTCGCTTGGCGCGTATCCACGCCCATGGCGCGGGCCATGCGCGGATTGGCGCCGGTGGCGCGCATTGCCAGGCCGTAGTCCGAGGCAAGAAAACGTATCACCAGCAAGAGCGCGATGCCGGCGATGACGGCGGCGATCAGCGGTTTCAGCTGCGGGTTGGTCAGGCCGATGAAGGCGAATTGCTTGATGATGGTCGGGTCGCCGATGACAGCGACATTGGGCTTGCCCATGATCCTGAGATTGATCGAGTAGAGCGCGATCATGGTCAGGATGCTGGCCAGCAGATGCAGGATGTTGAAACGCAGATTAAGCAGCGCGGTGACCAATCCGGCGCATGAGCCTGCGAGGATCGCGGCCAGCGTGGCCAGCCAGGGATTGACGCCGTTGACGATCAGCGTGGCGCAGACCGCGGCACCCAGCGGGAAGCTGCCGTCGACGGTGAGGTCGGGGAAATTCAGCACGCGGAAAGACAGGAACACGCCCAGACCCACCAGCCCGAACACCAGGCCGATCTCGATGGCGCCGAGGAATTGGATCAGGGACATTCAAGAAACTCAGCAGCGAGCAAGTGCCCTCACCCGCGCAGCGTTCGCGGAATGCGAACGCTGCGCACCCTCTCCCACTTCGTGGGCGAGGGGTCTATTCATTAGTGCCGCCACAACAAAAGACCCCTCGCCCCGCGAAGCGGGGAGAGGGCAGGGTGAGGGGTCGTGCCGCGCGACGCGGCTGTCCCAAGCAAGATTACTTCACCACTTCCTTCGCGCGGCCGACGAGGTCGCTCGACAGCTCGACACCCATCCGCGCCGCTGCGCCCGGATTGACGTAGAGCTCGGTGATCTCCACGCCCTGCACGGCGATGTCGCCGGGCTTCTCGCCCTTCAGCACCCGCGCCACGATCTGGCCGGTCTGGCGGCCGACATCGTAGTAGTTGAAGCCGATGGCGGCGATGGCGCCGCGCTTCACCGAGTCGGTATCGCCGGCGAATACCGGCAGCTTGTTGTCGGTGCCCACCTGGATCACCGCTTCGAGCGCCGACACGATGGTGTTGTCGGTCGGCACATAGATCACGTCGCTCTTGCCGACCAGGCTTTGCGCCGCTGCCGCAACGTCCGACGATTTTGGCGCCGGTGCTTCGACGATCTCGTAACCCATCTTGGCGCCCTCGCTCTTCAGCAGGTCGACCAGCGTCACCGCGTTGGCCTCGCCGGGATTGAAGGGCACGCCGATCTTCCTGGCGTTCGGCGTCACCTCCTTGATCAGTTCGAGATGCTTGGCGATCGGCGACAGGTCGCTCATGCCCGTGACATTGGCGCCGGGTTTCTCAAGATTGGCGATCAGCTTGGCGCCCAGCGGGTCGGTCACCGCGGTGAACACCACGGGGATGTCGCTGGTCGCCGCCACCACGGCTTGCGCGGAGGGCGTGGAGATCGGCACGATCACGGTCGGGTTCTCGCCGACGAACTTCTGCGCGATCTGTGCCGCCGTGCCCGGATTGCCCTGGGCGCTCTCATACACAAAGCTGATGTTCTTGCCGTCTTCGAAGCCCTGGGCCGCCAGCTCATCCTTGATGCCGTCGCGGCAGGCATCCAATGCCGGATGCTCGACGATGGCGGTCACGGCCACGGTGATGTCGGCCGCCGAGGCCGGCGCCAGCGGCAGCAGGGCGCCCAGCGCCACTGCGGCAGTGGCGGTTAACGCAAGCTTTTTCAAAGACATAAGATCCTCCGGGGATTATCGTTTTGGCGCCGGCTTGGGCCTGCGCTGTTGCCGCGACACAACACCGCCGCCGCCGGGACGTCAAGGCGGGGTGGTGTATCGGTTTGGAGGGATTAAGTTGTGCAAATGAGTCCGGTTGCTCTCTGTTTTCGCCGTGCTGGCGCCGCCGATGCCGCGCGGATCGAAGCGCTGTCGCACGCGGCCTATCAGAATTTCGTCGAGCGCATCGGCCGGCGGCCGGAGCCGCTGACGGTTGACTATGCCGAGGTCCTGAAAAGCAGCGCGGCTTGGGTTGCCGAGGACAAGGACGGCAAGCTCCTTGGCGTTCTCGTTCTGAAGCCCGCCGGCGATCATCTGCTGATCTGGAGTGTCGCCGTGGCCCTGGAGTTGCAGCGCAGCGGCATCGGCCGGCGGCTGCTGGCGCTGGCGGAGCGCGAGGCATTGCGCGCGGGCTTGCCGGAGATCCGGCTCTATACCAACGAGAAGATGGCCGAGAACATCGTGCTCTATGAGCGGCATGGCTATGGGATTGCGCGGCGCGAGGTGCGCGAGGATCGCGTCATCATTCACATGAGCAAGAGGGTTCCGGGCGCAACGGCCGGCGTTGTCGGCGTGCTGCTCGCCGGCGGCAAATCGCAGCGCATGGGCGGCGGCGACAAATGCCTGCGGCCGCTGGGCGGGCGGCCGATCCTCACCCATGTCATCGAACGCATGCGGCCCCAGATGCGGAGACTCGTTCTCAATGCGAACGGCGATGCCACGCGATTCGCCGAGTTCGGTCTGCCAATCGTGCCTGATACGATTCCGGATTTCGCGGGGCCGCTGGCGGGCGTGCTCGCCGGCATGGATTGGACTGCGGCAAACGCGCCGGAATGTTCATGGGTTGTCACAATCCCGGCTGACAGCCCGTTCCTGCCGCGGGATCTCGTTGCGTGCCTGCTGGCCGAGTGTGAAATCGATCAGGCGGACATGGCCTGCGCCATGAGTGCCAGCCAGCGCTATCCGGTTGTGGGACTCTGGCCGGTGCGCCTGCGCGACGAGCTGCGCCGCGCGATCACGCAAGAGGATATGCACAAAGTGGACGCCTGGAGCGCGCGCTACCGTCTCGCGGTGGCCG
Organism: Dongiaceae bacterium; assembly: GCA_046154965.1. GTDB lineage: Bacteria > Pseudomonadota > Alphaproteobacteria > Dongiales > Dongiaceae > DATKFM01. The sequence continues at coordinate 10,918 of JBJXDY010000064.1, read as the reverse complement.
AGTTTCCAGTCGACAAGGTCGATCCGTTCTTCAACGCCAACAATCCCGAGGATCTCGCCAAAGCCGATCAGCTTCTGGCGCTGGCCTGAAGAAGCGCTTCCTTCGGAACCCTAGGTCAGCGCCGCCACCGGCTCGATCTTGCCGCTGTCGGACGCCAGGTCGAGGAAGGTGTAGCGGCTGCGGATCTCCCGCGCCTGCTTGACCGCCGTCAGATAGAACTGCCGCGGCCAACCCAGATCTTCCGGCTGCATTGGCGCCGCCGCCCGCTGCAAAACGTCGCGCAAGGTATTCGCGGGGATGGTGATGCGGGCGATCGCCTCGCGGATCTTGTCCCAGGAATCCGCGAGCCGCTGATTGACCGCCTTGGCGCGCGCGGCATCCAGGCGCTTCTGTGCGAATTCTTTCCAGCAGGATTTGCCAAGCTCGGGTCCGTATTTGGTCGTGAACGCAGTCTCGTCCGCACCATTCACATGCACGGTCGGCGCCGGGCCTTCCAGCAGCCGCTCCTGCAGCCGCGCCATGGTCAGCGTCGTTACGCCGATCTGCTCGCCATGGAACGACTCCGGCCAGCCGTGATCGCCGAACATGTCGGCATAGTGGCTGATCAGATGCTCGCCCTGGCTCGCCGGATGGCTGCTGCCATAGATCGCGGTGCCGAAGCCGGAGAGCAGCAGCGTGCGCACCAGGCAGCGCATCGCCTCCATATCGCCGCGCATCAGGGCATCGGACTCGGCGAAGAGCTGTGCCTCGTCATCCTCCAGCAGCACAAACGGCATGGTGCGGTAGGGTTGATCCAGCAGCAGATGGGCCAGCATCCAGTCGGCCTGGGCCGTGGGCCGGCAGAGGCTGTCGCCAAGGCCGGAGCGGATCATCCGCGGCGGCGACGCCGTCAGAACGTCCAGGTCGAAGAACGCCGCCAGCGGCGCCTGCGCCGCCAGGGATTTCTTGTGGCCGTGATCGGTGATCGCCGCGTTCACCGAGGTGTAGCCGTTCATCGACGGCGCGGTCGCAAAGACGATGTAGGGCTTGCGGTCCTGGGCGCTGGCATACTTGCAGAGATCGTTGATCGTCCCCGATCCGACGGCCACCAGCGCATCGGCCGAGGCCGACGCCTTGCGGATCTTCTCGACGGTTTCGACGTCCGGATGGGGCCGGCCCGGCAGCAGGATGCTGGAGACTTGCCCCAGGCTTTCCAACGCCCGCGCCACGCGGGCGCCCAGCACGCCATGGGTCGTCGCGTCGCTGACCACCGCCAGGCGCCGCCCGAGGCCGAGCGGCTTGACGAAGTCGGCTTCGACTTTCTTCAGCGTCGGCAGGATGGCGACCGAACGCGTCGCGACACGCAGCGGGGCGCCGCCGTCGGGGTCGGGCAGGGTACCCGCCAGAAGCTGATCGATCATGCGGTCGCTCAATGGATGCTGGCCTCCCTGCCAACGCGAATTCCGTCCAGCCGCGGCATCGGCGGTTTTGCCGGTTCGAACAGCGGCCGCAGATTGTCGAACAAACGGCGGTAACGGCCATAGGCCTCGCCATAGGCGCCGCGGGTCGCGGCCGCCGGCGTCAGCAATGCCGCGGGTGCGCGCACCATCCCTGCGGCCTCGTGCAAATCCCGGATAGAGCCTGCAGCGACTGCCGCCAGCATGGCAGCACCCACGGGCGAACTGTCGACGCGGCTGGATATCTCCGTCGGCAGACCCACCACGTCGGCGCGGATCTGCGCCCAGAGCTGGCTGCGGGCGCCGCCGCCCAGCAGCAGCAGGCTGCGGATATCGGCACCCAGCTCCTTCAGCCGGTCCGCCACGTCGCGCATGGCAAAGGCGCAGCCCTCGAGCAAGGCGCGGGCCATATGGGCGCGGGAATGCGACGGCGTCAGTCCATAGAAGCAGCCGCGGGCGGACGCGTTCCATACCGGTGCCATGGCGCCGGTAAGGGCAGGGATGAAGGTCAGGCCGGCCGCGCCCGGCGGCACCGTCGCCGCTTCCGCATGCAGCGCCTCGAAGCCGTCGATCGACAACAGCTCGCAGAGCCACGAGACGGCGCCGCCGGAGAGCCAGCCGGGATTCTCGAGAAAATACGCGCCGCCGGGATAGGCGTGGGTCTCCACCAATCCGGCATCGTCGATGACCAGTCGCGGATGCACCGCGCCGACCACTTCGCCGGTGCCGAGCACGACGGCGAGCTGTCCGGGGTTGAGGAATCCGGCGCCCAAGGGCGTCGAGAAATCGTCGCCCGTGCCCACGGCGACCGGGATGCCGGCGGGCAAGCCGGTGGTCGCTGCGCCCTCCGCCGACAAAGGCCCCGCGGCTTCCGCCGCATCCGCCAGTCCGGGCAGCTCGTCGGCGCTGATATCGAAGCAGTCCAGCAAGGCCGAATCATAGGCGCGCCGCTCGATGCCATAGAGCATGGTGGTGGAGGCCAGCGCATGGTCGATGACGGCGCGGCCGGTCAGCCGCGACACCAGATAGGACACCGGCTGGTGGAAGCAGGCGGCGGCGGCAATGCCGGAATCATGCCGTTTCAGCCAGCGGATCTTCGCCGCCATGTGGCTGGCATCCAGCACCAGGCCGGCCCGCGCCCGCACCATCGCCGCCGGCACGTTGGCGATCTCCGCCTGGGCGCGGCGGTCCATCCAGATCAGGCAGGGCGTGATCGCCTTGCCCTTGCGATTGACCGCGAGGCAGCCGTCGAGCTGGCCGCAGATGCCGAGCGCGGTGACCTGCGCCGCATTCGCGCCGGCCTGCGCCAGCGCCCTTGCGATCGTCGGGCCGAGCGCATGCTCCCACAGCCGCGGATCCTGCTCCGCCCAGCCATTGCGCGGGAAGTTCGGCCGGTAAGCCATGGCCGCTTCGCCGCGGACGCTGAGCGCACCGTCGGTGACCGCCGCCTTCAGGCTCTGCGTGCCGATATCGATGCCGACGATCATGGTCCGCCGCGCGCGGCCGTCCTCAACAACATGCGGGGGCCGGCTCGGCGGCTTGCCCGTAGGTCTTGAACTTGTCGATCACGGTCTTGACCTGCGTGTCGGAAAGTATGTTTGGCTTCCCGGCGCACAGCGCGCGCCAATACTGCGCCGCCAGCGTCTCCACTTCCACCGCCAGCCACATGGCTTTCTTCAATGTCGGCCCGACGACGATCATGCCGTGATTCGCCAGCAGGCAGGCATTGCGGCCCTCCAGCGCCTTCAGCGCCGCATCCGCCAGCTCCTGCGTGCCATAGGTGATGTAGGGCACCAGGCGGATGTTGCTGCCGCCGGCGGCGGCGATCATGTAGTGCACGGCCGGAATCTCCAGGCCGAGGATGCCGATGGTGGTCGCGAACATCGAATGGGTATGGACGATGCCGCCCACTTCCGGCCGCTTCGCCATGATGCTGGTGTGGAAGCGGAACTCGCTCGACGGCTTGCGGCGCCCGCTATGGCTGCCGTCCGGGCGCATCAGCACGATGTCGGACGCCTTCATCTCGTCATAAGGCATTCCCGATGGCGTGATCAGGAAGCCTTCCTTTACGCGCGCGCTAATGTTGCCCGATGTGCCCTGATTGATCCCCCGGCGGTTCATATCCCGGCACGCGGCGACGATCTCGCGGCGCTGCGTTTCGTGCTTCATTGCTGTCCTCTCAGATTTTCTATGCGTTCATTGTAGTCTGTCAGCGACCGGCGGCGTCGGTGCTCACCAGAAGCTCGATCGGCATGGCGGCCAAGGCCTCGGCCAGCGGCGCCTCGGGTTTCCTGTCCGTCACAAGATGCGTGACCTTCTCGAAGTTTTCCACCCGCACCGGCGCAAAGCGGTTGAACTTGCTGTGGTCGGCGACAACCACGGGCGTCCGCGCCGACAGCAGCATCTGGCTGTTCAACTCACCCTCTTCGCGGGTGTAGTCCATCAGCCAGCCGGCGGGCGAGATCGCGCCGGCGCCCAGGAACAGGAAATCGGCGAAGTAATGCGTCAGCATGGAGGTGGCGTCGCGGCCGAGCGCGGCGCCGTTGAGCGCCTGCACTTCGCCGCCGAGCATGAACACGCGGTTCTTGCTGCGGCCCATCAGCTTGATGCAGGCGAAGATGCTGTTGGTGAAAACCGTCAGCCCTTGATGCGATTGCAGGGCCTCGGCGACGCTCAGCACCGTGCTGCCGCTGGCGAGAATCACCGTGGCGCCGTCAGGCACCAGGCTGGCCGCCAGGCGGCCGATCGCGCGCTTGCCCTCGGCGTTGATCACTTCGCGGACGGCGATTTCCGGCTCGGTCCGCTCCAGCGACAGCGCGCCGCCATGGGTCTTGCGCAGGGCCTGGCGGTCGGCCAGCAGCATGATGTCGCGCCGCACGGTCTCCCGCGACACCTTCAGCTTGCGCTGGATCTCCGTGATCGACAGCGAGCCCCGCTGGTTGACCATGCTTAAGATCACGCTTTGCCGCTGTTCCGCTAACACCGGACGAACTCCTCGTATGCCGTGGACCTGGCCGCTGGTGAGGTATTTTTAGCACCCTGTTGCATTTTTTGGCAATTGTGTTGTAATTATTGCTGTGCGCACAAGCCTAAAGCCTGGGGAGGCAACGTCATGACCAGAATTAACAAGGGCGTATCGGCACGGAAACTGGCGCGGGCCTTGCGGTTATCGCGCCGCGCGATGCTCACGGGGGCTGCGGCCGCCGCGGGTTTGGCCGTTTCATGGAAGGGACCTTTCATCAGCGACGCGGCGGCGGCGGCGCCGACATTGCGCCTGCTGATGTGGCAGCCCTACGCGATCAAGGAGACGATCGCGAGCTTCGAAGACAAGATGAAGGCGAAATTCTCGCCGACATTCTTCGACGGCAACTCGGAAGCCTTCAACAAGATGAAGGTCGGCGGCACGAAGGATTTCGATCTGGTGATGGGCGACGGCTTCTGGCCGCGTCTCTATTTCCGCCAGGGTCTCACCCAGGCGGTTGATTACGGCAAGATCCCCAATATGTCCGGCGTGTTTGCGGATTTCCTGCCGCCGAATTTCCCGTTGCTGGCCGATGAGTCCGGCGCCAACAAGGTGGCGGCGCCGAATTGCTGGGGCGGCTATGGCATCACCGTCAACAAGGCGCAGATCGCCGAAGAGGACATCGGCTCCATCGGCCTGCTGCTGAACGAGAAATACGCCGGCCATATTTCCACCAACTCGCGGTTTGAAGAGAACATCGCGTTGATGGGCATTCTCGCGGCGACCAATCTCGGCACCATCGGCGGCGAGCGACCCGACGGCAATCCGTTCAATCCGTACAATCTCACGGATGCGGAGCTTGAGGAAACCAAGAAGCTGCTGATCGCCCAAAAGAAACTTCTGATGACCCGCTATCAGGACTACGACGCGCTCGACCGCCTGATGCGCGGCGGCGCGGTCTGGGCAGCGCCGGAGTTCTCCGAAACCTACCGCCACCTCACGGTCCTCCGGAAGGAAGGCAAGCTCGACTTCGACGTTCAGCATGTGCTGAAGCCGAAGGAGGGCGGCCTGGGCTGGGTCGACACCTGGATGATCAGCGCCGATGCGGATTCCGAGCGCATCGAGCTGGCGCATAACTGGATGAACGAGTTCCTGCAGAAGGACAATTATGTTCGGGTGGTCCGGTCGACAGGCTATGGCGGCACCGTCGACGTGCGCGACCTGCTGACGGCGGACGAGAACGAACTCTATTTCATGAATCGCAGTGCTGAGGCGGCACAACTGCACATGTTCGACCAGCCATCCTCACCAGAGAAGTGGGAGAGAATCTGGTCGGACGTCGAAGCCTCCTGACGTTGCCTGCGGCGACGGCGGCGCCTATCCTTGGCGGGGGGGCGCCGCCGTACCTTTTCTTTCATCGATGATCGGAGACACCGTGCCGCCCGCGGTCCTAACGCTGCAATCCGTCACCAAGCGGTTCGGGTCCGTCACCGCGGTCGATCGCATCGATCTCGCCATTGAGCGCGGCGAGTTCTTCGCCCTGCTGGGGCCCAGCGGCTCGGGCAAGACCACCATGTTGCGGCTGATCGCCGGACTAGAACAGCCGGACGAAGGGCGCGTGTCGATCAGCGGCGCCGATGTCACCGCGCTGCCGCCCTATGCCCGGCATGTCGGCATGGTGTTCCAGAACTTCCTGCTGTTTCCCCATAAGACGGCGGCCGAGAACATCGTCTTTCCGTTGCGCATGCAGCGTGTCGGCCGCGCCGAGCGCGACGAGCGCCTGGCCTGGGCGCTGAAGCTGATGCGGCTGGACGGCCTCGCCGACCGCTATCCCAACGAGATGTCCGGCGGCCAGCAGCAGCGCGTGGCGCTGGCGCGCGGCCTGATCTCGCGGCCGGCGCTGCTGCTGCTGGACGAGCCGCTGGCGAATCTGGATCGCGAGTTGCGCTCGGAGATGGAGGTGGAGATCCGCCGCTACCAGAAGCAGCTGGAGATCCCCTTCGTCTATGTGACGCACAACCAGGAAGAGGCGTTGACGATGAGCGACCGGATCGCCGTCATGCGCAATGGCGCCTTCGAGCAGGTCGCCGCCAAGACCGAGATCTACACCAGCCCGGCGACGGCGTTCGTCGCCGGCTTCGTCGGCCATGCCAACCGCTTCGACGGGAACCTGCAGGCGATCGCCGGCGAGACCGCGCAGATCAACTGGAAAGGCACGGCGCTGGCGGTGCCGGCGCCGCGCAATGGGCAGCCGGGCGCCGCCGTGCAGTTCTCCATCAAGTATGAGGATCTGGAGATCGCCCGCGGCGATGGCGGGAGCGGGACTGCCGGACTCAACGCGATCGCCGGCACGCTGCGCGACATCATCTTCAAGGGCCAGATCGCGAACTACCTCGTGCTGCTCAAGGACGGATCGGAGATCGTCGTCAGCGGCGCGCCCCGCGAACTCCATTTGCAGCCCGGCGAGGCCGTGACTGTCCATTGGCCCGCCGGCCGCGGCGCCACCTTCCTGGTCTAGCCAGATGGCGGCGGACAGCTGGATCCGACTGACCCACCGGCCGCAATGGCGCTTCGCCTTCCTGGCCGGGCCGGGATCGTTGTTCATCGTCGTCGCGCTGCTGCTGCCGCTGCTCTCCATCGTGGTGTTCAGTTTCTGGCGCACGGAAAGCTATGAACTCTTCGCCGACTGGAATTTGGACAACTATCGCCTGCTTCTGGGCGAGGCCGCCTACCGCACATTTTTCCTGCGCTCGTTGATCACGTCCGTGCTGGTGTCGCTGGCCTGTCTCGTCATCGCCTGGCCAATCGCCTATTTCATCGCCCGCTATGGCGGCCGCTACCGCCTGCTGCTGGTGCTGCTGCTGGCGGCGCCGTTCTTCACCGGGATCATCCTGCGGGTCACCGGCCTGCAAGCCCTGTTCGGCCCCATCGGCCTGATCAACATGGCGCTCGCCGAGTTCGGCATCGGACCCATCGGCGCGATCATGTACACGCAGTTCGCCGCCGGCGTCGGCTTGGTCTATCTCTATGTGCCGTTCATGGTGACGGCGATCTATCTGTCCCTGGTCAATTTCAATTTCGAACTGCTGGAGGTGGCCAAGATCAACGGCGCCCGTCCCTGGCGCGCCTTCATCGAGATCACCTGGCCGCTGAACTGGATCGGCACCGCCATCGGCCTGGTGCTGGTGTTCATCCCCTGCCTCGCCTCGGCGGTGACCCAGCGCTTCCTCGGCGGCCCGCAGGCGACCTCTTTCGGCATGAGCCTGGCGCAGCAATTCGGCGAGACCGGCACCTGGGCCCTGGGCTCGGCCATGGGCGTGTTCCTGTTTTTCGCCTCGCTGGTGGTGATCCTGGCAATGCGCCGCACCATCGATCTCAAGCGCAGCGGCTTTACCGGGGTCATCAACCAATGACCCGCTTGGGCACGCGATGGGGCAGCTTTGTCATGGGCGTGATGCTGTTCGCGCTCTACGTTTTCCTCTATGCGCCGGTGTTCTACGTGATTTTCGCATCTTTCGCCGAGGACATCGTCTGGCCGTTTCCGCCGGCTTTCTCGGCGATGTCGTATCAGGATCTGTTCGCCAGTTCACTTTACGGCGACGCCCTGGCCAACAGCCTGATTCTGGGAGTCGGCAGCGCTGTGCTCTCGACCTTGCTGGCCACCGGCGGCGCCATCGGAATTCTTCGCTATCGCGTCCGCTGGCGGGGCCTGGCGCTGCTGCTGTTCCTGGCGCCGCTGTTCGTGGCCGATCTGCTGATCGGCATTTCCACGCTCGCCTTCAATGCGCGGGTGCTGGATCTGCCGGGCAACATGTATTCGGCAATCGCCGCGAATGCGATCCCCGGCACGTCATTCGCCTTCCTGATCATCCTGTCGCAGCTCGTGCGCTATGACTGGGCGATGGACGATGCGGCGATGGTGTTCGGCGCGGGCCCCGTGCGCTGCTTCCTCGAGATCACGCTGCCGGTCATCTGGCCCTGCCTGTTCGGCGCTTTCCTGATCAGCTTCATCCTCGCCTTCAACAATCTGGAGATTTCGTTCTACAACCTTGGCGCCATCCCCACATTGCCTTCGGTCGCCTGGGGCTCGCTTAGGTTCGGCCTCGGGCCGGAATTGTTCGCGCTGGCGTCGATGGTGAATTTCGTCGTCTTCGCCATATTCGCGGTCATGTATGTGCTGATGCGCTACCGCATCGTGCAGTTCGGCTATCGCGGTCCCTGAGCGCTGCCCTTGCCTGACCGCCGCCGTCGCGCGAAGCTGCGCGAAGATTCATTCATCGTGAGGCTGTCATGTACACGCTCTACGGCAAGGCCGGCTGGGGCTCGGTCATCGTCGAGGCGCAGCTCGAGCTCGCCGGACTGCCCTACCGCATTGAGGAGCTCGATCCCCTGGAGAGCGCTGCCGACCGCGACCGGCTCGCCAAGTTCAATCCGCTGGCGCAGCTGCCCACGCTGATCCTGCCGGACGGGCAGGTGATGACGGAGAGCGCGGCGATCACCCTGCATATCGGCGATCGGGCGCCGAAGGCCGGCCTGGTGCCGCCGGCCGGCGACAGAACGCGGGACCAGTTTCTGCGCTGGCTCGTCTTCATCGTCGCCAACATCTATCCCATGTTCACGGTCGGCGACGATCCCAGCCGCTTCGTCGCGGATTCAATCGCGCAGAAGGAACTGCGGGCCAGCACCGAGAGCTACAAGAGCCGCTCCTGGCAGATCGTGGAATCGAGCATCGTGCCCCAGCCCTGGTTCCTGGGCACGCGCTTCTCCGCCCTCGACATCTTCGCCGCCACGATCACCCGCTGGCGGCCGCGGCGCGAATGGTACAAGGCAAACACCCCGAAGCTGCATGGCGTCGCCCTGGCGGCCGATGCCGAACCGCGCCTGGCCAAGGTGTGGAAGCGCAACTTTCCCTGAACCACACTTACCAATCCGGATTACAGCTTTCGGCCGTCGATTGGCATAAAATCCCCATATTGCCGACACTGGTTAACGTTGCCTTTACGACGATCGGCATAACCTGGATAACCGGCCATCCAGCCGGCGCAGGCCGTGCCTGCGGCTTTCGGGAATTTGACGGCGGCAAGAGGCGCGGCGAGGCGAATGAAGTTTCTCGATCGGTGGCGGGGCTGGCTGCGCGACATCAGTATTCGCGACAAGATTCTCGTGGGCTATTTTCTGTTGGGCCTGCCGATCGTCGCCACGCTGGGCCTGACCTCCTACGGCGCTCATCACCTGATGTCGCAGCTCGAGAGTCTGCGCACCGAGACTATCCCGGTCTTGAGCAGCCTGGAGAACATCCGCTCCGCCAGCCTGAAGGTGACGGAGGCGATCGGCTCCTTCGCCCTGCTGAATGCCGTGGCGCGCGAGGCTGACGATCCGTCCAATCCGTTCTCGCTGGATAAGCGCAATGAAATCTTCGCCAATCTGTTGGAGTTCGACGGCGCCATGGCGCGCTTCATGCTGACGGGCGATATCCGCGCGCGCTCCGGAGACCGGCTGATCCTCGATCTGCGCGTCCAAAAAGGCGATCTCTCGCGCGAAGCCTATCAAGTGCTGCGGCTGGTGGACCGTAAGGCTTCGCCCACCGATATACTTGCCTGGCGGCAACGCTTCGATGACATGGCCGGCGACTTCCAGACGCTGATCGACGGCGCCTTGCGGGTCGAGAAGGCGGCGCTGGAGCAGCGCCAGGAACAGCTCAGCGCCCAGATCCGCCGCCAGGTGCTGATCGCCACGCTGATCGCGCTGGCGACCGGCGCGCTGGCTCTGCTTGGCGGCTATCGCATTTCCAACGCCGTGGCCACACCGATCCGGCGCCTGAAGAAAGCAGCGGTCAGCATCGCCGAAGGCCAGTTCGATCTGCCGGCGCTGCACGCCAGCGGCGACGAGGTTGGTCAGCTGGCCAAGCGGTTCTCGGAAATGGCGCGGAAACTTCAGGGCTTGATGGGCGATCTGCGCGACCGCGCCGATGCCGCCGAGGGCGCCAACCGCGCCAAATCGTCCTTTCTTGCCCATGTCAGCCATGAACTGCGCACGCCGCTGAACGCCATCATCGGCTTTTCGGAGATCCTGCGCGCTGAGCCGCAGGGGCCGCTGGGCTCCGACCGCTATCGCGATTATGTTGGCGATATCCACAACAGCGGCAACCATCTGCTGAAGCTGGTGAACGATCTGCTCGACATGGCCAAAGCCGAAGCCGGCCGCCTGGAAATCCGCGAGGACGTGGTGGACATGCAGGAGGTGGTGCAGGCCTGCGCCGCGCTGCTGGCGCCGCTCTGCAAATCCGCCGGCGTCGAGCTGTGGCTGAAGGTCGCCACCGGCGACCGCTGCCTGCGGGGCGACGAGGTGCGCTTGCGGCAGATCCTGCTCAATCTGCTCAACAATGCCGTGAAATTCACGCCATCGGGCGGCCGCGTCAGCCTCGCCGTCGCCTGGAACGACGAGAACGCGCTTGCGATCGAGGTCAGCGACACCGGCATCGGCATCGCCCCCGACGATCTCGGCAAGGTGCTGCTGCCCT
>JBJXDY010000063.1:0-15978 GCA_046154965.1 Dongiaceae bacterium | reverse complement strand
AGTGGCTTTAGGCAGCCTTGAGATTGACCGCCGAAACCTTGCCCTGCTGGCCGCGCTCGAGATCGAAGCTGATCTTCTGGCCTTCGCTGAGGGTGCCGAGGTCCGAACGTTCGACCGCCGAGATGTGAACGAAGACGTCCTTCGAGCCATCGACCGGGGTGATGAAGCCGAAGCCCTTCGCCGGGTTAAACCACTTTACCGTACCGTTTTGCATAGGTTGTTTTCTCCAAACCAAGCTGTGCCGCCGCGCGACGATCGCGCGTCGGATCGAACTTACAGGGAAGGTCACTTGGTCCGGCGCTTGGAAAGGCGGGGCGGAGCGAACTGGCCCGTGGGAGTTTGATGGCATTTATATAGGGATAGTACGGCAAATAAGCAAGGTGCACGATCGGAATCCGGGAATCTGCCTTGTTTACCATGGTGTTGGGCAATCCGTCCGGCGCCCTCCACCGTTGGAGTCAAAAGGGGACGCCAGAAATGCACCGTCATGATTGAGATCAAACGCCGGTTCGCTTCGATCTGATAGTAGTTAAACATATTCTATCAGGCGTCCTACGCAATGAAGTGCCGTTTGCCGCGAGCGAGGTTGCGCAGGCATGAAAATGCATTTGTTCGAGCTCGGGCTCGGCCCGATGGCAATGGCAACGATTACACAAAGGTCTTCTCATGCTGCATTTCCGGTCAGCATCTTGCTCATCGCACTGGGCATGATGCTGGCGTCGTGCCGGGAGGAATCGGGGACAATTCCACCCGGCGTCTACATCGAGGGTATCGACGGCGATCCCTACGGCGACCTGGATGCCAAAGTGCCGGTGTATTACCAGGGCGACGCGGACCTGGGCTCCTATGAGTCCCTGGGCACAGTCTCCAACTCAGCTCAGAGCGATTCCTGCAGACCGGCGCATCGGTCGGGGGCCGCCAGGGCCATGGCCATTTCGGGGCTGCGCCGCCGCGTCCTTGAGCTCGGCGGTAACGGCATGATGAACGTCGATTGCTCGGTTACCGGCTCGTCGTCCTATGGCGCATCGGATCAGGATCTGCGCGACTTCCAAGAGTGGCTGGACTGTTTGGGGCGCAATCGAGACGAAGAGATGCGCCGCAATGGCCGGGCGCCCATCAATGGTGACTGCGAACACCTCCGGGCAGAGCTGCCTGACCGGACTTATGAGACGCCGCAGTGCCACCAAACCGCCAAATGCTCGGCCACCGCCATCAGGCGCGAAGTGCCAGTGCCCTAGACAGCCATGACCCTGAGATGCCGTGGCGCTCGAAGCGTTCCTAAAGGCCGTTCAGGAATCCCACCGAGCGCTCGAGGGCGAGGCGGCCGGCTTCGGTATCCAGGTTGAATTGGTATTCGTGGGGCAGCGGCGGTTCGTAGTCCGCCGGGTAGAACAGCGCATCAACGCGGACGCCCAGCCCGGTGAGAGCGGCCGACATTGCGAGCGAGTGCGGCAGGAGGGGATCGGCATTGCCGGCGGAGATGAATACCGGCGGAAACTCCGCGGTGATGTAGTCGATCACTGAAGCGGTGGCGAAGGATGGATCATCGTTGAAATCCTCGCGGCCGCTATAGGACCAGAGCAGGACGCGGGAAAAATCGCCCAGTTTTATGCCCTCACCTTTCCGGATCTTGTAGGGGCCGCAATGGAGCAGCACAGCGAGCAGCTTTGAGCGCTCGATCGAGGGCGCGATACCCACCGCCTGCGCACAGGACGGCACACTGATGATGTTCGCCATCTGCGCTGCGATATGCGCGCCTGCAGAGTCGCCCGCCAGCACGAAACGCCGAGGGTCGATATGCAACTTCATTGCGTTTGCCTGCAGATAAGCGAGCGCGGCGTTCAGCTGCCGCAGGGGCTTGGGATATGTGCTGCCGGGCGCGATCGAGTAGTCGACGCCGACGACGGTGAACCCCTGGCCGGCGAGGATGCGTGCGTAGTTGGCGATTTGCTCCTTGCTGCCGGAAATCCAGCCGCCGCCATGGATCCAGACGATGGTGCGCAACGCGCGATCGGTGCCGTCGATATCGGCGGGATAGAAGACATCGAGATAGGCGTCGCTATCGGCCGGGTCGTACTGCAGGTTGAACTGCGCCGCGATGCCGGGCGGAACATGCTTCTCAAGCGCCGCCGATGCCGCCTCGCCGCCGCGATCGAAGGCAAAGCGGATCAGCAGCGCCGACGGCCAGGGGCTGAGCTGAAAGGCGGCGTAAACGGCGATGGCCAGGACGGCAATGACGGCAGCGGCTCGCAAAAGAAGCTTTGTCATCGTCTCTCATCCAATGGACTGTGGTCGTGAATCGGTGAACGCGTGATCATCCGCCGTCTTCACCGTCGTCCACCATTGGACCACGGCCCGCCGGCAATTCCCTCTCCCGCACCGACTGCAGCACCTCTGCCAAGACAGTCCGCAGGCTATGCACCTGGTCCAGCAGGTTCAGGATGACGCCCACACCCTCGTCATTCACGCCGAGATCGCGCTTCAGGTCCCGGATCAACTCCGCTCGCGCCAGGTCGGCTTCGGAGAACAGCAACTCGGTCGCCGTACCTCCGGGGACCAGCCATTCCTCGGCGATCCAGACTTCGAGCGTTTCCTGGTCGAGCTGAGCGCGAAAGAGAAATTCCCGTTTGCTGATGATCATGGCAACATGTCCCGGCGCGGGTTGTAGCGCTCTCCCGGTTTCCAGTTGGCGAGGAAAGTTTCCAATTCAGTATCCGGCTGGTCCGGCAGCATGACCGCGAGCTTGACCAGCTGGTCGCCGGGGCCGTTGGAGCCGGGAACGCCCTTTCCCTTCAGGCGGAGGATCGTACCCGTGTTCGAGCCCTTCGGCACAGCCAGCATGACCGGACCCGACGGCGTCGGCACCTTGATTCGCGCGCCTAGCGCCGCCTCCGCCACCGTGACCGGCAGGTCGAGATGGATGTCGTTGCCATGGCGGGTGAAGAACCGGTGCGGCCTGATCGAGATTTCCACCAGCGCATCGCCCGGATCGCCCCCGCCTGGCGCCGGCGCGCCCTTGCCGCGCAGGCGCAGCAGCTGTCCTTCGTGAATGCCTGGTGGAATTGTCACGTCAAGGATTCCGCCTTCCGGCAGCGTCAGGCGCTGGGTCGCGCCGTTGACCGCATCGAGAAAATCGATCGCCAGGCGGTAGTGCAGATCCGCCCCGCGGCCCCGGCGCGCCTGGCGCGCCTGCCGTCCCAATATCTGCGCCAGGAGATCGTCCATATCGGCAAGATCCGCGAAGGCGGCAGGGTTCTCGTAGGCGCCCCCGGCGGCGGCATCGCCCGCATAGTCCCGGTAGAACCGTTCGCGCGGCCGTTCGGCACCGGAGGCGTCGATCTCGCCGCTATCGAAGCGCCGGCGCTTGTCGGGATCGGACAGCAGGCCGTAGGCGGTGGCGACCTCTTTGAAGCTTTCCTCCGCTTCCTTGTTGCCGGGGTTGAGGTCGGGATGCAGCTTCTTGGCCAGGCGGCGATACGCCTTCTGGATGTCGTCCGCCGAGGCGGTCTTTTCGACGCTGAGGATTTCGTAGGGGTCTCTCACGGGGGCTCCGTTACAGCGGCAATGCCAGGCTTGGTGCAGGAGATGTAGGCAAGGGTAGCTTGCCACGCCATAGCATTCGCAGGCGGCTTGAAATCTTATCAATCGCCTGCGGAAGCGGTGCAGGCCGCCGCCCGGTCGAGCAGCAGTTTTCGCTCCCGCGCGTTCTGCGTCAGCGACGCGGCGCGTTCGAATTCGGCGTGGGTTTCGGTCTTGCGACCGAGCTTCATCATGTATCGCGCCTACCACGACCTGCCGGTGTTGAAGTGGCTGTTCCGGGCCATGGACTCCTAGGATGCCTTGACGACGATCATGAAACGCATGCTGCGATCTCCTTGCTGAAGTCTGTTACGCCGCGGCGGCCTGGGTGACGAGCACCATCCAGGCCACACCGAGACGGTCGTTCACCATGCCGAAGCGCGGCGAGAAGAAGGTGCGCGTCAGCGGCAATTGCACCTGGCCGCCATTTGCGAGCGCGTTGAACAGCCGGTCGGCCTCTGCTTCGTTCGCGACCTGCAATGTCAGGGTGATGCCCTGGAAGGCCGGCTTGCCGCTGCAATGGCCGTCGGACGCCATGACGACGGAGTCGCCGATGCGCAGGCTCGCATGCAGGATCTTGTTCTCGTTGCCGGACGGCGTTGCGCCCGGCGGCGGTTCCGGATTCTCCTTGAAGCGCAGCATCATCTCGACCTCAGCGCCGAGCGCCTGGCGGTAGAATTCGATCGCCTCTTCGCAGCGGCCGTCGAAATTCAGGTAGGGCTGGACTTGCATGGGGGCTCCTTTTTGCACTGCATTCATGTGGATACGACGAATGAAGAGTCGGGGAATCGACAGGTTCCCCGGGATTTTTTTTGGCCACGCGAACAGGCGGCCGCAACCGCAGCCTGGCGGGGATCTCACCTTCTTCAAATCATCGAATTTGGTGGGCGCAGCAGGACTCGAACCTGCGACCCGCTGATTAAGAGTCAGCTGCTCTACCAACTGAGCTATGCGCCCCCGCCGGGGTTTTCGGTCGTGCTCTGGGCCGCGCTGGGTGGCGGCGCAAGGCGCGCTTTCTTTCGGCAATCCCAACTCGCGGGAAGGCGCGCGATATAGCAGAGGCGATCACCTTTGTCGATGGAAAGGGGGTGGTTCGCCGCTGGTGGCAGGCTGGGCGTGCTGGGATGGTCTTGTTGGACGCGGAGCTTGTCCCGCAGGCGGTTGGGCCCAACGTGGAAGTAGGCGCGCGGCAGTGTTTGGAAGCGGCCGTTGGAGTCTTGGTTAGACCCCTCACCCCTATCCTCTCCCTCAAGGGGAGAGGGGACTCAATTGTAACCAGTTGAAATTACTGACGTTAATCGGAAACGGGATTTACCTCGCCGGCGGGAATCCGGCTATGCGGGCGGGAAGGATCCTGTAATATAAGTAAATGTTTACTTATCGACGCTATTCTTACCGGCAGCCAAGTAATGGAGGTTTCCATGCGCAATGGTGCCCTGACCCGCCAGCGGATTTGCGACTCGGCCTTGAAGCTGTTCGTCGACCGCGGCGTGACCGAGACTTCGGTGCGCGAAATCACCGCCGCCGCCGGCATCACCGAGGGCGCGCTGTACCGGCATTATGAGAGCAAGGACGAGCTGGCCTGGCAGCTTTTCTCCGACCACTACATCCAGCTCGCCCGGAAGCTGGAGCAGCTGCAGGCGGCCGAGCCGGCATTCCGCGGCAAGGTGGATGCGCTGGTCGGGCATTTCGCCCGGGTGTTCGACGAGAACCCCACGCTGTTCGCCTATCTGCTGCTGACCCAGCATGATCAGGTGCGCAAGGTGCCGGCGACCATGATGACCCCGCCGGGGGTGGTGCGCCGGGTGATCGCCGAAGGGCTGGCCAAGCAGGCCGGCGGCAAGCCCGCGATCGATCCATCGGTGATATCCTCCATGGTGTTGGGGCTGGTGATGCAGGTGGCGGTGGACCGGATCTACGGACGCTTGAAGATGGACCTGAGCGAATTGTCGGCGACGCTGGCCGATGCCTGCTGGCGCGTGATCGAAGGCGGCGCCGCGCCGGTGAAGCAATGACCGCAGAGCATAAAGACAGCGCCGGCTACGGCGCGCTGCTGCGGAACCGGGGCTTCATGGCCCTGATGGCGACCGTCTTCCTGGGCGCCATCACCGACAACATCTTCCGCATCATCGTGGCGCTGTTCGCGACGCGGCTGGCGGCCGATGCGGGCGACAGCACCAGCCTGGCGCTGGGCAGCGCGCTGTTCGTCGTGCCCTATCTGCTGTTCTCCGGCTATGCCGGCCATATCGCCGACCGCTTCGACAAGCGGCGGGTGCTGATCATCGTCAAATCCATGGAGATCCTGGCGATGGCACTGGGGTATTGGGCGCTGATGGCCGGGCGCATGGACATGATGCTGGCGGTGATCTTCCTGACCGCGCTGCAATCGGCGCTGTTCGCGCCCGCGCACTATGGAATCCTGCCGGAGATCCTGCCGGAGAGCGCCATCTCCCGCGCCAACGGCCTGGACCAGCTCTGCACCTTCATCGCCATCGTCATCGGCTCGGCGGCCGGCGGCGCCATGAGCGACGCCTGGGGCGACGAAATCCCGTGGATCGGCGGCGTGCTGATGGCCATCGCCGTCATCGGCTCGCTGACCAGCCTGGGGATTTCCCGGGGTGCTGCGCCGGTCAGCCGCCGCCCCTTCCCCAAACGGCCCTGGGGCGAGTTGGTCACGGGCATCCGCCGCCTCTACCGCGTGCGGCCGCTGTGGTTGACCGTGCTGGGCATCAGCTATTTCTGGTTCCTGGGCGCGCTGCTGCAGCTCGGCAACATGCTGATGGGCGAGCAGATCCTGGGCCTCAGCGACACCGAGATCGGCCTGATGAACGTGGCCGTGGCCGTGGGCATCGCCTTTGGCAGCATCGCCGCCGGCCGCCTGTCGGGCGATCATGTGGAGTTCGGCCTGGTGCCGATGGGCTCGATCGGCATCGGCATCGGTGCCTTGATGCTGGCGGCGGCACCGCCCTCCTACACGATGACGCTGATCGCGCTGGCGGTGATCGGTTTCTCCGCCGGCCTGTTCATCGTGCCGCTCAACGCCTTCCTGCAGCTGCGCGCCGGCGCGGACGAACGCGGCCGGCTGATTGCCGCCAACAATTTCCTCAACATGTTCGGCGTCATGCTCGCCGCGGGCGTGCTGTGGCTGCTGAGCAACGGGCTGAATCTGGCGGCCGACGAGATCGTGCTGGTGATCGGGCTCACCACCTTCGCGACCACCGCCTTCGTGCTGATCCAGCTGGGCGATTTCTTCGTCCGCTTCCTGCTGTGGCTGGTGACCCACAGCATCTACCGCATCACCCTGGCAGGCGCGGAGAATATGCCGCGCAAGGGCCCGGCCCTCCTGGTCAGCAACCATATCTCCTTCGTCGACGGCCTGCTGATCGGCGCCACCCTGCCGCGTTTCGTGCGCTTCATCATGTATCGCGCCTATTACGACCTGCCGGTGCTGAACTGGCTGTTCCGGGCCATGCATGCGATCCCCATCAGCGGCGGCAATCCCAAGCTGATCAACGAGGCCTTCGCCCGCGCCCGCGAGGCGCTGAAGCAGGGCCATGTGGTCTGCATTTTCGCCGAGGGCGCGCTGAGCCGCTCGGGCAACCTGCTGCCGTTCCGGCGGGGCGTGGAGCGGATTCTGGAAGATGTCGACGTGCCGGTCATCCCGGTGCATCTGGACCGGGTCTGGGGCAGCATCTTCAGCTTCAAGGACGGCAAGTTCTTCTGGAAATGGCCGCGCCGCGTGCCGCTGCCGGTCACCGTATCGTTCGGCAAGGCGATGAAGGCGACCGCCAGCGCCTGGGAAATGCGCCAGGCGATCCTGGAGCTGGGCAGCGACGCCTTCGTCAGCCGCCGCCGTCGCGACGATCTGCTGCATCTGCATTTCCTGCGCACGGCCCGGCGCTATTGGCGGGCCGATGCCCTGCGGGATTCCACCGGGAGCAATCTCACATTCGGCAAGGCGCTGGTGGGATCGCTGGCCCTGTCGCGGCGGGTTGCCCGCGACCTGCCCGAGGGGCAGATGGTGGGCGTGCTGCTGCCGGCCTCGACCGCCGGGGCGCTGGTGAATGTCGGCCTGTCCTTCGCCGGCAAGGTGCCGGTGAACCTGAACTTCACGTTAGGCGATGCGGCAATGAACAGCGCCATCGCCCAGTGCGGGATCACGGCCATCATCACCTCACGGCGTTTTCTCGAGAAAGCGAAGATCGAGCCGCGCGACGGCATGGTCTTCATCGAGGACATCGCCGGGCGGATCTCCAAGCTTGAGAAGCTCAGCCTGGCGCTGGCCGCTTATCTCCTGCCGGCAAGACTGCTAATCGCGCATTACGGACTGCGGCGGCAATCGCCTGACGACCCTGCGACCGTGCTGTTCTCCAGCGGCAGCACCGGCACGCCCAAGGGCGTCGTGCTGTCCCATCATGCGATACTCTCGAATGTGGAGGGTGTGGGCCAGGTGCTGTGGGTGGCGCAAGACGACAAGGTGCTGGGCATCCTGCCGTTCTTCCACGCTTTCGGCCTGACCGGCACGCTGTGGCTGCCGCTGATCGCCGGCATCGGCGCGGTCTATCACGCCAATCCGCTTGATGCGAAGACCATCGGCAAGCTGGCAAAGGAGCACAAGGCAACGATCCTGATCGCGACCCCGACCTTCTGCCAATCCTACCTCCGGGCGATCGAGGCCGATCAGCTCCGCAGCCTGCGCCATGTGGTGGTAGGCGCGGAGAAGCTGCAACCGAAGCTGGCCGAGGCGTTCCAGGAGAAGTTCGGCATCGACCTGCTGGAAGGCTATGGCTGCACGGAGATGGGGCCGGTGGTGGCGGTGAATGTCCCTGATATGGCCGACGGCGGCACGCGCCATGTCGGCCACAAGCCGGGCACGGTGGGCCATCCGATCCCCGGCGTCGCCGCGCGCATCGTCGATCCGGAAACACGGAAGCTGCTCGGCGCGGGCGAGCCGGGCCTGTTGCTGGTGAAGGGCGGCGGGCGAATGACGGGTTATCTCAGCGACCCCGCCCGCACGGCGGACGCACTCGCGGACGGCTGGTACATCACCGGCGATATCGCCGTCATCGACGAGGATGGCTTCATCCGCATCACCGACCGCTTGGCGCGGTTCAGCAAGATCGGCGGCGAGATGGTGCCCCATGGGCGGATCGAGGAGGCCGCGGCCGCAACATCTGGCGTTACCCGCGCCGTCGTCGTCGCCGTCGCCGATGCGGCGCGGGGCGAAAAGCTCGTGCTGCTATACACAGGCGATGACGGGATCGCGCTGGAAGCCCTGTGGAACAGCCTTTCCCAATCCGAAATCCCAAACCTCTGGATTCCCAAGCGCCAGCAGATCCATCGCGTGCCGGAACTGCCGGTCCTGGCCACGGGCAAGATCGATTTGCAGGCGGCGCGGCGGCTGGCGCTGGAGCTGTCGCAAAAGGTCGAGGCCTGAACGCGAATGCGGCCCGGCAAGTTCCGCAGTTTTGAGGAGTTCTGGCCGTATTATGTCGGCGAGCACCGGCAGGCCGCGACACGGCATCTGCACTTCGCGGGCACGACCGCCGCCATCGTCATAGCAGTCGCCGCAGCGCTGTCGCTGAATGTCTGGCTGCTGGCGCCGGCGCTGATTGCCGCCTATGGGCTGGCCTGGACCGGCCACTTCTTCATTGAAAACAACAAGCCGGCGACTTTTCGCCATCCGTTCTGGAGCCTGCGCGGCGACCTCAGGATGTACGGCTTGATGTGGCGCGGCCGCATGGAAGACGAAGTTCGCCGGCTCGCGGCAGATTAACCAGAGCCTATTCCTCGGCGAAGCCCCGCTGGGCGATCTTGAGATCGCGGTTGATGTAGACGGACATCAGCAGTCCGAAGCCGGCCATCACCGTGATCATCGCCGTGCCGCCATAGGAGATCATCGGCAGCGGCACGCCGACCACCGGGATCAGGCCCATGACCATCGCTATGTTGATGAAGACATAGAGGAACAGATTGAGCGTCATGCCCGTCGCAATCAGCCGGCCGAAGTGATTCTTGGCGTTGAAGGCGATGGCGTAGCCGTAAACGAGGATCAGCGTATAGAGAACCAGCACGGTCAGCGTCCCCACCAGGCCGCTCTCCTCCGCCACCATGGTGAAGATGAAGTCGGTGTGATGCTCCGGCAGGAACTTGAGTTGCGCCTGGGTGCCGCCGAGGAATCCCTTGCCGAAGACGCCGCCATTGCCGAAAGCGATCTTCGACTGGGTGATGTGATAGCCGGTGCCCAGCGGATCGTTCGCGGGATTGAGGAAGATCAGGATCCGGTCCTTCTGATAGTCGCGCAGGAAGTTCCAGGCCACCGGCAGGGCCGCAAGCCCGCCGAGGGCGATCAGCGTGAATTTCCACAGGCGGACGCCGGCGATGAAGAAGATGCCGCCGCCGATCATCAACAGGATGGCGGCTGTGCCCAGGTCCGGCTGCATCAGCACCAGCGCGGCCGGCATAACCGCCATTGCGGTCGGCAGCACCAAGGCAAAGGGATTGCGTATGTCCTCGATGCTGAGCCGGTGGAAATAGCGCGCCAACGCCAGCACCAGCGCGATCTTCATCATCTCCGACGGCTGCAGCTGGATGAATTTCAGATCGATCCAGCGCTGCGCGCCCATTCCTATCTCGCCGGCCACCTCAACATAGAGCAGCAGCACGAAAGTAACGCCATAGATGGCATAGGCGTATTTCAGCCAAAGGCGGAAATCGACCATCGCCACGACCACCAGGATCAGCAGGCCGGCGCCGAACCGGATGGCGTGGCGCATCGACCAGGGCTCCATGCTGCCGCCGCCGGCGGAATAGAGCCAGGCGACGCCGACGGCGCCAACGGCGCAGATCAGCAGCAGCAGGCCGACATTGAGCTGCTGCAGCTTCTCGCCGATCGACAGTTCCGACCGGCGCATCGTCGATAGCGGCAGCCGCCAACTCATGGCTTCACCGCCGGTGCTGTCTCAGGCATACCGGCAATCCGCGCGGGATTGCGCCGCTGCGCTTCGATCAGAATATCGCGGGCGATCGGCGCCGCGATCTTGGAACCGCCGCCGCCATGATCCACCACGACGGCCACGGCATATCGCGGTGCATGCACCGGGGCATAGCCGACGAACAGGGCGTGATCGCGCCTGTCCCACGGCAGGTCTTCATTCTTGCGCACGCCTGTCTGCCGCTCGCTCATGGTAATGCGGCGCACCTGGGCGGTGCCGGTCTTTCCGGCCATTTCCATTCCCGGCTGTTCGATGCGGGCGCGATAGGCGGTGCCGCCGGGCTCGTTCGTCACCCGGTTCATCCCCTCCTTGACGATGGCCAGGTGATCGGCCGGGATATCGAGAGCAGGCCCGTAGGGCCCCGGCGGATCGGGCTCGCCGGCGATGACGGCGGTGCGGCGCAGTTTCGGCGTGATCGCGATCCCGCCATTGGCGATGCGCGCCGTCATCAAGGCGAGTTGCAAGGGCGTCGTCGTAATGAAGCCCTGGCCGATTCCGGCCACCAGCGTTTCGCCCTGCTGCCATTTTTCGCCGAAGGTGGCGAGCTTCCAATCGGAATCCGGAATCAGGCCCGGTTTCTCTCCCGGCAGATCGACGCCGGTCACATTGCCAAGGCCGAACGCCCTGGACATTGCCGCGATGTTGTCGATGCCGGCCTTGCGCGCTGTTTCATAGAAATACACGTCACAGGAATTCTTCATGGCGGCGGTCATGTCCAGCGTGCCGTGGCCGCCCTTCTTCCAACAATGGAATCGCGCGTTGCCCAGCTTCATCACGCCGGGGCAGAACACGGTGGACTGGGGGTCAACGCCTTCCTTCAAGGCCGCCAGCGCGACGATCATCTTGTAGGTGGATCCCGGCGCATACTGTCCGGCGATCGCCTTGTTGGCCAACGGGCGCAATTCATCATTCATCAGGGATTGCCATTCGCGCTGCGTGATGCCCCGCGTGAACATGCCAGGATCGTAAGACGGCCAGCGGCCGAGCGCGAGTATGTCACCGGTATGAAGATCCATCAGAACGGCCGAGGCGCTCCGCTCGCGCGACAGACGCACCTGCGTGTAGCGCTGCAGATCCGCATCCAGAGAAACAATGAGATCCTCGCCCGGCTGGGCCTCGATACGCTCATCCTTCTTCTCCTCGATGACCCGGCCAACGGCGTTGACTTCCACAAGCTTAGTGCCGGCCCTACCGCGAAGCTCCGTTTCATACTGGCGTTCGATGCCGCTTTTGCCGATGCGGGCGCCCGGCATCTGCAGCAGCCGTTCTCCCTTGACCTCGTCTTCCGACGGGGCGGCGACATAGCCGAGAATGTGAGCCGACAGCGTGCCTTGAACATAGCGGCGGCGCTGACCAACATCGATGCTGACGCCCGGCAGATCCGGCACATTCACTTCAATTGCCGCCACTTGATTCCAACTCAGATTTTCCCGCACGGTAATCGGATCGAAGGGACGGATCTTCTTGGCCTGCCTGATGATATCGACTTGTTCGGCATCGGAGAACGGCACGAACTTGCTGAGTTTCGTCAGCACGTCCTTCAGATCACCGGCTTCTTCACGGACGAGCTGCACGCGGTAGTTCTGCTCGTTTTCTGCCATTGCCCGGCCGTAACGATCGAAGATACGGCCGCGCGCCGGCTCAATCAGCCGCTGGCTGATGCTGTTGTCATCGGCCATGAGCTTGAATTGGTCGGCCTGCAGCACCTGCAGTTGATACATCCGTCCGCCCAGCAGCGAGAGCAGCAGCAGCTTGCCGCCGGCGAGGAAGGCCGCGCGCCGGCTGAACAGTTTGGATTTTTCTTTCTCCTCGCTCACGTCACTCGTTCCGCCCCTGTCGTCCTCGCTAACGCCGCATTACCTTCTGCTCGACCCGGCTCAGCAGGGACGCAATCAATGGATAGGCCGCAGCGCCCAGCAGCGCGCCGGAGATTCCCGGCGCGAGGACGGGCATCTCGCGCGAAACATACCAAATCAGCAGCCAGAGCAGAAGCACGGCATCGACCACCATAACGAAGAAGCTGCCCCAAACGATGATCGTCGAAGCGCCGACCAGCCAGCGCCGGACCGAATGCACGACCGCCGCCGCCGTCACCAGGACAAAGGGGCTGACGAGAGGGCCGCCGCCGATCAAGTCGGCCACGACGCCGATCGCGAACACGGCCGGTATGGGCATCGCCGACGGCCGGTGGATGATCCAATAGAAGATCGAGATCAGCGTCAGGTTCAGCCCCAGCGGCGGCAGGAAGGGCAGCCGCCATGGCACAAGACTCAGGACGAGCAGCAACAGCGTCAAGGCCACCGGCGTCAGGTTGCGGGCGGTCTGGTCCAGCCGCTGCCAGACCGACTCGTTCATTGCGGGCCACGCCGGGGATCGCCGACATCCAGCGGCAGCAGCAGGTCGCTCAATTCGTAATCCACGAGCCGCAGATACTCCGTCGTTTCCCAGTCCACCAAGGGCTGGACACGAACAGCGCCGGCATTGCTTGTGGTCACCACGCCCACCGGCAATCCGGGCGGAAAAATGCCGCCCTGGCCGGAGGTCACCATGCGGTCGCCGACAATGATATCCGCTCCGGCCGGCAGATAGTTGAGCAGCAACTGATCGGAATTGTCGCCCTCGAGGACGGCGCGGGCGCGGGTGCGTTCCACGTAAATCGGCACGCGGGAGTTGATGTCGGTAAGCAACAGGACGCGGGCCGACCGGGCGCCCACTTCCATCACCCGTCCGATCAGGCCGTCACCGGTGATGGCCGGCTGGTTCTTGCGGACACCATCGCGGGAACCGGCAGCGATCAGGACGCTGCGCACGAAGGCGCCGCCGGTACCGCCGACCACACGCGCGGAGACGAATCTTACCTTCGGGTCCGGCGCGAGATTCATCAACGCGCGCAGTTCCTGGTTTTCAGCATCGAGCCGTCGCGCCACGGTCTGCCATTGCAGCAGGCGGCCAACCTCGCCGCGCAGCCGCTCATTCTCCGCCCGCATGTCGCTGATTTCCCGGACGCTGTCGATGGCCCGCGCCGCGGCTGCCGAGGGCTCCGACAGCAGGCTCAGGACCGGCGCCACCAAATCGGACGCCGCGCCTCGTGCCCGGCCGGCAAAATCCGGATTGGACCGCTCGATGGCAACCAGGGCGAACGCGATCAGCAGAAAGCCAAACAGGGCGATACGATCGCCCCATGCCTTCAACGGTTGCAGGATGGCCGCAAAGGCGCCTAGGCGCAACATGCGCTTGGCCTCCACATCTGTCGATCCCGGTTCACGTTCTCAGCGGCTCCCCCGAATTCCCTCCCGCCGTTCAGTTCTCGATCAGCACGTCTTTCAGCACATTCATCTCTTCCAGGCAGCGCCCGGTGCCGAGCGCGACGCAGGACAGCGGATCGTCGGCGATCGATACCGGCAGGCCTGTGGCATTGCGCAGGACGGAGTCCAGATTGCTGAGCAAAGCGCCGCCGCCCGTGAGCACGATGCCTTTGTCGACGATATCGGCCGCCAATTCCGGCGCCGTATGCTCCAGGGCCACCTTCACCGCCTCGATGATGGCGCCGACCGGTTCGGCCAGAGCTTCGGCGATCTGACGTTCGGTGATCACCAGTTCCTTGGGGACGCCGTTCATGAGGTCGCGGCCCTTGATCTCCATGGTGCGGCCATCGCCGTCTTCCGGCGGAGCGGCAGAGCCGATCTCCTTCTTGATGCGTTCGGAGCTGCCCTCGCCCACCAGCAGGTTATGATTGCGTCGAATATAATTGATGATCGCTTCGTCCATCTTGTCGCCGCCTACACGCACTGAGCGCGCATAGACGATGCCGCCGAGGGACAGCACGGCCACTTCGGTCGTGCCACCGCCGATATCCACGACCATGGAACCCGTCGGCTCGGTCACAGGCAGGCCGGCGCCGATCGCCGCGGCCATCGGTTCTTCGATTAGGTAGACTTTGCGGGCGCCGGCGCTTTCAGCGGATTCACGGATGGCCCGGCGCTCCACTGCGGTCGCACCCGACGGCACACAGATGATCATCTGAGGGCTGGCGAAGCTGCGCCGGTTATGCACCTTGCGGATGAAGTGCTTGATCATCTCTTCGGCGACATCGAAGTCGGCGATCACGCCCTCGCGCAACGGCCGGATGGCGGTGATGTTGCCGGGCGTGCGGCCCAGCATCATCTTCGCCTCGTCGCCCACCGCCAGCACCTGCTTGCGGCCCTTCGACTCGGCGATGGCCACGACCGACGGTTCGTTCAGCACAATCCCCCGGCCCTTTACATAGACCAGCGTATTCGCCGTTCCCAAATCGATCGCCATATCGGCGGATAGCATACCCAATAGCTTGCCAAACATACCTACTCGCAATAATGCGGGCCGCGCCTGGTCCGACCGCCATGCTGGTCCCGCTGTTGGTGTTTAATGAATTTCCCCTGCGTCACGCCGACATTGCCGCCGGTGCCGTTTTCTGCCTCTTGGTTAGAAGTTTGTTCAGCGCATGCAAATAGGCTTTGCACGACGCCACGAGAGTATCGGTATCGGACCCCTGGCCGTTCACCGTCTTGCCGTTTTCCTCCAGCCGTACCGTCACTTCCGCCTGGGCATCGGTGCCTTCGGTCACGGCGTGAACCTGATACAGCTGCAAGCGGACGTCGTGCGGGAAGAGCTGCTTGATCGCCTTGAAGGTGGCGTCGACGGGGCCATCGCCCGTCGCCGTGGTGGATTTCCGCTCGCCGCCGATCTCCAGCTCCAAGTCCGCTTTCTGCGGCCCCTTGGAGCCGGCGATAACCTGCAGCGAGATGAAGCGGATATGCTCGTGGCTGCGCACGACAGCGTCGTCGATCAGGGCGACGATATCTTCGTCGAAGATTTCCTTCTTCTTGTCGGCCAGATCCTTGAAGCGGCGGAAAGCGTCTTCCAGCGCATTCTCGCCCAATTCGAAACCGAGCTCCTTGAGCTTGGTCTTGAAGGCGTGACGGCCGGAATGCTTGCCCATCACCAGCGTCGAGCGCATCAGGCCCACGGATTCCGGCGTCATGATCTCGTAGGTGCCCGCATGCTTCAGCATGCCGTCCTGATGGATGCCGGACTCATGGGCGAAGGCATTGGCGCCGACGATGGCCTTGTTGGGCTGCACCGGGAAGCCGGTGATCGTCGAGACCAGGTGCGAGTTGCGCGTGATCATCTCGGTCTTGATGCCCGTGGTGAAGGGCATGTGATCCTTGCGCGTGCGCAACGCCATGACGACTTCTTCCATGGCGCAGTTACCGGCGCGTTCGCCGAGACCGTTGACGGTGCATTCCACCTGACGCGCACCCGCCTGCACGGCGGCCAACGAGTTGGCGACGGCGAGGCCGAGATCGTTGTGGCAATGCACCGACAGCACGGCTTTGTCGATATTGGGCACCCGCGCGCGCAGCAT